>JBQTHK010000046.1:0-6052 GCA_052389935.1 Gemmatimonadota bacterium | reverse complement strand
GGGGGGGGGGGGGGGGGGGGGGGGGGGGGGGGGGGGGGGGGGGGGGGGGGGGGGGGGGGGGGGGGGGGGGGGGGGGGGGGGGGGGGGCGCGGGCGGCGGGGGGGCGCGCGGGGCGCGCGCGCGCGCCGGGCCCCCCCCCCCCGGGGGGGCCCCGCCCACCCTGCCCTTCTCTCACCGCGCCGCCGGCCCTGCCGGCGGCGTTTCCTTTCCCGTCGAGTCCGCCGCCCGAGCCCGGTCGCGGCGGGTAACGAGCCGGCTCAGCCGCTGGCGCGGCACGCTCCAGACCGGAGACCGCCAGCCGGACCGTTCCAGCGGCGAAGGTGAGCCGTCCGCGCGACGCAACGCTGGGACAAACGCTTCAAAGCGAGAACCAGGGTTCCAGAGTGCCCAGCTCGCAGCTCCCGCGTCGTGCACAGCCGCAATCTGCTCGCGCAGCTCGGCCGGACCGTAACTGGCACCCCTGATGCTCATCGCTTCGAGCCAGGGCATGACCTCGCCCACTTCAACACCCGCAGAATCCCTGAGCCAGTTCGTGCGCTCGACCGCGTCGGTAACTGCCATTCGCACGATCTCGTAGGGATTGGCCAGCGGCCGTTCGAAGCCGTATTGACCGCGATAGTAGTGCGACGGGTATACCATCGGCAGCACGACGTCAGCGGCCGCTATGACCTTTTCCCACTGCTGACCGATGCCGACATCGTCTTCGAGGTGAGTGACAAGACCAAAGACGTCCGCTGTGACCGGCACTGAGTACTTCTGCAGTTTGCTCTTGGAGTAGAGGATGAAGTCGCGGATGTTGTCGGCTCGCGACTTTCCTGAGTGCCCGGGGAAGGTCATCGTCGAACGGGCCCGCTCCGTGACGTCCGGGAACCGGACGTAGTCCCACTGGACCTCGGCAAAGCCCATCTCCAGAGCTTCGGCCGCGATCGCGACGTTGTACTCCCAGACCCGCTCGTCGTATGGGTTGACCCAGGCTATCCCCTTGTTGTCACGCCACACTCCGCCGCTGGTGTGCCGGATCGCCAGGTCGGGGCGCCGCTCCGCCAGTTGTCTGTCCTTGAACACGACGATCCTCGCGATGGCGTGAATGCCGTGGCTCGCGAGTGTATCCACAAGTTCCGGCAGCCACGTCGACGCCGGCCGGCGGTCCGCCCCGATCTCGCGCGCGAGCGCAATCGCCGTCGGCGCATACGTAAGGTAGGTGTCCGATTCCTTGATGTCGATGATAAAGGCGTTGATCTCGGTGCTGTCCGCTATCCGGATGAGCTGGGACATTCGGGACCGCGAGCCTGCCGCCCACGCATTCACGTAAAGGGCGCGTACAGAGTCTGGCCGCACCTTCGCGGCAGGCGCGGCTCCGGCTGCAGGCGGGGCGGTCTCGGTGCCTCCAGCGCCGGTCGATTGAGCGTCGGCCGCCCTTCCCGCCTGCTCACAGGCGAAAACCCCGGCCAGCAAGGTCGCTGCAGCCAGTCCATTCCACGCCCTCAGGCGGTTCACTCGGCGAGGTCCAATCACACTTGTCACTGATTGTGTGTCATGAACTGAAACGACGGTAACCGTCGACGGCAACGCTCAGCGAAGGCCCCGCCGAGGCCGTATGATGCAGGCGTTCATCTTCACTACCGGATACCGGAAAGAGGAGCAAAATGATCAATCGACGTGAATGGCTGGGGGTGACGGCCGCCGCAGGTGCAACATTGAGCCTCACTCCGCGATTACTCCAGGCACTGCAGCAGGGCCAGCTTATCCGCCGGGCAATTCCGAGTTCCGGGGAGCTTATCCCGGTCATCGGTCTCGGCAGCTCAGCGACCTTCTCCCAGGTTGCGCGATCGGAGGACTTGAGCGCTCTGCGAGCAGTTTTTCAGGCAATGATCGACAAGGGGGCGACGGTCTTTGATACCGCGCCCAGCTACGGTGCCTCCGAACAAGCGGCCGGGAACCTTCTCAACGAGATGGGGGCTGTCGACAAGATCTTCTGGGCGACCAAGGTCAACGTTGCCGGTCGCGGAACCGGGAGCGCCGACCCGGCTGCGGCCCGTACGCAGATTGAACGGTCGTTCGCACTCATCAAGAAGCCGAAGGTCGACCTCATCCAGGTCCACAATCTCGGAGACGTTCCTGTCCAGCTCGGAATCCTCAAGGAGCTCAAGGCGCAGGGTCGGATCCGTTACACGGGCGTCACGACCACGAGCGACGGGCAGTACACGGCGCTCGAAACCATCATGCGCAACGAGCCAATCGACTTCATCGGCGTGGATTACGCCGTCGATAATCGCGGCGTCGAGGAGAAGATCCTCCCGCTCGCTCTGGAGAGAAAGATCGGCGTTCTCGTCTACGTGCCTTTTGGCCGCACGAGTCTCTTCCGCCGGGCAGCGGGTCGAGAGCTGCCGGACTGGGCCCGGGAGTTCGACGCCACGACCTGGGCGCAGTTCTTCCTCAAGTGGATCGTTGCCCATCCCGCGGTCACCGCGGTTACGCCGGCGACCAGCCAGGCGCGCAACATGCTCGACAATATTGGCGGCGGAATCGGCAGGCTCCCCAACGAGGCGATGCGTCGCCGCATCGTCGAATTGGTCGACGCACTGCCTCCTCCTCCGCCGCGCGGCAGCTGAATCGCTCTGGAGAAGGTCTGATATTTCCAGTCGCGGCCGGTGATCGCGCCGGCCGCGACGACTGCACGACAGCCGATGACCGGTCGGGACCGACTCACTGATCGCCTTGCCGGTGCGCTCGGAGCACGCGCTGGCGAGATGCCCGTGGTTCTCTGGGCATCGGCGTACTATTTCCTCGTTTTGTGTGCCTACTACGTCATCCGTCCGATCAGGGATGATATGGGTGCAGCGAGCGGCGTCGAGAATCTTGCCTGGCTCTTCACCGGCACGATGGTCGGAATGTTCATCGTGCATCCGGCGTATACGGCGCTGGTCTCGCGCATGCCCCGTGGCCGGTTCATCGCATGGGCGTATCGCTTTTTTATCCTCAACCTGATCGTCTTCTACCTGGTGTTCCGCTCGGTCGACCCGGCACAGAGCATCTGGGTTGGGCGGGTTTTTTTCATCTGGACCAGTGTTTTCAATCTCTTTGTAGTTTCGGTCTTCTGGTCTCTGATTGCTGACTTGTTCCGCCCCGGCCAGGGACGCCGTCTGTTCGGCATGGTTGCGGTGGGTGGCACGGTGGGCGCGATGCTCGGCGCCACGATCACAACGACACTCGTTGGCGTACTCGGCTCGCTCAACCTCCTGGTTGTGTCCGCGCTGATTCTCGAAGGCGCTGTACACGCCTCGCGGGTACTCGACCGCAAGGAAGTGGAATTGAAGAGCGCGGAGGAGGCCGAGGGACTCGTGCCAGCGGCAGCTGTAGTGCCGACGGAGTCGCGTGAAGTGATCGGCGGCGGGGTCTGGGACGGAGTCCGGCGTGTGCTCTCGACGCCTTACCTGCTTGGTATTGCCGCACTCATCCTTTTTTACACGATTTCGTCGACGTTCCTCTACTTCCAGCAGGTGGATATCGTCGAGCGTGTCTTTGGTGACGACCGGGACACGCGCGTCCGCGTGTTTGGCTCGATGGACATCGCCGTCAATGTGCTGACGTTGTTTGCCCAGCTCTTTCTCACCGGTCGGGTAATGAAGTGGCTGGGTGTCGGTTTTGCGTTGGCGTTCCTGCCGGTCGTGACCCTCGTCGGTTTTGGCGTGATGTCTCTCGCACCGACGCTGGCGGTACTGGTGGTGTTCCAGGTCATGAGGAGGGCCGGCAACTTCGCGATCCAGCGCCCGGCGCGAGAGGCGCTGTTCACCGTCGTCGAACGACGCGACAAGTACAAGGCCAAACATTTCAGCGACACTTTTGTTTACCGGCTCGGCGACCAGGTTGGTGCGTGGTCCTATACGTGGATGGGGGTATTCGGCCTGGGCCTTTCGGGGCTCGCGTTCTCGATGGTACCGCTCTCGGCCGCATGGATCGTCCTTACCGTGTGGCTTGGCAGGCAGTACGTGCTTAGAGACAGGGTGAGATCGCATGCGACGGACGCCGGGAGAGCGCCAGCGGCCTGAAACGACCGCGCGACCTGCTTTCGTCGTCAAACAGAGCCCGGGCGCGGTTGGACAACCGCCGGCAGCGGGCGCATCTTGGTACATCACAGCCGATGCGTTGAATCATGAAACTCAGGCCGACCATCCTCGCGCTCGCGATGTTCGCCGCCGTGGGCGGTGTTCGTGCACAACGGATCCCCGACACGGTTGTCCTTGAAGAACTGACGTGGGACGAGCTGCGTGATCTGATCCGCGCCGGCAAGACGACGGTCATCATCGCCACCGCGGGGACCGAGCAGAAAGGGCCGCACATGGTGATGGGAGAGCACAAGTTCGTTCTCGAGTTCACGACGAACAGGATCGCGCGCGCGCTGGGCAACGCGATCGTCGCACCGATCGTGACATACGTGCCTGAGGGGAGCTGGGACCCGCCCCGTGGCCACATGACCAAGGCGGGGACGATTACGCTCCCCGAGGACCGCTTTCGTGAGCTCCTGCTGCATGCTGCCAGGAGTCTCCGCGCCGGCGGCTTCAGAGATGTAGTGCTGATCGGCGACTCCGGGGGGAATCAGAACGGGATGCGTGCTGTCGCGGCGACTCTCAACGAGGAGTGGAAGGGGTCGGCCGCACGTGCCCACTTCATCGGTGATTACTACACAAAATCCACAGCCGACGTCCGGGCATGGCTCGGGTCGTTAGGCTACAGCGCTGAGCAGATAGGCACACATGCAGGCATGATGGATACGTCGGAACTGATGTTCGTCAATCCGTCACTGGTGCGGCGCGATCGGCTGGCACCGGGCGGCGGCTTTCCTGACAGCGGCGTCAATGGCGATCCGACGAAAGCAACGCCCGAACTGGGAGAGCGGATGCTGCAGATCAAGATTGACAATGCAGTTGCTCAGATCAGGGCGAGTATCGCTGCGACTGCGGGAGGCGGCCGGCCATGAGATTCCCGGGATCGATGCTTCTGCGCGGCCTGATCGGTCCGGCCTTGCTGGCCGGTCCGGGGGTGACGACGCCAGCGGCACAGCAGTCACCAGGCGCTCCGTTCATCGAGCGGATGACGTGGACCGAGGTCCGCGATGCGATTGCCGCGGGGAGCCGCGCAGTGATCGTTCCGACCGGAGGGACGGAGCAGAACGGACCTCACATGGTGCTGGGGAAGCACAACTACATCGTGACGTTTGCGGCCGGCCAGATCGCGCAGCGGCTTGGCAACACTCTTGTAGCCCCGACGATCCAGTATGTGCCGGAGGGTGATTACACACGCGCGGGCTTTGGCGACAAGCCGGGGGTGATCTCCAACCCCTCACCCGCTTATGAGCGGCTGCTCGATGCAGCGGCCCGCAGTCTCCGGGTCCACGGATTCACCGATATCCTCCTCATTGGCGACAGCGGCGGTAATCAGCGCGGACTTACGGTGGTTGCGGACTCTCTCAACAAGGAGTGGGCTGGTACCGGCACGAGGGTCCACGCCCTGGTGGAGTATTACCAGAAGGCGCGGCTGCAGCTTCGTGAGTGGCTGTTATCGACCTATGGATGGGATGCAGCCACGGTCGGTACTCACGCGGGCACCACCGATACGTCGCAGCTGCTGCACGTGTTTCCGGCGGGGATCCGCCTCGACAAGCTGGCACCCGGAGGTGGCTCTCCCGACTCTGGCGTAAATGGCGATCCGACGAAGGCCACCGCCGGGATCGGGCGCAAGGCGATCGAGCTCAAGGTGGAGGCAGCTGTGGCCCAGTATCAGGTGTTGCGGGCTGCAGCCCGCTGACCGAGCCATGCTGGCGTCGGCCCCCAGGTCGCATGCAGGGATTCAGCGACCCCTGACGATACCCGGTACGACCGGCGATCCGTCAGCAGGCTACACAGCGATTGTTGTTTTTCGAACCCAGGCTTTCGAGCAGCCTGACCGTTTCGGGATAGGGTGAGATGCGCTGCACAGGGCCGTTTGCCATGTCGGCCGTGGTCATTCCGTTCCGGGCAACCGCCCTGACATCCGCACCCTTCGAGACCAGGTA
>JBQTHK010000045.1:0-3655 GCA_052389935.1 Gemmatimonadota bacterium | reverse complement strand
GAGGGCGAGGAGGGGGCCCATCCACACCCGGCCCCCGCCCCGAGGGCGAGGAGGGCTGCCCCTCAGCCCCACCACCGGCCCCGAAGGCGAAGAGGGGGCCCATCCACACCACGCCACCGCCCGGAAGGCGAGGAGGGGGCCCCATCCGCACCCGGCCACCGCCCCGACGGCGAAGAGGGGGGCCCATCCGCGCCGCCACCACCCCGACGGCGAGGAGGGCTGCCCCTCAGCCCCACCACCGGCCCCGAAGGCGAGGAAGGGTGGCCCATCCGCGCCGCCCCACCACCCCGACGGCGAGGAGGGCCTCAATCCGCCTCAACATCCTCGTCATCCTCATCCTCCTCATCCTCCTCATCCTCCTCATCCTCGTCCTCGCCATCCTCATCCTCGTCCTCATCGTACTCATCGTCCTCGCCATCTCGATCCTCCGAACTGTGACATTCGTCCTAGTGCGGGTCCAATACCCTCCCATATTCCCGGCGCCGCTTTCGAGGCGATCGCGGAAGAGATGGACCTGAACCCCCCAGGAGGCCCAAGTGGTCACAAAGTTCGGAAGGGCGTTGTTGATTGTGGCTGCGGCTGCAGCTTGTACCGACTCTCCAGCTCCGGCCGGTCCTGGTGAGCATCTCGCACCGCTCATCGAGCCAACCGGCAGCCTCGCTCTTCAGGCCGTCCCCAACGAGTACATAGTCGTCCTGCGCGATGGTGTGGGAGCGGCTGGGCAAAACGATGCCGTCGCGACAGTCGTCGCCGAAGGTGGAACGATCACCGCGCGTTGGGACCAGGCACTCAATGGTTTCGCGGCCCGGCTCTCTCCGCAGGCGCTCACCGAGTTGCGTCGACGCACCGACATCCGCTTCATCGAATCCGACACCCGAACGTACGCCGTGGGCGTCCAGTCGCCTGTAGGGTCATGGGGTCAGGACCGCGTCGACCAGCGTAACCTGCCGCTCGACAACAGCTATACCTATCCGAACACCGCCTCCAACGTCGACGCCTACATCCTCGATACCGGCCTCAACGCGACGCACACCGAGTTCACAGGCCGAGTCGGAAATGGGGTCAACTACGCTGGAGGCACGGGTGGCACGAACGACTGCAACGGTCACGGCACACATGTCGCCGGCACCGTTGCCGGCACAGTTTACGGAATCGCCAAGGGTGCAACCGTCCATGCCGTCCGCGTGCTGGACTGCGCAGGGAGCGGCCAGTGGTCCTGGTTCATCTCGGGAATCAACTGGGTCATTGCCAACAAGCCATCAGGCAAGCAGTGGGTCGCCAACGCCTCCCTCGGTGGCGGGATCAACTCCAGCGCCGACGCGGCCGCCGATAACCTTGTTGCCAGTGGCGTAACCTTCGCCGTCGCCTCGGGAAACAGCAACGCAAGCGCATGCAATTCATCGCCAGCCCGCCGCGGAGTGACCAACGGTCTCATCTCGACCAATTCGAGCACGAACACTGACGCGCGATCCAGCTTCTCCAACTTCGGGACCTGCACAGACATCTTTGCCCCTGGGTCGAGCATCAAGAGCGCCTGGATCGGGAGCAATTCGGCTACGAGTACCATCAGTGGCACCTCGATGGCCTCGCCGCACGTTGCGGGAGTCGCTGCCCTCTACCTCGGCGCGAACGCGGCAATGACGCCAGCGCAGGTCGAGGCACAGATGAAGACCGACGCCA
Source organism: Gemmatimonadota bacterium (assembly GCA_052389935.1). GTDB lineage: Bacteria > Gemmatimonadota > Gemmatimonadetes > Gemmatimonadales > Gemmatimonadaceae > JBQTHK01. Next base: position 1,975 of record JBQTHK010000045.1, on the reverse strand, counting down.
CGCCAAACAAGATCACGAACCCGGGCGTGGGCTCCCCGAACCTCCTCGTCTACACCGGCAACATCGGCGGTGGAACGCCTCCGCCGCCCAACCTGAACCCGATCGCAGCGTTCACACACACCTGCACGTTGCGCCCGAATGGAGAATTCAAGTGCACCTTCGACGGTAGCACCTCGAGCGATCCGGACGGTACTATCTCGGCGTACCTCTGGACGTCGCCGGGACTGCCAAGTCGCACCGGCTCGACTGCAACGTGGGGTCTGCACACCGGAACTTATTCTGTGACACTCCAGGTCACGGACAATCTGGGTGCAACCAACTCACTGACCAAATCGATCTCAGTGGGGTCGGCACCACCGCCCAATCAGCCACCGGTTGCGGACTTCACCCACAATTGCGTGCTCCGACCCAACGGCGAGTATCGCTGCGACTTCGATGGCACGTCGTCGATGGATACAGACGGTACCATCGCAGCGTACTCGTGGACTTCGCCCGGATTGCCGACCAGAACGGGTGCGACCGCTCGCTGGGGTCTGCATGCTGGTACACACGTCGTCACCCTGACAGTTACTGACGACGACGGGGCGATCGGGACCAAGGTCGTGTCGGTAGTGCTGCCGTAGACATTGCTCAGCCCTTGCAAGTCAAAACCGCCCGCGAAAGCGGGCGGTTTTTTTTCCAATAGCTGGGGTGGGACTCGAACCCACGACCCCGGCATTATGAGTGCCGTGCTCTAACCACCTGAGCTACCCAGCCCTGTCGAGAAGGACCCGAAACCTAGCGATGCAGCCACCACCCTTGAAGGGTCGCGCCGCCCACCCGGTCACCATCAAGAATCCGGCGTCACGTGCCGATCCTCACCTTCAAGAACTGCGAATCCTCAACATGGCCACCCGGACATCGGGGCCGGCGAGCGAACCCTCCCCGGACTCCAGGAACGTAGTGAAGGGGCTCGTTTCCGAGTTCCTGATCGAAAAGAAGAAGGCCGACGACGAAGCGGCCAGGGCGGCAGCCCCGAGAAAGAAGAGCCCTGTTGGAGGAGTGATCGCAACCGTCCTTTGCGCTACAGTGTGGCTCGCTCCGGTGCCTGAGGGGTCAGTCGATCCGTTTACGGATCCTGTCGCAACAGGAAATGCGGCTCGCGCTGGTTTGGGACTTCTGGCCTCCCAAGTTGTCGACTACCAGCGTTCGCACGGACGGCTCCCTCGTTCACTGGCGGAAGCGGGCATCGAGGACTCGGTCTCCTATCTGGCCGCGGGCCGCAGCTTTACCCTGAGCGTGGCCCTCGCCGGCACGACGTTTTCCCATTCGACCACGATGGACACGCTGTCCGCCGACTCCAGCTCGCTCCGATGAAAAGTCGCTCACGAACCTCCAGGCGCCGTGGATTCTCCCTGATCGAGCTGATGACGGTGATGGTGATCATCGGTCTGCTCACGCGCTTTGGACTGCCGCGCTACGCCGACATGCGCAGCCAGACGATGGCGCGCTCGATCGTCGGCGATATCCACGCGATACGACTGGCCGCGCTCAACTACCACGCCGACCGAAATGCCTGGCCACCGGCAGCAGGCCGGGGAGTTATACCCAACGGTCTCGCGCCCTACCTGCCCGGCGGATTCCGTTTCCGGGAGGGCACGGTCGATCTCCAGTGGCAGCTCGTCAACACTACAACCCGGGTCGGGCGGACTCGCGTAACAGTTCAGACGCCGCGCGTTACGGTGCGGACAACCGATCCAAAGCTGCGACGCGCCGTCGTGACACTTGCCCGCAACGGCTTCGCCCACGCCCTCGTCGGCCAGAACGTGGCCTTCATCATAACAACCGGCAGCTGAACCCTCGGCGCCTGATCGGGATAGGGGATGGTGAGTGATCCTCACCATTCCCCTCCCACACCACCGGACATGCGGGTCCGCATCCGGCGGTTCGGTGAGTTGAGGTTCATGAGGGCGCCAAGCGTGGTAGTCCGAGCGAC
>JBQTHK010000044.1:0-9228 GCA_052389935.1 Gemmatimonadota bacterium | reverse complement strand
GCCAGCGCCCCTGCTTACGGGCGAGGAAGACTCTGACGTCCTTCTCGACCAGCGGCACCCGAGTGTTGCCAGTGCTTTCAACGGTGCGAATTACGACCTCGGCAGAGTCTTGACGCTGAAGGAGGTCCAGAATGATGACCACCGAGGAGACGTTTCGAAACGCGCAGCGACTGGGCTGGTGACCCTCACAGGACCGGAAGGTGTCGAGAGCGCCTCTCCGGGCTCCTATCGTCGATGCCAGCGAATTCGAGCGCAGCGGACGCCTGCGAGGCCGCCCATTGCCTGCCGCCTGCCTGGAATCGCTCGAGGTCGAGCCGTCGCTCCCCACCCGGTAGCGCATCGCGCACCGCAATCAGGGACGCTCGAAGCACATCTGTGACCTCGGACTGTGCGTGGGCCTTCGCCGGCACCAGCGGAGTCAAAATCGTCAACGACACTGCTATCCACCGAGCGGACATTCCGTGGAGCATGCGTTTACTCAGTTGGCCGTTAGCAAACCTCGTCACTCGCGATAACACTCGCTCATCCAGAATAGTGCTTCGTTCTCGTTCGAGCCAAACCCACCGTCTCAACCCCATCTCCGCAGGTGGCCAGACTTTCCGGAATCCGCGTCCACCACGCAGCGGACATGAACAGATAAACGTGAAGCCCGGCCGAACCTGGCCGGGCTTCACGCTTACAGTCGTTAGCTCGTTATCGTCGCAGCGAAGACGTCCTCGCGTTGTCGATATCGGCACGTCTCACGTCGATTACCACCAGCCCTTCCGGCGTTAGACCGAAGAGCTTGACGACCAGCGTCGGGTCCGCCGCTCGTTCCGCGGGAGTCGGGACAACTGCCCGCAGCGCTCCGTAGAGATTCTCGCGGATCGGAATCCTGCCTCGCAACCGGTAGCTGTAGGAATCGACTATCTGAATGGATTGGTCGCCCGACGCCACGAACGCCACACGCGCCAGGGAATCGACCGTGTTTTCGTCGAGATTGTTGGGGTGGAAAGCGATCCCGGCGCCGGAGTTGAACGTGGCGTATTTCCCCTGGAGTCGCAGTGAGGAATCGGCGAAGAAGGTCTCTTCACCGTGGACACCCAGGTTGGCGCTGTTTCGGTTGAGGTCGAGGCCGAAAACCTTGTCCGACGCGTTGTTCGTAAGGTCTGCGACTTCAATCGGCGCCGAATACTGCGCACCGTTTGCTGGTGTGCCCGTCGGGTCAAAAACCATCAGAACCCGTCCGGCGCGCCCACGCGTATTGCCCTCGCCGAAAGCGACTCGACGCCGATCGCCGCCAACGGCGACGAAGTTGGTGTCGGGAAGAGCGAGCGAGGCAACGTCGAGATCCTTGATCGCTTCGATGTTACCCGAAACCGGTGCCTGTTTGAGCGCGGCTACGGCTCCCTCGACTGTCAGAGACTGCACGCAGACCGCGGTGTTGGGATTGTCACCCGGGGAGTGCTCGCAGATCACGATCTGGTCGGGGACGCCGCTTTCACCTTCGATGACGTCCACGTGATCGGCGTTGATGACCACGTAGTGCCCCTTGAGGAACGCGCCGTATTGCCAGATCTGGCGCGGCTCCGCCCTGGTGTCGAGAAAGTTGTCGAGCCGCCGCAGAGTTCCGGGGCGCGCGGTCGACGTGGGGCGCGTGCTGTAGTACAAGGCACCACTGGCCGATTGTGCGATGTACTGCGGGCGGTCCGAATAGTCGATCGGCGGGCCAACCTTGAACTTGAAACCTCCGCTCGTCTCGTCCTTGGTGTACGTGACATCGAAGAGGTACTCGTTGGCGGTCTTGACCCGCCCGTTTTCGACTCTCGTCGTCAGGCTGACCCTGGAGATGTTCGTTCCCGCCGAGTTAGCGACAAGCAGCAGAGAGTTTGAATTGTCGATGATCATGCCCCACGGCTGTGCGCCGACGGCGACCGATGCCAGTCGCTGAAGCGTTGTGGAGTAGGTGAATGCCTCCAGCTGATTCCGGTTGATGTTGGAGACAAAAACCGTACTGCGTGTCGTATCCACGGCGATATCGGCGCCGAGGCTGCCCGGCGGCAGGTCGTAGGTGAGGCCGTAGGCGTAGACGACCTGGTCACGCTTGGCGATCGAGTCGGCATTGACCGGAACGGTTGCACCGGTCGGTACACCGTACCCGATGCGGCCGGCAACGTCCTGGGCGTATGCTGTGATAAAGAGTGTGGCACCACGCAGCGAGATCGGCGCGCTGAACGCCTTCTTGCGCGTGATTTGCTGAACGGGAACCGTCAGTGTGTCGGCGGCGCGGTGCACTATCTGACCGGCTACGTTCCTGGCGATGAAGCCGATGATGCGGACCTGACCGTCGGTGTCGCGTGCCGAGATCTCGATCGAGTCGGGGGTCTCGAGCCGCGAAGCTACTGTCTGGTAGACGAGCGGAGGCAAGAGATCAGGACCGGCCGGTGCCACCCGCACCGCAAACGGTTGACCAAAGGCCCGCAGCCCATCGCGATTCTCGGCGAATGGGGTGATTGTGACCGTGGTTCCCGCGGCAAGGCTGCCTGGCAGCGCGAAGGCGTAGCTCACCGTGTCTGCCCTGGGGAACGGCACCGGAAAGAGCGTCGAATCGGCGCGGGTGAATCCGGTCGCCGTCGCTCGATACCCTACCTTTGTGATGCCGGTAGTGTCGCTGACAGCGAGGTCGAAGTTGTAGGTCCCACCGACGATCACGTTTGGCTCCGGTCGGACGAGTCCGAGCCGGGGCACGTTGGGATCGAAGGCGATTGCCTGTGCCGCCGCCTCGGCCGAGTTGCGCGCGCCGTCGCTGACGACGGTGCGAGCGGTGATCAACTGACCAGGACGCACTCCCGAGAGGGGAATGGTGAGCGTCTTGTTGTAGGAACTGCTGGAAGTCGCGAGCTGCGCTGAATCGCGTCCCACCAGTGATGTGTCTGCGAATACCGAGGTGACGACCGTCAGGAGGGCGGCGTTATCGGTGGCGATCACGGCAACCTGCAGAGGCAGACGCACGGACACCGAATCCACACCTTCGGTGCCGATCGTTCCCTGAATCGAAACCGAAACACTGGGCACGATCCTGTCGGTCGTGATCGAGGCGATTTCGGTCTCGCCGCAGGCTGCGACCAGGGCGGCCGACAGCAGCCCGGGGACGGCGCGACGAATTGAAGTCTTCATCGTGGGGCTCCGGGTCAGGGTCAGCGGCTCTCCGGTGGACGCACCGGATCGCCTTCGTCGATGATTGTGGGCGTGATCATTACCAGCAGATCCTTCTTCTGCTCGCGGCTGTCGGTCTGGGAGAAGAAGCGACCCAGAAGCGGCAGCGAGGAGAGGAAGGGAATTCCCGACCGGTTCTTGACCACCTGCGTCTGCGTCAGACCGCCGATGACAGCGGTTTCGCCATCGTTGACCAGCAGCTGGGACTGGGCGTTGCTCTTGTCGATGATGAAGCCAAGGTCGCCGCCGATGATGCGCACTTCAGACTGCTCCGCCTCGATCTTCATGCGGATCTGACGGTTGCTGGTGATGTGCGGCGTGACCTTGAGGATGATGCCAGTCTCCCGGAACTGGACGTTGGCGCGCGCCGGCTGGCCGATCTGGCCAATTGATCCGGCGTCGATCACTCGTACCGGGGTCTCCTGGCCAACCGTGATCTTCGCCTCGCGATTGTCGAGGGTAACGATGCTCGGTTCGGCCTGCACGTCAGACAGCTGTGACTCGGCGAGCGCGTCGAGGAACGAAGTCAGGCTGTACCTGCCTAGCGCGGTGGAGAAAATGAGGTTGAGCGCCGAGGTGCTCTTGTACTTGCGCTGGGCATTGGCGACGCCGGCCACGGCGTCACCGCCAAGCTCCACCTGCGATTCGAACTGGCCGGGAGTAGTCTGGCCCTCGGGGATGCGCGGCAGCAGCGAATTGAAGAACGTTCCGCTCGAACCGATATCGTAGCTGAGGCCCAGTTGCTCGATCTGCGTCCGTTGAACAGAAACGATCTTGGCCTTGAGAGCAACCTGCGGAGTGCGGATATCCAGTCCGCGCACGTACTGGAGCAGCGACGGGAGTCTCGAGGAGACTTCGGTGACGATGAGCGAGTTGGTGCCGCTGTCGGCAGCGACGCTTCCGCGAACGATGCAGCCGGCGGGGATGCCCGGCATGCCACCTCCGGGAGCGGCCCCGGCCTGTGAGGTTCCTTGCGGGCAGTCCTTGTAGAGGAGTCCCTGGACTGTCGGAAGGAGCGATTGCGCCGAGACGTAGTTGATGTTGACCATCTGCGTCGTTACCGGCTCGCTGGCCTGCTTGGCGAGGATGTTCTGGTAACTGTCGACGGTGATGATACCAGAGGTTTCATCGATCGCGGCCAGGCCCTGTGACTCGAGTATCGCCCGAAGCGCGACGTCCCACGGCTGATCCTTGATCTCGGCGGTGACCGTTCCTGACACGTTCTTGCCTACAACGATCGTGCGCCCAGAGAAGGTCGCGAACGCTGCGAGGACGTCGTTGATGTCAGCGCCCGAGTAGGTGACGGTGATCCTGGGCTGCTGAGACTGCTGCTGGAACAGCCGGACAGGAGGCGCGGGGCGGGCTGCCCGGGCGTTCACAGGTGAACCGGCTTCGACATCGCGGGCGGTCGCCGGAGGCGCGGCCGCGAGGGCTGAATCGATTGCAGCGTCGATGCGGGACGTGCTGGTTTCCACCGCACCCGACGCTTCGACTGTACGGGTGCGCGGCGACTCAGCGGCGATCTCCGCTACCTGCTCGGCGAGAAGTGCGCCCGAGGAGTGCCAGGCGGCGAAGGCGTGCTCAGTCGCCAGGGATACCCGCACAACATTTCCTTCGCGCGAGATCGTGTAGTCGCGCGGGCCATCGAGATCGAGGACAACGCGAACCACGTCGGAGCGGTACTGGCCGAGGCGGATGTTGGCGATGCCACCTCTGGTGATGCCGTCGTACGCACGCGGATGCGGGACGAGGCGTGCACCGGTGAGGTCGAGGACGATGCGGTTTGGTGAAGGAACCGTGAAGTCCTGAACGGTTACCGGCCCCGAGACGGCGATGACGACATCGGCGCGTCCCTCGGCCGGGACGATGGACAGGGAAGTGATCGTGCTCGCGCCGTGTCCGTTGTTCTGGTTCGGCAGGGCGCCGGCAGCGCCCGCGCCGGCAAGGAGCGCGATCGTCAGTTTGAGTGTGAGCGAACGGACTCGCCTCATTGCTTTTTCTCCGTGTTGGATTCGGTCAGCGACAGCACTTCCTGGCGGCTGTAGCCGAACTCTTCGATCGTGAAGGTCACGCTCTTTTGTGCGATGTGTGCGACGCGCATCCGGCCTAACGACTGGCCGGTCCTGATCCGGTACTGTTCCTTGGTATTGAGGTCGCGGAGGATGGCGACAGACGAGCGGCCACCGGCGTCATTGAGAATTCCGACGATGCGGAGGTCCGAGATGAGCGGGCGAAGCTCGCTGGTGCTCATAAGCGATACAAACGGATCACGCCGTCCGCCGCGCTCGTAGGCAAACGTTTCCCGCGAGAACTCGGCGGCCTTCGGAGAACCGGGAACGCTGACGGCGGCGGTACCTCCGGCGCTGTCGGTCGAAACGCGGCGCCCGCTGTCGGCGGCAGCCGTGTCTTCCACCGGTCGCGTCATCGCCTGCGTGTGCGCGTTGGTCGCAGCGACCGCCTTCGTCGCATTGGCTTTGGTCCGCGTGATGCTGGGAACCGACTGGGCCGATGACTCGATGGCGGCGAGTGCGAACGCGCCGAGGATCAGTTGCATGTTCATGACTTCCCTCCACTGGTCGGCTGGGCGGCGGGAGCCGTCCGGACCACGTAAGTCTGGATTTCGAATTTCGTGTCGAGCGCCGAGCTGCCTGCGGGTCGGCGCTGTACGGCGGAGAGGTTCTGATTGTTTACCGGCGCGACGACGACGTTGACGGGAGCAACGATCCGCGTCAGGGAGCCGACGTTGGCGAGGAACTCGGCGACGGCGTGATAGCCGCCTGTTACCGACATCTTGTAGCGATGGGTATCGAACTGATCACCTTCGATCACGGGCTCGGGCTGGAAGGTCGAGATGTCGAGTCCGACGCGGCGGGCGGCCGTCGAAACCTGCTCGAGGAGCGCCGGGACTTCGTTGCCGGTCGGGACCAGCTGCCTCATGACCTCGAGATCGCGAGCCGACTGTTCGGCCTCTGCCTTGAGGGCATCGACGCTGCCCGTCGCGACCTCGGCGCGGGCCCGTGTGTTGCGCGACTCAAGTGTATCAACGCGCTGGCGGAGCGTGCCGATCTCGGTGGCCTTTGGCTGGTAGACGAAGTGCCAGTAGGCGCCAGCCAGGCCAAGTGCGAGAATGCAGACGATCAGCATCACCTGCTCGCGCTGAGACTTCGGGGGGAATGCCATTATCGGTTACCTCACCGAAAGCGAAACGGGGGCGGTCGTGATCAGAGCGCGGTCAGGGCGCTCGTACTCGGCGTCGAGCTGGAACTCGGTGACTTCCTTGCCGTCGAGCATCACCATCTCCGAACGTGCGAGTTGCACGTTCTGGACAAAGGGAGAGGTTTCGAGGAGCTTCATGAACCGGGTGAGAGCCTGGATGTCGACTGTATTCCCTACAATCCGAAAGCGCATAGGCTCCGCTGAAGGAACTGGATCCTTGCGTTCCTTCTCCTTTCCATCCGGTACCACGGGTGCCGCGGGAGTCGGGGTGCTTGAGGTCTGCGAGATCGACTTTAGCCACGTGTAGGGGGGCAGTGAACGCGACACCTCGTCGAGGACATGCGGCCAGACGAAGCGGTCGTCGTCGATCGAACGGATGATCGCGAGCTGGCTCGTGACGGAGTCGCGTTTCGCTTCGACCTTTCTCCGTTCCCGGAGAACCAGCGCAAAGCGTGTCGAATCGCGGCGCGCTTCCTCTTCGCGTGTCGTCAGGCTGGACATCGACGATGACTGCGTGAAGTGCATACCGCCAACGGCGGCCGCCGAGAGCGCGACACCGACGACACCGGCGATCATGTAGGGATCACGTACGCGCGATGCGATGCCGGCTGTCACTGCCTTCAGTGAAAACGCGGTCCCGCGACCCCTGCTTCGTTTTGCTGCGCCTGGCAGCAGATTGATTTCAATCATTGGAATGACTCGATCGCTGGACTCAGGCGGCCTTGCGGAGGGCGAGGCCTATGGGAAGCATCAGAAGCGGGGCTATCTCGTCGGTGACGAGGTTGTCGAGCGCACCTTCACGGACACGAAGGTTGGCAAGGGGATTGGCCTGATCGACCGGGAGCCTGAGGCGCCTGCCTAACGCGTCGGCCAGCCCCGGCACGCGCGCACCACCACCGCAGAGGAAGACGGCCCTCATCTGACTCCCCGACCGCGACGACGACGCGAGGAACGCGGCTGCGCGCTCGACACCGACGGCTATCTCCTCGCCTCGGCTCTCGATCACGGCGTCAAGGTGCGGAGAGCGGTCGTAGCCCTGGAGAAGCTGGTCTGCTTCGTCGGAGGCAAGACCGCGTTCGCGCTGCAGATCTTCACGAAAGCGGCGCGTCCCGACCGTCAGGTCACGGGTCAGGATCGGGACGCCGTCGTCCAGGATGTTGATGTTGGTGACTTCGTGGCCGATGTTGATCAGCCCGACCACACCGTTCATTGCATCCGGGTGGTTGAGCTCGAAGGCGTTGTGAAGGGCGAACGCGTCGACGTCGACCACGGACGGCGCCAGTCCGGCGTCGGTGAGGAGACGCAGCTTGTTCTCGACCAGATCGCGCTTGGCGGCAACGAGGAGAACGCTCATCTCCATTCCGTCAGCGTCGGGATCGAGGATCTGGAAGTCGAGTTCCACCGACTCCATGTCGAAGGGCACATGCTGCTCGGCTTCCCACCTCATCAGTTCGCGAGCCTGCTGTTCCTTGACGCGTTCGATCTGGATTTTCTTGATGATCACGTCGCGGCCGCCGACCGCGGTTACGACGCTGCCGCCCTTGACTCCGGCCTGCTCCATGGCGTTGCGAATGGCGTCGGTGACGATGCCGGGGTCCATCACGTCGCCCTCGACGATTGCGTCTGCGAGCAGCGGGGTGATAACGACGCGGGCCAGCTCGGGCTCGCCGCGTCCGTGCTCGACGACTGCGACCTTGATCAGCCCTGACCCGATGTCCAGGCCAACTGTTGTCTTCTTGCGACCGAAAAGCGCCATTGTGGTTCCTGGTGAGCGGAGTTGGCTGGAGCGCGTTTGAGTTCGGGCGAGCGTTCGAACTGTGCGAATCGAGGATCGCCGGTCGGTCCGCTGCGCGCGGGCTGCCGGAAAAAGCGGGTTGCTCTGCCCATGACACGACCGCGAGGTGGGTGGGGTAACAGCAGACTGCGTCGCCCGTGGCGTTTTCCCCGACTGGTGTTTCAGATCACGCCGGAGGGGTGAGGATGCGGCCCTTCTTAGCGGATGACGGCCCAGCTCCGTTCCTTTACGGGCACAAGTCGCCCCGATCGCCGATAGACGGTTTCGAGGGCACAGCTCGAATAGCGAATCGCGCTTTGATCACCCAGTGTCGTGTGATCGCCCGCGCCCGGGCGGCGATCCCGGGCCAGGACCGAGCCCCAGATGGTGTTGGCTCCGGTGCTCGCGATCAGGTCGTCGGCAGTGACGACCAGTCCCGAGAAGCGGGCGCTCTGCGACAGGACGAGATCACCGTCGACGAGAAGAATGCCCTGGCCGACACCGCCGCGCATCTCTGCGTCGCCGCGCACATGGATTATCGGCGCGTAGAGCCTGCACGTCGAGGACCCGAATGGATCGCCCCAATTGTCGGTTCGGAAGCGGTCACAGATGCTGCCGGTTGTTGACGGCGCGGGTGTAACGATGCTTCCGTGTGGCAATCTGATGTCGGCGAGGGCAATGAGCGACGACCAGGACTCGCCTCCAAAAGCCGAGTAGGTGGCGGTGTCGAGTGTGATAGTGTCGAGTGTGACTGGTGGCGCCCCGATGACTCGCGTGCCTGGTCCACTGCCGCAGGTACCATCGCACAGCCGGCCGGTATCGGGGATGGCGATGCCGGCGACGGGCGCTGCCGCCGCACAAAACGTTTGAGCAATGGCCGTCGAGTCGGTGCCTGTAACCACGGATGACGCGCCGAGTGTAACTGTGTCCCGGACGGTGAGGGCGGCGAGGACCAGCGGCTCCGGACGTGTCAGACGCCACAGGACGTTGACGCTGCGTCGCGAGTGCACTCGCGACGAGTCGCGGAACTCGCTGACGGTGGA
>JBQTHK010000043.1:0-18943 GCA_052389935.1 Gemmatimonadota bacterium | reverse complement strand
AGTGATGTCGTCATCGAGGTTGACCCTGCCCTGATCGGCGAGCATGGCTACCGACAGGCCGGCGAACTGTTTCGAGATCGAGGCGATGTCGAAAACAGTGGAATCGGTGATCGGGATCTGGTGTTCGAGGCTCGCGAGTCCGTAGCCCTTTGTCATCACGATTTGTCCGTCGCGGACGATTGCGACCGAGACGCCGGGCGATGCGGCCTGGGTCAGGCCGCTGAAGAGCGAATCAATGCGTTGTCCTGCGCCTGGCGGCAGGCCCTGGGCGAGGATGTTTGCCGCCGCGATCGACGACGCGGCGAGGGTCGCGATGAGGCGCAGGAACATGATAGGCAGAGAGGAACGTCCGATGGCGGGTCGCGGCCGGGGAACAAGATGAAGTGAGAGCGACCACCTTGCCACTATCAGGGGCAGTCAGCGGCCGGCCGGGCGTGTCAGAGACTCATAACGGGAGCGCGGAGTCTCCTCGCTGCTTCGCCCAGACGGGCGTCGTATGTTGCAACTTGCAGCTCAGCGCGCTGCGAACGAAGGAACTCGATCGAGGCGAGGTGAAGGGCATCGAGTGTGCGGACAGGAATCGGGAACCGCTCGACCGGCGAGCGAGGCCCGTCCTCAGTCCTCTCTCAACGTCGACAGCACATCAAGCCGCACAGCCTCCCGCGCCGGGAAGTAACACGCCAGTGCCGCAGCAGCAACCAGCAGGCCCGCGACACCCAGATAAGTCGGCGCGTCGAGCGCAGTCATGTCGAACAACAGAGTCGTCATGAAACGTGACATCACCAGCGCAGCCACTACGCCTGCCACCAGCCCCACAGTCACGGGCTTGAGGCCCTGCCTCATGACCATACCAACCACACTCCCGCGACTGGCACCGAGAGCCAGCCTGACGCCGACCTCACCCCGTCGCTGCGACACGCTGTACGCCAGGACCCCGTAAACACCACTCACCGCCAGCACCAGCGCCAGCGCTGCCAGTGAAGCGAGCAGCATCATCGTGAAGCGTCGCGCAGCAACCGACTCCCCAACCATCTCCGTCAGAGTCTCGATACCATAAACAGGAACTGCCGGTGTGACTGCTGCCGTTGTGCTCCGGACAAGTCGCGTGAAGGACGCCGTCGGCAGTGTCGTGTGGGCAACGACGTTGGCAGGGAAGAGGCCAGTTCCATATACGGGGAGATAGACGCTGTACGTCGGGCCCTCGCTCAGGCTCCAGTCGCGCATGTCACCGACAACTCCGATGATCCGTCCGTTGCTGCTTTCCTGACCCTTCCACATCACCAGCGAGCGCCCCAGCGCACTTTCACCCGGCCACAGCAACTCTGCCAGGCGTTTGCTCACTATTACCTGATAGTCTGCCCTGCTGATCAGGTCACTCTCGTTGAAATCGCGACCTTCCAGTACGGGGACACCGAGCGTCCTGAAGTAGTCCTTCGAAATGATACGCCAGCCGGCCCATGGAATCTCATTGCCCGTCGCATCCGGCCTGTCGGCCGCGCCGAATCCCATCCCTGTCGCTGATCCGGCCAGCGGCCGCACGTGAATCGCCGCCGCCGATATCACCTGGGGGGAAGCTCTCAATCTGTCGAGGATCTGCTGAAGGTCCTGTCCGGCACGGATGGCCTCAGCCCGGGTCCGCCCGCCCGAGAAACCGACGGTTACCATGGTGCGATCCGCGCTCGTGAAACCCCGGTCGACGTCGAGAAGCCGGCCAAAGCTCCGCAGCAGAAGGCCCGCTCCCACCAGCAGCACGAGCGACAGCGATACCTCCACGGCAACCAGCGACATCCGCAAGCGGCCCGCCTTCCGCCCGCCCGCCACTCCCCGGTCACCATCCCGCAAAGCGGTTGCCAGCCCGGTAGTTGGCTGGAGTACAACCGGCATCAACCCGGCCAACAGGCTTGTCAACAATCCGCCACCCAGTGCCACCAGCAGCACCCAGGGATCGATCCCTGCCTCGGCGAGTCTGGCAATCTCCCCGGGGTTTATCGTCCTGAGATACCCGAGAAGCCACCATCCGAAGAGTGCGCCCAGCGCGCTGCCTGAAATCCCGATGAGCAGCGATTCAATCACCGCCAGCTGGACCACGCGGCCCCGCGACGCCCCAAGCGCCGACCTCAAAGCCCGCTCGCGTGACCGCGCCGTCGACCGGGCGAGGAGCATATTCGCAAGATTGACACAAGCTATCAACAGCAGCAAGCCGACGGCGCCGAGGAGCACGAGCAGGGCACGCCGCGTACCATCGGTCGCCCGCCAGTCTTCGGTGGTCTCCACGCTGAAGCCGATGTCCCGGGCTTCGGCATGTTGCTCTCCTATGCGGCGCGCGACAGCATCGAGGTCTGCCTGAGCACTGGCCACCGTCGCGCCGGGCCTGAGTCGCGCGATCACGGGGACCTCCCAGCTGCCGCGGTTGGCGCCAGGCCGCCTGATCATCGGCACAAACATGTCCGCTGCATCCAGCCAGGGAGTCCCGGCAGGTAACACTCCAACTATAGAATAACTGCTGCCATCGAGCGCAATTGTGCGGCCGAGCACGTTCCGGTCGCTCGCAAATTGCGAACTCCAGTACAAGTGGCTCAGCACGACACGGGTGCGCTCAGCGCCGGGCTCATCATCACCCGTGACGAACAGCCTTCCGAGAGGCGCCGTTACACCGAGCACGTCGAAGAAGCCTGCCGAAACCGAAGCGACGCTCACACGCTCGGGTTCTGCTGTCCCGCCCCGCGTCATCGACTCCCAGGTGATTCCCCCGACGGCCGAAAAGCTGCGATTGAGATCGCGCACGTCCCAGAGATTGTCGTGTGCAAAGGAGGACGACGTCTCACGGCCCGGGCGCGTCTCTCCCAGTTCCACGATCCGCTCAGCCTCCGGGAAAGGAAGGGGGCGGAGGAGCACGGCGCGAACGACCCCGAAAATCGCGGCATTGGCGCCGATTGCGAGCGCGAGCATGAGGACCGCGATCGCCGAGAACCCCGGTGTCCGCGACATGGCGCGGAGCGCATAACGCAGATCGGTGAACATGGCGACAATCGGCTCCTTACGCTTCGGGTAGTGTGTGGCGGTAATTGTTGGACTAAAGGCTCGTTGACGAGTGCAGCCCACTGCAATCGGGCGAGCGTGCCCGGTACCTGTCGCCAATACCAGCGCCGCGCAGCGGCAGCTCCGGCGCGGTCAGCCTTCAACTGAGCGAGGTCCCGCAGATCCGCCAGAAGCTCGTCGCGCCAGACTCGGGGAAGCAAGGCATGCAGCAGCCGCTCGGCTGCCGGCGGTACGAATCCGGTCATGTCGCCTCGCCCAACCGTGACGGAGACCGCCAGAGCCTCTCCAACGCCTCACGCGACTCGGTCAGTCGCGCGGACCCCGCGGCCGTGATCTGGAAGACTCTGCGCCCACGCCCTCCTTCACCCGGCCCTGGCTCGTGTTTCGTCGAACGGGCGTAACCTCGCTGCTCGAGGCGCCTGAGCGCTATGAATACGGCGGCAGGCGAAACTCGCCGCCCGGTAGCCTCTTCAAGTTCGAATGCGATGACAGCGGCATACCCGCGTTTGCCAAGCCTGACCAGCGCGAGGAGCACAAAGTGTTCGAACTCACCGAGAGCCGTGCGCGTCATCGATCTTCAGGGAACTGTGAATAGATCGCCGGATCAGGCAAACTAACAGTGATAATATGCTTTCAGCAGTGGCGCGCAAGGACCCGCGGGCGCCCGAGCGACGGTCAGCGCGCCGTCCCGAACCGAAGTGGGGCGCCAGAACCCGCGCGCTCCCGAGCGACGGTCAGCGCGCCGTCCCGAACCGATCCCGCTCACGCAGCACAGCCAGGCGCGAGTAGGAAGCAACGGAAAAGGGAACGAGAAAGTTCATCATGATCCGAACCATGAGTTCCAGATCAATGCCTCCCTGACGCAGCCGAGGCCACTGGTTGATCAGGGTCAGCACCGTGCCGACGACCAGCGAAGTCCGGGCCGCGCTCCTCCACACCGAGCGCAACCCCACACCCGGCTTCGCGTCCATGGAAACGTCAACTGATGACACAAACTCCCCTGTGCGGTTGGCCGGCCCAAGCTACGCGGATTCTCACCGCCGCGCCAGCTCGCGTCTCTCCGCTGGCGAGCTTACTCCTCCCGCAACGCCGCCATCGGAAGGATTCGAGCTGCCCGCCGAGCCGGCAACCACGCCGCCAGCGATGCCACCACTCCCAACAGCACAACCGCGGCCGCCGGGGTCAACGCGTTTCCCGCGTCTCTCCCAATCACGAACGACGACAGAAGCCGAGTCCCGGCCCACCCCAACGGGAGCCCGACCAGCGCGCCGAACAGGGCCAGCCGCAACCCCTGCCGCACCATCAACCAGACAACGTCTCCACGCCTCGCCCCGAGCGCCATGCGGACCCCGATCTCCCGCGTGCGCGCAGCCACCGCGTAGGCGACAACTCCATAGAGACCCACCGCTACCAGGAGAAGTGCAACCACACCAAAGACAGACAGCACCGTTCCTCCAACCCTCTGCGGAGCCAGTGAAAGCCCGACTTGCTGCTCCATTGTTCGAATGTCACCCACCCTCCACTCGGGTGCAGCCTCGCTCACCGCGCGAATGGCCGCGTCCCGCAGCGACATGGGATCTCCCGACGTCCGCACGTGCATCTCCACACCGTCCCGCTCCTGAAGACTGGGAAAGTACATGTACGGTGGCGATTCCTCAGTCAGCGACACATAACGCGCATCACGCGCAACTCCCACAACCTCAGCCCATCCGATGTCGCGGCGGGTCATGATGCGCTTCCCGAGTGCCGACTGTCCAGGCCAGAATCGGCGTGCGAAAGCCTCGTTGACCACTACCACTGGCGGCGCCCCATCACGATCTGCACTGGTCAAATCGCGGCCCTCGACCAGATCGACACTCAGGGTCTCGAGCCACGCAGGACCAACGATGTTGTAGTGAAACTCCATCTCTTCACCGCGCGCAGGCTCATAGCCATCCACGGCGATACTGCGGCGCGATGCATCGAACCCCAGCGGTGCCGACGATGCCCACGAGACGCTTGTCACACCCGGCAGAGCATCCACGCGCTCCGCTATCCGCAGCGGCATCGCAAGATCGTAGGGACGATCAATGACATCCGGACGCGGAGCTGTGTTGAATACAAGGACTCCTTCGGTCGAGAAGCCGGGATCGATGCGGCCCGCGGCTTGCAGACTACGCAGAAAGAGCAGGGCACCAACGAGGAGCAGCAGCGACACCGCAACCTGCGCCGAAACGAGCAGCCCCTGCAGTGAAAAGCGACGGCCGCCGACGGTTCTGCTTCGGCTATCACCCTTGAGCATACCGGTGAGCTGCGTGCGACCGGCCCTGAGTGCCGGAGCAATACCGAATACCAGGCCGGTCAGCACCGAGGCGACGAGGGTGAAGGCGAGGACAGGCAGGTCGAGCCTGAGGTCCAGTGAGAGCTGGACGGGAAGAGGAGGCTCGTAGGCGAGCAACAATCGGGTGACACCCATCGCGAGGAGTGTCCCGGCGACAGCGCCGCCCACGGCAACAAGTGCACTTTCGGTAAGAAGTTGTCTCGTCAGCCGACCTCTGGTCGCGCCGAGCGCGAGGCGCACACCCATCTCGTGAGAACGCTGGGTCGCACGCGCAAGCATGAGTCCGGCGACGTTGGCGCAACAGACGAGCAGCACCAGAAAGACCGTTCCCATGAGAAGGGCAGCGAACCCGAGCACCGGTCCGCGCATCTGCGGATGCACTCTGGTGTCGCTTTCCGGTAGCACGGTGATCCGCCTCCCCTGTTCCGAAACGTCGGTCCAGGCCTCTGGCCAGGCCCTCGCCAGGTTCGTGGCCAACGACGCCATCCCTGCACGCGCCTGTTGGAGTGACACCCCAGGGGCAAGACGCGCCAAGACAAGCTGGGAACGGTTACCACGAGAGGTGTGCTCATCGGAACGACCGCCAAAGAGTGGGCTGGCGGTGACCGGGACCCAGACAGCTACATCGAGACCCCGCATCGCGCCCGCGTATCCCTGAGGCGCGACACCAATGATGGTGAACGTCCGTCCGCTCAGCCTGACGTTTTCGCCCACTGCCGATGGCTGCCCACCATATCGCTGCTGCCAGAGGTGATAACTGAGGACGGCAACCGCCGCCGGTACACCCGGGCGACCCTCGTCAGCCACAAGGAAACGCCCCGCGACCGGTTCGATTCCCAGCACCCGGAAGTAGTCAGCCGAAACAAGCTCCATCCCGCCCCGCTGCAGGTCGTCACCCTCGCCGATACCCACCGGACGGGGCGCATATGTAGCCACGCCACTGAGGAGCTGTCTTTGGCTCCGGAAATCCTCGACGTCGGCTAATGACGAGCTGCCGTAGAGCGGGCCGCTATGGTCACTCGTATAGATGGAAACGAGTTCCTCGGGGGCCCGAACATGTGCTGGCGGCCTGAGAAGGATGGCGTTGACGATCGAGAAAACCGTCGTGTTACCCCCGACCCCGATTGCAAGAGTGAGGATCGCCGCTGCTGTAAAACCCGGGTTGCGCCGCAGAGCACGAAGGCCGTACGAGACGTCGCGGAGGAGTGAGTCGAACGTGAACTCCCACCCACCGCTACGCGCAGACTCTTTCACGTTCTCAACGCCGCCGAGGCTCGCGAGGGCCTGACGCCGTGCGTCGTCGCGTGGGACGCCGGCGCGCACCCGCGATTCGGTCTCCATGTGGACGAAGTGGGAAACCCCCTCGTCGAGATCGCGCTCGAACCGGTCGCGCCCGAGGAGTGTGCGAAGTCCCCCAGTGAGCTTTCTGATGAACGACACGTCACGCCTCCAGGAGTCGCGCCATGGCTGTACTCCGCAGTTCCCAACTGCGCTGCTCGGCTTCGAGCTGCTTTCTCCCCCTCGCAGTCAGGTGGTAGTACTTCGCTCGGCGATTGTTTTCCGTCCCCCGCCACTCGGAACGAACAAGACCGTCCCGATCGAGCCTCCGAAAAGCGAGAATCAGCGAACCGGGATTGACTCGAAAGAGCGAATCAGAGACCTGCTCGATGCGACGGGCGACGCCAAAGCCATGCATGGGCTCGAGGCTCAGGGTCTTGAGGATGAGGAGGTCGAGCGTGCCCTGGAGAATCTCCATTGGGACCACTGTGACGGCTGCAGTTGGCATCCAAGATGAGCCAACAAATGACGGACGACAAGGGCTCGGGAGAGTCATGCCGTGAAATCCAGGGCCCGTCGGGATGGACTTCAGCGTTCCCGACATGGCGGGCGCGCTGCGCGGCCCGACTTCACTCAGCGGCCCGTTGCCGCCGTGCGCCGCCGTTGAGTTCGCAGAGCCAGAGCTGACCTTATCGCCGCCCACGCCTCAAAGTTGCCGTCGACGATCTGATGTGTGGTGATCAGGGCCTCGAGCGAATCAGCGGCGGCCCGCTCTCCAGCAGCCCGGCGGGCGTCGGCTTCCAATTGAACGACCGCTGCCAGCGACCGGGAAAAGAACACACCACGCCTCGCTTCGGCCGCGCGCCGTGCAGCTTCGTCATATTGGCCTCGCGAGAACGCCAGGGCGGCATCAAGCGTGCGGAGTGTCATGACGTAGCTTGGCAGCAGACGCCCACGGTCGCGCTCGCGCACGAGCGAAATCATGGCCCGTACTCCAGCCTGATCACCGGCCAGGGCTGCGAGATGTCCGATGCGTTCAGCCAAACGACCGGCAGCTGGTGGCGACAGATCGCGCCCGCGTACCCACTCGAGAGTCTGGCGGGCGAGACCCGCGGCGCGGGCGCGGTCATCGTCCAGAGCAAGCTCAAGGAGACCCTGGTTCAGCAGTGCATTGGGTACGAAGGCCATCTCGACCGGCCGTGAGACCAGCGAGTCCAGCGCGAGTCTCGCCGCTCCACGATCTCCTCTCGCAAGGCTCGCCTGGTGACGCCGCCAGTAGCGCGACATCGGCGCTACGGTGCTTTCACCAAGAGCGACCGCTGCCGCGGTATCACCGCGAAAGAGTGCGGCGTAGAATCGTGTTTCGATCGGCGCGTCCGGCGCCCTCCCCTCTATGCGCGTACCCATCGCCAAAGCTCTGAGCGTATCGCCGATACCCAGCCAGGAGTAGATGGCGTTGTGGGCGTTCGGAAAGACCGCTCCGGGGTCGAGCGTGATCGCTGTATCTGCAGCGGCCGCGGCTTCTTCGTGCCTTCCCAACGCACGCAGCGCCCAACTCCTGCCTTCATAGGCGAGTACGTCGCCCGGTGACGCATCGTGAAGCAGGTCCCAGTAAACAAGAGCGCTGTCTGGTCGGTCGCGAACCAACTGTTCGTAGCGGGCCCTGATGACGAGTTGCTCACGCAGTGGGAGATCGCCCAGCAGCTCGAACGCCCGTGTCAGGTGCGCCTCGGCATGGGTCTGCTCGTCGATGAACCACAGAACGTCGCCGAGGAAGTAGTGGGCGAGGGCAAAGGTACTGTCGTGGGTGACCGACCGCTCGGCAGGTGCGATCGACTCCCGGCGATTGCCCGACGAGGCCAATTGACGTGCCAGCGCGTAGCTCTTGAGGGCGGGCAGTGACGCGGTCATCACGGCCGGCAGAGCCCGGCGCGTTGTGTCGCGCGGTGTCCTTGAAACCGCATCGCCGATCGCCCGCCCGATGTCCCCAACAGCCGCGAGCAGGCCGGGGCCGTCCACCGGGCGCTCCGTGAATGTTCGAATGGGCTGACCGGTTTCGGGATCCAGCAGCTCGATCACGATCTGCGCGCCGCTGCCAACAGGCAGTACCGAACCTGCAACAGCGACCTGGGCGCCAGCCCTGCCGGCAAGAGCGAGCAGAGGTCCGGATCGCAGCGCCGAGTCATGTGGCAGTCGCATGAGTGACTTGAGTTCACGAATCCCGAGGTCACTGGTAAGGAGAACGCCGCTTGTATTCTGCAGCTCGGCGCGCAGTGCCTCGCGAACTGCGAGCGACAGTATTGCGTCCGGACCTTCGAGGTCACCAACAACGACCGTGGTGCCGTCCGGTGATTCTGAGCCGGGGCGTTCATTCCCGGCCGAACCGAGGACGTTTCGAACGATCACGAGCGCCGATGCGGCGACGGCAACAGCAACTGCCATCAGCAGCGGGCGAACCAGGCGTGGCCGGGACAGGCGGCTGGACCGCACGGGTCGCGAGGTTTCTTGCTCATCGGCGGGGACACCGTGCCGAGCGGCGGGCGAGGCGACCGCCGTGTTCGGCTCCGCGCCGGGTGAAGCATACGGCTCCGGCGCAACCTGCGAAGCGGGCGGGCTGCGCAACGCCTGTGCCTCCTGTATCGCTGCTGGTGGTTTGTCACTGACTGACTGCACCGCCACCGGCGCTGCACGCCGCACCTCGGTCACCAGCTCAGTAACCGCCGCGTCGGGCTCAACCTCGAGCTCTTCGCGCGCCAGAGTTTCGTAGACGCGAGCCGCTCTCAGGGCTCCCTCACGATCTCCGATCGCAATGAGCGACTTCATGAGCCGGTGTGTCGCGCGTCCGTCGGTGGGTTCCATCGTGACGCGTCTGCGCCAGAACTCGACTGCGCGATGGTGGTCGCCTGACCTCGTTGCGCCATCGGCGAGCAGTTCCAGCGCTCGTGCGCACGCGGCGCGATGGCGGAAGCGCTGTTCCTCCATCCACCGGTCGAAGTCGGGGGCTCCATCGAGGTGAAAGCCGTCCAGATATTCACCCTGATAGAGCTCGACGGCCTTCTCCAGTTCACCGGCGCGGACCGCGGCCTCGAAGGCGTTCAAATCACCTGGAAGCACGAGGGGATCGAGGCGCGCGGTCTCGCTGTCGATAACGATGGCCCCGGTGCCGAGGTCATGGCGGAGCGAATAGAGCAGCTGCGAAAGTGAATGCCTGCCGCTGGCCTCGTCACTTTCGGGCCAGAGAAGTGCAATCAGCCTGGCGCGAGTAATGACCGCTCCGTTGGCTGCCGCAAGGTAGGCAAGGAGTGCGAGGCGCCGTCGCTGACTGTGAGCGCCCGCGAGGGGAGATCCGTCGCGCTCGAGATAAACAGCGCCGAAAGTTCGCAGCCGCAACGTCATATGGCGTTTGACACCCGGAGGAGGGCGGTGTGATCGCCGATCTCCAAGTTACGCACCGGGACCCCAGCCACAAGACACATAACAGTTCATCTGACCAGTAGTAATGACCTTTCATAGAGTGCTCGCTGCCTTGATCGCAGGCGTCCTGCTGGCCGCCGGACCTCAGGCAGTGGCGCAGTCTGGCGACACGACAACGTCGAAACCTCGTCGGCCAGCGGTTCAGCCGATGGCTACCCCACCGTGCTGTTCGATCGTGCGGATAGAGGCACGCCGTTCGTTGGTCACGGCTCGCGAGAGGTCCACCGGTTTCACCTTCCGGTTTGCAGTACGCAGTCGCCGCCTGATCGATTCGCTCACGATCGGTCAGCCTGTCTGGGCTGACTTCGCCGCGCGGACCGTGAAGCTCAGTGCCACACAGCCACAGCCATGCTGTGCAATCATCGACATACCACCAACTCCCTCCACCTCGTCAGGCCTCAATGATCATTGACACCGTAATCAATGAAAGGGCGCTCATCCGACAGCGATGCAGCGCACCCGCACTCCTTCGCGTGTTGGTGAAGACTCTTGTCTATGCACTGGTCGTGACGACACCGGTTCGAACGCAGGGACAGGTGCGCGCGGCGGCGTGTTGCACGATCACGGCCATCGACACTCGTTCTGGAGTAGTGTCGGCCAGGGTCTCGGCGTCAGGAGAGGTGTTCGAATTCACCAGCCGCGCACCGAACACACTATCGGCACTGCGGGTTGGTCAGGCGGTCCACGCAAACTTCACCAGCAGGCAGGTGTCGCTCGACGGCCGCGCGACGTGCTGTACGGTCACCAAAGGGCCCACAGCACCAGCTGCAACCAGGGTGCCAAGCCCTGCGCCATCAGGTAACCAGGGCGGCAATCAGATAACCGCGCTGCCCGCCACGACGAGGGCACTCATCGCCGCGCGCGCGCCTGCGATCTCGTTTGGCACGCCGATTCCACACTCTCCCACCACGGGCCGCAACGCCGAATTGAGTTACGCCAACCTGCCCGCCGCCAGGTTTCAAAGCAGCACGCTGACGGCTTTGGTTGGCAGTCGCCAGGTCTCACGTACGGTGCTCCACCTCTATGGGCTTGACGGGGTTGAAAACGCACCCGCCAGTTTGCCTGAAGGTGTCAAGCGGATTCTGGAGATTCACGCACGCAAGACGATGCCCGGCGAGTTGACGCACTACATCGTTGATCCTCAGATAGCCGGCGAATGGGCAGCAACTCATGAGGTGCCTGAGGAGATCAAGGTGAAGACGGGAGGAAAGAAGTGTAAGGGAAGCGAATTCGAACGCTACCGGTGCAGGGCGGAGAAGAGCTGGGACAACCTGAGCGAGCTTACATCGGCAGAATGGGAGCGGTTGCGAAAGAGAGCGGAGGGCTGGTGGGAGGATGTCGAGAAAACCATGCAGCAGTGCGGGACTACCGACGGGTGGAAGGATCACGTAGCGTCGGGTCCAACGGTACCCGTACCGTTTTCGATCACGCCGTCGATGACGGTGAACATGGAGCAGAGTGGTTCGCGGGGGAGCACCCGGGGTACGCTCAGGGGTTCCGTGGGACTCGGCTTCCCGATGGAGTCCGATTTGAGGGCGAACGTCTCTTTCTTCTACATCCCATGCCTGCCCGGGGTGTACCGGCTGCGAGCCCTTGGAGCTGAGGGGACCCTGACTGTCACCAATCAGCTCTCTGTCGACGTGACAGCGAGCGGCGCGTTCAGCGAGCAGTACACGATTCCTCCGACCGGCGGAGCGCAGATACCGTTGTACGTGATTCCGATCGTTATCGGGCAGGTCCCGGTCGCGGTGATCGACGTGAGTGCCTACATCGAGGGTGACGTCCGTGTCCACGCCGAGGGCACGGCCAGCGGTCGATTCGGCGCCACCAACTCGCAGCGAACGAACTTCGCGTTCGAGTGCAGTGGCAGGGGATGTAAAGGGAGCCGCAGATCGATCACGACGCCGACAACGACCAATCAGAGCGCGCAAATCGAGGGCAAGGTTTCCGTACAGCCGGGGATATTCACCGCGCTACAGCTCAGCCTCAACTACAACGTGCTGCAGGGCCGCGCTGGTCCGGAGCCATTTGTCCTGGCGGTCGCAAACGGATGTGGCGCAGCCTCCGCGACCCAGACCACGGGCGCCGGATCGACCAGTGAAACAAACGTCGCGCTGACGGCCGATCTCGATTGGGGCGTGCTGTTGAGGGCCGAAGCGCTGGTCGTAGGTGAACGGGTCGGACAGCCGTGGGAAGATCACGCAATGCAGAACCGGCACCTCTGGTTCAGCGATCTGGCTCCGGGTGGATCGACGGCGCTCATCCCCCGGATCAACGGCCCGACGCAGGCAGCGGCCTCGCAACCGGTCGCGGTACGGGTCCGAATGCCGGACTGCTATCCCTACGCGAGCAAGGTCCGCTATCGGATCAACTGGGACGGTGTCGCGACCCCCGCGCCTGACGCGGCGTGTGAATGGGCGAGGCGCACCTGCACGTTCAATCCCCACCGCGACCTCCTGCTTGCGCTGACCTGGCCGGCTGCGGGCACGTACACGATCACGGTGCAACTCGAAGAAGACGAACACGATCGAACCTTTACGCCACGACCGCCACCGGCACGGCTGACGGTCACCGTAGGTGGTGGAGGCAACCATCCATGACAGCGAAAGCAACGCGCGCGATGGCGCCCGTGAGCTGGTCCGTGATCCGCGAAAATCAACCAAATCGGAGTGCAACATGCGCCTTCTGACGACTCTGGCAGTGGTCTGGGTCTTCGCCTTCACCTGCTCTACTTCGCTTGGTGCCCAGAGCCGACCTGCTCCAGCGCAACCTCAGTTCAAGGGGCTCCTCGAGCCGGTGAGTTACACCGAAGATCTCGACCTGACACACGTATTCTTCGTGAACGCCGACGTGGGCTGGGTCGCGGGTAAGAGCGGAACCATTCTCCGCACGACCGACGCCGGGAAAACCTGGGAAGCACAACTCGGGGGTGATCCGGCGGACAGGTCAGCGCCGGTCCGCGAACTGCACTTCCTTGATGAACGGCGCGGATGGGCAGTGCAGGGAGAAGGAGTCACACCTTACAAGACGCTGCACACACGCGATGGTGAGAGCTGGGAGGAGATCGGGACCGCGCCTCACGGCGCAGCCAATATCGTCTTCACTTCACCGCAGACCGGATTCCTCACCGGCAACCCCAGCATGTCGGTAAGCGGCTCCGACATACTCTATCGTACCACCGATGGTGGACGCACCTGGAAGCCCGTCTGGACGTGTTCGGCAAGGGTTTCCATGGGAGGCCTGAATCAGAACATCGGTTGTGTGTTCGGGCAGATCCGCTTTCCAAGTCCCCTGGTCGGATACGTCATGGCCAGCCGCGGATGCATCGCGTGCGGATCGCCGCCCCTGATCGGCAAGACTACCGATGGGGGTGACACATGGACAATGTCGGTCGGTCCGGGCGTACTCGAAGAGGACGAGGTCGCAGGGATCAGTTTCCTGGACGAACAGACGGGCTTCGCACGCCTCGCGAGCAAGAAGCTGCACATGACGACAGACGGCGGCGCCAGCTGGCGAGGAATCGTCGCTTCACCAAGCGCCGAGATCCAGTTTGCTGATCCGCAGGTCGGCTGGGGAATAGAGCTCGGATACACGGACCTGCGGCTTGCGTACACGACGGACGGCGGCCGGCGGTGGACGAGCCGGGAAAGCAAACTCCCGGCAACGATCAGAGCGTTTTCGCTGCCCCGGCGCGACCGGGCGTACATAGTGGGCTCCAGCGGAATGGTGTTCCGCTACAGCGTCGTTCCTGCCGCTCAGCCGGCCGGCCCAAACGATCGGGTGCTGCCAGCCATGCCGGGTTTTGACTCGCCGATCGACGAGCAGGTGGCCCAGCTCGAGCAGGTTGTCGACCAGCTGGAGAAGGAACTCGAAGCCGTCAGGGCGGACAGTGCGTCGGCGAGCGCCGCGGGGGCCGGTGCCACGGGTGGAGCGGGGGCGGGCACTGATTCGGCCGGTTCGGTTTTCGTCGCAGACTCTGCGGCGGCGGCCGGTGAACCCTTCGATGCACCGCTCCCGCCACCCTCCGAGTTCACGGCCGCCTGCTGCAACAAATCGTTCAGCAGACTCGAAGTTGTTCTCGGTGCTCTGGCGCAGACGCTGCCCGATTTCATCGGCAAGTACAGAAATCTCAACCTGCTCCTGGCGGCGGTCCGCATGGGAGCGGAGATGCCCAGTCAGTATCGAACTGTAAAAGGTGGGTTGCGCTCGTTCAGGAAGGCTCAGGACAGGGAATCAGCACAGGCGGCACTGGCTTCCGTGAGCGCTGCGCTGGCCGCGCTCAGGCAGACAACGGCAGTCTCGATGCAGCAGCAGCTGCCCCCACCGCCGACCGATGATTCCGGGCCGAACAGCTCCGCGCCATCGGTCGGAGAGATGATGAATGCGTCGAGTACCGATAGCGCCACAAAAGGTCTCGCGATTCAGGGTGCCGGTGAGGTGAAGGGCGCCGCCAGGGACTCGGCCAAAGCAGTGGGGAAGGATGCGGCAAAGGCGGCGGCCGACAAGGCCAAAAAGGCGTTAGGCGGACTGCTGAGGAAAAAGCCATGACGGTGCCCCGATTCGGGCGGATTCCAATGGCCGCAGCTGTGACAATCGGCGTCGCATTGCATATTGCCGTCGGTGCAATGGGCCCAAACCAGTAACAGCATCAGTCAACAACGGAGGCAACGTCGTGAGTCGATACAATAGCGCGTTAACGCGAATCTCCATCGCGATGCTCCCGGCGATTATCGCTGTCGGGAGCGCCGGGGCTCAGCTGCGCCCGCCGCCATCACGTGGCGCAACCAGTGTACAGCTTCCAGCGGTGAAAGCCCTGACGGCGTCGGCGAAGTCTGTTTCGCTCGCGGCCGGGACGGCGGTCAGCGCCAATGTCACAGGCGGTCAGGAAGTCACGCTGCGGGTCGAGCTGACGGCGCCGGCACCGTGCGTCGAACGCTGCGGTGGCCGAACGGTGGATGGCCAGCCGAGCGGCTACATGCGAGTCATGCTTTCGGGTGACAATCCGGCGCAGTTCGCACTGCAGCAGATGTTCGTCCGCACAGGCCAGGTGTCCGGCGAGGTCAATTTCCTCACGACGCCCGTGAGCACCCCCACTCAGTTGACGGTCTCGGCGTGGACGGATGGATCGGCGGCTCAGCGAGCCAGGCTCTCGGTATCGCCGCCAGTCATGATCAGCTTCGCACTCGCGGAAGCCGACGTGACGGCCGGCGCGTCGGTCAAGGGAATCGTACGATTCAGTGGACCGCCCGCGTCGGCGACCGCCGTCAGATTCCAGTTGCAGACAACCAACGGCCAGGCTGTCGGGGTTCCGGCGTCGGTAACACTGGAGCCCGGCAAGACCGCGGCCGAGTTCGACGTGCAGGCGTTAGGTGTGGTGCAGGACAGAAACGCACACGTCGTGGCCTTCTATCTGGACAAGACGTTGCCGGCGCCGCTGACGGTGCGCGCGGCGAAACTGACGATCTTCGAAAACGAGTGGCCCTGTTGCGACAACCCGTTCAAGATCGGTCTCAACGGAGCGCCGCCGCCGCAGGGTGCGGTGATCCAACTGACCAGCGCCAACCCGCAGCGGATCGTTGTACCTTCCACCCTTACGATTCCGGCCGGGCAAACGAGCATCATTCATACGGCCCAGTCGATTCCGGGCAATGGCGATGACCGCGTGCGCGTTACTGCAACCTACAATGGTGTCTCGAAGAACTGGTCGGTACTGTCGCGCAAGATCGTCAAGCCGGACCTGGTGATTCGCGACATCGTCTTCACCGACCAGTACTCGAACGCGATCACAGCAGTCGCGGACGGGCAACCGATCAGGATGTGCGCCATCGTGCGCGCCCAGCGCGAGGGCGAGATGAACCCCAACCTCGATGCACCGCCGAGCGTGCTGAGGGTTGAATATCAGAGCTCGACGGGAACCGGCACGAGCTCAGGGCGGACCATCGATTATCCCATCGCTTTCGTACGAGACGTTAACCGACAGTACCCGCCAATCTCAGTGTGTACGCCCCTGCCGGGTTTGACTCAGGGGAACCAGTTCGACATCACCCTCACGGCGGACCTGCGCAACGAGGTCGATGAGAGCCGCGAGGGCAACAACGTGGAAAGGGTGAAGATCGCCCGCCCGTGAGGTCGGGCTCAGGGTGACGCGGTTGACGAAACCCGGGGAAGACGCAAACAGTAGGGAGGATTCTGCTGTCAGAGCGTTAAACCCCAGGCAACTGCGCCACCGCCCCCCGTGTCCACCTTCCTGCACGACATCAAGTCCGCGCGACGCCTCCTGACCCGGAGCCCCGGCTTCACGATCATCGCGGTCGTAACCCTCGCATTGGGGATCGGCCTCAACACAGCGGTATTTTCGGCGATTGATGCGCTGCTCCTGCGGCCGCTGGCAGGTGTGCGCGCACCTGAACGTCTTGTGCAGGCGTTTCGTGTATGGCCCGGCATCGAATACGGGTCCTGGGGCCCGCTCCACATGGCCGACGTGCGCGAACGTACGCGCGACGTTTTCGAGGACATGGCTATCTGGAACATCACTCCGCTCAACATCGCGGCAGATGGCCAGACGCAGCGCGTCTTTGGGACCATGGTCTCGGCGAACTTCTTCAGCGTCCTCGGCGCGCAACCACTCCGCGGCCGCACCTTTCTCCCGGTGGAAGACCGGAATCCCGGTGCGAATCCGGTAGTCATACTGAGCGAGGCAACCTGGCGAGGGATGTTCGGCAGCGACCCGTCGATCCTTGGACGCAAGATCACGATCAACGGAGCCCCGTACGAGGTCGTGGGCGTCATGCCCGTCGAGTTCAGAGGCCCCATTCCCGTCGTTGCGCCCGCGATGTGGGTGCCGCTCTCGCAGATCGCCCAGATCGACCCCGCCAACGCCGCCGCGCTTACCGAGCGGACCAACAATTTCATGAGCGTCATCGCGAGGCTGAGGGACGGAGTCACAGCGGAGCAGGCGACGGCGCAACTGGCTGCAGTGCAAAGACAGTTGATCGCCGATATCCCCGACGAATACGAGGGATCCTCATTCGTGCTCGTGCGCCAGGACGAGGCCGGGATTCATCCGTCGATGCGGGGGGCTCAGGTCGGCCTGTCCGTCGTCGTGATGGCGGTGGTGGTGATGTTGCTTTTGATCGCTTGTGTCAACGTCGCGAACCTGTTTCTTGCTCGTGCCCGCGACAGGTGGCGGGAAATGGCCGTCAGGCTTTCGCTCGGTGCCCGACGCGCGGTGATCGTACGGCAGCTCCTGACCGAAAGTCTCGTTTTCGCTCTGGTGGCTGGAATGGCTGGCGTGGTGGTGGCGGGGTGGGCCATTTCCCTGCTCAACCGGATTCAGCTTCCGTTTGACGTGAGCTTCACTCCCGACCTGAGGCTCAGCATTCCGGTGCTTGTCTTCACGTTAGTCGTTACCGCGGTTACCGGGGTTCTGTTCGGGCTTGCCCCTGCACTCCAGGCAACGCGCCCGGCGCTGATTCCGGCACTCAAGGGTGAAGCCCCGGCCGGAGATTCACGCTCGCGGGCCAGCCGGTCGCTGGTGGTTGTCCAGATGGCACTTTCGATGTTGCTCCTCGTCAGTGCGGGGCTGTTCCTGAGGGCGCTGCGAAGCGCGACCGACATCGACCGCGGCTTCGCCGGCGGAAACGTGCTCCTCGCTGACCTTCAGCCCCAGCTGCAGGGATACACGAGGGCAAGAGCCGACCAGTTCTACGGGACACTTGTGCAGCGGCTGCGGGAGATTCCCGGTGTCGAAGCCGTCAGCTATAACGAAAACCTGCCGCTCGGTCTCGGGGGTTCGCAGAGTGGCGTTCAGATTGCAGGCTACACACCGGCAGAGAACGAGCAGATGTCGATCGACTACGATGTGGTTTCGCCGGACTATTTCGACGCCCTGGGGATCGGTGTGATAAAGGGCCGCGGTTTCGTGGCGACCGACGACTCGACAAGTCAGCGGGTGATGGTCGTCAATGCGAGGTTTGCCGAACGGTTCTGGCCCGGCCAGGACGCGGTGGGCAGGACGGTGCGCGCGCGGGGGGCGGACCACGTTGTGATCGGGGTCGTGCCCACGGGAAAATATCGCTCGTTAGGCGAGCCGCCACGCGCGTACGCCTATTACGCCAAGGCCCAGGGGCGTTATCTCGACGCCACACTGCAGATTCGCACCCGGGGTGACCCGACCCTCGTGACAGCGGCCCTGCGGGCCGAAGTCGCCGCGCTCGACCCGACATTGCCGGTATCGAACGTGCGAACTCTGGCCAATCACCTCGGCCTGTCCCTGCTGCCGGCGCGGCTGGCTGGTGGGGCCCTCGGAGTATTCGGTTTGCTCGGGCTCATCCTCGCTTCAGTCGGCATCTATGGCGTGATGTCCTACAGTGTCGCGCAACGGACCCGCGAGATCGGCATCCGTATGGCGATCGGTGCCGAACGGGGGCGGGTGGTGGGACTCGTCATGCGCCAGGGCCTGACGCTGGTCGGGCTCGGCGCCGGGATCGGGTTGCTGCTTTCATTTGGCGCGGCGCAGTTGCTGGGCTCGATGTTGTATGGAGGCAATCCGCTCGATCCGGTGACATTCGTGGGAGTGCCGCTGCTGCTCACTGGCGTGGCCGCTCTCGCGATACTGGTGCCCGCACGTCGGGCAGCTGGCGTGGACCCGGTCCGGGCGATGCGGACCGAGTAAACGCACGTTTCTGGTTTCTCACAGGCGACAGCGGGCCGGCGGGGGGGGGGCGGGGGGGGGGTTTGGTTGCATGCCGGGTGCCCAAACAAGCCCCAACCAACGACCACCAATAATTGGCGCTCCTTTTTACCATGTTGGCACCCCAGGTGGAGCCGGCC
>JBQTHK010000042.1:0-16545 GCA_052389935.1 Gemmatimonadota bacterium | reverse complement strand
GCGGCGGAACGGTTGCCGAGGCGGAAGAGGATGAAGAGGCTGAACGGCCGACGCGGATGAAGAGGAGGCAGAGGATGACGAGGATGAACAGCGGGCACCTGAACCGTGATCTCTGTTGGCCCGTGCCTCGCGCTCCTCCTGTTCATCCCGTTCCACAGGTGTGGCGGACTCACCGGCAACGACAAACCATGAAAGAAACCATCCCCATAGCCGCCGATCACGCCGGCTTTGACATGAAGGAGAAACTGGCGCGCAAGCTGCGCGATGCCGGTTTCAAGGTCGATGACCTGGGCACCCACTCCAGCGTTTCTACCGACTATCCCGAGTACGCCCATCGCCTCGCGAGCCTGATCGAAGAGGGCAAGGCAGAGCGCGGGGTCCTGCTCTGTGGCACCGGACTTGGCATGGCATACGCGGCCAACCGCCACCGGGGCGTGCGGGCCGCGGTGGCATGGAACGCCGAAGTCGCCAGACTTGCCAGAGAGCATAACGACGCCAATGTTCTCGTACTCCCATCCCGCTGCGTGAGCGACGCCGAGGCCGAACGGATTCTCGACTCCTGGCTCGAAGCCAGATTCGAGGGCGGCAGGCACACGCCACGGGTGCAGAAGATCGAACTCCCCGAATCGGACCGATGACAAACTGGCATGAGTGGGATCGCTGTCCCCCGGGCGGAGCGCTCAGCGCCGCCGACCCCGACATAGCGAGGTTGATCGAGCTCGAGATAGAGCGACAGTCCAACGGCCTCGAGCTGATCGCCAGCGAGAACTTCGTGTCACCGGCGGTACTCGAAGCGATGGGCTCACCGCTCACCAACAAGTACGCCGAAGGGTTGCCGGGCAAACGCTACTACGGTGGCTGCGAGATTGTTGATCAGATCGAGACGATCGCGATCGAACGCGCCAAGCAGCTTTTCGGTGCTGATCACGCCAACGTTCAACCCCACGCCGGTGCCTCGGCGAACATGGCGGTGGCGATGGCCTTCATGAAACCTGGTGAGACATTGCTGGGACAGGACCTTTCACAGGGTGGTCATCTCACACACGGCTCGCCCGTCAACTACTCGGGCCTCATCTATCGCGCCGTTCACTACGGCGTCAACAACGACGGCTTCATCGATTACGACATGCTGCGCGAAGTGGCTCGGCGTGAGAAGCCTCGAATGATCATCGCCGGCGCCAGTGCGTATCCCCGTATCATCGACTTCGGGATTTTTGCCGACGTTGCCCGTGAGGTTGGTGCGATCTTCATGGTCGACATGGCCCACATCGCGGGACTCGTCGCCACCGGTCACCACCCGTCGCCCATTCCGCACGCGGATGTGGTGACGACGACCACCCACAAGACGCTCCGCGGACCGCGGGCAGGTCTGATCCTCTGCCGGACCGAACATGCCAGGGTCATCGACAAGGCCGTCTTTCCCGGACTTCAGGGCGGCCCCCTTGAACACGTGATCGCGGCCAAGGCTGTTGCGTTCCGGGAGGCGATGCAACCCTCGTTCAGGGACTATTGTGGCAGGATCATCATCAACGCTCGCGCCCTCGCCGCGGCGCTGACCGACCGCGGCTACCAGCTTGTTTCGGGGGGAACGGACAACCACCTGATGCTGGTCGATCTGCGCAACAAGGGACTTACCGGCAAGCAGGCGGAGCAGGCGCTGGACAAGGCCGGGATCACGGTCAACAAGAACACGGTTCCGCGCGAGACGCAGTCGCCGTTCGTGACGAGTGGCATCCGCATCGGCACGCCGGCCGTCACTACACGGGGAATGCGCGAGAGTGAAATGGCGCAGGTGGCAGAACTCATCGACGCTGTGCTGCGTGCCCCCGATGATCCGGCCATTCACTCAACGGTCAAGGCCCAGGTCAGGGAGCTGACGGCAGCGTTCCCGCTGTACCCGGACGCGGCGGGAGTGCGTTGACGGCAACGGGCACGCAGCTCAGGAAGCCGCGCAGGCGCGAGGATGTGAAGGCGAACGGTGGGCAGCTGATGGGTGTCGCGAGGCGGTTTCGCCGCGTCAGGCCCGGCCCTCAGCTACCCCGCCGGAACTCCTCCATCTTCCAGAAGGCGATACCGCTCGCCTGCTGACCGACGTCGGCCGTGCCCACCTTGCGGCGCGCCACCAGATCGAAGACGTCGACCTTGCCCGGTGCAGCGCCAACACCCTCGGCGCTCACGAAGGCGTAACGCGAATCAGGACTCACCACGACGCCGTGACCGATGGTGGTGCTGAGCTGGTCACGCCACACTCTGGCGCCTGACCTGAGGTCGATCAGCTCGATCGCGGCGCCCCGCTTGAGTGTCGCCACCAGGAACCGCCCGTCCGGAGTTGTTGCCAGATTGTAGGGCTGTGGACCGGTCCGAAACCGCCGCACAATCTTCCAGTTCCTTGTGTCGACTTCGACGATTTCGTCCGACTTGCTGCAAGCGACAAACACGATCGAGCCGGAGACAGCGGGCTGGGCCCACGTCGGGGAACAGGTGGCCGTCATCGAGGCGCCATGACCCTGCGAGTTGTCAGCCTGGGGGGGCATGGCATGGCCAGCGTGTTCACCGGCCGCCACCAGCCCCTCCCTGTCCTTCGCCAGGGAGAACTTGTTCCTGACCTCGAATGTCCGCGTGTCCAGCTCGACGAGGAGATCATCCATCATGCATCCCGAGTAGTGCAGGGTGCCGTCGGCGTTGAGCCTGCTCCCGTGCGGCATCGTACATGTAGTCGTCTGTGCGACTTCGGTGTTGGTCGGCGTGTAGACGACGGAAATGGTCGACGGCACCATCTCGCCGTGAAGATTGAAGTTCGCCGAAAAGGTGTAGAGTCCGTCGGGGGTGACGTCTATCGTCGCCGGAAAGAACCCGAGGGGGATCGGCGCTCCCACGACCGTATCGACTCCGGTTTCGAACTTCCAGAACTTGCCGTCGGGAGTGCCGTGCCCCGTCGTCATGAAGAGCCAGCGCCCGTCGTGCGAAATCTGGAGACCGTGTGGTCCCTCCATCTCGGCCGCGAGTTCGCCAATCGGAATCGTCTTCTCCACGACCGTG
The DNA here is from genome assembly GCA_052389935.1 of Gemmatimonadota bacterium. GTDB lineage: Bacteria > Gemmatimonadota > Gemmatimonadetes > Gemmatimonadales > Gemmatimonadaceae > JBQTHK01. The sequence continues at coordinate 13,506 of JBQTHK010000042.1, read as the reverse complement.
CCCTCCGGACCGAACCGGATGCGATGGATCAGGTCGGCCGATTCGGCTCCTACATAAACCCAGTAGTTGTGCGTTGGCGTGGCCACTGACGCACGTGGGGGAGCTGCTCGCGGACGCTGGACAGCGGGCGGCGTGGATCGGGTCCGCTGAGCGGCGACCTCTGTTGCGAGGACCGTGCCCATGACGGCATGCACGATCAGAAACTTCCGTATCATCTGTCCTCCGAGCTGAACGGAAACATATCAGGTCGATCATCCGCGGATGCCCGCGCCTCGACCCCGACGGTCCTGGTCGGTACCACTGCGCCGCCCGACCGCGCCACTCACCTCCCCCCGGCCTGCCGAACGCGCCCCTCCTGAACTACGCGAAACCGGCCTCCATCGCTCGGCACCAGCCGATAAGCCATCTCGAAGGCGAAGGCATCCACCCCTGGTCCGCCGCTGGCCGAATAAACCTCAGAGCGCAGATTGAACTGGAGAGTATCGCCTGAACGCTGAAAGATCCGCGAACCCCGGACCACATATCCGGAGCGGTCCGCAGCACATGAAGGTGCACGCGACACGGCCGCGCCCGGCGCCGGCGTGCAGCTCCCCGCGGCGACGCCGCTTCGGACGAGCACGTCGATGAGGGAATCCGGCACGGGCTCGCCACCATCGAAGCCGGCGCCATCGGGGAGGTGTGTGGGGTGAACGAGCAGAACGAGTTCCGGGGAGATGTCGAACGCGACGCCCGTCGCGGCCTTCCACACGTCCGCCTGGGTCCGGAGCGGGAGGGTGGCTGCAGGGAAACCTTCGGAGCGGGCGATGTCCCTCGACTGCTCACCACCGCAGGAGATCAGCGCGAGGAGTGTGCACGCCATCCCGCACCGCGTGCGACTCATGCAAAGGTGCTTTTGACCACGAACCAGAGATTGGCAGGACGCTCCGCGAGTCGGCGCATGTACCAGGGGAACCAGTGCCGGCCGTAGCTGATCAGGCAGCGCACTCCGACATCGCGGGCCGCCAGCGCTCGCTGGTCCGTGCCGTGGATGCCGTAGAGCATGTGCACCTCGTAGCCCCCAGCGGGGATGTTCATCGACTCGGCGCGACCGACTATCCGGTTCACGATGTTCATGTCGTGGGTGCCGAAGACCGGCAGCGCGCGCCGCTCCGCTGCCGCTTCCAGTAATGTTTCGGCGAGTTTGACGTACTGGGTGTCGGTGTCCTTCTTCGCCGGGAAGGCAACTGTCGCCGGCTCGGCATAGGCACCCTTGACGAGGCGGATCGAGGGCTTGAGCGCGAGCAGTCGATCGAGGTCGCTCGGCGTCCGGTACAGATAGGCCTGGAGACAGAGACCAATGCGCTCGTGGCGGGAACGGACACGCTCGTAGAGCTCGATCGTACGATCGACATAAGTGGAGTCTTCCATGTCGATCCAGAGGTAATTGCCGGTTTCACCGGCCCTCGCGGCTATGGCCATGACGTTGTCGACGCACTCGGCAACAGTTTCGTCGAGCGCCAGCTGCGTCGGCTTGATCGAGAGCTGAGTCGGGAGCCGCCGGCTTCGCACTTCGTCGAGTGCGGCGAGGTAATGGTCACGGACCTCGGCCGGGTTGCGTTCTCCGGTCAGCGTTTCGCCGAGCCGGGTGATGATCGACCCGATTCGCGAAGTCGAGAGCTCGGCGGCCGCGAGCAGAGCGTCGTTGAGTTCCTCCCCCGGCATGAAACGGCGGACGGCGCGGCGCGCGAAGGTGCGCTGGCTCATCTGCCGGGCGAGCCACTGGTTGCGGGAAGCGCGGAGCAGCGCGTTGCGAGCGAGCGACATTCCTGAGTTTGTTGAGAGGGCGGTTCTAGCGAGCCGAAGCGGCGATATGCCCCTGGATGGCCTTGACGATCCGGTCTTCGAGGGCGCCGGTCGACTGGCAGGGCACAGGTTCGGTCGAGGGGCCAGACATGTCGCGCGCGCTGGCGACCAGGGCCACGCGAACCCTCGTCTGTTCCGGGGAAGCAGCGCTGAGGAAGACGGCGATCGGCATCGTGAGACGGTACGAATCTGCCCGGAGACCGGTCATCGTGCTGCCGCAGCTCAGGTAGCGCGAGAGATTGGAGCCGCCGAGCCGTCGGCTCTGGACGAGATCGAGGTTGGCGACGAGTCCGCGTGCAGAGTCTGCGGTTCTGGCCGGGACCTTGAGCTCCTCAAACGCGAGCATTGCGGCGTGCCAGGCGCGGGCAACAGGTGCTGCGATGGCCACGGGCGTGCCCACTGTGTCCATCTGGATCGGCCCCTGGATACCCGGGATCGAGACGAGAACCCTTTGCGCTGTCGCCCGGAACGGGACGGCCGCCGCCAACAAGGCGATGGGAAGGAGGATGGTCTTCATGCCCGAATCGTCGCTCGAAAACTGGGGATCGGCAAGCATCCGGTCCGGTCCATCGGCAAGCATCCGGGCCGGCAAATCGGCAAACATCCGGGTGGGTCAATCGGCAAGCATCGGCGCGCCTCACGGGTAGGAAGTCACAGCCGCTGGCAGCCGGGACTGGGAGCCCGTCGGGTTCTGGTGCCGGGCCTCCATTCCCCTTGCGAGTGAAACGTTGACCTGCAAATTCGGCCGCTGGGCCGCCGGTACCGCACTCGTTCTCGTTACGGCCGTCGAGGTCGCTGGCCAGTCGGCCGATTCGAGCCGAGCGCGTTATCTGCTGCCGGCCGTCGAAATAGTCGGCTTCGACCTCGCGCTGAATCTCTTTGATCGGGCAGTACTCGGCAGTCACTACAGGTCGAACCTCGCGTCCATAAGGCGCAATCTGCGAGCACGATGGGTCGTCGAGGACGACCCGTACCTGATCAACCAGTTCGGTCATCCATACCAGGGGGCGACCTACCACCTCTTCGCGCGCTCCGCGGGGCAGGGCTACTGGAGGTCGGCTGCCTACACGTTTGCGGGCAGTGTGCTGTGGGAGATCGCTGGCGAAACGACGCCACCGTCGATCAACGACCAGATCGCGAGCGGAATTGGCGGGAGCTTCCTCGGCGAGGGACTCTACAGATTGTCGTCTCTCATTTCCGGGAACAGCGACGGACGGCGTTCACGGGCGAGCACTGTTCTGTCCACGATCACGGCCCCGCCGGCCGCGTTGAACAGAAGGCTCCTGAATACCGGCGTCGGTCCTGCACCGTCTCTCTACTATCGTCGGGTCCAACTCGGTGTTGCCGCAACGGCCCACAGTGCCCCCGGCGCCGCCAGGGATGTGATCCCGAATGAAGTGATGCTGGAGGGCGCCATCGAGTATGGGCTGCCCGGGCGCGAGCAACGGGACTATCGCCGGCCATTTGAACATTTTGCGATGCAGGCGACTGCATCCAGCGCCAACGTCTTCGAGAGCATGATGATGCGCGGGCTGCTCGGGGGCCGGGGCTGGTCGGTCGGAGAGACAGCGCGCGGCGTGATGGGCCTTTACGGCAGCTACGACTATATCGCACCCCAGCTGTTCCGCGTTTCATCAACCGCGCTGTTGCTCGGTACCACCGGCAACTGGTGGCTCTCCGACGACGTCACTTTCATTGGCACGGCGAACGTCGGAGCGGGGTACGCCGCGGCCGGGACCAACAGGGGGCCGCGCGACGACAACTATCAGTATGGGCTGGCGCCCCAACTCATGCTTGGTGCGCGCGTCATCGCCGGAGACGCGGCGCTGGAGATCGCCGCCCGGGAGTACTATGTCAGTGACGTGCTGGCGACGACCGAAGGTGCGCATGACAACATCGCGCGTGCCGAACTGGCTGGCACGCTGCGGCTCTGGCGACAGAACGGGATCGGCCTCAGGTACGTATGGTCGCGGCGCGATTCTTTCTATCCCGAACTCGGCGCCCGGACGCAGGTCCGGGGCACGATCGGGCTGTTCTACACCTTTCTCGGGCGGGATCGCTTCGGAGAGGCCGGCTCCTCCAGGTGAACGGGCTGAGGAGCCAACTCCCGTGGTCGAAATCACCGCCTCGTTTGATCGCTGGCTGGATGCAGCGCTCGCCGTCGCGGTGCACGAATTCGGTGATCCACTCTGACTATCGAGTTCAGCCGTTTAACGCAGAAGTGCGAAGCTGATTGCGGAGCCAGCAGTCGGCCAGGAGTCCTCGACGCGGATACTGATCGAGCCGTCGCACTGCGACTTGCGAAGACACGAGCACCTCTGAAACGTTCAACCCGCCCGGACCTCGCTCATCAGCGCCAGAGTGTTCCCCTCGGTGTCCCTGAGAAAAGCCATCCACAACTCGTGGTCCGGCAGCTTCGCGATCAGGTGCGGTGAATCAATGAACTGGCCGCCCCGCCCGCTGATCGCAGCGTGCGCCGCGTTTATGTCACTCACCCTGTAATAAAGCACCGATCCGGGATGGTCGTATTCCGGTGTCTCCGGCAGCGAAAGCATCAGCCGCGTACCGCCACAGTCGAAAAACGACATCCTGGGCCCGGCATCGAACAGATGGCTCAGTCCAAGCGTTTCCCGGTAGAACGAAACCGCCCTCGCCACGTCCTTGACGTTGATCGCGATCTGCCCTATGGAGCTGATGCCGGTGGGTCCCGCCGCGTGTCGGGCTGCAGTCATCTGACCTCTCTCCTTTCGAAACGTGTATGAACCACCAGCCAGTCGGCCAGACCGTCGATGCGGGGCTGGCGCGACCAGGAGTATTAGTTAGCATTGCTAACTAATATGAGGTCTCCCATCAGGCGCCGCAAGAAAGGCAGCCGGACCGCCTCGGCCGACGACGACACCGGCACGAGGATGAGGCGTCTCCGATCGGGCGCTGAACCGGCCCACACCACAAACCGGCTCGCAACGACCGCCGACCGGCTCCACTCCGCCGCCATCCACCTCCTCCGCAGGCTCCGCCGGCAGGACGACGCGTCGGGACTTTCAGCTCCGCGCCTCTCTGCTCTCTCCGTGATCGTCTACGGCGGGCCGATTTCGCTACGGGATCTCGCAGCCGCTGAGCAGGTACGCGCCCCAACCATGTCGCGTCTCGTCGCTGCCCTCGTCGAGGCGGGTCTCGTCAAGCGTCATGTCGCGGTCGATGACCGGCGCGCCATCGCGCTGAGAGCCACCCAGCGTGGAGTCGCGGTTCTCAAACGTGGCCGCGAACGGCGCACAACACGACTCGCCGAAGCGCTCGCCGACCTGCCTCGGCGCGACCTGGTCCAGCTCGACCGGGCCATAGGCTCGATAGAGCGCGTCGTCAAGCGGCTCTGATCAGGGTACCGTGCGCCCGAAGTGATCCGGTCGATGATGGCTCTGATCAGGGTACCGGCGCCCGAAGTGAGCTGGCGATAACGGCTCTGATCACGGTACCGCCGCCCGAAGTCATCCGGTAGATGATGGGGTACCGGCGCCCGAAGTGATCCGGCGATAACGGCTCTGATCAGGGAACCGGCGCCCCGAAGTGCTTCTCGAACCAGTCGATCCACCGGCGGTGCACATCTCGTGAACGCACCGGGTCGGTAGGCGAATGGCCGGCGATGGGATAAGCGATGAACTGAACCGGCACGCCGTTGTCCCGGAGCGCATGGAAGAGCTTGAAGCTCTGGGTGATCGTCACCCGCTGGTCGCGCACATCGTGCAGCAGCAGCGTCGGCGTCCGGACCCGGCTCGCATACGTCAGCGGCGAGTGGCGGCGATAGAACTCCTCCCGATCCCCCGTATACGGTGAGCCGGTGATCGCGTGCCGCAGCTGTACGTTGAGGTCCGTGAGGGCGTACATGTCATACAGATCCATTGCCGGCGCACCGGCAATGGCCGCTTTCCAGTGCGTGTGGTTGCCGATCAGCCACGCGGTGACATAACCGCCAAAGGACCAGCCGGAAACGCCGATTCTCGTGGTGTCGACGCCTCCTCGTGCCACAAGGGCCGCGATTCCACTCATCACGTCCTGATCGATCCCTGGTCCGGGATTGGCAGCGATCGCGCTCTGAAATGCATTTCCGCGGTTGTTCGAGCCCCGGTAGTTGGGCTGAAAGACGATCCAGCCGCGGGCAGCGAGCAGCTGCACCCTGGTTGAGAAGTTCTCGTAGGAAGCAGCCGTTGGACCACCATGGATGAACAGCACCAGTGGATACCGGCGCGTCGGGTCGAAGCCTGGCGGCACGGTCACCACCCCATCAGCAGTCAGTCCGTCTGTGGTTGCCCAGGAAAGACCGCTCGTGCGCCCCTGCTCCACACTGGCCAGGAAGGCGTTGTAGTTCGTCAGGCGCTCGGGTGCGCCTGCACCTGGACGCAGAAGGTAAATCTCCCCGGGCCGATCCCGCTCCGAACCGGTGAACGCAAGGGTGCCGTCGCGAGCCGGGCTCACTCCGCTCACACTCACGACCGGGCCCAGAGGCAGCCGTTGTGGGGGCGAGCCAGGCTTCATCTTCCAGAGAGCCATGGTCGTTCCATCCCCTCCACTCAGAATCAACTCACCACCGGGGGCCCACTGTGCCGCCACGGCTCGGTCGAGTTCGCGCGTGACGTTCCTGGGCTCGCCGCCAGTGGACGGGACCAGATGGATCTCACGCTGGTTGGCGGGCACGCCATCGCGCGGTGAGCCGTAGGCGACCCACGCTCCATCGGGCGAAACAGTCGGCCCATCGGCCCGAGCCCGGTCACCGGTCAGCCACGTGATCCCGCCGCTGGTGGCGTCGAGCGATGCAACTCGGCTTTTGTCAGTGTCGCCCGAATGTGCTGACCGGAAGATCTGCACGACGATGCTGCGCCCGTCAGGTGTCCATTCCAGATCAGAAGTCGACAGGCTCGTGGCAAGACTCTGCTCGCCACTCGTCAGGCGGCGCGGCCTCGGCTCGCTCAACCGCCTGACCCAGAGGTGCACGCGAGGTGGAGGCGCCATCGTCAGGTAATCATCGTTCCCGACCTCAAACGAGTCGTTGAACCGCTCACTGCCTGTGCGTGGTTCCGGGGGATCATCAGCAAGCCACGCCACCGTCCCGCGATCGGGAGAGGGAGCAAATGCCCGGACGCCCGTGGGTGAAAACGTCAGCTGTCGTTCCTCTCCGCTATCGACGTCGGTCACCATCACCTGCGGCGCCGGACCGGAGTCGCCGCGGGCGATGAACGCCAGCCGCCTGTCATCGGCCCAGACAAACGATCTGGAGCCAGGTCGGGCGCGAAGTATCGTGCGCGAGCTGGCCGTGGCGATGTCCAGCAGCACCACCTCACTTTCGTTGCGGTTGGTCTCGAAGTCGGGGCGGGTGACGGTGAACACGATTCTCCGTCCGTCCGGCGAGATCGTCGGGCTGCCGACGGACACCAGCCTGGCAAGGTCGGAGAGCTCGAGCCGAGCCTGTGCGGCTGAAGAGATCGGAAGCCATGAGGTGGCCAGTGCAAGAGCGAGAACTCTCATGAGCTGCATCTTTCTCATTCGTCGGGTCATCGTGAAGAGGGTGGCGGCCGGCGACGCTCGGCAGCCTTCTCCACCAGGCGGCGCAGCTCCTTTATAGGCTCGGGAGAATCATCGACCTGCAGTCTCAACACGACATCGTTATTCAGCCAGACTCCCCCGCCTTTCCTGACGATCAGCATCGCCGCCGACTGCATGCCGCGCGTATCACCGCCGGCCGCCTGTCCCGCTTCGATTGCGGCGAGGAGTCGCAACGAGAGATGTCCGGTGGACGATTCGAACGCCTCGACCATCGCGTCAACAACGCCTTTGCCGGCGAGAATGTTGCCCTGGGCCGAGCAGTATCTGCCGACACGATGGCCTGCCCAGGATGATGCTCGCGTTCCGGTGAAGACAGCGACTTCTCCGGCAGCGTTCATGACCGCAAACTGTCGACCGTGTTTCGTCCAGCGCTCAGGCTGGGGATCGGGGTCCGAATCCCAGATGCGCTTCACGATTTCGGCAGGAGCAACGCTTTGCCGCAGAAGTGAGAGCGCCTGCGGGCCGTACGAGACGTCGACGATGGCCTGCGTCGCGACAATTCCGGCGCCAGCCTCACCCCAGAGCACTCCGTTGCCAACCGAGAAGACGCGCGACTGGACGGCGCCGCCGACCTCGCCAGTTGCGGGGTCATAACCCAGGATGGAAAAGGTCGCGACCGGTGGCCATTGTGACTGGCGAGGTGCCTGGGCACCCGGTGCGGAGGCGAGCGCGGAGCCCGCCAGGAGTAGAATTGCGCGAAGCATGAGCGGAGTATTGAAAGGCGTGATCCGCAAGCGTGCTCCAGTGTCGGTGTCGCCACTCGCGGCGTCAAGCAGCTGTCTGCTGCTGCCGAAACTTCCAGGGCAAGACGGTCGAACGGGTTGTGCGAGTCGCGAGCACACCGCACATTACCGCGCGTCTTCCGAGCTTAGTCCATCCGAGAGGGAGTGTTTTAAAGCTGTGGCGGAATTGACATTCCGAGACGGAATCTGGGACCAGATTCGGCTCCGCGAGAGTCGTTTCCACGAGCATGCGTATCTCTTTGTGCTCGCGGCGCTGGAGTTTCATCAATCGAAGCTCAAGGAGCGGCGTCACATCGATGGGCGGGAGCTGGCGGAGGCAGTAAGAGATCTTGCAATCGAGCGATTTGGAGTAACAGCCGGGCTTGTGCTGCAGCACTGGGGGGTGCGGAGCACCGCCGACCTCGGCGATATCGTTTTCGCCATGGTCGAACTCGGCTTACTCATGAGTCAGCCCACAGACTCGCGGGACGACTTCGCGGATGTGTTCAACTTCGAGAACGCATTTGACTCGTCCTATCCCTGGAGCGCTGCCCACCTCGCCTAGGGTTACCCCCCGAAACCACTCACGCGTCCGAGCGGCGCACACACGGGTCCAAATGAATCAGTTGACCGCCTGCATCAAATGCAACAAGGGAGTCTTGCTGCCGCTCTCCGACTACGGTCGGGATGGGGCGCCCATCATGTACAAGGCGTGGGTATGCAGCAATCCGGAATGTGGGTTCAATATCCGCATCGACAACGGCGAGATTTCGTTCGGTCGAACCGTAGGTCAGTCCCAGAAGTAGAGACCGCGCAACACGGCCCGGCGCATGACTGTTGAGGTCGTGACCGCCGGGCAGGCGGCGGCACGCGAAGTGGTGGCGACCGCCGCCGGCACTCCCGCGCGCGAGCTGATGCGACGCGCGGGTGAAGGTGCTGCAGTCACAATCCTCCATCGCTACCGCGAGCATGCGGCTCGTGGAGTCCGCGTATTCTGCGGGCCTGGCAACAATGGCGGCGACGGATGGATCGTTGCCGCGGCGTTGCGGCGCGTGGGCGTGGCGGTAGAGGTGGAGAGCGTCCGCGAGCCGGCCACCGCGGACGCCCGATGGGCACATTCACTCTGGTCTGGCGAAAACGGGCCAAACGTTGCTGTGCCGCAACCAGGTGTCGTGGTGGATGCTCTGCTCGGAACCGGTGCGACCGGTCGCGTGCGCATGCCATTGGCAGGTGCGGTCGCCGAAATAGCCCGACTCCGCGGTTCTGGTGGTGAAGGAACCCGCGTGGCAGCACTCGATGTACCCAGTGGCATCGATGCGACGACGGGTGACGATGGCGGTGCGGTGACTGCCGACCTGACACTCACCTTCGCCAATGTCAAGCGAGGCCTGCTGGCTGCGCGACGGCAAAGCGGCGGGATCGTGGTCGTCGACATCGGAGTTCCGCCGGGAACGGACGCGCCCTTTCTAACTGACGCCGCGACAGTGCGCGCCTGGAAGCCGGTGATTCCCGCTGCGGCTCACAAGGGTCTCCGGCGGCGCGTGTTGCTGGTTGGTGCCTCCGAGGGAATGGCTGGCGCGCTTGCTCTCTCGGCGCTGGCGGCGTTTCGCAGTGGAATCGGCATGGTCCGCTTCAGTTGCGCGTCGGCGAGCATCATCCCGCTGCAGATCGTTGTTCCCCAGGCTACGGCCCAGATCTGGCCGCGACCGGGTGATTACGAGGCGCAGACAGGATCGGAGTGGCCACACGCCTTGCTGCTGGGTCCGGGCTTTGGGGCCGACCCCGGCGCGCGCGGTCGCGCCCTCGAATGGCTGGAATCGTGGCGTGGTCCGGTGGTGATCGATGCCGATGCACTTTCGGCCTTTGCCGGTGGTGGTGCTGTTGCACGTCAGCTCGCTGCGGTGCTGGACGGGAGAGAGGCGCTCGTGACCCCACACGAAGTTGAAGCTGCGCGCCTTCTGGGGGTGACGCGGGAAGCGATCGCGGCGGACAGATATGGCGCGGCGACGAGGCTCGCTGGTGAAACAGGGGCCACGGTACTGCTCAAGGGAGTGCCGTCGCTGATTGCGACGGCGGCCGGTGTGGTGTCCGTATGCGCACGTGGCACACCGGTTCTGGCGCAGGGTGGCAGTGGCGACATGCTGGCCGGAATCGCGGTGACGCTGCTCGCTCAGACAAACGATGCAGTGAAAACGGCGGTGATCGCGGCTCACGTCCACGGGGTCGCGGCCGAGATCGCGAGCGCGGGCCGGCCGGTGCGCGGAGTCACGCTCGACGACGTTCTGGCGGCGATGACGCACGCCTGGCGGCTGCCTGACGAGGAGCTGGGGGAAGGAGAGCTGGCGGCCCTGCCGGCGGTAACCGATGGCTGAGGGAGATCAACACCCCGGCCTCGGGCCCGGCCGCGAGTTTGATATCGTGCGACACCTGATCGGAGTCTGGGGCAGGAGGGCGGAAGGGATCGGTGACGATGCCGCGATTATCGCTGTACCGCCAGGTGAAGTGGTTGTCGTTTCGACCGACAGCTCGGTGGAGAGTGTCCACTTCCGTCGCGACTGGCTGTCCCCACGCGAGATCGGCTACCGGTCCGCAACCGCGTCGCTTTCGGATCTGGCGGCAATGGGCGCGCGGCCACTGGGCCTGCTGGTGGCGCTCGTCGTGCCGGAAGGGTGGCTGCAATCATTGAGTGAGATCGCCGAGGGCATCGGAGAGGCTGCCGATGCCGCGGGAACGCGGATCGTGGGTGGCGACACAAGCAGCGGAAAACATCTCACCCTCTGCTGCACCGTGCTCGGCGCGGTCAGCAGGCCCGTCACGAGGGGAGGGGCGCGCCCCGGCGACACGGTGTACGTCACGGGGACGCTGGGTGGACCGGCTCTGGCCATCGACGCGCTGAGGCGCGGGACGCCCGCCACAGAATGGAGCCGGATGCGATTCGCGAGGCCGATGGCCAGGATCGAAGCCGGGCGCTGGCTGGCCGCGAGAGGCGCCGGAGCGATGATCGATGTTTCAGATGGCTTGTCGTCCGACCTCGCTCACCTCGCCGCCGCGAGCGGGGTGAGAATGCGAGTCGCGCTGGACAGAATCCCGGCGGGTGGCGGCATCACCGCCGCGGCGGCAACGGTGAGTGGCGAAGAGTACGAGCTCGTCGCGACATCATCGCAGAGGATCGATTGCACAGCTTTCGAAACGGAAGTCGGCGTCAGTCTGACCGAGATCGGCCGCGTTGAGAGCGGTCATGCCGGGATTATCTTCGAGGATGAGGGTCGGCGCGTTGACCTGCCCGCCGGCTACGATCACTTTTCGCGCTGAACTCCACTGTGTTGACCGCGACAGCGGCCGTCGGCGGAGAAACCCCCGGACCTGCCCATGTCAACGATTCTCGACATACACGCACGCGAAATCCTCGATAGTCGCGGCAACCCGACAGTGGAAGTGGATGTGACACTCACAAGTGGCGCGGCGGGTCGTGCAGCGGTGCCGAGTGGTGCCTCGACCGGTGAACACGAAGCGGTGGAGCTGCGCGACGGCGACAAGTCACGGTATCTGGGGAAAGGCGTCACGAAGGCGGTCAGCTCCGTAATCGAGGACATTGCACCGGCGCTGCGCGGAATGGACCCCACCGAGCAGGTGGAGCTGGACCATTTGATGATCGAGCTCGACGGGACGCCAAACAAGGGAAAGCTGGGCGCCAACGCCATCCTCGGCGTCTCGATGGCCGTGGCCAGAGCCGCAGCGGTGGAAAGCGGGCTGCCACTCTACCGCTACCTCGGTGGCCCGCTGGCGCGGACGATGCCGGTGCCCCTCATGAACATCCTCAACGGCGGAGCTCACGCGACCAACACCGTGGACTTCCAGGAGTTCATGATAGTCCCGGTCGGTGCCGGGAACTTCTCCAATGCGCTGAGAATGGGCGCTGAAGTTTTTCACTCGCTCAGGAAGGTGCTGGTCAAACGAAAGGCGTCGACCGGTGTCGGAGACGAAGGCGGCTTTGCCCCTGACCTTGTCAACGACGAGGAGGCGCTGAAGATCATCATCGAAGCCATCGAGGCCGCCGGATACGAGCCGGGACGTGAGGTGGCCCTTGCTCTCGACTGCGCCGCCTCCGAGCTCCTCAACAAGGACGAGGGCACCTATACCTTCAAAAAGAGCGGTGCCGGTACTCGTGACGCGCGGGGGATGGTCGAGCTCTATGCGCAGTGGCTGGAGAATTACCCGATCGTCTCCATCGAAGACGGGCTTGCCGAAGACGATTGGGAGGGCTGGGCCCTGCTCACGGCACAGCTTGGCGACCGGGTGCAGCTCGTGGGAGACGATCTGTTCGTCACCAATTCAGAACGGCTGGCGCGAGGTATCGAGGGAGGTGTGGGTAACTCGATCCTGATCAAGGTCAATCAGATCGGCACGCTCACCGAGACGCTGGAGGCGATCGAGATGGCGAGGTCGGCCGGCTATCTCTCGATCATATCGCACCGAAGCGGCGAGACCGAAGACACGTTCATTGCCGACCTCGCTGTCGGCACGGGTGTCGGTCAGATCAAGACCGGGAGCGCATCGCGGTCCGACCGCATCGCCAAGTACAATCAGTTGTTGAGGATCGAGGAGCAGCTGGGCGACGTGGCTGAGTTCCCCGGAGGAGCGATCTATGGGCTCTAAAGCGTCTGTGCAGCTGTGTCGCCTCTACTCATCGACCGGACCGTGTCCCCGCCGACTGTGAACGCCAGGACGAAGAAGCTCATCCTCTACGCCCTGATCGCGTTTGGAGTGTGGTTCGCGATTCAGGGCGGTGAGTATTCGACGACGGCGCTGTTCCGGCAACGGGACAGGGAGCGGCAGCTGCGGGATGCCGTCGACTCACTGACCAGGGACGTCGACTCGCTCAGGGTGCTCCGCAAGGCGATTCAGTCCGATCTGGCCACTCAGGAGCGCATCGCCCGGGAAGAACACGGCCTGGTGCGTGGCCATCGGGAGATTCTCTACCGGTTTATCGACTCGGCGCGAAAGGCCGGGAGCAGGTGAAGCGACAGGAGGAGGACCCGGGAAGAAGGAGGCGCAAGAGGGTTGAAGGACGGTGGGATACGACTAGATTGGTAGCTCTCTGACGCGGGGTGGAGCAGCCTGGTAGCTCGTCGGGCTCATAACCCGAAGGTCGCGGGTTCAAATCCCGCCCCCGCTATTGAAAAACGGACCGGTTCGCCGGTCCGTTTTGTGTGTGTGTGTGTGTGTGTCCAGCATGACCCTTGACTAGGAGGTGCAAGTCCTCTGGGGAGTTGGTCGCAACGACCCGAGTGAACCGCAAGGCGACAGCCGTGAGGACGTCGCTGAAAGCAGCGGGTAGCGAGACCTG
>JBQTHK010000041.1:0-21324 GCA_052389935.1 Gemmatimonadota bacterium | reverse complement strand
GCGCACTGACTCATTGGCGTGGGGCCCGCGATCCACCGGCCTCACGCAGGTGTAATACGTCCCCCGGAGCCGACTTGTCGGCCCGTAGCCAGTGGCCAGAGCCCGTTCCCCCACAGACATTTAAGGGGCAACGACCGTGCAGCCACGGTTGTCCAAAACCAGGGCCTTCGAGGCCGCACTCGCATGACTCTCAAAAACATCGACTCTCTCCTCGTCGTGTCGGTCGCGGCGCTGATCGCAGCCGGTTGCGCCACTTCGCGTTCCGCCACCGTGCCTTATCAGATGGGTCCGGAAGCGGCGAAGGAGAGGGCGCGCGCGGACAGTCTGCGGTATCCGTACACGAAAGCCGACATCGATTTCATGTTGGGGATGATCCACCACCACGCCCAGGCCATCCAGATCTCGGAGTGGGCCCCGTCCCATGCAGCGAGCCCGGCCATCATCCGCCTGACCGAGCGGATAATCAACGCTCAGAAGGACGAGATCACGCTGATGCAGACGTGGCTCCGCGACCGGAACCAGACTGTCCCGGATCCAAACCCGGCGGGGATGCCGATGAATCACGGTGGCGTAGTTCACGTAGTGCCCATGCCGGGGATGCTGACCGAGGATCAGCTCAGGCAGCTGGACAGCGCCCGTGGCCCCGATTTCGACCGTCTCTTCCTGACTTTCATGATTCAGCACCACCGGGGGGCGGTCGAGATGGTCCGCACCCTTTTCTCTGCCCACGGCGCCGGGCAGGACGAGACCATTTTCAAGTTTGCCTCCGACGTCGAGGTTGACCAGTCGACCGAGATCAAGCGGATGCTGCAGATGCTGCTCGAAAGTCCCTAATCATCAACAACGAGGAAATCCGGAATGAAAGCCGTTCCAGGTACGACCAGTCGATTCACTTTTGTCGCGATGCTCGCGGCTGTTACGGCCTGCGCAGGCTCCACGCCGCCGGCATCACCGCCTACGCCGCAGCCCGACCCACGCCTTGATGCACGCGTCGGACTCAAGGCCGGTCTCACGGACGCGGGTGAGGCGATCTCTCACCTCAAGGTCGTCGCCAGGGCCGCTTCGCCCCCGGGCTTCCTCGGCGTCACGAACTCCGATCTGGCGTTTGTCGGCAATTATGTCATCCAGGGCAACTACAACGGCCCTGTGATCTGGGACATCTCGAACCCGGCGAGTCCGGTGCTCGTGACCGCTTTCACCTGCCCGGCTTCGCAGAACGACGTTTCGGTATACCGGAATCTGATGTTCATGTCGGCCGAGGCCAACAATGGTCGCGTTGACTGTCTCCCGGGCGGCGTACCTGACACCGTCAGTGCGCTCCGGATGCGCGGTGTCCGTGTCTTCGACATCAGCAACATCAGGCAGCCACGTCTGGTGGCCAATGTCCAGACCTGCCGCGGCTCACACACGCACACCGTGGTCGAGAGCCCGCGCGATCCGGACAACATCTGGATCTACGTTTCGGGTTCTGCCGGAGTCCGCTCGCCTAACGAGCTGGCCGGCTGCGTAGCCCAGACGCCCCAACAGAACTCGGCTTCTTCGCTGATGCGGATCGAGATCATCAAGGTGCCGCTCGCCAATCCGGAGCGCTCGGCGATCGTGAACCGCGCCAACATCTTTGCCGATCTCAGGGCACCAGCTACTCACGGCCCGGCCGAAGAAGATCTTCGGGCGGCCGAGCGCGCGGTTGCGGCGGCGAGAGCGGCGGGGGGTTTCGTGGCCCGTAACCCGATCTCGGGGACCGACATGGTGCTCGGAGCCGGCTTCATCCGCCCGCAGCTCGACAGCATCGTCCGCGCCCGCGGGGGTACCGGTGCGCCGACCGCCGCTGACTCGGCGGCCCTCCGTGCCGGCCTCCAGACCGTTATTGACAGGATTTTCGGTAACCAGGGGCCAGCACCGATTCCGGGCGTTTCGGCGAACTCGCCCTTCCGCCAGTGTCACGACATCACCGTCTATCCTGCTCTGGGCCTGGCTGGTGGCGCCTGTGAGGGCCACGGCATGCTGCTGGACATCAGCGATCCGGAGCGTCCGGTCCGCCTCGATGCGGTTGCCGACTCCAACTTCGCCTACTGGCACTCGGCGACGTTCAACAACGATGGCACCAAGCTGCTGTTTTCGGATGAGTGGGGCGGTGGTGGTGCGCCAAAGTGCCGCGCTGACGACAAGAAGGAGTGGGGCTCGAACGCGATCTTCTCGATCGTGAACCGCAGGCTTCGGTTCGAGAGCTACTACAAGATTCCCACGATCCAGACCTCCAACGAGAACTGCGTCGCCCACAATGGCTCGCTGATTCCGATTCCGGGCCGCGACGTGATGGTGCAGGCATGGTACCAGGGCGGCATTTCCGTGTTTGACTGGACTGATGCTGCACGTCCGTTCGAGATCGCGTTCTTCGACCGCGGGCCGGTGGATTCGACCCGCATGGCCAGCGGCGGATCGTGGTCGGTCTACTGGTACAACGGCTCGATCGTCAGCTCCGAAATCGCCCGCGGCCTCGACGTCGCGGACCTGGTACCGAGCCCATACGTCTCGCAGAACGAGATCGATGCCGCGAAGACCGTGCGCTGGACGCACTTGAACGCACAGGGCCAGCCGAAGATGGAATGGCCCCCGTCGTTTGCGCTGGCGAGATCGTATGTCGACCAGCTCGAACGCAACCGCTGTCTGTCTACCTCGAGAATCGCCGAGGTGAGGCAGAACCTCGCCAACGCCGAACGGGCGCCGGGGGCGCAGCGCAGCCAGCAGCTTGGGGGGATTGCAGCGCAACTCGAAGGTGACGTACGCGGTTCCTGCGACAGCAGGCGCATAAACCTGCTCAGGCAGGCGGTGACCGATCTGCGAAACGCCGTAGTATCCTGACAAGCGAGACCCATGGCAAAGCCCGGCAGCGTGCTGCCGGGCTTTGTCATGTGTACAGGAATCCTGGCTCGAATCCACCGAGGCGAACGGAGTCCCCGGTCTCGCTGACTCGGCTGCGGGAACGGGGCGGGTCCGCCCACTGCCGCGGGTCAGCCGGATCGTTAAGCGGTTTGGGGACTCGGGGCATCCAATCGCCGACTGAACCCATCCCCAGTGAGAATACCGCCAAAGCTGGCCGCCCTCGTCATCCTGCCAATCGCCGCACTTTCGAAGCCGCATGCGACGCCATCCCTCCACTACACGATCGCGGTAGACACCGCACGGCCCGGATCGATCTCGATCGAGATGAACGTCCGATGGCCGGACGCGCGCGACACCTTCGTCGTGGCGATGGCGGCGCACCCCGAGTATAACGACCGCTATTGGCGTTTTGTCCAGGACATGCGAGCAGGGCCGGGTGAGGCATCGGTCGCCCGCCTCGACAGCGTTCGCTGGCGGGTTGCAGCGCGTGGTGGTCTGGCTACACTGCGATACCGGATCGAGTTGCCGCCACCGGAACCGGCTCCAGTGGCTTCATGGCGCCCGTTCGTGGAGCCAACGGGGGCGTTGATCGGCGGCTATCACACATTCATGTACATACCGGGGTTTGAGCACGCTCCGGCGCACGTGGCTCTCGACCTGCCGGCGTCGTGGCAGCTCGCAACAGGTATGAGCCGCACCATGGATCCGCGCACCTTCCACGCCGCCGACGCGACCGAACTCATGGAATCGCCCTTCATGGCCGGACGACTGCGGCAATGGCGCTTCGCCGAGGGGCCCGTCCCGCACCAGATCGTCTGGTTGTCACCTTCGGACTCCATCCCCTTCGACACCACCGCATTCGTGTCAGGCATCAAAGCTTTGGTGCATCAGGCGGCGGTTACCTTTGGCGGTACTCCCTGGCGGGACTACACGTTCCGGTTCCGCGACAATGCATACGGCGGACTGGAGCATGGCAATTCCGTAACGCTTGGTGCCGTCGCAGCTACACTCGCCCGCAACCCGCACGAATACCTCCCCGAGACGGCGCACGAATACATCCACGCCTGGAACCTCATGCGGATCAGGCCCGCCGAGTACCAGAGTCTGTCGTGGAAAACGCAGGGCCCTGTCTCGGTTCTCTGGTTCAGTGAAGGACTGACTCTGTTCTACTCGGACCTGCTGGCGCGTCGTGCGGGACTGCCGACTCCCGCGCCGACCCGGATTGCGCACCTGCAGGGGCTGATCGAGCGCTACATCGCCAACCCCGGCAACTCACGTCTCTCGGCGGAGACGGTAAGCCGGGCGGAATACAACGCTTCTCCCGCTGCACTCGGTGACTATGTCGCCGGCAGCCACCTGCAGGGTGAGCTCATCGGCACGGTTCTGGACATCATCGTGCGCGACGCAACCGACGGCACCGCTTCCATGGACGACGTCATGCGCGCAATGATCGAACGCCACCCTCCGGGCCGCGGATTCACGACTGCCGACGTGGAGGCAACGGTGGAAAGCGTGTGCCGCTGCGACGTGACTCCGGTCTTCGACGCGCACATAAGGGGGGCGGGGCCGATCGACTTCGCCCACTGGCTTGGCATGATTGGTCTGGACGTGGCAGTAACACGCTCGCCGGCTCTCAGTCGCGACGGAACCCCGGCGGTGGACCTCGGCATCTGGGGCTGGGAGGACGAGAGCGATGGAGCGCTGCGGCTGCGCATCTCGAACCCCGAGAACATCTGGGGTCGGGCCGGGCTCCACACCGGCGACCGCGTCGAGCTCGTCAACGGCGTTGCCGTGAGAACGTGGCCGGAGCTGCGAGCGCAGCTCGTGCGGCTGCGCATTGGTGATCGCGTGCCCGTGGCGGTACGGCGCGGAGACCTGGTGCAGCGCGTTCAGGTTCCGATAACCGGGTACGACCGACCGGTCGTCACAATTAGGCCGCGGCGTGACGCGGCGCCAAAGGCAACCCGACTGGGAGCTGCCTGGGTGGGGAATCGTTAGGCGCTGGTCGCTTGTGGCCGTGGCACAGGAGGTGGGCTATTCAACGCGAGTGGCGGCTCACCGGGTCTTCCACGCCGTTAAAGCCGCGGCCTCCGTTTCGCGAGAAATGGCGAACCGCGGCCCGCTGCGCCGATCCTCCGGAACGGTCGGCCACCAGGAAAGAGTATCGCGCACGGTGGTGGCCAGCGGCCTGAAACCCAGCCCTGCGGCAACCGCCCGGTCATTCCTGATCGACGTGTGTCCGAGATTGTTGCCCTCCAGCATGATCCACGGCACCGCGCCACGGATGCCATGCGCGGCGAGAAAGATGTAGTCGTCCACCCAGACCAGGCGGGATGTCGATCCGATCGCTGCAGCGGCCTGGTCAAGGAAGGACGAGATCGTGAGGGTGGACCTCGGGCCGGCTACATTGAACGTTCCTGAACGCCCGTCTTCGAGCAGTTTCAGCATGAATTCGACGAGATCACGGACATCGATGATCTGGACGGGATCGGTTCGACGACCGGGTGCCAGGGTTTCACCACCGCGGGCGAGGCGGACGGGCCAATAAGGGAAGCGGTCAGTCGTGTCCCCGGGTCCCACGATGTAGGTCGGCCTGACCACCAGCGCCCGATCGCCGAACGCCTGACGAGTGATGTGCTCGCACTGTGTCTTGCGCACGCCGTAACTCTCGGAGCCGTCGTTGGGATCCTGAGCCACCGATCGCGGCTCGATCGACTCATCAAGGCCGGTGCCGAGGTACGGATAGTAGACTCCCGTTGACGACGTGAACATGTAACGACCGACGTTCGGCGCCAGGAGCGAAGTCGACTGCCGTACCCAGTCGGGATTGGTGGCCGAGTCATCGATGACAACGTCCCAGGACCGTCCCTGCAGCGCGTCCAGCCTGCCATCGCGATCCCCCACGAGACGTTCGACCGAAGCCGGCAGCCCGGCCTCGCGCCGACCACGCGTGAAGATGCTCACCTGGTGGCCACGACTAACGGCATGATGCACGAGGTGCGGTCCAATGAATCCCGTACCACCGAGCACGAGGATCCTCTGCGGCGCGACCGACCGCGCCTGTGCATCGAAGAGCCGTGGCAGCGCCGACACGACTCCGCCAGCAGCGGCAAGTCTGATAAAATCGCGACGGGTCTTCACATTCACCTTCCAGCGGGCTGCGGTGTCTGCCAGAGAACCATGCGGATCATCCAGCGTCCATTGTGTTTGGCGAGCAGGAGATAGTCGGTGCCCCAGAAGGCGGTAACCCTGACGCTCGCAGTCTGGTCCAGAATGTCGTAGACGACAACTTCCCTGGGCGCGGTCGGGGGCGCGGGCGTCCCCCGTTCGCGTATCCGCCGCGTGTACGAAAGGAACTCTCCCCAGGGCATCGCCCCTCCGGTGTAGCTTGAAGAGTCGCGTGGGATCCAGAAGCCAAACTTCTGGACATCGGGGTGCACACTTCGCACCAGCCTGGTCGAGTCTCCTTCGTAGAAGCCCTCGATGTAATCGAGGGCTGCACGACGAACGTCCGCTTCGCCCGGCTTCTGCGCCGAAACGGCTGTGGTCAAAGCGAACAACATTGATGCTGCGCCGACAAGGCTTCTCACACCTGCACCTCCTGTTGTGTACTGCGCAAGATGGGTTCAGAGTCTGATGGCGGTCGAACTTTCGACACTGATAGCCTGCCACAACAGTCGCCGGTGCGGAAGACGCGATGTTCTCCCGTTCCGCTCTCCGTCACCAGTAGTTCTGGCGCCGCGCCCTTGACACACTGACCTGGTTCAGCTCATCATCTTCTCTCGACCATCGAGAGGAGCGGGACTCAGCGTGCCAACTTCCAACGATCTCCTGCAGGGGACTCTTGAGCTCCTGATATTGCGCACACTGGCCCTTGAGCCGATGCACGGGTGGGGGATAACGCAAAGGATCGAGGTCATGTCGCGGGAAGTCCTGCGGATCAATCAGGGATCGCTGTACCCGGGCCTCGAGAGACTGCGTCGCAACGGCTGGATCAGCTCGTCGTGGCGCACGACCGACAACAACCGGCGGGCGCGCTACTACGAGCTCACCGCGGCCGGCCGGAAGGAACTTGCGTCCCAGCGAGCTACGTGGCGCCGTGCAAGCTCGGCCATCAACTCCGTGCTCGACTGGGCCGGTGCATTCTGATGGGCGCCGTCGACCGCATCCGGTTCTTCCTCGCGTCGATCTTCATGCGCAGACGCATCGAGAGGGAGCAGAGTGAGGAACTCGACTTCCACCTCGACATGCAGGCGCAGAAGTACGTAGGCCAGGGGCTCGACCTGGTCGAGGCGCACCGTCGGGCCAGGGTGGATCTGGGAAGCAGCGCTCTGGCGGTTCGCGAAGCGACGCATGATCAGCGCGGCACCCTCTGGCTGGACGAGGTTCGACGGGATCTGAGCTGGGCGACACGGCAGCTGCGGAACAACCCGGCCTTTTCTCTCGCGGCCGTGCTCACGCTCGCTCTGGGAATTGGAGCGACGACGGCTATCCTGAGCGTGCTCAATGCCGTGCAGTTGCGACCACCTCCCCTGGCACAATGGGATCGGCTGGTGATGGTCTGGGAGACCGATCGCCGATCAGGAACCACGAGAGAGCCGGGCGCGTGGCCTGACTACGTCGATTTCCAGCAGCGCTCGCGGTCGCTCGACGCCATCGCCGCTTTCACCGGCCGCGACATCACCGTCACGCCTGACGGAGTTGAACCTGTGAGGCATGTCGCGGTGGCTGCTACGCACAACTATTTCGAGGTTGCAGGGCTGACACCGCTGCTGGGACGCTTCTTTACCGTGGAGGAGGATCGGCCCGGCGGAGCTCGCGTCGCTCTCATCTCCGAATCGATGTGGCGCGAGCAATTCGACGGCGCTCCAGATGTGCTGAGCCGGCAGCTCAGAATCGACGATGAGCTGCACTACGTCATTGGAGTCGTGCCTGACGAAGCGGACTTCGGACTCGATCAGATCAAGGCGGCGGCGGCGTACCACGGGCCGTGGACAGTTGAGGGACATGCCCGACTCTGGCTCCCGCTGCAGGCCGGCGAAGACGAGTATCCGAGAACCACCCATCCCTTCCTGCTTCTGGGTCGGCTGGCCGCCAACTCCGAATACCGGCGCGCCAATGAAGAGCTGACCGCGATCGCGGCAGACCTGGAGCGAATCCATCCGGACGCCAATGCCGAGCGTGGTGTGTTCATCGAACCGCTGTCGGCGGTCGTGCTCGCAGGTAGCAGGCCCACTCTGTGGCTGCTGCTCGGGATCGCGACGCTGGTGCTGGTAGTCGCCTGCGTCAACGTCGCCAACCTGCTGCTGGCGCGCGGTGCTGCCCGTGCCAGGGAACTCGCTATCCGCCGCGCGTTAGGCGCCTCGGCGGGTCGCTTGAGCCGCCAGCTGGTTGTCGAGTCACTGACACTTTCGATCATCGGTGGGGTGGCGGGACTCTTCGTCGCGGCCGGCGGGCTGCGATTGATCCTGGCGCTGGCTCCAGCTGACATACCGCGCATCGCCGAGGCGGCGGGGGGGCTCGATCTACGAATCGCCGCAGCGTCGCTGCTGATTTCCCTGTTGGTGGGACTGCTCTTCGGGAGCCTGCCGGTCGTACCGGCGAGCGGAGCCGATCCTGGTGAGGTCATGCGTCGCGAAGGTCGCTCCACAGCCGGCACCGGACGGAGAACAATGAGGAACTTCCTCGTCGTCAGCGAAGTTGCTCTCGCGGTTTCTCTGGTGATAACAGCGGGTCTGCTGTTGCGAAGCTTCAACTCGGTACTGGGTGTGGATCCGGGGTTCTCGGCAGCCGGGGTGTACAAGGCGCACTACGATCTTCCGTCGTCACGCTACCCGGCGGACTTTTCGCGCTGGCCAAACTGGACAGAGCAGCAGAGGGCAGTTGAGGAGATGGTGGCCCGGTCGTCGTCGATTCCGGGCGTGACCGCTGCTTCCATCTCGCGGCACCACCCGCTCGACGCCGGGTTCGCCAACAGCTGGCTGGTTGTCGGTCGCGAAGTGGAGGCACGCGACTGGCCCGAGATCGCGGTCCGCTTTACAACGCCCGGTTACCTGCAGACAATGCAACTGCCGTTGGCCATGGGCAGAGAACTCAACGAGTCGGACGATGCATCCGCGCCTCCGGTCGTGCTGATCAATCAGGCAACCGTTGACCGCTGGTTCGCGGATCAGGAACCGATCGGCCGCGAGCTCCGATTCTGGGGAGTCAACCGCAGAATCGTGGGTGTCGTGGCCAACGAGCGCATCCGGGGTCTGACCGAGGACGCGCCACCAATCGTCTACGCTCCGCTGGCGCAGAACCCAGCAAACAGCGGGGTATTGCTCGTGCGGTCGTCAGCTCCGCCCGCGGCTGTGCTGGGGGGGCTGAGTCGAGCGATCAGGAGTGTCGACCCGGGGCTCGCCGTGCACGGCGTCGAACCTCTCAAGTCAACGATCCTTGCCTCGGTAAGTGAGCGCAGGTTTGCCCTTCGTCTTGCCGCGGCGTTCGCCCTGTCCACACTGCTGCTGGCGCTGATTGGGGTACACGGGCTGGTGCGATATCTGGCCTCACAACGTACGCGCGAGATGGGGATCCGGATGGCACTCGGCGCAACCGCCTCGTCCGTGGTTGCCCTGGTACTGCGGGGCACGCTTGGTCTCGCCGCCAGCGGAATCGCGATCGGTCTGATTCTCGCAGCGGGCGTTTCGCGGGTAGTGTCAGGCTTTCTCTTTGGAATCTCCGCTGTGGACGTGGCGACATACGCGGCCGCCTCGGGAGTAGTGGGTCTTGCTGCGTTCGGCGCCGCGATCGGCCCGGCGCTGCGGGCGGCGCGCGCCGCTCCTCTGGCTGCAACCAGGTCGGACTGAGCGGCCAGAGCATCCGATCGCCCGATCAGCGCCGTTTACAAGGATGGCCGCACCGTGCGCTGGCGCAGCCAGGACCTTCTTCCGGCGGTAGTTGCCATCGGGTAGCCTTCCCGCCATGCACGGCATTCCGCTGCTTCGCGACCTCGTGATCCTGGTCGCGGTCGCCATCCCGGTGGTCATCATCATGAGCCGGCTCAGAATCCCCACCCTGGTGGGGTTTCTGTTGACTGGAATCCTCATCGGGCCCTCAGCTCTGGGTCTGGTGGGGCAGCTCGAGTCCGTGAGCGTACTCGCTGAAGTGGGCGCGGTGCTCCTGCTTTTTGCTGTTGGCCTGGAGTTGTCGCTGTCATCGATTGTCAGGCTTGGCGGGGCGGTGCTCAAGGGTGGAGGGCTGCAGATGGCCGGCACTGCGTCACTTTTTGCCGGTGGCGCACTGGTACTGGGCGTGCCGATGACGAAAGCGTGGATCTTCGGCCTCCTTATCGGGCTCTCGTCGACTGCGATCATCCTCAAGATTTACGCTGGACGCCAGGAGCTCGACGCCGCGCATGGCAGGGTCGTGGTGGCGATTCTGCTCTTTCAGGATCTCTGCGTCGTTCCGCTGATGATGCTGATACCGCTCCTCGCCGGAACTGCTGATGGAGTGAGCGGAGTCATTCGCGGCGTGGTGATGACAATGGTCGTCACCGGTGCCCTGCTCGCGATCGGCCGCTACATGGTACCCTGGCTGCTCGAACGTGTGGTGTCGCTGCGCAACAACGAGCTGTTCACGCTCTGTGTTCTGGCACTGGGTCTGGGGGCGGCCTACGTGACCTCATCGTTCGGCCTTTCACTCGCGTTAGGCGCGTTTTTGGCCGGGCTCCTGATAGCCGAAAGCGACTATGGGCTCCAGGCACTTTCGGACGTGCTTCCATTCCGGGACACGTTCAGCGGCATCTTCTTCATCTCGGTGGGGATGCTGCTCGATGTCCGATACGTGGCAGCCAACGCGCTCGAGGTTATCGGCCTGGCACTGGCAGTGGTCACGCTCAAGGCTCTCATCGGCTACTTCGTGGTGCGCTGGGTGCGCCGATCGCAGCGAGTCGGCATCATAGCAGGGCTCGGCATTGCCCAGGTAGGTGAGTTCTCGTTTGTACTGGCAGGGTCAGCCCTCGGTCTCGGGCTGCTGTCAGCAGGCGAATACCAGCTCTTTCTGGGAGCGGCGGTCGCGACGATGCTGCTGGCCCCCTTCCTCGTCGAGGCCGCTCCGGAGATTGCCGAGCGGCTGTTGAGTTACCGGTCGATGCCAACGATGGAGTTCGCGACGCGGGAGGCGCGAGCCGTCAAGCCGCTCGATAACCACGTGATCATTGTCGGTTACGGACTGAACGGCCGCAACACGGCGCGCGCCCTCCGCCGGGCGGGGATACAGTACGCGATCATCGAGGCCAATGGGCAGGTGGTGCGAAAGGCACGCCTCGAGCGCGAGCCGGTCTTTTTTGGAGACGGGACCAGAGCCGAGGTGCTGGAGCGGGTGGGGATCGGGCGGGCCAGGGTTGTCGTGTTCTGTCTCGCCTCGGCCGCCGACGAAAGGCGCGCGGTTGCCGGCGCAAGACACCTCAACCCCGCGGTCCACATAGTCACCCGGACCCGTTACGTGGCCGAGATCGAGGAACTCCACCGGCTTGGAGCAAACGAGGTGGTGCCGGAGGAGTTCGAGACGTCGCTGGAGATCTCGGCCCGCGTCATGCGGCAATACGGCGTGCCGGATGAAAAGATCAGGCAGATGGCGGCGGATATCCGTCAGGCCCACTACGAGATGCTGAGGCGCAAGGGCGCCGCCGGCGTTCCGATCGACGAAATCCTCGGACGGTGATCAGGTGCCCTGGCGGCGCCTGATCTCCAACTGTCCGTTGCCGGTGGTCATGCGGAGCCTGCGCCCGCCGTTGCCGATGGTTCCCCGCAGGCGCGACGGCGTGATGCGGCCGACAAGCGTGATCGGAAAATCGCTCGAGATCCGGCCGTTCCCGGTTGAAGCTTCGACTTCGGCGCTGAAATCGGCTGGGAAAGTCAGTTCGATGCGACCATTCCCGGAGGAAAAGGACATGTCCTCCCGCCCGGCAAGGCGTTCCATCGACGCGTAAATGTCGCCGTTGCCTGACGAAGCCTCGACCGGACCTTCGGTTGCGGTCACAGTGATGTCGCCGTTACCCGAGCTGGCTCTGACGGGACCTCCCACACGTTCCACAGTCACGTTGCCGTTGCCCGATGACGCCTCGGTACTGCCGGTGACGCGCGACACGTTAACGCGACCGTTGCCGCTCGCCACCTTTGCTTCGGCGACCGCGGCGTCGAGCGATACGTCACCATTGCCTGACCCTGCTGTTATAACCGTGCCGCGAGGGACTGCGACGGTCACACGCACCCGCGCCCGTTCGTTCCATCTCCGGTTCGAGCTCCGGTCACGGTCGATGCCGCTTTCACGACAGCGATCATCCTCGTCGTAGACGGCGCAGATCGTGATCCCGTTCCCCGAACGAAGCACAACAAACCCGACGTCCTCGATGTCCCCCCGACGTTCCTCCTTTTCAGCCCGGTACTCGACGTTCGAGCCCGATGCCTCGGTCACAGTGATCGTCCCCTGTACGACAAAGACGCCGATGCGCCCGCCGCTTCCAGCTCTTTCGGTGAGCGAGAAGACACGCTCGTTCCGGCCGGTGATCTGGGCCCCTGAGGCGATCGGGGCGATTGCTGCGACGAGGGCGAGGGCCCGCAGGTTCAGTCTCATTCGTTTCCGTTTGATCGACACGTCTGAGACAGACAGCACCGCGTCCGGGTTTGAAAGCTCACGGTTTCCGGATCGAGTCGGCCGCCGACAGGGGCACGCGTACGCCAAAGGCCGACGATCGGGCAAGTCGCCGGTAGTATTCCCAGCTGGCACCAGCCAGGGATCGGAGGGCAGTTGCAGCTTCCCCATCGTCCCCGTAGGTCACCATCATCGCCAGCACATACGGCCGTCCGGGGAGGTCCACCAGCCCCCAGGCGGTCTGGACACCTTCGACGCTCCCGGACTTCCATGCAACTCGCACCCCGCCGCTGACGCTTTCGGGGATGGAGCCGGAGCGCGGGAGCTCGAGGATCCGGCGGAACTCGGCGCAGGCCGGGCGCGAGAAGGGGAGGTCGCAGCTGTGGACCCTCGTCATCAATCGAGCCGCGGCCAGCGGCGTCGCCACGTTTTCGTTCCCGCGTGCGCTCTCGAGCGGCTGGATCATCCGGCGGCGAAGCCGGATCGCCGACGCACCTAACGAGTCCATCGTCCGGTTGACGGCCGGGAAACCGCCGACGCGGTCGATGAGGATATTGGTCGTCGTATTGTCCGACAGCGAGATCATCAGCACGGCCAGATCATGTGGCGACATCGTCGTCCCCCCATCGGAAAACCACTGCACAACGCCACTGCCGGCAACCTGATCGCTCTTCCGAATGGGAATCCGCTCATCGCGGCGCACATGGCCGACGTCGAGCTGGCGATACAGCTCGATCAGCAACGGGATCTTGATCGCGCTTCCCTGCGGAAACGAAAGGCTGTCGTTGACGCCCACCACGCGGCCGGTGCGGAGATCGATACTCGCAAATCCGACAATCCCATGCACGGAATCGGCGATCGTTTTCAGGTGGGCCCGGAACTGGGCCTCCAGGATGCGCTCCATGGGCGTCTGCCCCGGCGCTCGAGCCGGGACGAGGAGACTGGCGGCGAGCGGAGCCAGCATCACGATGGACCGAATACGATCGCTCCGACTGGAAGAGGATCGGAAATCTACACCATCTCATAACCACGCATGAACGATCGGGCTGGGCGCCTTTCAGGGGTGACCCGGCCCTCAGCTATTCGTGGACGCGCTGTAATTGGAGACGCTTCCCGTTACATGCCACGTGTTACAGTTTGAGGCTCACGGTGCGAGACCACTGCGCCAGATGAACCGCCACGACCCTCATGAGAAACAGACCAGCGCTCCTGATGCCAACCTCAGTCGGCCTTGCGGCAGCAGTCTTGTTGTCAGGTCCAGTTGCAGCCCAGGATTCGGTCAGGACTGTGCTGGAGCCGATCAGGGTCAGCGTCAGCCGTGACCTGGCACGATCGACGCTGGAGCTGCCGTTTGGCGTGGCGAGGCTGGCTTTCGACACGGTGCGTACCGGAGCGCGCCGGGCCTCGCTGACCGACCTTCTCATCGGGGTCCCCGGTCTCGTCGTCTCCAACAGGCATAATCCGACGCAGGATCCGCGACTCTCGATTCGTGGATTCGGAGCCCGTGCGGCGTTCGGCATCCGCGGAGTCCGGGTCATGCGCGATGGCGTTCCACTTACGCTCGCCGATGGCCAGACGGCCGTGGATTTCGTCGACCTCGAGTCGGTCGGTAGCGCCGAGGTAATGCGCGGCGCGGCGGGCGCGCTTTACGGCAACGCCTCCGGTGGCGTGCTCGAGCTGAGAACCGAGCCGGTTTCTTCCGATTTGTCGGGGCGAGCGCGCACCTGGTTCAACGAAGATGCACGGCGCTTTTCACTGAACGTTGGCGGCCTGGCACGGGACAATCGACTTTCATGGCAAGCGACGGGAACAGCAAACTCGGCTGACGGGCCCCGTGACTACTCGCGCTTCAAGGCCAGGTCTGCCTTTGGTGAAGTACGCAACCGGATCGGCGAACAGGGTTCACTTCGTCTCCAGGTCACCGCCTACGACTCACCTCTCGCGGAGAACCCGGGTGCGGTCACCGCTCCCGAACTGGCGAACGTTCCGTGGGTCGCGGACTCACAGAACATCAGACGTAAAGCCTCCAAGACCGTCAGGCACACGATGGTCTCTCTGCAGGGTGAGCGGTCCTGGGCGGGCGGTCTGGTGAGTGCGACAGTTTTTGGCGGCACCAGGGAGCTGTCGAATCCACAGGCTTTCGCAATCGTCGAGTTCGACAGGACGATGGCTGGCCTCTCGGGCCGCGCGCAGCACACGGGTGGCTGGCCGGGCGGACGCGCGCTGTCGTGGACGGTGAGTGCCGGCGGCGATCTGACGTCGATGCGCGACGATCGCCACAACTACACGAATTGTGCAGCCAACACCGCCCCGGCCTGCACCGGGCGTGGCGATATTGGCCCTGAAACACTCAGTCAGGTCGAACGGGTGATGTCTGGTGGAGTCTTCACCCGGGCCGAAATCGCCGGTCCGACCTTCAACGTTTCCGGTTCGCTGCGCGGCGACCGGACGGCGTTCAATGTCCGCGACCGTCGAGTGACCGCCGTCCCGGGCGGCTCAATACAGTCCCTCAACATGGGCGCCGTCACTCCCATGATGGGCGTCGCATTCCGGCCGCGCACCAACCTCTCGCTGTACGCGAGCCTTGCACGATCGTTCGAAACTCCCACCACAACCGAGCTCGCGAATCAGCCGGACGGGTCGACCGGCATCAATCGCGACCTTAGTCCTCAAAGCGGGCGGACCATCGAGGCCGGAATCAAGGGGCTCGCCGGTGGCTGGCTGTCGTACGACCTGAGCGCCTTCAACATTGCCACCCTCGACGAGCTGATTCCGTTCGAGATTCCCGGCAGCGGCGGCCGACGCTACTTCAGAAATGCCGGAAAGACGCTGCGCAAGGGAATCGAGGTTGCAGCATCCGCCAGACGTGGACCGATAGAGTCGGGGCTTTCGGTAGCGACCATCGACTACGAATACGAGGACTTCACAGTCGGGACCGTCGTCCTCGACGGCAGGAAAGTCCCGGGAGTGCCCCCAACCTTTTCCACCTTCTTCCTCACGGGTCGCGGCAGGCTCGGTTTTGCCACTGTCGAAGTGCAGCAGTCAGCCCGCACTGCCGCCGATGACGCCAACGTCAATCATTCGCCCGGTTGGGTGGTGTGGAACGCAAGAGCAGGGCACATCGGCCCCTCTGGCTCAACCGGCATTGAACCTGTTGTCGGGATTGACAACATCTTCGGTCGCCATTACGCCGCCAACATCGTCACCAACGCGACCCGTGGTCGCTTCTACGAACCTGGAGCGGGGCGGAGGATCTGGGCGGGCCTCTCGATCAGGACTGCGCGCTGAGACGTCTACGAGAGCCGTTCGACGATCATCATCAGGCCAAGGCCAACCGCCGCGGCTGACAGGCCCGAGCTCCACCAGCGCCGCAAAAGGCCGATGAGGTCGCAGACGAGTGTTCCAGCCAGGAGTACGACGAAAACGATGGCAAGTTGCCCCGCCTCGAGCCCGACATTGAAGCCAAGGAGCGGCAGCAGGATATTCTCCTCGGCGCCGAGCAGGCTGCGGAGAAAGGAGGAAAACCCGAGTCCGTGGATGAGACCGAAGGCGCCGGCCATTGCATAGAGCAGTTTGTCTCCGCCGCGCCTCTCTTGCCCGTCTGTTGCGCCCGATCGGCGAGTCAGTCCGTAAAGACCAGTGGCAACGATTGTGATGGCAATGAGGGCTTCTACCAGCGGCCCCTCGACACGCACGACTCTTATGGTCGCCAGAGCCAGGGTGACGCTGTGGCCGACGGTAAACGCCGTGACCAGCCACAGGAGCCGCCTCCAGTCGCGCCACGCGTATCCAGCGGTGAGCGCGACGATGAACAGGATGTGATCGTAGCCCCGGAGGTCTGCGATGTGACTTGCGCCGAGGCGGAAGTACGTGATGAGCTCGGATAACATTGAGTTCGGGCAGGCGCGGTCGTGCCAGTTTTTCAGTCGCGGGTAGCGCGGTCGTACCAGCTACGCCGCCAGCGGGCGTTTGGATGGCTGCTCCGGCCAGCAACGACAAAGGCCGGGGCATTCGCCCGGCCCCTGGTCGGTCGCCGAAAACGGTCAGGCTTCGGGTCGCCGCCGCTGCCTGGGAATCACCTCGGGGCGCCCGCGCGGTCCGGGCGGAGCAACGCGACCCCGGGTACCGGGTCCTCCGAAGCGCGGCCGGTCAAACGAGCGAAGGCGCTCGCGCATGCGGCCATCCCTGTCTCGGAAACCCGGCACAGGTCGGCCGCGAAAAGCATCCCCCGGTCGCTGGCCGCGGAATGCCGGCGGTCCGCCGGGTCCGCGCCTCACGGCGCGCGGCCCGTCAAAGCCCGATGAACGTCGTGCACGGAGGCCGCTCAGGCGCGCACGCTGGGTGCTGTCGAGCACTGCCATCACGCGATGGCGCGTGAGCGAGTCGCTGCGGAGCATTTGGGCACGCGTCGGACGCTGCGAATCGGCCCAGTCGAGAAAAGCAGCTCGCTCCTCGCGGCTGAGCGTGCAGGGATTGCGGGTGGCGCAGAGGGAATCGCGTCGTGCCTGCAACCTGGTGTTGAGCAGGCTCCGAGCCTGGAAGCCCGATCGCTCGATGGAATCCAGTTGCGCCAGTTGCCGCGGAGTCAGGTCGAGCAAACGGCGGGCGTTCATGATATCGCTGACCGAACCGGTGCCGACATGGCCGCGCTCCCGGGTGCGCTGAGCCCCGGTCCCGGGTGCAATCAGCGCGAGGGCCACGAGGGCGCCGAGGCCCGCGGGAGTTGCGCGAATGAAGGTTTTCATGGGAATCTCCGTTAAGTGCTTCTGCTCCTGAGACGCTGGAGCGTGGCGATGTGTTAAGGCAGGCCGAACCGCGTTTCTGCCCGACAGCTGTGGAAATTGGGGTGGGTATTAACGATCGCCCGCCCTCAATAGTCCTATATCTGTTCCCACACGACTACCTGACGGGGTATTGATGGCAAGCCGGATTCTGACGCACATGAGAGCTGTCATCTTCCTGATCGCGTGCACCGTCCCGGCGCATCTGGCGGCGCAGATCGGATCGACAACCGACATCCTCACCGGCACCGTGCGCCGGGTTGAAGGCAGCCTTCCGATCGAAGGAGCTCAGATCGAGGTGCTTTCCCTCGAGTCGAACATCACCCGGCGGGCGCGGACCAATGCCCAGGGTCGCTACACGATCCTCTTTCCCGACGGGGGCGGTCAGTATCAGGTGACGGCGCGGGCACTGGGTCTCGCGCCCCAGACGGTGAACGTGGTACGCACCGGAGATGAGGATCGCCTGGTGCACGATTTCACGCTGACGACCAATCCAACCGTCCTCTCGGCAGTTCAGGTGAGGGCTCGTCAGGATGTACCGCGCGATCGCGACGTGCCGACACCGGGCAGCACGGAGCGGGCGATCAACACCGATCAGGCGGCGCGATTGCCGATCGACGCAAGTGACCTGATGCAGCTGGCCCTTCTTGCACCGGGAGTGGTGAGCATCCCCGGTACCGATTCGACCGCGTCGGGGTTTTCGGTCGCAGGGCTTTCACCAGCGGCGAACAACATCACGCTCGACGGCCTTTCATTCGGCGCATCGCAGGTTCCGCAGGAGGCAGTACGGAACACGAGGGTCATCACCAGCAACTTCGACGTCTCACGCGGCCAGTTTTCGGGGGGGCTTGTTTCGTCCACAACGCGATCGGGCTCCAACAACCGGCAGGGCAACTTCTCGTATTCTCTGCGGGACCGGGATCTCTCCCTCGAGGGTGAAGATCCTTCACCGGCGGCCCAGGGGTTTACGCAGAACCAGCTTTCCGGTGGTTTCGGCGGACCGGTCGTTCGGGACAAGCTTTTCTGGTTCGGGTCCATGCAGCTTCGCAGGCGAAGCGACGTCGTCACGTCACTGACGAACTCCGATCCGCTGACCCTCACCCGTTACGGGGTGTCACCGGACTCGGTGAACCGCTTCATGTCGTTACTCACGGCGAATGGCTTGTCGCCGTTCGCCATCCTCGCCGACGACCGGCTCTCGGACAATGTCTCCGGTCTTCTGCGGCTCGATTATCTGACCGATGGCGGCCACTCGGTGACGGTCCGCGGCGACTATCGCTGGAACGACCAGGATCCGTCGCGCATCGGGCCGCTGGCCCTGCCCCAGACTGGTGGCAACAGCAGCAGTCTCGGTGGGGGACTGATGGCAACGGTGACCTCCAACTTCGGTGGGCGTTTTCTCAACGAGCTCAAGGTCTACGCCGCGGCTGACCGGAACAACGGTGACCCCTTCATCACTGTGCCCGCCGGCCGCATTCAGATCAACTCCGATCTGGGCGCTGATCAGTCCGCGATCGCCAGTCTCGTTTTCGGGGGCAACACAGGGCTGCCGCAGGAAGGCAGCATCAAAACGTTCGAAGCCACGAACGAAGTGTCGTGGATCGCGAATGGCCACCGCCTGCGACTGGGCACGCTGGTAAACGTCCAGTCGTTCGAGCAGGACGTGACAACCAACCGCTGGGGAACATTCGCGTTCAACTCCCTCGCCGACTTCGAAGCTGGTCGCCCGGCGTCCTTCACGAGGACGCTTACTCCGCGGTTGCGCGAGGGACAGGGGACCAACGCCTCGCTCTTCCTCGGCGACGTCTGGCGCGTCAATCGCGCCCTGCAGCTGACCTACGGCCTGCGGGCAGAAGGCTCGTTCTTCGGTCGCACACCTGACTACAACCCCGCAGTCGAAACCCGCTTCGGGTACCGGACGGACAGGGTACCAACCGACGTTCGCGTAAGCCCGAGGATCGGCTTTACATGGAACCCCGGTGACGGAATGCAGGGCGGGCGGCCGGTGCCACCGCGGCTCACGATCCGCGGCGGGATTGGCGAGTTCCGGTCCGCTCCGTCGACCGGACTCGTGGCCGCGGCCGCCGGGGCGACCGGCCTCGCCAACAACGAGTCGCAGCTGATCTGCATCGGGTCACTTGTCCCCGTGCCGAACTGGCAGGCGTTCGTTGCCGACCCCAGCGCCATACCGTCCAGCTGTCTTGGCGGCGGCAATCAGTTTGTCCCGACGAGCCGACCGAACGTGACTGTTTTCGGTGACGACTTCTCGTCTTCCCGTGCCTGGCGCGCAACGTTCGGTGCGTCGCGCCGGTTCCGGGAACGGTTCAACCTTGGCGTGGACCTGGCGTGGTCGCGTGGAGTAGCGCTCACCGGCTACCGCGACGTCAACCTCCAGAGCACGCCGGCTTTCACGATCGCCGCCGAGGCCGGCCGGCCGGTTTTCGTGCCGGCAGCGACGATCGTTCCCGCCACAGGAGCGTCGACCCTCCTCGCTTCACGCCAGGACCCGAACTACGGACAGGTGCTCGTCACACGATCGGACCTCGCCAGTGATTCCCGTCAGATGACGGTCTCGTTCGGAGGATTCACCAGACGCGGCATCTCGTTCAATGGGTCGTGGACGCTCGCCACCGGCCGCGATCAGGGAGCGGGTGGTGGCGGAGGATTCGGAGGGCGCGGTGGTGGCGGCGGTGGCGGCGGAGGAAGCTTCGGGTCGGCGACCACCGCTGGTAATCCAAACATCGCCGAATGGGCGACCTCGGGCTTCCAGAGGCGTCACACGGTCAGCGGGTCGCTCAACTTCCCGGTGAACCTGGGTTGGGAGGTCACGATGTTCGGACGGCTGAGCTCGGGGACGCCGTTCACACCCATGGTTGGCTCGGACATAAACGGTGATGGCTCGCGCAACGACCGCGCTTTCCTGTTCAATCCGGCCACGGCAACTGACGTCGGCGTGTCGGAGGGAATGTCCCGGTTGCTCGACAATGCGCCCGAAGGCGTACGCAGCTGCCTCACCAGTCAGTTCGGTGGAATCGCCAGGCGCAATTCCTGTGTAGGTCCGTGGGAACCGTCGCTCGATCTGCAGGTCAACTGGCGGCCCAACTTCTGGGGGCTGAACCGGCGGCTCGCCGTATCGATCCTGACGGTCAACGCCATCGGCGGCCTCGATGAATTGCTCCACGGATCCGGAAACCTGCGGGGGTGGGGGCAGTTCCGCGGCAGTGACAACACACTGCTGTACGTTCGCGGATTCGACCCGGCCACCAACAACTTCCGCTACGAGGTTAACGAGCGCTTCGGCGCCAGCCGCAACGGAGCCAACGCCATCCGCGTGCCGTTCCAGATCGGGGTCCAGGCGCGCTACACAGTTGGTCCGGACCGGATGCGCCAGATGATCACGGGAATGCTGCGTGGCGGTGCACCGGGTGGTGGCGGACGCGGAGCGGATGGTGGTGGAGGAGGCGGCCCTGGCGGACGCGGAGCGAACGCTGCTGGAGGTGGACCGCTGCTCGGCGGCCTCAATCTCAACCCGGCGGCAGCTGTTATTCAGATGCGGGATTCACTGCGATTGACCACGGAGCAGGTCGCCAGGCTCCAGCCTCTGGCCGATTCGATCGCCAAGCGCAACGGTGAGTTAGGTGCAGAAGTGCGCAAGCTGATCGCGGACGCCGGCGCCAACTCCGACATGGGTGCGGTGATGACCAAGGTTCAGCCTCGCCTCCAGGCAGTCCAGACCGAAAATGAAGCTTTGCTCAAAGCGATCGAGGGTATCCTCACCGCCGAGCAATGGGCCAGAGTACCGCCACGGATCAGGAACGCCGGCCGGTTGGGCGTGGGGGGACGGCGCTGAGAATTGATGTGACGTAGAAGGACGAGGGAGAGGGCGCAGAAGGACGAGGATGATGAAGAGGACGATGACGGCGCGTCATCCTCGTCATCCTCATCCTCCTCATCCTCCTCATCCTCCTCGTCATCCTCGTCATCCTCATCCTCCTCATCCTCCTCATCCTCCTCGTCATCCTCATCA
>JBQTHK010000040.1:0-3827 GCA_052389935.1 Gemmatimonadota bacterium | reverse complement strand
TGGATCGAGATCGCATCGCGTCGTGACTTCGCGAAGTCGGAAACGAGTTCAGTGCGACGCCGTGCCGAGGTGCGGACCGTGGCCCATTCGGCTGTGTAGTGCTCCCAGGCTGCCTGCCGGAGCGTTCTCAGCGTACCGTCGTTTCGCCTGATGCCGCCGCCCGATGAGGAAGCGGACTCGAACAACATTCCGATTGCGCCGGTGAGCATCGGCCAGCCTTCACCGTAGCCCGGGTAGAACGAGTCGTAGCCTTCGCGCCGGAAGTACGACCAGCCGTGACGATCGAACTCAGCGCCGTGTGCAGCGGCGAAGATGTCGAACCACTTGAACAGGTGCCGGGGGTTGTTCATGTTGTCCGGCTCGCGGGGCGGGGCGAAGTAGAACGAAGCGCTCGATCCCTGCTCGTGGAGGTCGACTGCGACGTGTGGCATCCATCGGAGGTAGGTAGACACGCGTCCCCGGGTCTCGGGGTGTGAGTGAATGAACCAGTCGCGGTTGAGATCGAACGAGTAGTGGCTGGTGCGTGGCCCGGGCCAGGAGCCGGCGTTGTTGAGCGCGCCGGGTTCGCTGGGGAGGCTCATCGCCGACCACATTCGCTCCACGTCATGCGTGTGGCGCTCGCGCCCATCGGGATTCTGGCTGGGGTCGATGAGAACGACGGTGCTGTCGAGCGCCATGATCGTTTCGCGGTCGGTACCTGCTGCCAACTGGTAGAGGAGTGCAAGCCCCGCCTCGACCCCGGAAGCTTCGCCGCCATGAACAGAGTGGGCGAGCCAAACGATAGCCGGCAGGCGTCCTACAACCAGGTCGATTTCTGCCTGAGTTGCGCCCCGGGGGTCGGCTGCGCGGCGGGCGTCGGCCCGGATTCGCTCGAGCCGTTGATGATTGACCTCGGAGGTGATGGTGAGAATGAACATCTCCCGCCCCTCGAACGACCGGGCAACTGTATCGACTTTCACGCGTTGCGAGGCTGCCGCAACCCTTTCGATGTAGCGCGTCATCGCGCGGTGCGTCGTGAACCGCTGTCCGAGGTCATAACCGAGCACCTGCCGTGGTGTCGGGACCGACGGGTCGTAGGTGCGGCCGGTCTCCGAAAACGAGTGCTGGGCGGCCGCGGGTACCGTCAGCAGCGAAAGGATGGCAAGAAGCCTGGGTTGATACACGAGCCGAAGGGTTGGAGATGGAGCCGGCGGCCGACGGGGCCGCCGCCAGGGAGTATCTTCATTCGAGCAGCCGTGGGGCCGGTACCTGGCGCGCGAACGCGGAGCCGGGCGCAATAAAACTTGCAGTCTGACCAGAGGAAGGCCAGCATGTATTCGATCACCCTTGCAACCCACAATATCGTTAGGTGGATCGTCGTTCTCGCCGGTCTATGGGCTGCCTACAGGGCGTTTAGTGGGTGGCTGCGGCGCGGTTCATGGACTCCGCTGGATACCAGCGCCGGCAAGCTGTTTGCCAACTCAGCCGGGCTCCAGCTGATCCTTGGCCTGGTTCTCATGATGGTGAGTCCCCTCGTCCGCGAAGGATTTGCAGACATGGGTGCCGCCATGGGGACGCGCGCAATCCGCTTCTTCATCGTCGAGCACCCGATAATGATGATTGCCGCCGTGGCGCTGGCGCATGTCGGACTCGCGCGTGTACGGAAGGCCACGAGTGACGCAGCCCGGTTTCAGGCTGCTGCGATTTTCTGGGGGTTGGCCATAGCCGCTGTACTCGGGGGTATGCCGTGGGAGCGGCGGCACTTTCCGTTCTAGACCGCCAACAGGCAGCGCCGAGGACGGAGGGGCAGGGCATCACGTATGAGATTACTTGTAATCGTGTGGCGACTCGGGCCATTGGTCCTGTCGTTCGTCCGCGACTGGCGACGCTGGATCTGGTGGGGAGGGCCCGTCGAGCGGACGAGCGCCTTCCACGAGAGCCGGGCGCGCAAACTGGTGGGCGCCCTGGCCCGTCTCGGCCCGTCTTTCGTCAAGATGGCACAGATCTTCTCGGCGCGATCGGATCTGATACCTGAGCCGTATGTAAGCGCCCTGTCGTCGCTGACGGATCAGGTGCCGCCGGTACCGGGATCATTGATACGCCGCGAGATACAGCGCTCTTACGGCAGGACCCCGGAGCAATTGTTCGAGCGATTCGACGACACACCGATAGCCGCTGCATCGCTGGGGCAGGTTCACCGCGCCTGCTACGTGGGGGAGGAGGTGGTGATCAAGGTGCTGCGTCCGGGGGTCGAGGAGCTCGTGCGACGAGACCTGTCGGTATTCCGGCCGCTGATCCGCTGGTTCGAGCGGCGGTTTCCCAATCCTCATGTGCGTAATGCGCGTGTCGTGATCGATGAGTTCTCGGTACGGGTCTGGGAGGAGATGGATTTCGTGCGTGAAGCCGCGAACGCGATGGAGATCAGAGAAAACTTTCGGGGCAACCGTCTGATCATCATTCCGCGTGTAGTCACGGAATTGACCAGGCAGCGCACACTGGTACTGGAATACATCGAGGGTGTACGGGTTGACCGGGTGAGCCGCCGGCCGGGAGATGCGCCTCACGATCCACGCGGAGTAGTGAGCGCAGTGATGGAGCTTTACCTGCAGATGATGATGGTCGACGGCTTCTTTCATGCTGATCCGCATCCGGGCAACGTCCTTGTTTCGCCCGAGAGCCGGATCGTGTTACTCGATTTCGGGATGGTCATTCGGGTGCCGAAGCAACTGCGCGCGGACCTGGTGACGACCGTTTTCGCGGCGATCAGGCGCGACACAGCGGGGATCATCGGGGGCTTCCGGAAGTTGAACCTGCTGGACCCAGGTGTCAGGGACGCGGACCTCATGCCACTGGCGACGCGACTGCTTTCGATTGCGTACGATCCGGGGACGATGCAGGAGCGGGTTCAGCTCCTGGCTCAGGAAGTCCTGACGTCTCTTTACGACTGGCCGGTGCGGCTGTCGAGCGAGATGGTGTATTTCGCGCGGACGGCGACGTTGATCGAAGGTCTGGGGGTGCGATATGACCCCCGTTTCAATCCGATCACTTTTGCGGCACCGATCGCGATCCGGATGCGGTCACGGATACTGCGATCGCTGGAAATGGAGAACGGCACGCCGGTGATCGACGTGCCGACGGTGGTCGGGCTGGCGTTGGGAAGGGCGGCGCGATGGCTGAAGGATCAGCTCGCAGCGAGTGGATCGCCGGGTGCCCCTGGAAGGCAGCGTCTATCGGACAAGGCGTAGAGGGAGCTGTTCGGGATACAAAGGTGCCTCATCTCCCCACTGGCACCATTGATCGCGATGATGCCGCGCGAACATCTCGAGATAGGGGCCAGGTGAACACCGCTCGATGAGTTCATACTGCTGATCCGGTTTTCGAGAATGCTCGCGTTTCCGTGAAACTATGATATTTGTCTGGGTTCGCCCGGCGCTCCGCGTACGGTTGTTCAGTCCGCGGGATCCGAACAGGAGCAGCTCGGTCACATTGCGGAAATAGAAGCCCACCCCCCGGCCATCCGGGCCTCCGTCCTTGCGGGTCTTGTACCAGACGAGGTTAGTCTTGTAAACGAAACCCCAACGCCTCATCACCTCCAGTCCCTCAAGAATCAGGGCATTGGGCACCCACAGATACAGGTGCGCACGTTCCTGGACCACTTGAGCCACCGGCAGCTCCATGATGTCGTCCAGCGACATCGTCCCATACCGATTAAGTCGCTTGTGTTCCGGCGCCATCTTGCCCGTACGATTCTGGAATCGCCACGGCGGATCCGCGAGCACCGTTCGGAAGCGTGAAGTTCCGAGAGCAAGTAGCTCGGATGCCGCGTTCAGCGGAGCGGCTGCGCTTTC
>JBQTHK010000039.1:0-28851 GCA_052389935.1 Gemmatimonadota bacterium | reverse complement strand
CCCTCGAACGTCGTGCGATGGCCAGCGCCGGGCAGCCGCGCACCCAGGGCAAGAGCGGTTGCGATTGCCGCCGACGACAGGACGAACTTCATTATTCCGGCTCCCTGGGTTTAGGAGAAGGTGGGATCTGATTCATCCCAGCCCTACTATAGAGTGCGGCCGCGGGGCTCCGCAACGCTCGCAGGAGTTACGTCCCGGTACCTCCCTCCGCTGCCGCTGGCGCCATAGGCGCCACTATAGCGACAGTGACCGCCCGCTCGTTTGTCGGTTCAACACGCTGTTGTGCCGCCTGCCGCTGGCCTGCAGAGTTAGGGGCTGTTTCCTGAAGGGAACCTAAGGGGGAACTCTCACTTGCTCTGCGGGCGGCTGGAGGCGATGCCTTGTCGTGGGCGCAGAGGCACCCCTGTCCGATCGGAGCTGCTGGTAACGCCTCTCGCATCATGACGCAGAGACTGTTCAGGGTTCACGCGTCGCCGATCCACGGTCGGGGCGCGTTCGCAACCGGGCACATACCGGCTGGTACCCGGCTGATCGAATACGCGGGCGAGCGCCTCACCCCAGCCGAGGCAGAGGCTCGATACCCTGAGGTTGCCGGCCCGCAGCATACGATGCTCTTCGCCATCGATGACGACGTCGTAGTCGACTGCGATGCGATCATCGTGGACAAGCGCATCTGGATCGAGACCATCCGTGACGCGAATCCGGCGGAGGAACTGACGTATGACTATCAGCTGCGGCTCGAGACCCGCCATACGCCGGCAGCGAAGCGGTTGTATCCCTGCCGGTGCGGATCGCAGACGTGCCGGGGAACGATGCTGGCAAGGAAGTGAGCCGGCTCCGGCAGAGCGAGTCGTCAGTTCCGCGTTATCGCCGGTCGTGCGATCGAACACGTGCGCCCAGTTTACTGACCGATCTTAGCCCGCAGTCGCGCGCGCCGCCCAAAGAAGCATTTGAAGAACCGGAACATCGAGGTTATCGATGGTTTCATTGCAGGTCACATGACGAGCCGGCGAGTGCTCTCGCGTACGCCAGCGATTGACGTACTGCTAAAGGCGCGACGCACCACGATTCCGTCACACGTGCGTTCAACCGCGTGACCACTTTTCACGGTAGTCCATCCGGGCCTCGACGTTCCCGGCCACTTCCGGAGTGCAGTGGTCCTGTCGATGGAGGGCCGAGCGGCGGCCTGCACAGGAGAAATGCGCGCAACAACACGAATCGGCGTCCCGTCGGGTGCGAAGCCCACGAGGGCTGTCGCCTCCTCGGAGGGCTCACAGCACGTTGCCTCACAGGCGCAGACGAAACAGCCTTCACCGCTCGCGTTGCACTTGCATCCGTTCCCTGCTGTCGTCGAACACCCGCATCCTGAACCGCTACACTCGCAACGTAATGTGCACTCACCCTGCCCTTGGGCCGTTGACGGTCCGCTTGCGAGCGCGGTCAGCAGCACGATCGGAATGAGTCCCTTCCACATAAATGCCTCCTTGAGTACGAGCTGAATTCTTACCGGAACGACCTTACCTCTCCAGGATCAGTTTGTAGACAATCACCTCCGGAAACTCAACGTTGCTCACGGCGACGACTCGGTCCCCCATCCTGTCCACGATGGTTACGGGGGCAGCGAGTCTCGTTCGGCGAATCAGGCGACAGTCGGAGCTGACAACGTCGACGATGCGACTGTCATTGGCAGGATCCATGATGACGTTGACGGCCAATCCGTCCCCTACAAGCACAATGCTTACTGCATGCGTGAACTTCGACCAGTGCAGCTGCATCGCTCCGCCGGCTACCTGCTCGATAACGTCCTCTGGACGTGTCGTAAGCGCAGCCGAGCCAGCACACCTGCCCTGAAGGCGACCGTTCCTGAAGAACGACACGTCATAGGGACTCTTCCTCGAGTAAACAAGCTCATCGCCATCAACGTGCAGGGTTCCCCCGAGCAGGCTTGACTCGAACCCCAGCAGATTCCGCGATCGGTCGATCGGCAGGAATGTCCGAACAACTGCTCCGTCACGACGCAAGACGTGGATGCCATTTTCATCGGCACCACCGAAAGCAGCTATGACAAGCTCGCCACTGGGCAGAAAATCGACGCTGTTCACCGTCCAGAAAGCCGGTACCCTTATGCTGCGCGCGAATCGCATTTGTGGAGTGTAGACCTGTATGAGTGCCTTTGAGCGCTCCCACACATATATGGAATCGTGCGCGTCAGCATTCACGAGCCAAGGCTGTTGCAGCTCCCCGGGGCCCTGTCCTGTACGGGCCAGGCTCCTTAAGTAGCGACCGGTCGAATCGAATACCAGAACGCCAGGTGCTCGATCATCGGCGACATACAGTCGGCCGTTAGGCCCGATCGCCGCGCTCATCACCCTGCCGAAACTGTCATTCCTGCCATTCAACGAGCCAACACGGAACAGCTCGACCATGTCGACCCGGATGCCGCCAACCGGCCTGTCGCCAAGCGGCCGCGTTAAGACCTGCCCCTGCATCGCGGATGTTATTCCCACGAAACCTGACCATGCGACAGCTCGAAACCCCAAGCGGCCAGCAGCGAGGTGACACCGCGTGATCGGTTTAGGTGTTCGGCCTCTCAGATCGAGAAGAAGCAACATAGCTCACCCCGACAACATCAAGTGTGAGGAAGGACGGCCATTAGATTGTTGAACCTCTGCTGACCCGCCAGTAGCGCAACTGGTAATATCGTTGGGTTGTGAGGAGCTCATCCATTCTGCTCACGCTTTGCATTCCCACGGCGTTGACTTGTCAAGGTTGGTGAGCGGTCGGAGGGCGAGGTGAATTCCGCCGAAGTCAGCTCCAGAAGGTGTGAGCCTCCCAGGCTCTGGAGACGCCGCCAGGAAGAACGAAGCCCAGCGGCTGAGCCGAACCTGAGAAGGTGCGCGACCTGCTCCTTTGACCTTAGCCCCCGCCGTTGAAGCTCGCGCGCATGAAAGATGCGTCCGTAGGCGCGGCATATCGGAATTGGCGGCAGGCCGTCGCTGGTCAAGTATCGGTTGAGGGTTTTTCTTGTCCGATCAAACCACGCTTCCAGGTCTGCGGAAGTGAATCGGCGGTAGGCGTTCCGCAAACAATACAGACCTACCGTTTGTCCATCGCTGACGGGCTTTCCGTCCGTCAGCGCGCGAAGCTCCAGCTCTGGTGGTGGCGTAGCGACCCTTTCAGTAATTAGTGCGCTCAAGGTTCCGACTCCTCGCGGGGTATCGACTGCAATGACGCTGTCGGCCCCGGCCCACGCATGGGCTTGCCGATGAACTTCAGCGACCCCGGCGCTTTCCGCGCACATGACGATTCCAACGTGGGGGTTCGATCGCCTGACTCTCGCGACCAGCGCCTCGGACGGCAGGCTCGCAGGCGATCTTGACCCGACTATCACAAGAGAGATGTCGCCAGAGAGCGCTGCGACCTCCCTGGAAAGGACCGTTTTGGCGATGTCCAAGCGACGAAGCGCCTCTGTCCTGAGCGCCGACTCGATCTGCCCCCTGCACTCGCTGCAACTCACATCCATCAAAACACTTCCACGGCGCATACACCTCCCATCGGGATGCCCGGATTCAACGCCTTCCTTCGGGTGCCGTCCGC
Source organism: Gemmatimonadota bacterium (assembly GCA_052389935.1). GTDB lineage: Bacteria > Gemmatimonadota > Gemmatimonadetes > Gemmatimonadales > Gemmatimonadaceae > JBQTHK01. The sequence continues at coordinate 25,254 of JBQTHK010000039.1, read as the reverse complement.
ACGGCGTCGTAAAGCGGATGACGATCGCTGAGAAAACTCTTTATCTGCACGCTCCAGATCTCAGGGCAACTTGAGAACCACGATGACGTCGGCCGACCACGGCCCGCTGGTCAAGGATTCAGCAGGTTAATGCGAAAACGCAAAAAAAAAGTGACCTGTGACGTAGAGCAGCGCTTCCAGAGGGAACAGCGGTCCCTGACGACTGGTCGAATGGCCTCAGTAGGACAGGAAGGTTCGCAAGGGCAGCATCTCTGCCCAGTGCGGATCACCGAGATGCCGGGGAACGATGCTGGCAAGGAAGTGAGCCGGCTCCGGCCGACCGAGTTGTCGTGCTTAGGACGAATCTGATCGTTCCGTCTCTCGGGCGGATGGCTTTGGGCTACCGCGCCGAAACCTGCTTCGTCCTTGAACTCCGCGCGGCATTCACCAGGCTGGCCCGAAGAACCAGGAAAAGCGACCGGTACGGAAATCAGCGCCGCTTGTGGCTTCGCCTGACCCCGCCGTTTGACTCGGCAGCTATCCGCGGTTTGGGGTCCGCGGGCGCCGCCGCCGCGGAGAAGACTGGCTCCCATCCTTGCCGCCACGCGCGGGTCCGCGACGCTCCAACTTGCCCCCGCCCTCGCCCACGACCGCGTTCCGGCGGCGCGCCTCCTTTTCCTTCGCCCGCTCCCTCGCCACCGCCTTCTCGGCACGGATCCTGGCTATGCGCTCGGCCAGCGGAATCTCGAGCTTCCCCCCTCCCCTGGATGTGTAGTCGAAATCGGGGACAGTGACTCGCGGCAGCCGCCTCCCGACCGCGTTTTCTATCCGCCTCATGTCCCCTTCCTCTTCCGGCGCGACAAACGTGAACGCATCGCCCACTGCCTCGGCCCGTGCCGTGCGCCCTACCCTGTGGATGTAGTCTTCCGGCACGACCGGTACGTCGAAGTTGACGACGTGGCCAAGCTCCTCGATATCGATGCCCCGCGCAACAATGTCGGTCGCCACCAGCACCCGCAATCGACCCGCCTTGAACGCGGCCAACGCAGCGGTTCGCTGAGCCTGCGAACGGTTCCCGTGTATTCGCTCCGCCCGGATCCCGTGTTTCACCAGGAATGCGGCGAGACGATCGGCACGGTGCTTGGTCCGGGTAAAAACCAGCGCCTCCTCCATGACGCCACTCCCGAGCAACGCGAGGAAGAGTGATGACTTGAGGTCCTGTGCCACCGGGTAGACCGCCTGGGTAATACCCATCGCTGGCGCGGGTTTGCGCTGCAGATTGATGGTCGCGGGATTGCGCAGCATTTCTCTGCTCAACTGCGCAATCGGCGCCGGCATCGTGGCCGAAAAGAACAACGTCTGCCGGGCCGCCGGAATCCGTTTCAGCACGCGCCTGATGTCGGGGAGAAAACCCATGTCGAGCATACGGTCTGCCTCGTCAATCACCAGATGCTCGATGGAGTCGAGCCTCGCGTAGGGCGAACGCAGATGATCAAGCAGCCGGCCCGGGGTGGCGACAATTACATCAACGCCACTGCGAAAGGCGTGCTCCTGCGGGCCCATGCCTACACCACCGAAGACGGCGGCCGCGGTCACAGGCGTGTGAACCGCCATTCCGTTGAGATCGTCGAGAATCTGTGCCGCGAGCTCCCGCGTCGGTGTGAGCACCAGCGCCCGCGTCGAGCCCCGCGGCCGACTGATCAGCTTGTGCAGGATGGGAAGAAGAAATGCCGCTGTCTTGCCGCTCCCCGTTTGCGCGCAGGCGAGGATGTCCCGCCCCGCAAGTGCGATGGGGATGGCCTCGGACTGCACTGGCGTCGGCCGCGCGAAGCCAAGCTCCTTCAGTCCTTTCTGAAGGGCCGCGTGCAGCGCTATCGAAGAAAATGGCAGGGATTACCGCGGCCGCCGGTGTCTATTCCTGCCAGCGGCGGTCCCATCGGCTGGTGCTGCCCGCATCGAAGGCCGACCTCCCCGACTCAGCCGGAAAGTTCTGGCTTTCCAGCCACTCTCGCAGCGTGCGGTCGGTCTCTTCATCGGACATCCCGAGCTGCTGCTCCATCACGTTCCAACGTTTCCCCGCGCGTATCAGGCACCACATCGGGGCGGTGGCGGGCAGGGACTTCCTGGGGTTGGCCGAAGTCCCTTCGTACGAAACGAAGTGGTGACTCTGGCCACGGTGAAAGATGTAGCGCTGCTGGTTCTTGTAGGCTGCGATTGGAGGAACCCGTGACTGGTTGCCGCTCACTGGATGTATGGTGAATCTAGACGATCGCGCATGCGAAAGGGGCTATTCCAGCAAGGATGCGTGCTGCCCAGCGTGCCATTGTGCGGTGAGCAGTTGGCCTGCAGAGTCAAGAACGGCTTTACCAGGCGAACCGAAGCGGGAGGAGCCGTCCTGGGAGCCTTCCGACCACGCCGGTGCGGGACCGGTCAGGGCGATTCCTCATGACGGAGTGTGCATGTCACGGTTGCGCACTGCCCATCGATCCGGCTTGCACAGTTCCCTTGACGCATCATGTCTCTGAAACCGTTCAAGGTTCACGCCTCGCCCATCCATGGTCGGGGCGCGTTTGCCACGAGGCCAATACCGGCTGGTACGCGGCTGATCGAATACGCCGGGGAGCGACTTACGCCAGCCGAGGCAGAGGGTCGATATCCTGAGGTTGCCGGCCCGCAGCATACGATGCTCTTCGCGATCGATGACGACGTCGTGATCGATGCCGCGGTCAACGGCAACGCCGCGCGATGGCTCAATCACTCGTGCGAGCCGAACTGTGACGCCGTCGTCGAGGACAAGCGCATCTGGATCATCACCATCCACGACGTGAGTCCGGCGGAGGAACTCACGTATGACTATCAGCTCCGGCTCGAAACGCGCCACACGGCAGCCGCGAAGCGTTTGTATCCCTGCCAGTGTGGATCACAGAGATGTCGGGGAACCATGCTGGTAAGGAAGTGAGTCGCGCCGAACGCGGGCCCTTCTGCATTGTGCGGCGGCGTCGGTAATCGCAGCATCGCTGGCTCAACACCGGGGGGGGGAGGGGGGGTCATTCGTCGTGGGTTAGATTACTGGTCATGACCGATCCCTTTCTCGAGCATCAGCGAAGGTGGATATCGCAGTGGCGCTCTGCGGCGATCGCGCTTGAGAAGGTTCGATACGCGGAGCTGCTTGATGCAGACCTCGGCCGCATCGCGCTCCAACTTGACGACGCCTGTCTGCACGCGATCCGAGCGAGGAGTCAGCAGATAACTTCGGGGCTCATCGAGCAGCAGCGGCTCTTCATGCGCGCCCGAGGGTTGTGAAGAGCCTTCTCGAGGCAGGAGCTCGGCTCCAGCAGATGCTCAGCTCCCACGGATGGCGCTTCTGCTACATCGGTGGCGTTGCCAATTATCGCTGGGGCACGCCGCGACTCACCAGCGATCTCGATCTGACGTTACTGACAGGTTTCGGCGAGGAGGACCGATTCGTTCTGGTTCTCCTCGACTTGTTCCGGAGTCGCATCGGGGATCCTGTCAGTTTTGCGAAGGAGAACCGGGTGCTCCTGTTGCGCACGGATGAGGGCATCAACGTTGACGTCGCCCTCGGAGCCATGCCGTTCGAGGAGCGCAGCATAGCGCGCTCTTCCACGTCCGAAATCGTTCCAGGTGCCTCATTGAGAACCTGCTCAGCTGAAGACCTTATCGTTTACAAGTCGTTTGCTTCCCGGCCTCAGGATTGGGTCGATGTCGAAGGAGTCATACTCCGACAATCCGGGAAGCTCAATTGGGCACAGATCTGGCTTGAACTCGACGAACTGGCAACTCTCAAGGGTTCGCCGGAGCTGCTCGCCCAACTCGAGCACGTGGCGCACCGAACAGAACAGGTGATTGGAGCGTTTCCGCGCAGTCGCTGACTTCCTCTTCACGTCGTTACAACTGCTCCCCTGTCCATGTCACCGACGCGCAATCGGCTGCGCCCGGTTTCGCCGCGTATACGGAGCCGGTTCAGTCGAACAGAAAGATTCGCCAGTGCGGGAAGGGAGGAACGCGGACTGCGTTGTGGCCGCGCTGGCGATCAAGAGCCAGGCTGGCCGGGTCGAGCTGCAGCACATCCAGCGCGTGACTGGTCATCACCTGCTCGTCGTTCGGATTGTATACGACGAACGCGCGAATCCCGAGTTCGAAGGTGAAGTGCTCGAACACGAGGTTGTAGGCCTCGAAGTGTGGCTCATACAGATACCGCTGCACGCCAGCAACTCCCGGGTGCAGGTCCGCGTGAACAGCGAGGATCGAAAGCGGATAACGGCCGTTGCGTTCCCGGTGCTGTTCGATCGCGGCGATGAGCGGTGCAGCGTTCCGTATCGCCCGGGCAAGGCTCGCGTCTGAGGCTGGCCCTGCAGCAGCAAGTTGGAGCGCGAGTGTGATCGGGGGCAGGAGAATCAGCCAGAGGCCTGCTGCCCGAGCGCTGGTCTTGGCCGGGCCGGGGGGATAAAGGGCACGCCAGAGACCCCTTGCGGCGAACGCCCCGGCGATGACCGCCAGGGCGCCCAGGGCGATGCCGCTGGTGATTGTCGCGGCGAGGGCGGTCATCAGGAAAGCCGGCGCCAGCGCAATGATCGTGACGGCAGACGCGATCGGTCGACGCTTAGGCGCCGACCGCGAGAAACTGACGATGAGCCAGTAGAGACCGGCGGGTACGGCCAGTAGTCCAACTGCCGACAGCGCAACTGCCATTGCCGCCATCGGTACGGCGAGCTGGTCGTACGGCCCCGGGGAAAACGGGCGCAGGGCACACAGTACCATGAGCGCGACGATCGCGCTGCCGCGCAGTACCTGCGCCGCCATCATCGCCTCAGGTGCCTGTCAGTATCGCCAGCTCCGCAGATCGGCGCCGGCAGGCGCGGTGCGCAACATCCGTTCTACCGCCCATGGCAGTACCATCTGCGGATAGCGGAGCCGGGAATAGGCGTTGGAGCGGGTGTGGTCTCCGTTCCAGCAGTGTTCATCACGGTCGCCGTAATCGACGACGGCGTCGGCCGGTGGGTCAGCGGTCGCAAGGAACTTCTCCACCTCGTAGACGGCATTGTTGAGGTAATAGTTGTCCATGTCGCCCACGTAGATACGCAGCTTTCCCCTGAGCTTCGGACCCAGCGTCTTCCAGTCGCGCTGAAGGATGTGAGACAGGTCGTAGTTCTCCTTCCAGTATGCAGCCGTCGTTTTGTCTATGATTCCCGTTTCGCGATCCCAGAGTCGTCGCGGATACCCGTCCTCCGCGACTGGTGAATACACGGATTCCCAGACGTCCCACTGGCCGCCGGAGCGGCCTTTCGTGCCGATGAGGACTTCGTACTGGTTCATCTCCATCAGCGTCGCATCGACATGACCCAGCCAGTTTCGGTGACCTGGGCGCGGCGTGCGCTTGAATCGCGACGGCATCCAGTAGGCGTTGCTGTCGGAGTAGATGTTTACAACTGTGTAGTGCCGGAAATCGATCGGGTCGGGGCAGGCAACCCATGCCCCGTTGTATTCCTCGGGGTAGAACATCTGTACCGCCATCGCTTCCCAGCCACCGGTTGATCCGCCATAGACGAATCGCGCCCATCCCTGACCGATCCCGCGGAAGCGGCGTTCGATCTCCGGCAGCAGTTCGTACTGGATCGCGTCACCGTAGGGCCCGTTGTTTGCCGAGTTGACGGCATAGGAGTCGTCGTAAAACGGCGTGGGGTGCTGGATCTGGACAAGGAGAAATCTTGGGAAGCCCTTCCCTGTCCAGTCCTGGAAGAACTGCCACGAGGCCTGTTGCTGGATCCTGTTGTATCCGGCAAGCGAAAACCTCGCGCTGTAGTCGGGCCGCAGGTCCGGGTCAGGTGGCGTCTCCCGCCAGTTGTCGGGCTGGGCGGCGAAGTGTCCGTGGTTGATCGCGAGCGGATAGCGTGCTTCTGGATGTTCTTCGAACCCCAACGGCAGAGTGACAAGCGCCGCTACGTGCATGTCCCGGCCCCAGAACTTCGACAGCCGTTCGCTGCGGATGCGAACATGCTTTACGTACCTGGTCTCGGTGAACGGCGTAACCGGCGGAATCTCGCGATCGAGCGAGATCGTGACCGCTGCCGCCCGCGCGGGGTCGATGGCAACATCGCGCGGCGTCGAATAGAGATTGCCCGGCTTCCTGTTCCAGACCTGTCCCTCGCCCTTGTCCGGTGGAAGTTTGACCGTCTTTCCGTCGCTCCTGGTGAACGTCTCGTAGCGATTGATCAGCGCCTGCACCCGGTAGTTGCCGCGCGGCACTGACGCCAGCGATCGCAGCGGGAATCCGTAGGCCGCGGCGTCGACGTATCGTGTCTCTCCCGGGCGCCAGCCTTCGACGTCCACGCCAAAGCCCAATTGCGTGCCGAGTCCCGATGAGAGTTGGAAACGCGGCTCGGCGGTTGTGTCGGCGGAGAGGATGACGATCAGCCGGCCGTCGATCGGTTGTGCGCTGCGTTCGGTGGGAAAGGTCACCGCGAAGCGGAGCCGCGCCGGAGGCTGGGCAGCCGCGGTGACCGAGACCAGGGCAGCAACGAGCAGGACGGTTGGTTTCATGGGAATCGCGTGTCGTCAGGATGCACGTGGTAGTTGGCTCCATCCTCGTCCTCCTCGTCATCTTCTTCATCTTCTTCATCTTCGCCCTCATCGTCATCTCCGTCATCATCGCCCTCCCCGCCCTCCCCCTGGCCGTGACGGTGAGCAGCAACCTACCGAAACCCGGCCCCTCCCGTCCGATCGTCCTTCACGAATCGGTCGCGGGCTGGCATCGCCACCGCTGGCAGTGACGTCGCGTCAATGACCTTGTCGCGCCCAATGACGCCGTTTTCGGCCAACAGCCAGGCGATGACCGCGTAAGTCTCGTCCGCCGTCAGGCTCCCTGGGGCCATCTGTGGCATGGCTCGCCGGATATAGTCGAAGAGCGTCGTTGCCCACGGCCAGTAGTTGCCCACCGTCTTGAGCGCCCTCCGGTCGCTGGCAAAGAGAAAATCACTATGCGACCGCCCGACCAGCGCCGCGTTAGGCGGTGTTGTCCCTTCACCTTTCGGTCCGTGACAGACGGCACACTTCGCCGCGTAGACCGTCGCTCCCTGCGTCCACGTCCCGCTCCCCGGTGGCAACCCCTCGCCACGAGGATTGACGTCGATGTCGATTGCGGCAATCTCGGAAGCAGTCGCAGGCCGCCCGACGCCGAACCTGTCCGGGTGAACCGCGACCGCTGAGACATCTCCTCGTACCGGGTCCTTCGCGGTCTCTGAGTCGCAGGAGGCCGAAAATGCGACCACCACCGCCAGCAAACGACGGCCAGCAACCTTCGCCGGAACCCGACGACCGACCGAAGAGCGATTCCGCATCAGATCACTGCCCCGTAGGTGACCTGCCCGTCAGCGGCGACGTTCCACGGCCTGATGAAGTTGTAATGGTAGTCGGCCCCAACTCCCCGACCGGCGATGAACGTTTCGAGCGTCGGCTGGGTGTAACCGGTTTCATCGGTTGCACGGCTCATCAGGACTGCCGGCGATCCATCCCAGTCCCACATGTGCGTGAAGCGCACCACAGCTTTAGGGTGAATGGTACCCTGCAGCCGAGCCTCGACCCAGCTCCGCCCACCGTCCACGGACACGTCCACCGCGGAGACCCGGCCCCGACCGCTCCACGCCATGCCCGCTACCTGAACCCACCCCGCCTTCTGCAGTCTGGTGGGCCACGTTGGATGGGTGATCGTCGATTTGGCGTCCATTTCAAAGCTGAACTGGCGGCTCGTGCCGTTGGGGAGCACGTCGGAGTATTTCGACGTTTCGTCCCTGGACATGTTTGGCTCCCGTATCAGCTCGAGCCGCCGGATCCATTTGATCGATGTGTTGCCTTCCCACCCGGGGAGGAGGAGCCGCACCGGATAACCGCCCGCAGGCCGGAGGGGCTCGCCGTTCTGTGCGTAGACCAGCAACGCGTCATCGGCGAGCTTGGACAGCGGGATGCTCCGCGAAACGAGGGCTGCACAACCCCCTTCCGCCAGCGCCCAGCCCGCGGCCGATTTCACTCCAACTTCCGAAAGCAGGGTGCGCACCTCGACCCCGGTCCACTCCGCGCTCGCCAGCATGCCATCGATCAGTTGCGGCGAGAGATCGGCCCGGGCCGCCTTGAATCCTGTCCTCCCGTTTCCGGCGCACTCCAGAAAATGAATGCGGGTCACACTCGGGATTGTCATCAGGTCATCGAGCGTCAACGTCGTGGGGCGGTCGACCAGGCCATGAATGACGAACGTGTAGCGTGCCGGATCGATCGTGGGCACACCCGCATGATGCCGCTCGAACTGCAGATCGGCGGGAAAGATCGACCCGTTGAACTGGTGCAGCGGAGTGAGCGAGCTGCCAGAGATCACTCCGACCGGTGTCCGGCCGGTGACGACATAAGGAGAGCGGACGCCGATCGCGGTCGTCGGGGTACCCGGAGCTTTTGTCGGATCAGCAGGTGCCGAAGGCTGGGGCGACACCGCGAGCGGCGGTGGAGTTGCTGTTTGCTGGGCGTCGCCGGGTAACGAAGCCGCCAGCGCTCCACCGGCAACCGTCGCCGCTCCGGCGAGCAGTTCCCGGCGGCTGATCTGCCGCCGCCCGCGCACGTTATCGCTCATGTGAGGGAAAGGGACTCGATCGTCACTTTCATGGCGCGGCCTTTCGGTCTCCGCCGCCGCTTGCACGGCGCGGAGCAGGCACTTGAGCGCCCTTCGGATTGCTGCGCGGGATGACCGGTATCACGCTCGGTGGCAGCCGGCCTTTAGTTGCATAGGGGACGTCGGGTGGTGCTCCACCGAGTGGCCAGTCGTCCTCTTTGCCAGGCATGTCCGGACGTGGCTGAGAGTTGATGAAGAGTGCAACGTCCCATGCCTGCTGTTCGGTTATCGACCCCGGAGCACCGAACGGCATGTTATGCCTCACGAACGACGCCGCGCGTTCGACCCTCGCCATCGACGCCCCGATCGAATACGACTTTGGACCCCACAGCGCGGGGGCACGCGCCACGCCCTGGCCGTCGGGCCCATGGCACGCAGCGCAAACCGTTCTGTAGGCTTCCGACCCGCGGGAACTGTCAGCCGGAAGTGGCGGCATCTTCGGCATGCCTTCGCCGGGAAGTTCGGCCCCGATCGGCACACCCTGTGATATGAAGCTGAAATAAGCGAGGATGTCCTGCATCTCCCTGCTGTCCGTCGGTAGTCTGTTGCCCGCCAGACTGCGGGTGAAACAGTAATTGACCCGGTCGGCGATCGGGATCACCGCACCCGTTCGATCGAGGTATCTGGGATAACGGGCGTGCACGCCGTAGAGCGGCGCGGCGTTGGGCACACGGCCGCCATCAAGATGACAGCTGGTGCAGTTGAGATTGCTGAGCGCGTATCGAGGCAGTGAGTCGCGGGTGTCGACCAGGAGAGCGAGGCCGCGGCGAATTGCGTTGCCCATCGAGTCCGCCGGAATCGTGGAGTCGGCGGGCGGCCTCCAGTCGGCCAGCCCGTCCGGAGGTGGCGACTCGTCGCGCGACCCGGAACAGCCGGCTGCCAGCGCCAGAAACAGCAGATGACGGTAACTGATCACCAATTCCTCATCGAGGCCTCTCGAACGGCACAAGATAGGCCCGCCACTTCGTCCCGGCGAGGGCGTCGATGGAGCAACCGCCTCGGGCGCTGGACCCCGGAGCCTCTCCACTTCATGTTGAGCTACACGTGGGTCCGGTTGAGAGAGTCCGATCCGGCGACCGGCCGGCGGAGGAAGGCGTTCGCACCGGAACATCAGTCGGGGTTCCTCGCGATGTTCGAATCTGAGGGACGGGGACGCGCCGGTGTGGAAGTCTATTCCAGCGGCCCGCAACCTCTATACGACAACGCCTACTGATCAACCGGCCGGTCGTTCGTTCACATTGGCGCGCTGTTCGACCGGCGGCTCGGTTCTGTGCGGTTCTTTTTCAATGCCGAGAACCTCCTCAATGTTCGCCAGACGAAGCATGATCCGCTGGTGCGCCCGACTCGCGGTCCCGCTGGTCGGTGGACGAACGATGTCTGGGCGCCGCTCGACGGTCGCGTGGCCAACTTCGGCTTGCGCCTGGGAGTCCAGTGAGGAGCATGCCAGCCGCGCGTGCGAGCATACGACTGAGCGCCTCTATCGTTCTGGAGAAGGTTCCCGCCGAGTTGCCCCCGAGACCTCGGGGCTGTGTCGCGCTCGTGGTGCAGCACAGAGAACTGCAACACCAGCGCTTAAGCCCGCGACCCAAGGCACAACAGCCACGCTGTTGCTGAGTCGCGATTGCCTGCGACAGATCCGGTTAGCCCGATCGATTCCGACTATCGCGTTGTAACAGGGACTCTGGCCAGCCGCGCCGACCCAAGCGGCAGCGCATTGCACTCCGTTCCGGTGAAGTTGTCGATCGACACGAACGATGACGTCCTGAGCGAATAGCGTTTGAGTGCGCAGCCTGCGGTGAAGTCAACGGGATCAACGGTTGGAACGAGGTACCAGAACTCGGAGCCATCTTCGCTTATTCCGAGCGAATACGCACTCTGTAGTGATACCTGTCCACAGGTACCCTGGCAGGCACCGCGCACGATCGCCTGAGAGGCGTCGCTGAACAGGGCTGACTTGCTCCCCGTTGGAAGCGCCACCTTGTGGAAGTTCAGGGTGCCGAGCGATGAAGCGCTGTGAATGGCAACCAGGGCGAACTCTCCTGATGGCGCGATCGTTCCCAGGGCTCCAGCGCCTCCGAAGACGGTGAAACCCGTCGCCGGGTCCACGTACCGGTTCGGGACGTCGACGAAGGAGAAGAGCGCCGGTCTGTTTACCCCTCCCGTGTAGATGTTGAAGGTCAGGTTCGCCGTCTGGAATCCGGGGTTCGGCGCGATCGACATATGGAGAATGGAGTCAGCGTCGTGCGACCACCCGTGCCAGGAGTTGGAGGAACCTGTAATACTCGGCGTCGGAATTGTGGCCCAGGGCGGCGACAGTGACTGCCAGCCAGTTCCATTGTGCTGGGCAACCAGCTGCCATGTGACGGGTGTCCCGGGAACGGGTTCGCACCAGTTGCTTGCCGCCATGAACCACGTCGATGCTGACGCTGGTGTCGGCGGGTAAGGTGAAAGAGGCAATGGTTTCGTAGGGTTGGCCAGCCTGGCGTCGCACCTTCACCGTCGTATTTCCTCCGGTGATCGATGCATACTGCGACAGGACAACATTGCCGCAGATGGGCGCGCCCGTTCGTCCTGCTGCGAGTTTGAGAGATTCATAGGCGTCCGCGACCGGATAACCTCCGGAAACTTTGCCACTCCGGTTCGCTCCTTCGATGATCAGTAAGCGCAATGAGTCGGTGCTCAACGTCGGGTCGAAGGACTTGAGCAGCGCCGCGATGCCAGTGACGATAGGTGTAGCGTAGGACGCTCCGCCAACACTCCAGTCGGCCAGCTCATCGATCACGTAGATGTCCTCTCCGGGCGCTACTACGTCGATGTAAGCACTGCCGCTGGGAGCGTTCTGCAAGCCGCCATCGCGTTTCATCGCGGCAACCACGATCACATGATCTCGCAGGCTGTCCTTGAGGAAGGGAAAGAGAGAGCCGCGAGGGTCACCCTGAGGAACGTTACCGGCCGCCACCACCAGAACCGGGGGCGTCCTGCCCCCGAATCTAAGGCGACCAGCAACTGCGCCTGCGTAGCCTCGCATCCTGTCAGTCGCCACCGTGTCGAGAAGGTCGATCACTGGAACTGAGTCAGCACCGAGTGAAATGTTGATAACCTGGACTCCTGAATCCGCGAGTGCTCCGATGTTCAGAAGCGCGTCCTCGAAATAGCCCGCTCGCCTCCCCGTGCTAGGATTGACTGCGGGTTTCCCCAAAGAGTCTACGTGCGTTGGATCCCGAAATCCGAAACGTGCGCGCCAGGCGAGGCCCGCCATGCGCGTGCCATTGTTGCCGATTGCACCAACAACAGACAAAACGCGAGTTCCATGGCGCAGGGTGTCCCCAGTGAGGTTCGCACCATTGATCGAGAAGTAAGAAGAGGGAAGATCGGGCACGTTGGTCTGAAATCCGTAGTCGACAAAGCCAACACGTGCCGCGGTATCACCGAGTGAGCAGCCCCACGCAAGCGGCGCCCTCACGAACTGAATTCCCCATGAGTCGATCAGCGGATTCGGCGTCAAGAGCAGGTCACCTCCTGGCCGCCAGGTGCTGCGCTCCCACCCCTGCCCATCGGTAGGCCTGATGTAGGAGGGGACAACTTCGAGGAGGTGGTGCTTCCAAACAAACCGGACAGACTGACGAGAACGCAGAACAGCCTCTGCCTGCGTTATCGTCGTGAGCGTAGAATCTGCGGGCAGTTTTACCAGGTAGGCGCCTCCTTCCGACGTCGGATCAGGGTAACCGCCAGCTACCACCCCATTGACCTGATGGATCGCCGCTGTTCGCTCCGCGAGACTCGTCCCTGGGAAGAAACGGACGACGAGCAGATCCCGCGCAAAGGGAAACCCCTGAGAAGGGGTATGAATGCGGCTCATGTCCATGAGGGCTGCGGGTCGACTATCCGGCGCCATTGCGGGGACGTTCTGACCCTGAGCCCCGAACAACTGAACCTTGATCCGCACTCGCGGCGCCCACGTCGTTCCGCCAAACTCCAGCCAGCGTCTCACTGTCGTCGCGCCAGGCATCAGGACCTGCGGCTGACCAGCCGGCGCAAGACTCATGTCCATGAACCACTTCGCCTGCCTCCCCGTCGCGTCGACCGAATCAGCGTTCGTCGCCAGCAGGTCGGACGGCACACCATAAGGCGTCTGATTCGCATTCAACAGAATCACGCTGTCGGCGTTGAACCTCAGCCGCACCGGTATCACGATCGGCACTGTACCCCTGTTCTCCAGCTTCACTCCGATGCGCAACCGGCCCGCCACCGGGTCAAGGACAGCGGCAGTATCGGTGAACAGGTAGAGATCCCCCTGAAGGCAGGGCGCCGCCGGCGGCATGGTCGACGTGACCTGCGCCACTCCATCATCGAACCTGATCTGGAAGCGCGCGCAGCCATCGGTATAGGTCGTCACCGTGGGCTCGGGCACACCCAGCCGGAGGCCCATGGGTCGATCCGGATCGACACACCCCGCACAGAGAGCGCTCAGGACGGCACTGAACAGCGTTATCATGGGGCTGCCTCCACGATGGCGACAGATGAACGATTCCATATCTACACGCTCCACCCGCTCAAGGGAAACGTGAGCATCCCACTGGCGGCCGTCGGCCGGCCCCCCCACTCACGACTTCAGCAAACGTTAGTGCGGAAACACGAAAAAAAAAAAAGTGACCTGTGACGAACCCTTTTTGCCAGACGAGGCGTGAACCGTTGGTGCGCCCGAGCCGCGGTCTCGGCGGTCGCTGGACGAACGATGTCTGGGCGCTACTCGACGGTCGCGCGGTCAAACTTTGGCTTGCGCCTGGGGCCTCTCGCGATGCCCGCCGCCGGTCCGGCGAGCTGGCGGCAGGAAGCTGGCTCTCGCCGCGCCCAACCCTGACAGCCATTGCGCAGCCACGTCCCGACCTGGAGTATAGGGGATTGGTTGCTGGTTGCGCTGGCGCCGGGAACTGACCAGTCAACGTGAGGGATTGTGAGACGAGCGACCCTTTCATTAGCTGCAGTTTTGCTGTTGTCTACGGCGGCAGACGCTCAGTCGGCTGCGGCCGCTGGAGGAGCGCAGGCAGGCAACGCAGAAGGAACGCCGGCCGCCCTCGCAAGCTGGATCGGACTCACCGCGCCGCCCGGAGCCGCTGACGAGGCGCTGACGCTTCTGCTGCGGACGCTCGACGCCTGGACCGCCGACGGACGCGGCAACCTCGTCAAGCGGGTGGGATCGGGCTCGCCCAGGCGTGTCGTCGCCTGCGCCCTCGATTACTCCGCCTACGTTGTATCGCAGATCACCGACGATGGCTACCTGAGATTGCGTCGCACGGGACCGCAGCCGTCTCACCCGCTGTGGGACCAGTTCCTCGAGGCACAACGGGTGAGCATCTTCGGCGCCAAAGGCCGGCTGCCGGGAGTTGTAGCCGTCGCCAACGGCCACTTCGCGAGACAAGACCGCGGCGACACCGTGGTAGTCGGAGTTGATGAGCTGTGGGTCGACGTGGGCGCCGGCAGCAGACGCCAGGTAGTGGAGGCAGGGATCGCGCTCCTCGATCCCGTTTCCACGGACCGCCCGCCATGGCACTTCGGCCGGTTCGCCAGCGGGCCGGCGGCCGGGGCCCGCGCCGGGTGCGCCGCCGTGGCAGCTGCGGCACAGTCGGCACCGTCAGCCGGTGAAACTGTTTTCGTGATTTCGACCGGCCGGCCGTTCGGCTGGCTGGGACTTGCCAACACACTATCGGGGCTGGGTGCGGTCGATACGGTGGTGATGGTCGACGTCGGTACAGCCACAGGCGGTGAGCAGGTGGTTGCACCAGCGCGCCTCCCCACCGGCGTACGCACCGTGCTTCGCCAGTCTGGAACCACAGTTCGTTCGATCGCTCCGGCTGTGCGATGGGCCGGGAGTCACGTCGAAACGATCGAACGTGGTACCGCCATTTCCCTGCTGCGCGCCGTGTCAGCGGCGGCCGGTACTGCTCCTCCGCCAGGATTCACCGCTATTCCGCTCGACACGGCCCGCAGGCTCGTTGCGCGCACGGACGCTTTAGGTCCACTTGAGCGTCAATTGATTACTCTCCTCGACCTTCCCGGAGTTCCTGGACACGAGTCCCTCGTGCGCGATGAGATATTGCGCGCCCTTCCCGACTGGGCGCGTCGAGTTGCCGTGACCGACCCCAGTGGCAATGTGATCGTGGCCGCCGGACCCGACCGCGACTCGATCGCCTTCGTCGCACACATGGACGAGGTCGCGTTCGAGCTCGATCGGATTCTCCCTGACGGCCAGGTAACACTTCGCCGGCTGGGCGGCGTTGTCACCCAGTCCTGGGAAGGCGTGCCGGCGCTGCTCCACTTCGACCCTCCGGCTGCTGGCTCCAACTCTCCTCTGCGTGGCGTATTCATCCCCCGCGACTCGGCCAGGCTCAGGGTTCCGGCGGCGCTGACCGCATGGTTCGGCCACGACTCGGCGGCACTGGTGCGGCTGGGGGTGCGGCCCGGCATGGGGATCACGGCGTACAAGCGTGCCGCGCGCCTGCTCGGAACGCGCGTGACGGGGCGGGCCAGCGACGACCGCAGCGGGTCCACGGCCCTTCTGTTTGCGTTGCGGCGAATCAACCCCGATCAGCTTGCTCGCAAGGTGTTGTTTGTCTGGTCGGTGCAGGAGGAGGGTGGACTGGTGGGTGCGCGCGCATTCGGGGAACGTCACGGACGCAACCTGCGCAATGTTTACAGCGTCGACACGTTTGTCTCGTCGGACACGCCGATCGAGTCACCCCACTTCGCCTGGACGCCGCTGGGTGCAGGCCCTGTGCTGCGAGGGCTGGACGACGGGAGCCTTGCCCCTCGCGCCGAGCGTGACCGGATCATGAGGATCGCTGCGTCCGCGGGGGTGGCGGTGCAGGTGGGGACCACGCACGGCAGCACCGACGGGTCGGCGATCTCTCCGTGGGGGCCGCCAAATGTGGGGTTGTCATGGCCGGGTCGATATTCACACGGGCCAGCCGAAGTGCTGGATTTGCGTGACCTTGATGGTCTGTCGCGCCTGATTGCTGCCGTGGCTTTGGCGCGTTAGGCCCATGCCATGGGCGCCTGAACGAACACTGACCTGTAGAATCCTTGCTCGCCTTTCGCTTGTTACGAGCAGCTTCTTCACGCGAGGCCAGTTACCGCCATAAACTCGTCGAGTTGGCACTGCGAAACAGCCTCCGCGTCCGACGGGGCAAGCAGGCGCCGCCGCCCGTCCCCTTCGTTAGCGGGGTTCGGACGTTGACATCGTTGACCGCGACGCGCTCAAACGCCTGATTGAAGGCCGGCAGGGTCCGTCGTCGATACTTTTGCACGCGTGACCTGGACTTCCGCCGGTTCTCTTTCGGCGAAACCGCCGATCCGATGACCGCCGAGCCGCAGGGGCCTGATGCCTCAGCCCGCGCTGGCCCGGTCGTGCGCCAATTGGTCGCGAATCTCTCCCAGCCGCGCGTGAATCCCGAAGACGACCATCCACATCTCGCACACGACCCGCCACACGAGAACTCCGATACACGCACCACCCACGGCCAGGAGCAACGAGCCGAGTCCAGTTGATGCGCTGAAGCGGAATGTCGCCAGCGCGCCGAAGATCGCGATGATCGCGCCGATCGCTATACCCGCGAGGCCGAGGAAGTAAACGAGCTTCAGTAGCGACAGCGCCAGCGTCTTCTCGAAGTTCAGGAGGTCTGCCAGTCGGAAGCCGGTCATGTTCGGAGTGGTTGGAGGTCGAACCGCGGATGAGCTCGCAGGCCGCGATAACTTGCTTCCTCCGCGCTTGGGCGGAAAGGGTCCTGGTGACGGTCGGGCAACGATTGGCGCTGGGGCTTGAGGGCGAAGATGAACTGGTTGGAGTCCTGCCTTAAGCATCCTCGCCCGGTTTCCTCCTGCCTTTCGCCTGCGAGGACCGCTGGAGGAGTTCTACAGGAGACAGGCACTAAGCGGCGGGTCTGCGCACTCCGGAAAGAGGATGCCTTAGAGGAGTACTGCCCCCAGTCTGCGCGAGGCTGACGCGCGCGCGTCAGGTTAGACAGTCTTATCTGGTCACGGAATCAAGATCAATCGAGCCTCGGCCGCGAGCCTGGCTGCAATCTCCTTATCGCTTGCCTTGCGTGCCTCGGGGTCATCACGCATCGGCCACCCTTCGACATTCGCGTGTTTTGGTGGAGGCTCGTCGGCTCTCAGTTCGAGGCCGCACTCTCGTACGTCCGCCGCTGTGAATGCGGCAACGCCTATCAGCCTTCGCTCGCCATCGTTAATAGCGCTCCATAACCCCTTCAGCAAGTTTCGGTCGTCGCTGACGCGAAACACGGAAGTGTTGCGGTAGATTGGGTGTGGCAGTAGCGCCGCTGGCTTCACACGACCAGCCCCGTATTGGCTGCTTTGTGTGAGAAACCGCGCCAAGGGCTCGTCGTCCGCGACGAGCTCAGGAAGTCCGGACGGAAGCACCGACATTTACGATCGAGCTTATGCCTTCCGCAATTCGACGCGGGATACTGACACCGTCAAACCGTTCGACACCATGTCCACCATCGGTGCCATCGAGCCATGCAAACGCCAACCTGTCGGTCTGCCCAGCGCTCACCGAGAAGGACCGGCGTCGGGATTGGGTCCAATCCAGGGAGATCGCGCCGTCGGGTTCCGGTGCGACCTCGGGCAATGGGAATCCGGATGGAAGCGCACGGATCAGCGCCTCTGCCGTCTTGAGCGCTCGCGCGCTTATCGGCGCAGCGCCGTAGCCGTCCCAATCCCTGAACGAGCAATTACTCGCGATCTCGCGGATGGAGGCGATGACTGTGTTTTGCGCGCCGGAGATCGAGAATGAGCGTTCGTTAAGATCAATCAACTGTGCAACAGCCTCGCGGAGGTGCTCGCCCTCGTCTGAATACGTCGTTTTCCGAGCCGAGGCCCGCAGCGCCGCAAGGCTCATTCCGAGTCCGACTACTGTTGAAAAAGGCTCAGGCATTTTTCAGTCACAACGGTCCGGAATACCCTGTTCGTCAGATCTCTGAGTTCCTGCAACTTCTTCTCTATGGACGGCCACTCGTCGGGTTCGGTTACGAACACGGCTTCGGCACTATTATCAAAGATAACCGGAAATCGGTTGCCCTCGAGAGGAAGACCAGTCAGCACCGTGTTCACGACGTTTTGGCTTGCTCTCTCGATCGCGCTGTGGTGGTCGAGAAAGCCGGTCAACACAAAGGAGTCCGGGTCTGAAAGACGCCGCACAACGAGATAATCGGTCAACTCCACGGAGCCGCCTGGCGATGCCGGTAACATGATTCGATTTATGTACCGCATACGCAATTTCCGGACTTTCGTCGGTCTCACGAGCTCCCGATACTCATTCCATGTCCTCCTGATTTCCGGCACATAGTCATCGAAACTCGTGTACGGGCGCAGGCGATTGAAAGAATAGCCTGCCGCACGTACCTGAACGAGCTGCTTTTCATCAGTCGTAAGAAAGAGCAGCGCTTCCAGATCGCTTTCGCCTTCGAGTAGCTGCGGATGCTGGAGTCCGATTTTTACGGCGTACTGATAGCGGCGTCTCGAGAGCGGGTAAGCCGGCGCCAGGCGAGCCGCGGCGCTGCCAGCCAGCTCTTCCAGGCTGAACCCAATCGGGACGTCGCAGTCGATGTCCACTACCGCCTCGACAATCGGCGGATTCGCTAGAAGTACGCGGGCGCTCGAGTTCATAGGCTGGTCACCTTAACCAGGTCTGCTCCGTGGTCATTGATCACGTTCATAGCTCAACTGCCGTTGTTCTGGCAAGCGTGCTGAAACGCTCGCATGCCCCAGGCGGAGGCGCCATCGAGCCACCGTTGAGTCGGACGCACCTGTCTCACGGAAGCAGGGTCAACAAGGGCTTGACCGACAGCCACCTCATCGTCCTGATCCCCTGAACGCACTCCCAGCCCACTCCTCACCCCCTGACCAACCTCTTGTACCTGATGCGGTGCGGACGGTCGGCGTCCGCCCCTTTGCGCCTCCTGAGATCCTCCATGTACAACTGGTAGTTGCCCTCGAACCACACCGTTTCAGAATCCCCCTCGAACGCGAGGATGTGTGTGGCCACTCGATCAAGGAACCAGCGATCGTGCGAGATTATCACCGCACAACCCGCAAAATCGAGCAACGCCTCCTCCAGCGCACGTAGCGTATCGACGTCCAGATCATTCGTTGGCTCGTCGAGCAACAACAGATTGCCGCCGGCCAGCATCGTCTTGGCCATGTGCAACCGGTTGCGCTCACCTCCCGAAAGGTTCGCCACCAGCTTCTGCTGATCGGCCCCGCGAAACCCGAACGAAGACACGTAGGCCCGCGAGTTCATTTCCCTCTTTCCCACCGGGATCGTCTCGTTACCGCCCGAGATCTCGTCCCACACCGTCCGCGCTCCTTCCAGCGTCCGGTTCTGGTCCGAATACGCGATCTGTACGGTGTCACCGATCTTCAACGTCCCGCTGTCAGGGGTCTCGCTGCCGTTGATGATCCTGAAAAGTGTCGTCTTCCCCGCCCCGTTGGGGCCGATGATCCCCACAATACCGCCCCGTGGCAAGGCAAAGCTCAAACTGTCGAACAGCACACGGTCGCCGTACGCCTTTCTCAGTTTGTCGGCAATTACGACGTCGTTCCCCAGGCGCGGGGCGGGCGGAATCACGATCTCGTTCTGCGCGATTCGCTCCTGCTGCCGCTCACTTGCCAGCTCTTCGTACTTCTGGATGCGCGCCTTGTTCTTGGCCTGCCGCGCCCGCGGCGCCATCCTCACCCACTCCAGCTCCCGCTCCAGCGTCTTCTGGCGCGCGCTGGCCTGCTTCTCCTCCTGCGCCATCCTCGTCTTCTTCTGCTCCAGCCAGCTCGAATAATTCCCCTCCCACGGAATCCCGCTCCCGCGATCCAGCTCGAGTATCCACTTTGCCACGTTGTCGAGGAAGTAACGGTCGTGTGTGATCGCCACCACCGTCCCCGCGAATGTCTCGAGGTGCTTCTCAAGCCACGCCACCGACTCGGCGTCAAGGTGATTGGTCGGCTCGTCGAGCAGCAGCATGTCCGGCTCCTCGAGCAGCACCCTGCATAACGCAACCCGGCGCTTCTCACCACCCGACAACAGCGTCACGTCGGCGTCCGCAGGCGGACAGCGCAACGCGTCCATCGCTACCTCGATCTTGTTGTCCAGGTTCCACAGATCGTGCTGATCGATCTGCTCCTGCACCCTGGCCTGCTCATCGAGCAGCTTCTGCATCGCCTGATCATCCATCGGCTCGGAGAACAGCATCGCTATCTCATTGAAGCGCGCGAGAAGCTGCCGCTGCGGCGCCACCGCAAGCTCGACGTTCCCGCGAACGTCGAGCGACGGATCGAGCTGAGGCTCCTGCGGCAGATAGCTCACCCGAGTCCCCTGCGCCGCCCACGCTTCCCCGTTCCAGTCCTTGTCGACGCCGGCCATGATGCGCAGCACCGACGACTTGCCCGCCCCGTTGGCGCCGAGCACGCCAATCTTGGCTCCCGGATAAAACGAAAGCCAGATGTCGTTCAGGATCACCCGCGAAGGTGGAACCACCTTCGTGAGCGCCTTCATCACGTAAATGAACTGCGGAGCCATTGTGTGGCCGAGTTGAAGTAGGAGATTGATGATTTAGCGGGGCGGCCTCCGGCGGCGCCCTCGGCGCAAGTCAACGAGCCAATCTAACCGGTCTCAGGGCTTTCCTGCCGGCCGCCTTCCCGCGGCGCGGCCGCTCGCGTCGAGACCGGCAAGGTTGGCCTCGATCCGTCGCACATATTCGATGGTTTCACTGTGCCGCCAGCGAGGAACCCTGGGAGCGACCTCTTCGACATGACGCCAGTTGCGCGGATCGAGGGAGTCACGACGCACCACCACCTGCGCATTCAGTATGGTCCGCCGGCCCGCATTGTAGCTGCCGAGCATGAAGCGCTCGCGGTGCTCACCGATCGAGTCCCTTTCCCAGAGAGTCCAGAGGCGCCGGTTGTAGAGAACGCCGGCGGCGATGTTCATCTCGGGATTGTCGATCGAATGCAGCTCGGGCTGCTGCGAACGGATCTGACCGAAGGTCGACGGCATCAGCTGCATCACACCCCGCGCCCCTACCCTGCTGCGCGCCTTTGGATCGAGGTTGCTCTCGGCCATCCCCTGCGCCTTGAAGATGCGCCAGTCGTAGGTCGGGCCGAAGTATCGCTTGGAATACTTCCGGAATACGTCGTCGTAGCGGTCTGCGGCTGCAGCCGTTCTGCTCTGAGCCCCGAGGCCGTCGCCAGCCGCGAGTGAGAAAACGAAACAGCCAAACGTGATGCTGCGCATGCTCTCAGTTGAGCGACTGCCCGATGATGAGGGCGATCGAGAGGAAGATCGCGGCGGCAAAGACCGAGATGGCAACGTTACCCCGCTTGAGCTCCTCGTTGAAGTTCACACCCGGAGTAAGCCAGTCGATGACACGATAGGCAATGAACATGAGCGCGACGCCCAACGTCGCGTAAAGGAAGTTGGTACCGACGATCGACCACTCCATGCTCTGCCTCCTTGAGGTAGGTGTCCCTCCCGTTCACCGTTCAGCCGCTCTCCCGCTCCTCCGGGCCGACAGGCAGAATACGGGTGGCGGGCTCTTCGTGTGTCAACCGCGCCAGCCTGCCCGTGACCCCCACAAACGCCAATGAATCTCACCCGCCGCCAGTTCACAACCACGCTCGCCGCCGCCGCAGCGGGCGGTGTCCTCACCAATCCGCCGTCGGCGACCGCGTTCGTGGTAGCCGACCAGCAACAGGGCACGTGGCCCGGATACGATCGGTCCCACGTCATTGACATGCTCGCCACTCCGGGCCCCTTCAACGTACCCGACTGGCTGGGCCGCCCGCTTACCCCGGCGATGGTGGAGAACGCGCGCCGATCCGGGATCACCGCCGCCAACACAACGGTCAGCTCCATCGGAGCCGGCGACGCCGACTTCGAACAAACCATTAACAACATCTCAGCGCTCGAACACGAACTCGACGCCCACTCCGATGTCTTTTCCCGGGTCAGACGTGTTGCTGACATCCATGCCGCCCGCGGCACCAACCGCATGGGGATCATGTACGGATTCCAGGACACGACTCCGTATGGCAGCAAGCTCGATCGACTCCAGGTGTTCCACCGTCTCGGCGTGCGCATAGTGCAGCTTACCTACAACGGCCCCAACCTCGTGGGTGACGGATGCCTGGTCCCGCGAGACGGAGGTCTCAAGCCGTTTGGACGCGAAGTTGTCGGCATACTCAACGAGCTCAGGACGTTGGTCGACCTAAGCCACGTTGGCTGGGAAACCACTCGCCAGACTATCGCCCTCTCCCGACAACCGGTCTCGATCACTCATTCCGGTGCCGCAGCCGTCAACAACGTGCCGAGGTGCAAGCCTGACGACATTCTGAACGCGCTGGCCGACCGCGGGGGCGTGATCGGTGTCTTCATGATGCCCTTTCTCAGGGCGTCCGGCCAGCCGGCCGCGGCCGACTTCATGCGACACCTCGAACACCTCATCAACATCTGCGGTGAAGACCACGTGGGTATCGGCAGCGACCTCTCGACCACTCCTCTCGACCTCACCCCGGAGTTCCGCGCCCGGCATGCGAGCTTTGTTCAGCAGCGACGCGCCGCGGGCATCTCGGCGCCCGGTGAAGATGAAAACGTCTTCAACTATGTGCCGGAGTTCAATTCACCGCGCCGAATGGAACTGGTCGCTCTCGCGATGCAGCGCGCCGGACATCGGTCGGCCCGGATCGAGAAAGTACTCGGTGGGAACTGGCTGCGACTGCTGGGTGACGTCTGGTAGATTGACGGGTGGACTTTTCGGACATCACCGCCCAGCTCTCGAACAGCCCGGCAACGGCCCTGCCGCTGGTTTTTCTTGCCGGCGTCCTGACGAGCCTCACTCCCTGCATCTATCCGATGATCCCGATCACCGCGGCGATCGTCGGTGGGACCGAGGTTTCGGGCGCGCCGAGAAACCGACTGCGGCCACTCCTGCTTTCGCTCACGTATGTGCTCGGACTCGCGGCTGTTTATGCGAGTCTGGGTCTCGTTGCCGGCATGACGGGGACGATGTTCGGGAGGATTTCGACCAACCCGTGGCTGTATTTTGCCATGGCCAACCTGCTCGTGCTGGCTGCGCTGGTTATGCTCGACGTGCTTCCGTTCAGGCTCCCCGAGGTGATTATGGGGAGAGCGGCATCGGCCGGGACTGGCGGTCGTTTCGGTGGTGCCTTCGTCATGGGGGCGATGTCGGGGCTGGTCGCGGCTCCGTGTTCGGCACCGGTCATGATCGCGGTCCTGACCTGGGTGTCGGAAACCAGGAGCCCGCTACTCGGATTCTTGTATCTGTTCGCCTTTTCGCTGGGCATGTGCACCTTGCTGGTGGTCGTCGGTGTATCCTCGGGCGCGATGTCGCGATTGCCGAAAGCCGGGATGTGGATGATTCGTATCAAGAAGGCCTTTGGCGTGTTGATGCTTGGTGTCGCTGAGTACTACCTCATCAGGATGGGACAGTTACTGATATGAAGAGGCTCGTTTCGCTTATCGCGGCGGTGCTGATCACAGCGACGTCCGTGCCGGTATCCGCACAGTGGGCGATCGACCTGCCTGCCGGGTCCGCCGCGCCCGACATGAAGCTTGAGACCCTTGAAGGCAAGCCGGCCAGTCTCGCGCCCTGGCTGGGGAAGACGCCGCTGTTGATCGAGGTGTGGGCGACGTGGTGCCCCAACTGCGAGGAGCTCGCGCCGAAGATTCTGGCCGCGAGGGCGAAGCACGGCAACGCGGTCAAGTTCCTCGGCGTCGCCGTCTCGTTCAATCAGTCGCCACAGCGGGTAAAGCTTTACATGGAGCGTCACGGCTTCGACATCGAGACATTTTACGACCGCAAGGGTGAAGCGGATGTTGTTTATGGAGTAAAGGCGACATCGACGATCATCGGTGTTGATCGCAGCGGCAAGGTTGTATATGCGGGAGCGGGCGGCGACCAGGACATCGAGGCAGCAGTTCGCAAGGTGCTCGGTACGTCGCGCTGATCCGGATCCACAGGCGGCTGGCAGTCCGCTTCCGACCGTTAGACAGCTACCCGATCCGTTTGAAGGATGGCCCTTCCCTCCAGCGCTGTAGCTCGCTGCATCCTCGTCATTGGCGCTGTGGCCTGTGGCGCCGGGGAGAAGTTTGACGGCGCGAGACTGGTCGACATCGGGGGCCGCGACCTTCTCATCGACTGCCGCGGACGCGGATCGCCCACCGTAGTTCTCGAATCAGGCCACACAGAATCTTCGGACACATGGTCCTCAGTCCACGAGAACATCGCCGCATTCACCCGTACCTGCGCTTATGACAGGGCCGGAAGGGGCCGCAGCTCCCCGGCTCCGGGATCGCCGCGAACCGGCGTCCACGTGGTCGCGGACCTCGAACAGCTGCTTGATGCCAGCGGCGAATCCGCGCCCCTTGTTCTCGTGGGTCATTCGCTCGGTGCGGCGTTTGCCAGGCTTTTCGCAGCGAACCATGCGGACGATGTCGCTGGCCTCGTCCTGGTCGACGGAGTGCACGAGCGCGAATTCGAGCTGATCGACTCGATTCTCACCCCCCAACAGCGGGAAGCCGGTCGCGGGATGCGACCCCTGAGCCCCGAGGGCTTGGATATTGAAGCGATCTTCGCTGAGGTGAGGAGAAATCGCGGTTCGCTGTTGCCGATGCCGGTTGTGGTGATCGCGCGCGGCCGTCCGCTCGCAGACGATGAGTTTCCACCCGGTTGGTCGGCTGATCAGCGTTCGGCCCGGGAGGCGCTGCGTCGCCGGCTCCAGGAGGATCTTGCGCGCATTTCCGGCGAAGGGCGGATCGTTGTCGCGACCGGCAGCGGCCATCACGTGCACCACGACGAACCTCTGCTGCTGGTGGGTGAGGTGCGATCCCTCGTCCTCCGGGGCCGCCGCAATAAGCAGCGCTGACCGCGCAACCCACGAACCTCCATGATCCTGAACAACGCCCCTGGACCCCCGCCTTCGCGGGGGAACGGCATGGAAAGCTCCCCGGACAAGGCTCTGGACTTCCCTCGCGGGGGAACGGCATGGAAAGCTCCCCGGACAAGGCTCTGGACTTCCCTACGCGGGGAAGCTCCCCGGACAAGGCATGCGCAGCATGCCGCAGATCCGGGGTCTCCCGGATTGCGGGAAGCTCGCAGCTCTCGCGGCCGGTGAGAGAACTCCCCTGGGCCCCCGCCTTCGCGGGGGGGAACGGCAGCGGAAAGCTCTCCGGACAAGGCTTTGGACTTCCCCTACGCGGGGGAAGCTCCCCGGACAAGGACTCTGGACTTCCGCCTTCGCGGGGAAGCTCCCCGAACAAGGACTCTGGACTTCCGCCTACGCGGAGAAGCTCCCCGGACAAGGCATGCGCAGCATGCCGCAGATCCGGGGTCTCCCGGATTGCGGGAAGCTCGCAGCTCTCACGGCCCGTGAGAGAACTCCCCCGGGGCCCCGCCTTCGCGGGGGAACTGCACGGCTCAGCGAACGACCCGCCCGTGATCGCGCGCCGTGAACAGAAAAGTCCGCGAGCCAGCTCCGTCTTTCACCTGAACCACGTTCACCTGATCGGCGTGGAA
>JBQTHK010000038.1:0-78378 GCA_052389935.1 Gemmatimonadota bacterium | reverse complement strand
GGCTATCTCCTTTCTTGGGTTTGTTGCGTGTTCTTGGCTATTGCACGGCTGGGCGCCCCAACCGCCCCCCCCCCCCCCCACTGGGATCAGTCAGGCCGCCGTTAGCGCTTCCAACGATCGCGCTACCTAGCGATTCGCAGCCAGGGTACGATCTTTTCGGGCGATTCATCCCCCTTGAAATCGACCCACGTCGACTAATAGTAGCGTCTCGTTCAGGCGACCCGTCGACGATTGCGCGATCAGTCCTCGATTCGAGGGGCGTTGCTTACCGAAACGTGTCAGGAATTGAACGCGCAGGTCTGGCGGTGGTCGAACTCGACGGAACATCGGCCTCGAATGCAGTGGCTGTGAGAACCCTCCTGCGAGCAGATGATCGCGTATCATTCGCTCTGACCGGCTACAGGAATCCGACGAGCAAACGTCCTATCCTTGTTCTCGATGAATTGGGAGTAAAATTCAAGGAGGGCGCTGCTGGCGCGGGCGTTCGCGAGCTTACCAGCGCATTCGGCCTCGTACTGCTGCGTTCTGCGGATCAGAGCCGTGCGCGGTACCACCACAAGTTCGCTTTCCCGAACGGCTCCGCAATCGATCCGCTTGCGATCGCCTTGGCGGTCAGCCGGCACCCGACGGTGGAGTATGCCGCTCCGAACATGATCTCAGAAGTAAGGTCCGCTCACGTACCTTCCGATCCGCTTTTCGCACTGCAGTTTCCCTTTAACAACAACCATATGCTGAATGGGGTGCCCGTGGACATCAACGTCAAGGTCGCATGGGATTTCACGATGGGAGGGGCCCCTCTGGGCGGGCAAGTAGTCGCTGTGATTGACGATGGGGTCCAGGCAGCGAACCCTGACTTCGGCATCCGCGTAGAGGCCGGTTACGATGCTTTCGATCTGCCGGGATGCCCCTGCGCCAATAACCCATCTGGCAACGACTCGCATGGCACCCACGTAGCCGGTCTGATCGCAGCACAGCATGACAACGGGATTGGCATAGCCGGCGTCGCTCCCGCCGTCTGGATCTACCCGGTTCGCATTCTTCGTGGTTCGCAAAATCCGGTGTTCGCGGGCGATGAAGAAGCCGGCGAGGCGATAGATGTAGCGTGGCAGCTCGGGTTAGCGAACGTCTTAAACAATAGTTGGGGCTATAATGACCCGAATTACGCGGGCAACGTCTTCGTCACGTCAGCGATTCAACGCGCAACCACGCTGGGAAGAGGTGGCAAAGGAGCTGTCGTTGTTTTCGCAGCGGGGAACACGTCCGACCGAGCCGGGGGACACATCGGCCCGGTCTTGTATCCTGCGACGCTACCCGAGGTGATCACTGTTTCCGCCGTCAATCGTTTCGGAGCTCCGACCAACTATGCGCCGCAAGGCAACGCAATAGACATCGTCGCACCGAGCGCGCACGACGGTGAAACCTGCGTCGGAGAAGTCGTGACGCTCGACCTTACAGGCGGTGCGGGTTGCAATCCCCAGGCGCCGCAAGACGCAGGGTTGGACGCTGACTACACGTCCACATTCGCTGGTACCTCTGCGGCGGCACCACAAGTGTCGGCTGCTGCCGCCCTGCTCATTTCGCGCGAGCCAAATCTCACCTACACACAGATACGCGCGCGTCTGAGCGCCACGGCTCGACCGTGGGGTTCCACGAACACTTACGGCAGTGGGCTACTAAACGTGGGCGGTGCAGTGCAGGCTGGGCTGCCTGCGCCGCTCTCGGCTTCAATCGGCGGTCCGACCACCGTGAAGCGCAACAATCAGTGTACGTGGAACGCGTCGGTTTCAGGGGGGATGACTCCATACATCTATAAGTGGACCAGGAATTCCATTCTCGTCGGAACCGAGGCTGACCTCATAATTGACGTCGGCACTTCGTCCTTCACTCTTGATCTTGAGGTCGCCGATGCGAGTGGAGTCAAGCGCTCGCCGTCAGCTTGGATCACTGTGGTGACCTCGGGAGCGAACTGCCAAGCATAGCGACCGGTGCTCTGATGTCTCACGGTCATCGGACAAACGGGAGATGGGTGCCGCCACTGGCGCGGGTCGTCACCATCCTAGCGTTCGCCGCGTGTGCGCGCATAACCGAACCAGACTCGGAGGGTAGTCTCGCCCTCCTCGTGGCGTCGGAGTCAAGCTCGCTGCGAATCTGGTCTGCGCGATCAGGTCGCCAGACCGGGATTCTACCGATGGTGAGAGTTGCGGGCGCGCCCAACGCACTCTCGGTCGACAGAAAGTCACTTGTAATACTGCGGGGGGGTGAGCTCGTCACGATCGACTTGGACAATCGCGCAGTTGTTGAAGAACTGACACTTGACTCCCTGCCTTGGCTCGCGCCAGGTCCGCGACCGGTTCTCGGAGCGGGCGGCGGTTTGGCCGTCGCACTCGCGGCGTCTGGTGATGAGGTGGTTGTCTCGGCGGCAGCTCAAGCGGGCGCCGGAGTGGCGATGATCTCCCCTCGTGATCGGGCCGGAGTGTCGTTTCGAACCCTTGGCGAAGCCGCGGCCGCTGTCGGGATCCGCGGCCCTGTAGAGAGGATCCCAGAGTTTGCTGTGTTGTCACGGAGGAGCGTTGGGACCTCCTCCCGCTTCGTTCTGCATCGTCTTCGAGGGAGGGAGCTTACGGTGGTTGACAGCATGGGCACTTCGGAATTCGCCGCGGGTGATTTTGGCGGCATGGCTTACGATCCGACCGAAGATCGCCTCTTCATCGTTACGGGAAAGCAACTCACGAGTGTCGACTTGAGCTCGTGGTCTGCTCGTCGAACTGATCTTCCATTCAGCGTTGGTCGGCCAGCGGTCTCACCAACAGGGAAACGGGTCGTGGTTACGGATCCGGGACGTTTCGATTCACCCGGTTCAGGGTTGATTCCCGAGTTCGGAGCTCGAGATCTCTCCTTGATTCGGACACACGTCCTCACAGGTTCGGCTGCAGTGGCGCGCACGATTCTCTCAGCGATGTACGCGCCAAGTGATGATACCCTCTTCGTGACGAACGGCTCCGGACGCGTTGGTGGGTATGCCTCCCCACCTGGTGATATTCTGTCACTAGACCTTCAAAGATCCAGATTCGATGTCGTCGCAAGTGTGCGGGAGTATTCCCTGACTGTGATCGCGGTTTTTCGATCGCGGGCACCGACATGATCGTGCGGCTGGTAGCTCATCTCCCGGTGTGCAACTCCCTGGAGGTCGACTCTTTCGAAAATCTGCACTCGAGACGGCAGGCGTCCCGCAGCCGCCGCGGCTCGTGTCCCTCCTGTGGAGGGCGGCGACGATGCCGGGAGGATCGAGAGGAAGAAGATTCCGAGCCTGGCAGCTTCGAATGTGACGATCAGTGGGAGCGCTCCACCCTGCCAGTTCTAACCGGAAGTTTTTCGAACGTGCGAGGAACTCGCTCCCCCATTGCGTCCCGGAATTACGGGATAGCGTTCGGGTCGATGTTGCCCGTCGACGGTGTCCAGGCTTTAGGCGGTGTCTTGTCGGGGGGAGGTCGGAAGGCGCTCAACGTCGCGCTTGTCGTGGCGGTCCTTACTTCGAGCTGCAGTTTCGGTAGTGGGCCGGCGAGCGTTGGGCCGATGGTCGCTGTCTCAGGTCTCGATGGAGGTCGAATAGCACTTGTTGATATCGGAAGGCGACTCGATATGGGCCGCCGTGGGGCGGCCTTGATCCAGCAGCGGTTCTCCGGCATCTCGTTTGACTCGACCGTTTTATTCTATACCGGCTTCCCTCCGGGTAGCGCTAGCATCGTCATAACCGCGCTCGATGTAGTGAGGAACAGGGTCCTGTGGACGCGAATTCCGCGCGCCGACGGATACGCGATCCCCGGGACCGCAGCGCGCGTTCGCTTCACGGTCCGTCCACTTTGGCTCGCGGCGACACCCGACAGCACGGAGTTACTGCTGTTCCCAGCCTACCTCGATGGTGCTGCAGGGATTGCTCGGTACAGACCCGTTTCGGACTCCCTCGTCGGATTTCTTCAGATTCATGTGGAAACGATTCACGTCCCGGTCCTCCGAGGAAAGGGAACGCTGCCGAGGGGGACGCGTCATCAACGGAACGCGCCGCGCCAGTCCGCGGCCCAAATCCGACGCGCTGTTTCTCATAGGATCCGATCTCTCGGTCATCGACTCGGTACCACTGCCTCCATCTGGTTTCGAGCCCTACGATGTTGCTGTCACACCCGACGAACGCTTCGCCTTCGTGAAGTCGGTACCGCAGTTGTTCAAGGTCGATCTCGCGGCTCGCCAGGTTGTCGCGCAGGGGACGAACGCGACATTCGGGTCGCTGTCGCTCTCGCCAGCGGGGGACCTGCTCGTCGTGACAGACCCTGGCTTTCAGCTTGATTTCCCCGGCAGTGGGAAGCTTTTTCTGTATTCGTCGTCACTCGAACCGCGAGGGACGATCGACCTGACCCCACTCGCCCCCGAGCGGCTGCCTCCCACCACTTGGGACGTTGCCTTCACGCCCGACGGCGCGCTCGGTGTTGTTCATGCCGGAACGCCACGGGGAACAAGGGGGCAGGGGCCGCGCCTGGTGTCGCTGTTCATTGTCGATTTCGAGCGTCGGCAAGCCGTATCGAACATTCCGCTG
The DNA here is from genome assembly GCA_052389935.1 of Gemmatimonadota bacterium. GTDB lineage: Bacteria > Gemmatimonadota > Gemmatimonadetes > Gemmatimonadales > Gemmatimonadaceae > JBQTHK01. The sequence goes on along the minus strand of JBQTHK010000038.1, from coordinate 73,790 downwards.
GGCGAATACGGTGTCGGCCGCGTCTTCATGGTTCGTTAGGCGCCTGAACGAAGAGGCCGACGTTCGCGCCTCGAAGCAGCGCATCCGTAGGACTATCCGGCCGTCTGAATGTCTCCTCGCTGACATGGCGCGAAGAGCGCAGCTTCACTTGACACCGAGGCGGCCGCAGGCTGGGGGCCCGCGTCGTGCGAGCGCCACCACGACTGCCAGAGAGGGACCAGTAGACTCCTCACTCAGCCAACTTCTCAACCGCCGGGCGGCTTTCTCTCCGGCACCAGCCGCTGCTTGATCCGCTCCGCGCGTGCCGATCTCAGGCTGCGCGGGATGGGCGACCTGTTTGGGGAGCGGCAGAGCGGTATGGCGTCGTTCAAGGTTGCCGATCCGTTGCGCGACGAAGCGATCAATATCACGGCGCGCGAGATGGCCGGGGGTGTTCTTGAGGGGGACCCGGAGCTCAAACTGCCAAAGAACGCTGGCATCCGCGACGTGCTGGCGTCGCGCTATTCGCGGGCGCTGGAATTGTTCAGGGTCGGGTGAGCTCGTCCTGAGTCTCGCTGAGAAACTACACCGACGGGAGAGAGTGCGTCGTCACCGAAGCACCGGACGTTCGGTCGCGTGAAGTGTCGGGCACCGGGTTCCGTCGTCGATGAGTAATCGTAGCGGTTCGCGGTCGCAGTTGCCTTGAGCGGGGGGGGGGCAGCGATCGTAATCACTTGCCGGCTGCGTGCTACGGCCCCACTTTCGGTACTTAGGGGCAACCAGACAGTGGTGTCAAAGCTCCGGGCTTCAGGCGCAGACAGATCAGCTCGCTTGCGTCCCTCCCAGGAATACCTCAGTTTGGTGGGGAGCGCAGTTGCGATCCAGCGCCACGCCCGACTAAGGGCAGGGAGGTTCTGATGCCAACCCGACGAGTTCCACTGGCTAGATCCTTTATTGCGTTAGTTGCGAGTTCCTGGGTATTGCAATGCTCGGAGCCGCAAACGCCCCCCCCCCCTCGTTAGGCCAGGCAGTTAGCTCCGACCTGACGCCCTCCGCTCAAGAACCGTTTTACTACTATTTCAAGCAGAAGATTCCGCTCGCAGCCGAAGCTGGCGAACTTGTCGTCCAGTTGCCTCGCGGCAGCTCAACAGCGTCTGTGGCCGGTCTGGCTGCCCAGGCGGGGCTCACCCTCCGCTCTGCTACAAGGCTTCAACAAGCAGCGGATCTTTGGCTCGTTGAGGTTGCGCCGGGTCTGACAAGCCCAGATGCCGAAAGCTCTGCCACGCGGCTAAGGTCGTTACCGGGCGTGCAGTTCGCCGAACCGAGCTATCGCCTCGTCGCCAACGGGGAGCGCATCCGACTGCTCAATCGATTGGTGGTCAGGTTCGCGGAGGGCGTGACTCCGACGCAGGTGGATTCGTTCACGAAGGCGTTCTCGCTCCGGCTCGAACGGCCGCCACGTCCCGACTCAGCTTTCTATGAGTACCTGTTCCAGTTTCCTGCCGGTCTGGAGAAGGGAGCGCTGCAACATGCGACGGCGGCAGCCGAGTCGCCACTCGTTGCGTGGGCAGATATCGACAAGCTTGCCGATGCCAGGCGGACATACGTTCCGAGCGATCCGTTCTATTCACTCCAGTTCCATCTCAGGAACACGCAGTACTACAATGGCGTACGCGTGGACGCCAACGTGGAACAGGCATGGGACCTAACGATTGGGTCGGGTATGCGCGTCGCCATTATCGACGATGGTGTTGACATCCTGCACGGGAACAGCGGCGGTGGGTTTGCGGGTGACCTGATTGGCCCCTTTGCGGGGGCACAGGCGTACGACGCAATCAACAGCAGTATTACCAGGTGCGTCGGCGATCCGTTCTTTCCGGCGGGCAATGATACGCATGGCACTTCGATCGCAGGCCTCATTGCCGCGACCCACAACAACGGGGAGGGAGTAACTGGAATCGCGCCAGGCGTGGTGTTCACTGTCGTCCGGATCTTTTGCAATGGGGACGTCACGTTCGCGACGGAGAATCAGGTTTCCAACGCCATCAACTACGCGTGGCAGGGTGGAAGCCACGTGCTCAACAACAGCTGGCGATGGGGTCCTCCCAGCACACAAATTCAGAGCGCGATCGATCAGGCGACGAGCCTCGGACGGGCTGGGAAAGGGAGCGTTGTGGTCTTTGCCGCCGGGAACGCCTACCCTGCCGCGGTAGCATTCCCGAACTACCTCCCAAACGTCATCACCGTCGGAGCGATTACGCGCTCCGGCCCGCGGGCGTCCTACTCGCAGAACTGGCCCGTCTCTTGACATGGTCGCGGTCTCCGGTGCGACCACAGACCCTTGCGTCGGTGAACTGGTCACGATCGATCGTTGGGGATCATCCGGCTGCAACGATGGACCGTCGGGGAACGTCAACTACACAACAACTTTCAGCGGCACCTCGGCGGCGGCGCCGCAGGTGGCGGCCGCAGCCGCCCTGATTCTCTCGCGCGAACCCAATCTCACCGAATCCCAGGTGCGGGCACGGCTCTGCCAGACGGCTGACCCCTGGGGAGCGGCGAGCGAATTCGGCTGTGGCAAACTCAACGTGCTCAGGGCGCTGACGGGGACTCAACTTACGTCGAGCATCGGCGGCCCGGCTGTTGTCAACTCCAACGCAACATGCCTTTGGAGCGCGAGCGCCAGCGGCGGCATTCCCCCGTATACGTATACATGGAAGGTGAACGGACAGACAGTGGGCTCAGGAGTGGATATCTATTACACCAACTCCGGCAGCCCGTTTACGCTCTCGCTGACGGTAGCTGACAGCTTTCAGCCAACACCGCACTCGAGTGTTGCCTCGACGAGTGTGACGATCAGCGGGAGCGCTCCACCCTGCCAGTTTTAGTCGTATGTCCGCGAACATCCGAGGGACTCGGTATCGCCTTGCAGGTCTGCATCACGGGAGAGGGTCAGCGTCGATTTTGCCGGCCAGCAGGAGTGTCCTGGCTTCAGGTGGTGTGGCCAGAAGCAGGGCGCGCAACGTCGCGCTTGTCGTGGCGGTCCTTACTTCGAGCTGCAGTTTCGGTAGTGGGCCGGCAAGCGTTGGGCCGATGGTCGCTGTCTCGGGTCTTGATGGAGGTCGAATAGCAATTGTCGACGTCGGAAGGCGGCAGGTTGTGGATCGCCGAGGGACGCCCCTGATCCACCAGCGATTCTCCGGCATCTCGTTCGACTCGACCACTCTTTTTTACACGGGTGGACTCACCTCCGGGGTCAGTCTCGGAATAACAGCACTCGACGTACTCCGCAATAGAGTCCTGTGGACGCGAGTTCCGCGCGCCGACGGATACGCCCTTCCCGGTACCACGGCGCGTGTTCGCTTCAGTGTACGTCCGCTCTGGCTCGCGGCGACACCCGACACTACGGAGTTGTTGGTGTTCCCCGCCTACCTCGATGGTGCTGCAGGGATTGCTCGGTACAGACCCGTTTCGGACTCCGTCGTCGGATTCCTTCAGATTCATGTCGAAACGTTTCACGTCCAGGTCCTCCGAGGAAAAGGAACGCTGCCGAGGGGGACCCTCGTCATCAACGGAACGCGCCGCGACAGTCCGCGGCCCAGGTCCGACGCGCTGTTCCTCATAGGACCCGATCTCTCGGTCATCGACTCGGTACCACTGCCTCCCTCTGGTTTCGAGCCCTACGATGTTGCTGTCACACCCGACGAGCGCTTCGCCTTCGTGAAGTCCGTACCGCAGTTGTTCAAGGTCGATCTCGCGGCTCGCCAGGTTGTCGCGCAGGGTACGAACGCGACATTCGGTTCGCTGTCGCTCTCGCCGGCGGGGGACCTGCTCGTCGTAACCGACCCGGGGCCGGTTGGCTTTCCGGGCAGCGGCAAGCTGTTTCTGTACTCGTCAATGCTCGAACCGCGCGGGACGATCGACCTGACCCAGCTGTCCCCGGACAGACTGCCACCCCCCACGAGGGACGTTGCCTTCATGCCCGACGGCACAGTCGGCGTTGTACTCGCCGGAACGGCCCGAGGGACGGCGGGGCAGGAACCGCGCCTGGTGTCGCTGTTCATAGTCGATTTCGAGCGCCGACAGGCTGTATCGAACCTTCCGCTGGGCGAATACGGTGTCGGCCGCGTCTTCATGGTTCGTTAGGCGCCTGAACGAAGAGGCCGACGTTCGCGCCTCGAAGCAGCGCATCATCCGTAGGACTATCCGGCATCTGAATGTCTCCTCGCTGACATGGCGCGAAGAGCGCAGCTTCACTTGACACGGAGGCGGCCGCAGGCTGGGGGGCCGCGTCGTGCGAGCGCCACCACGACTACCAGAGAGGGACCAGTAGACTCCTCACTCAGCCAACTTCTCAACCGCCGGGCGGCTTTTTCTCCGGCACCAGCCGCTGCTTGATCCGCTCAAGTTCCGCTTTCGTTTTCTCCAGTTCCTCATTCAGACGCTTGATCTCCTCATCACGGACTCGATCGCGCGACTCGGCGGCCGCACGCGCAGCCACCAGTGCGCTGCGGGCGGAATCGACGCGCTCCAGCAGACGCCACACGACCTGTGCCTCGACAAACCGAGGTGTGCGTTCACCCAGCGCCATATACGCATCGAGCAGCGCCCTTGCATCGCGGCTTTCACTCGTTGGATTCCGGGGATCAGCCCTGAGGATCGCCCTCAGAAAATCACTCTCAAGGCCCGTTTCGTCGCCCGGGTGATCGACTGCGTGACGGCGCAGGATGCTGTCCGCCTCGGCGTGCCGGCCCCCGGTGGCGGCCTCGAGCGCCCTCCGTCTCGCAGCAGGCCAGTACGTCGCCGGCGTGGGGGCAGCAATCACAACGGGCGCCGGCATCGGCGGTTCGGCCGGAACGTGCGGCGCGCGCGATCCACAACCCGGCAGCGCCACCGCGCACACCAGCACCGTCATCGAAATTACTGTCGCTCTCACGCTGCTGTCGCCTCGGCACGCGGGCCGCCACCTCCTCCCCCAGGCGCCCTGGTACCCGCAGCCCGGGGCGGGAGAAGAATCGTGAATGAAGTGCCAACGCCCACGCGACTCTCTACGCCGATCGAGCCGCCGTGTGCCGTGACGATCCATTTCGCAATCGCGAGACCGAGCCCCGTACCCTTGAGTCCGGTGGTCTGGTTGTCCGCGGTATAGAACTTCTCGAAAACGTATGGCAACTGTGCCGCGGGAATGCCCGCACCGGTGTCGGAAACCGACATCCGAACCTGCTCTCCCTGGCGCCTCACATCGAGCCTTACCTCGCCATTCTGAGGCGTGAACTTGAACGCGTTCGAGAGGAGATTACCCATGACTTCGTTGATCTGCTCCGGATCCCAGACTACATCTTCGGGGAGCGCGTCGGCGCGGGTGACCTCGAACTTCACGTCGCGCTGAATGGCCAGCACGCGGAACGTTCGCTCGAGATCCCCGACGAACGCGGGAAGGTCGATAGACCGAGGATCGATGCGTCCGCCGCCTGCTTCGAACCTGCTTACGTCGAGAAGGCCGCGGACCAGCTTGGACAGTGACTTTCCCTGTGCTTGCAGAGTGGAGATGATCTCGCCCTGCTTCTCGGAAAGTGGCCCATAGACATTTTCACGGAGGAGCTGAAGGTATCCGGTAATGACGTTTATTGGCGTCTTGAGCTCGTGCGACGCGACGGAGATGAACTCGGCTTTCAGGCGGTCGAGCTCGCGCAGTTGCATCGCCATCGAGTTGTACGACGCCGCCAGCCTCCCGAACTCGTCCTTGCGTGAGGCCCCAATGTTGAGTGGGTGGCCGAAGTCGCCCTCGGCCACGGCCCGCATTCCGGACTCCAGTTCGTCGATGGGACTGCTGACAGACTGAGTAAGCCAGAGTCCGATAAGCACCGCCAGCACCGCGGCGCTGCCGAGGAGGAGAATCGCCGAACGGGTGGCGTTCTGTGACGCGGTTGCGATCGCCGAGACTCTTTCTCTCGTTTGTTCCTGAATCGCCTGGTCGGTGAGTGCCAGGATCTGCACGATGTCCTCGACGGCGGGATTCAACCGCGAATCGATCAGGGAGTCGGCGAGGCTCCCCCTCCCCGACTCGGCGAGCTGCAGAGCGACGTTTGACTGTTCGCGCAGTGTTTCGAGCGCGGCGCGCATCCTCGGCACCGTAGCCGCCGAGGACATCGTGCCGAGGCTGTCGACGAGCCGGGAAAGCGTATCGACCCGGGACAGAAAAGTCCCGCGAGTCGCCGCGCTGGGAAAAAGCGACAGGTAGTTGGTCGTCTGTTCGATCTCCTGCAGCCGGGCCCGCGAGCGACCGAGGAGAACCGCCGCCTGGAACTCGACGTCACTCAGCCGCTGGGTGTCGCTGCGCAGCTCCTGCATCGCCCGCATTGACAGGGTCACGGGGAGGAGCATTACGAGCAGGATCGCCGCGATACCGAGGGCGAGCCTCTGGCGAAGCGTCATTATGCGTGAATCACCGGCGAGCGTGCCACCGGCCCGGTCCGTTGCACGGCCTGATCTGCGTTCATAGGTTTCGCGACTCCGCCAACGTTACCTAAGTACATCCGTGCCAAAAAGCTACGCTACTGTAAGCACCCTCGACAGCACCGCTGGGCAGTCTGTCACTCTGCGTGGGTGGGTGGTTCACGTCCGTTCATCGGGGAAAATCGCGTTTGTAGTCATGCGCGATGGCACCGGCCAGGTACAGTGCGTGATCGTCCGGACCCAGGTGGAGCCGGTCGTTTGGGAGCGCTTTGCCACGCTTACCCACGAAACGTGCGTCGAGGTTACTGGTGAGGTCCGCGCCGAGCCGCGCGCCATCGGGGGCAACGAGATCGCAGTGAGCGGCCTCGAGGTTCTGGGGCCGTCGCCTGTGGATTATCCGATCCAGCCCAAGGAACACGGAGTCGATTTCCTGCTTGATAACCGTCACCTCTGGCTGCGCTCGCCCCGTCAGGTGGCGATCATGCGCGTCAGGCACGAGATCGAGCAGTCGATCCATGACTTTTTTTATGAGCGCGGCTTTATCCACGTCGACACTCCCATTCTGACGGCCGCGATCGGCGAGCGGTCGGGCCTCTTTTCCACCGAGTACTTCGACCTGGGCAGCGCGTATCTGGCCCAGACGGGGCAATTGTACGGAGAGGCGGCGGCCGCGGCGCTGGGGCGCATCTACACTTTCGGACCGACGTTCCGGGCAGAAAAGTCCAAAACACGGCGGCATCTGACTGAGTTCTGGATGATGGAGCCGGAAATGGCTTTCTTCGACTCCAACGACAACATGCAGTTGCAGGAGGACCTGCTGGTGGCAGTTGTGGCCCGCGTTCTCGAGCGCCGCAGGCCGGAGCTCAGGGAGCTGGAACGGGACCCGGCGAAACTGGAGGTGGTCCAGCCGCCGTTCGCGCGCATCGAATACGGCGAGGCGGTGCAGCGCCTGCAGGCGGCCGGGAGCGCCATCTCCTGGGGCGACGACCTCGGAGCCGAGGACGAAACGCTTCTCGTCGGCGATCACCAGACGCCGGTATTTGTATACAATTATCCGAAGGAGGCCAAGGCCTTCTACATGAAGGAAAACCCGGCCGACCCGCGTACAGTCCTCTGCAACGACTGTCTGGCACCCGAAGGCTACGGCGAAATCATCGGTGGGTCACAGCGCGAGGACGACTACGACCGGCTGCTGGCGCGCATCCGCGAGGAGAAACTCCCCGAGGCGGCCTACGGATGGTATCTCGATCTCAGACGCTACGGAACGTTTGTCCACTCCGGCTTCGGGCTGGGCCTTGAGAGGACGGTAGCCTGGATCTGCGGTACACCACACATCCGGGAGTGCGTCGCCTTTCCACGCATGATGCACCGGCTGACGCCATGAGCCTGCCCCTGATGGTGACCGGTAGATGACCGAGGATGGCGATGCCCTGACGCGCCTGTTCATCGAACGGAGCCGCTACTATCTCGGCCTCGAGTATCCGCTCAAGATCCGGCGCGCGCTCGAGGTCATACCACCTGAAAGGATCTGGTGGAGGCCTCACGAAGGCAGCAACAGTGCAGGGAACCTCGTGCTCCACCTTTGCGGGAACGTACGGCAATGGGTCGTGAGCGGAATCGGTGGTGCACAGGATACGCGAACTCGCGACGCGGAGTTCGCGCGGCGCGACGGCCCCGCGGCCGCAGACCTGCTTGCGCATCTCGACGCGACGCTGACGGACGTTGTCAGTGTCCTCGATCGCATTTCTCCAGCTGATCTCGCCAGCTCCCGTCTGATTCAGGGCCGGACCACGAACGTGATGTCTGCGCTTTATCACGTCGTCGAGCACTTCTCGGCCCACACCGGTCAGATAGTCATGCTCGCAAAGATGTACGCCGAACCGGGTGCCGTGATGTTCTACGATGATGCACGCAACGCCGCTCCGCTCTTCCTGAAAGACGGCCGGTCCGACATCTGAAGCACCCGCCTCCGACACGAGGGCCCGCGGTCGTGTCCTTCGCCCGCGCGACGCCGATCCCCTGGATTCGGGTACCACGGCAGATGGCTCACGACGGCCGCTGAACGACAGCGCGACCGCACCCGCAGCCTCGCAACGGGATGAATCACGCTCATGATGCAGTTGCAGGCTGGCTTCCGCAGTTAGTGCCTGGGCTGGGGCTTGCTATCCTCGCATCACTGCACCTGGTCGGAACGCTTCGCTCACCGCGAGGAGGAAAACGCCGCCGCAGGGCAATCATGTTCGAGGTGGGCATCGCCCTGGTGGCGATAGCGGTCCTGTCGCCGATTCACAGACTCGGCGAGCAACACTTCGCGTGGCACATGGTGCAGCATCAGCTGCTTCTCGTGCTGGCGACGCCTTTCCTGATCCTGGGGAGGCCCGTACCAGCGCTGATCAGTGGACTGCCGCGCTCGTGGCGCTCAGCCGCGAGGAGAGCTGCATCATCCTCCGTGATGCGCTTCGTGCGCGGACCCGGCCCCTTTGTTGCCTCGGTCCTGCACGCCCTCGTTGTGTGGATATGGCACGCTCCGCCATTTGTCAACGCGTCGGTGACGAACGCTGGCTGGCACGGGGTTCAACACGCTTCGTTCCTGGTCGTCGGTGTTCTCTTCTGGGCGTCTATCGAGAGAGCGCGAATCCGCCACATCGCGGCGGGAGCAGGCGTAGTGTCGCTGCTGGCAACAGCGCTCCACACCGGTGCACTTGGCGCGCTCCTTGTCTTCAGCACCAGACCGCTCTACGGCGAGTACGTCGGTCGCGCACGTGATGTGGCCGGTGCACTGGAGGATCAGCAGCTTGCGGGCGTCCTGATGTGGGTCCCGGGAGGGCTCGTCTACATGGCTGCTGCACTTGTGCTGCTCGCGGCGGTGGCGCGCACACGTGCGCCGGCACGCGTACCGCCTAACTCTCGCCTGCCTTGACCTCGTCCCATAACCGGTCGAGTGCCACCAGGCCCGCGGTCGCAAGGTCGAGTCCACGTTCACGCGCCAACTCCTCCACCGCCGAAAACCTGCGCAGGAACCTGGCGTTCGCCACGTCGAGGGCCAGCGACGCATGGACCCCAACCTTGCGACAGAGATTCACCACCGTAAACAGGAGATCACCAAGCTCCGCCTCCAGTTCCACCGACCCTCGCTGGCCCAGCAGCGGACGCACCTCCGCGAGTTCTTCGCTGACCTTGTCGGCCGGACCTTCCGGATCATTCCAGTCGAAGCCGAAAGCAGCCGCCCGGTCCTGCAGACGATGCGCACGATGCAGGGCAGGGAGCCCCGCGGGGAGGCCATCACCGATCGAGGCGCGACGCGCAGCCTTGATCTTCTCCCACTCGACGCGCTCGCCGTCGCCATAAAGGTGGGGATGCCGATGGCGCATCCTGGCGACCAGCGCACCCGCTACATCGGAGATCCCGAAGGCGCCGCGCTCTTCAGCCACGACCGAGTGAAAGAGCACCTGAAGGAGGACATCGCCGAGTTCGTCTCGGATCTGGTTGTCGTCGCCTCCGAGCAGCGCCTCGTCAAGCTCGTGCGCTTCCTCAATGAGATAGGGACGAAGTGTATGATGCGTCTGCGCCGCGTCCCATTCACAGCGGGCGCGCAGGTCGCGCATCAAGGCGAGCGTATCTTCAAGTGTAGCCTTGTGTTGCATGGCATCCTCGGTGCCGGTATACTACCCGCCCTTACGTGACAGGGTCAATGGAAGAACGTACCCGGCGCGCCTGGGTCGAGATTGATCTTGCCGCGCTCCGCCGCAACGCCCAGAAGATTTCGGCTGCGACGCAGCGGCCGCTACTGCCGATGGTCAAGGCGGACGCGTACGGCCTTGGAGCCATTCGCGTGGTCGAGGCGCTCGAACCACTCGATCCGTTCGCGTACGGCGTCGCCACGCTGGACGAGGCGGCCGAGCTCAGGGCCGCGGGAATCACACGTCGGATCTTCATCTTTACTCCCGTCCTCACCTCGGACCTGCCGGAAGTCAGGCGACTCGGCATTACGCCCGGATTAGCGGATGCTGATGCAATCTCTCACTGGAGCGCGGCCGGGCCCGAACCATGGCATCTGAACATCGACACCGGAATGCATCGCGCCGGCATCGAGTGGTGGAGAGTCGCGGAGTTGGCCGGGTTCCTGGCCCGACATGAACCCGAGGGGGCATTCACCCATTTCCACTCCGCTGACGTCGACAACGAGACGTTCGCGGTCCAGCGCGAACGCTTCCTGGCAGCCGTGGCACAACTCGCGCGCCGACCGCGATACCTGCACGCCGAAAACAGCCCGGCGATCGAACGTGCGCTCCCCGGGCCGTCTTCATTCGACCTTGTCCGTCCGGGCGTGTTTCTCTACGGGGCAAGCGGCCGCGGTGGCGACCTGGTTTCGGAGCCCGTGGCTCACGTGCGCGCTCGCATCGTGGAGCTGCACACGGTCAGAGATGGAGAAACGGTCTCCTATGGTGGGACGTGGCGGGCGGATGGAGACCGCCGTGTCGCCACGCTCGCCATCGGTTACGCTGACGGCTACAGGCGGGTTTTCGGCAATCGCGGCCGGGTTCTCATACGGGGGCGGATGGTGCCGGTGGTCGGCCGCATAACGATGGACATGACGATGATCGATGTCACCACCGTACCGTGCGAGACGGGCGACATCGCGACACTCATGGGCAGCGACAGCGGAGCTCTGCTCGATCTCGCCGGCGAAACGGCACGAGCAGACCTCCTTTCGTACGAGTTTCTAACGGGGCTCGGGCTGCGCCTGTCCCGGAAATACACTACAAGCGGATAGATGGCGCGGCGCGCGGCTGTAATCGTGCTCGACGGCGTTGGCGCTGGCGAAGCGCCCGACTCACGGCTCTATGGCGACAGCGGCAGCAACACGCTCGGCAATCTTGCGCGGGCCGTGGGAGGACTCAGGCTCCCGGTGCTTGAATCCCTGGGTCTTGGGGCCATTGCCCCGATCGAGGGGCTGAGCCCAAACGTTGCTGGCGGAGGTGCACGCTGCATACTGACTCCCGCAGCAGCAGGCAAGGACAGCACCACCGGTCACTGGGAGTTGTGCGGCGTTACGATCGACCATCCCTTCCCGACATATCCGGAGGGCTTTCCTCAGGGGCTGATGGAGGAGTTTGCGCGGCTCACGGGGCGGCCAGTCTTTGGCAACGTCGCTGCCAGCGGCACGGCAATCATCGAGGCCGCGGGCCGTGAACATCTTCGGACGGGGGCGTGGATCGTCTACACCTCGGCCGACTCCGTCTTTCAGATCGCGGCACACGAGTTGGTCGTTCCACTGGCCGAGCTGTACGCTGCCTGCCGGACGGCGCGCGAACTGCTGGTGGCGCCGCACAACGTCGCGCGCGTTATTGCGCGTCCTTTCACCGGGTCGGAGGGGTCGTGGCAACGCACTGCCAACCGCCGCGACTTCAGTCTCGAGCCGCCGCGGTCCACTCTCCTTGATGCTCTTGCAGAGGCGGGCATTCCGCGTGCCGGAGCAGGAAAGGTCGACGACCTTTTTGCTGGACGCTCGATTTCGTCCCGCCACACATCGGGGAACGTCGACGGAATCCGGGTGATCGAAAGCTGGCTGACCGACGAGGCCGGTGGGTTCTTGCTCGCCAACCTTGTAGATTTTGACCAGCTCTTCGGGCACCGAAACGATATCGAGGGGTTCCATGGGTCGCTGCGCGACTTCGACGCGGCCCTGGGTGGACTGTTGTCACTTCTCCAAGAGGAAGATCTGCTCGTCATCACTGCGGACCACGGGAACGATCCAACAACTCGATCGACGGACCATTCCCGGGAAGTTGTGCCCATGCTGATGGTGAGCGGGCAGGGGAGTGGGAGCGCTGGCAGCAGGCGCATTCGCTCCGTCACATTGCCGCCCCGGCCGACATTCGCAGATCTGGGGGCAACCCTTGGCGAGTGGTTCGGACTCGAATTCCGCGGTGACGGTACCTCGTTCCTCCAGGAGGTTGCTGGTGAAGGGATCTGAGGATCTGGAGGCTGCGGTGGCGGTGATGCAGCGGGCGTACGCTCCGTTTTCCCGTTTTCGTGTTGGTGCGGTACTGCGGGATCGCGACGGCGGGCTTCATGGGGGGTGTAACGTTGAGAATCCGGCGTACCCGGCCGGCATCTGCGCCGAACGGGGGGCGCTGGCGGTAGCCGTGGCGAGCGGCTCGCGGGACTTCGTCTCGCTCACGATCGCTACCGAAGCAACGGTGCCGACGCCGCCCTGCGGGCTCTGCCGTCAGGCGTTGGTCGAGTTTTCACCTGGGCTGGAGATTCTAAGTGTGACAACGTCGGGACAGCAGGCGCGATGGACGCTGCGTGAGCTGCTCCCGTCACCATTCACCACCGCCTCCCTGGAACATCAATGAGACTGGGCCGCATCGTGGGGACGGTGGTATCGACGCGCAAGGATCCGTCGCTCGAGTCGCTCAAACTGCTGATTGTCGAGAACATCTCACCGGCACTGCAGAAGGAGGGTGGCTATGTGGTGGCGGTCGACAGTGTGGGGGCTGGGGTCGGCGAAGTTGTCCTGTATGCAAGCGGAAGTTCGGCGCGACTCACGGCGGTCACGAAGGATCGGCCGGTGGACGCGGTAATCATGGCGATAGTCGACAGTTTTGACATAGATGGAAAGTCCACATACCTTGCCTGACGAGACTCCAGGAGAAACGCGGCCGGGACGGGAGCGCGGTTCAACCGGCTTCCGTTCCCTTGTTTCGTTTGCCGTGGCCGCTCTCGCGATCGCGGCCTGCAACGCAGACCTGACGCAGGGCGCGGCCTGCCCGATCCTCTGTCCGCAGCAGAATGTTCAGGTGCGGGACACGGTGTTCGAGGCCGTGTCGCTGGACACGATGCTGGTCGGGATACCGTCGATCGGCCGTGAGACTGCGCTCTTGCTGTCGAAGCGCGGTGATTCGCTGGATACGCGTGTAATCCTGCGCTTTGACTCTCTGATCACGCGGGTCGTGATCGCCGGTGGCGATTCCGCCATCAGGGCCATCGACAGTGCTTACATCCAGCTGGTGGTCAACGCCGCCGACACGAGAGTACGGGCACCGATCAGGATCGACCTCTTCGATGTGGACACGGTTGCCGGGGACACGACAACCGCTGCAGTTCTCGCTTTGTTCAGGCCGGACCGCCTCATCGGTGGCACGTCTCTGGACACGAACCAGGTCCGGGATTCCGTTCGGGTTTTCCTTGACAACGCGAAGCTGCTGCCCAAGATCACGTCGCGATCGAGGTTGCGAGTCGGCCTGCGTCTTACGAGCGCCCAAAGCGCCAGTGTGAGCATCGGCGCCACGGATGCGGGGCAGGGTGCGATCCTCAGGTACGACCCGGCCCCAGCCGACACCGCCATCAAGGCGGTTACGGTCACACTGCGGTCGGACACGCCCGAAGGTCAGACGCAGCTGCCCTTTGACCTCTTTGACTACGTTGTCTACGCCGCGGTCCCGCCGGCTCCCCCCCCTGGCGTGTTCGCAATCGGGGGTCTTCCGGCGCGGCGGAGCTTTCTCCGGTTTGACGTACCGGCGCGACTGCTCGATTCCTCGGTGGTGCTGCGAGCAACGCTTCTCCTCACGCAAGCGCCGAATCGGGGGCTGGACGCGACCGACTCGATTCTCATCCTGCCGCAACTGGTGCTGGCGGGCGAGGAGGTGACCGACCTGACGCGGGCCGCGACGCTCCTGTCGCTGTCGCCGGTGGACACGGTGCGCCTTGCACCAGGCGACAGCGGGCTCAGACCGATCGAGATGGTCGCCGCGGTGAGCTCATGGAGCGTTGCCGTCAACCCATTCCGCCAGCAGCGCGCGATCGTGCTCCGGTCAACGGTCGAGGGGACGGACCCGTTCGAGGCCTGGTTCTTTTCCCGCGAGGCTGACCCGGCGGTCAGGCCGCGGTTGCGCATCAGTTATGCGCTGCGCTCCACGTTTGGGATACCATGATCCGAACCTTGCTGCTCGGTGCTGCACTTGGTTTGTCGGCCATGAACGCTGCCGGGGCCCAGGGTGCGCTCAGCAATCAGGGGTTTGGCTACCCGCTGGGCGGGCTTAGTGCGCGGGCGCTGGGATCGGGAGGTGCGTCCGGCGAACTCGATCCGCGATCATCGCGCAACCCTGCCGCCGTCTGGGGCTGGATCCGCTCCGGGATCTACATTCAGTACGATCCCGAGGTGCGGCGGGTCACCCGCGGCGACTTTACCGACAACACCTTTACGCCCCGCTTCGCCGCGGTTGGTCTCGCCTTTCCGTTCCGTGAGCGCGGAATGATCTCCGTCTCCAGCCACTCGTTCCTCGACCGGACCTGGACAACGGAGATCAGATCGGGGCAGATCCTGGGTCCCGACAGCATCGGCTTCGAGGAACGCGTCGCATCGTCCGGCGCGATCAACGATACGAGGCTGGCCTTTGCCTGGGGAACAGCACGGCTGGTCGTTGGCGCCGGTCTGCACATTTTCTCGGGTGAGAACAGGCTCAATCTGCGCCGCCAGTTCGATGACACTCTCCGGTACCGAACGCTGAGGCGCGATCTTACGCTCGCCTATTCCGGGACGGGGATTTCAGTTGGCGTCGTCGCCAACCCTGCTCGCTGGATATCGTTAGGCGCCTCTCTCCGACGCGGTGGCAACCTCGACCTGCACGTGCTGGACACGCTTCGCAGCAGTGCCGGCGTTCCCGACCGACTCGGCTTTTCGACGAGGGTCGAACCGCTCACCGGGCTCAGTCTCTACGGGTCGGCCGATCGCACCCTGTGGTCGGACATGGAGGGCCTGGGCAGCATCAGCAGCACCGGCGTCGATTCATGGGAATATGGAATCGGCGCAGAGTTTGCCGGAACGACGGCCCGAACCGTCGGCTGGGCCTATAGCGCAGGCTTCCGCACTCGCGACCTGCCATTCGAGGCCGCGGGCTCCGTGGTAAAGGAGCGGCTGCTGACCGCGGGGGTGAGCGTACCGCTGGCGGGACCGCGGGCGACCATTGACCTCGCTCTCCAGCGCGCGACCCGGTCAGCCACCGACGTTACACGCGAGCGCGCCTGGCTGATGAGCTTCGGGCTCACCGTCAGACCCTGACCGCGCGCTCGTCGCGTTGACGGTGCCATGAACGGCCATCGAGAGGCTGAAGGACCGGGCGGCCGGCGTCCTCTCAGTGTCTACGTGGCCACGTACGGTTGCCGCGCAAACCACTATGACTCTGAAGCAGTAAAGGCGCTCGTCGAGAGCTCGGGTGGCAGGGTCGTCGCGAGCGCGGTGGACGCCGACGTCGCGGTTTTCAATTCGTGCGCGGTCACAGGTGAAGCAGTGGCGGATCTGCGCAAGGGAGTACGGCGGGCGACGCGGGCCCGGCCCGATCTCAGGACACTGATCATGGGTTGTGCATCGGCGCTCGATGACGGCTCACTCGCGGCGCTGCCTGGTGTCGAAGCCGTTCTGGCCGGGGCGGACTTCGCCGGGGTAGCTTCTGCCCTTGGTTTGTCGGCGGCGTCTGTCGAAATGCCAGGAAGACAATCGGCGACCCGCGCTGTCCTCAGGATCCAGGACGGCTGCGACGAACACTGCACCTTCTGCGCGACCACCCTTGCACGCGGCGCCAATCGCTCCCGCCAGTCGCGGGGCCTGATCGAGGAGGCGACGGCGCTCGCGGACCATCATCCGGAGATCGTTCTCACCGGAATCCACATCGGCTCATGGGGCCGCGACATCGGCCTGACGCTGGGGGACCTCGTCCAGGATCTGATCCGGGCAGTACCGCAGGTTCGATTCAGGCTCTCATCCGTGGAAGTAACCGAGCTTGACTCGAGGCTGCTGGAGGCCTTTGGTGAGGCGGACCATCTCGCGCCACACCTGCACGCGCCCCTCCAGTCCGGATCGTCGCCGCTGCTGAGACGCATGGGGCGTCACTGGTATTCGGCCGAATCGTATCGGGAGGGCATCGAGTCTCTCACCCGCAGGCACGCAGTGTTTGGACTCGGCGCCGATGTGATCGCCGGCTTTCCGGGCGAAAGCGAAAGTGATCACGAGGCGACCCTTTCGATCATCAGAGACCTGCCCTTTACCTATCTGCACGTGTTCCCGTTTTCGTTGCGGCCGGGCACAGCGGCTGAAAAGCTGAGCGGTCACAATTCGCCCCAAACAGTAGAGCGCAGGGCTCGCGCCTTGCGTGAGCTGGGACGTGAAAAGGAGCGTCTGTACGCAGAGGAGCGGCTCGGGGGCTGGGCCGACGTGGTGTCGCTGCGAGGACCCGCGGCCGGCGGCCTGACCGGTGACTACCTTTCGGTGCGGCTCGATGGGGGGGCCCTCGACAGACCGACCCGTTTCACAGGTCGGTTGGCCGGCTCGGCGGGTGAGCTCCTCGCGGTCGTCCCCCGTCCTCCGAACGTCCCGTACGTCTCTCATCGATGACTTCAACCGTCTACATCGAAACCTACGGCTGCCAGATGAACGTCAGCGACACCGAGCTAATGCTCGGCAAGCTGTCAGAACATGGCTACGAACCGGTGGAGACGGCCGCCGAGGCCGACGTCATCCTCGTCAACACCTGTGCAATCAGGGATCGCGCCGAACAGCGTGTACTCGGCCGGCTGGGTGAGCTCAAGCGCGAGATGAAGTCCGGCGCGATCGTGGGCGTCACGGGGTGCATGGCGCAGCGCCTCGGCCCGGTGCTGCTGGAGAAGGCGCGACACGTGAGTCTGGTAGTGGGTCCTGACGGCTACCGGGGGTTGGCGCAACTGATCGCAAGGGCACGTGACGGTGAGCGAGCGGTCGATACAGCGTTCGATCTCGGGGAGCACTACGAAAACCTTGAACCACGCCGTCTCGACAGCGTCCGCGCCTGGATTCCCGTGCAGCGCGGCTGCAACTACAACTGCACCTATTGCATAGTGCCGTTCACGCGGGGTCCGGAGCGCAGCCGACCCGCCTCCGAAGTGGTGCGAGAAGTCGAACAGGCGGTCGCCGAGGGGATCACCGAGGTAACGCTGCTGGGCCAGACCGTCAACTCCTGGACCGACGGCGCCAACGGCTTCGGCTACCTGCTGCGGACAGTTGGCGCCGTGCCCGGATTGAGGCGGCTGCGCTTCACCAGTCCCCATCCCAACGATTTCAGCGACGATGTGATCGAAGCCATGGCCTCCACCCCTTCGGTCTGCGAACACGTTCATCTGCCGATGCAGAGCGGATCGACAGCGATCCTGAAGAAGATGCTGCGGCGATATGGCCGGGATGACTTCCTCGCCTGTGTGGACCGGCTGCGGCGCGCGATCCCCGGTCTTGCGATCACCACCGACATCATCGTGGCCTTTCCCGGTGAACGCGACCGCGACTTCGAGGAAACGCTGAGCGCAGTTCGCGAAGTCTCCTTTGACGACGCCTTCACCTTCCGCTTCTCGCCGCGCGACGGAACGCCAGCGACACGAATGCCAGTCGAATGGACCGTTCCTGACGAGGTGGCAGCGGAGCGAATGCGACGGTTGATCGCGACAGTGCGCGATGTAGCCCGTGAGCGCAACCTGCGTCTCCTCGGTGAGCGCCGCGAACTCCTCATGGAAAAGTCGGCCCGCCGCGGCGAACTGCTGCAGGGACGCAGCAGGGATTACAAAACCGTTCTCGTGCCCGGCGACGACGCGCTCATCGGTACCTATGTCACCGTGGAGCTGACCGGCACGACCGGATCGACCTTCACGGGGTCCGCTATTCCAGGCCGTGGCGCACTTCCGATGATGGCGTGAGGCGGCAGGCGGGCTCTACGGGTTTTTCCGGGGCTTCTTCGTGGTCGCAGGGTGGCGGGAGACAACAGCAGACAGTGACGGGAGCCACAAGGCACCTGGCTTCCCCCCCCCCCCCCAACTCCCCCCAACTCCCGCCAGCGTGACGCCGTAAGCCGGTTCGATCGTCTTTAATCCGGCAAGCCGCGCTTACGATACCCGATGAAAAACGCACTCGAGGAGATAGCGGGAGAAGTATTCGAGCAACTCCGTGTACGGGATGCGGGTTTTTGCTCCTGCGCGCAATGCCGTGATGACGCCATCACGGGGGCGCTCAACCAGATTCGACCGAGGTACATGAGCGGGTCCCTCATCGGGTCGGCTGTTACGCGGGTGTCGCTGGCGCATCGGCAGGCAAGGGCGGAGCTGTCCGTCGTGCTCCTCGAATCCATGAGGCGTGTCGCTCGACGACCGCGGCATCCTGTCGGTCAACCGGCCCAGCGGCACTGATTCAGGCAGGCAGGGGAGCCCGTTCTCAAACCGGCTTCCGCCTTGCCACTCGCCACAACCGTCTTTCTTGCACTGACCAGCGGGCTGTTGCTCGGTTTCTGGGGTCGCCCGATCCTGACCGGGCTGCTGGTGGTAGCACTGGTGGCACTGCGATGGAGTCGGCGGGCCGATGCACTGGTCGCAGGTCTTGTCGTAGCGCTCGGCTTCGGTGCCGCGAAGGTTGCGGCGAGTGACGATCGCGTCTGCCGGCGGGCGGCGCTCGATCGGCAGAAGGCCGTGGTGCGCCTGGCGACGAGCATCGAACCTGGCAGGGCGGCCACAGGTTACATCATCGATGGCTGCAGGCTGCAGGTGCGCATCAGCGCGCGCCAGCGGGCACCGGCCGGGGCGCTGATTGAGGTTCGTGGAGTCTTTGCCCGCAGTGGTGAGGCGCTGTCGGTCCGCGGCGCCTCGATTTCGATCCTGGAGGGGCCGTCACTTCTCCCGCGCATCCGGCACCGGCTGGGCGTCGTGATCGACAGTCTCTACAAGACTGATGCAGCAATGGCGAGGGCCCTGGTGATTGCCGACCAGCGCGACGTGGACCGGGAAGTGCGGGATCGGTTCGCCGACGCCGGCATCATCCACATGATTTCGGTATCGGGGTTGCACGTATCGATCATCACCGGGTCGCTCCTTGCCCTGCTTACCGCATTTGGGCTGACGACGCGAGCGGCAATGATCTGGAGCGTCGTCGCAACCGCCGTTTACGTCGCCACGATCGGCGCACCACCGCCAGCGGTGCGTTCCGCCGCCATGAGCAGCCTCGCCGTTGTGTCAAAGCTCATGCAGCGACCGACCTCGGCGTGGGCCGTATGGGCCGTTGGGTCAGGACTTTCGCTCGTCGAGCCGAGGATCGTTCTCGACCTCGGCTGGCAGCTGAGTGTGAGCGGCATGGCCGGGTTGATCGCCAGCGGCAATCTCGTGCGGCGCCTCTCGTTGCCGCTGGCGGGATGGCGCGCGGCAGTCGTCGAAAGCGTAATCGCGACCACGGTGGCGAGCGTGGCGTCGGCACCGCTATGTGCCTGGGTGTTCGGTCGGATCAGTGTGGCGGCGGTGGTGACCAACCTCGTCGCGGCGCCGCTGTTTGGTGTCGTTCAGCCGCTCCTCTTTGCATCGGTGGCGCTGTCGCCGGCGAGTGCCGCTGCCGGTTTCCTCGCCGATGCGGCGCGGTCGGGGCTCAAGCTCATCGATCTGGTGGCGAGCGGAGGGGCGGCGATTCCGGGGGCAGTGCTCAGCTTCTCACCGTCGGGCTCGTCGGCCGTTGCGATTGCGACCGCGGCCGGGGCTCTGATCGTTGCCTGTGCTGTCAGAAACCCTGGGCGGTGGCTGCACGTGGCAGTTGGGGCCGTGGTGGTGGGTCTCTTCTGGCCGCTGGTGGATCGAAGCACGGGAGAGTTGGAGGTCTACTTCACGGATGTTGGCCAGGGCGATGCCATCGCGGTGAGGTCGCCAGGGGGCCGCTGGCTGGTTGTAGACGCGGGGCCGGGGTGGCGCACCGGAGATGCCGCCGCGATGGCGGTGCTGCCGCAGTTGAGGCGCCGGGGAGGTGACGCGGTCCATCTGGTGATGACACATCCACACCTCGATCACATCGGGGGTGCGCGAAGTGTGTTGGCTGCCGGGATAGACACACTCTGGGACGCCGCGTATGTGGAGCCGGGCGAGGAGTATCTGGCGGTCCTCAGGGATGCGGAGACACGCGGCATTGTCTGGCGTCGGGTGAAGGCGGGGGGAACCCTGAACTTCGATGGTGTCGAAGTGAGATTTCTGGCTCCTGATTCCGCTTTCATGGAATCCCTGGCCAACCCTAACGACGCCTCGGTCGTTCTCCGACTCAGCTACGGAAACGTGTCGCTGATGCTGACCGGGGACGCTGAGGCCGACGCCGAGGAGTGGTTGGTGCACAGATATGGATCAGAACTGCGGTCGATGGTGCTGAAGGTGGGCCATCATGGGAGCTCGACCAGCAGCAGCGCTGATTTCGTGAGGCTTGTGGCCCCCGAGTTGGCGATAGTGAGCGTGGGACGCGGTAATCGGTACGGTCACCCCTCGGGCGAGGTATTGCGGCGGTTCGAGCAATCAGGAGCGGGGGTCTTGCGGACAGATCTCGACGGAACGGTGGTCCTGAGGAGTGATGGGCGAGTGTTGCGTGTTTCCGCGGACGGGGTGAGGTGGACAATGGTGCCTCGTCAGGAGTGACGGAACGGGGACTCAACCTGGCGACATCTTGCGAGAGCAACCCGGCAGGCGTAGTGTAGGGGCAGAACGGCCCACGGCGGAGAGTCCCACCGCCGGAGCTCTTTCGGACACGCTGAGTTGGTAACCGGGGTTGCCCTCACACGGAGGTGTTCATGAAGTGGATGTCGATGTCACTGGTACTGCTGGCGGCGTGTGCCACGTCAGGCACCAACATCTACACGGCAGCGACTTCAGAAACGGTGCGGCTGGAGTCGGAGGACAGTCCGACAGGTGACGGCCAGACGCTGTATGTGTTGAATGAGTCATCGGTGGAGATCGTCGTTACTTCGGTTCAGCTTTCCGGATGTGAAAACGTCAAGCAGCGCTGCGAAGTTCATCAGATGGCGACGCGCGTTGCCCCCAGGAGCCGGAGGGTTGTGTTCAGGGTGCAGGCGGCGGTGCCCGACATCGGGTTCAGCTACAGGTCCGGGTTCGGCTGGCGTTCGGAAGCGGCGGCACCGGCGATCAGGTCGCCTGCGGACGATTAGCGCTCCACGAGGTCTTTCGCGTCTGGGAAGCGGGTCTCGGTTGCGACGAGCGGCCGCCCGAGCTCGAAGGCCTGTTGGCGTAGGCGTGCTGCGCTCGTTGCGGCAGTCAGCCCAGGTTGGTCCTGCGAACGCGTTCACCGTGCATCGCGGCAGCCATGAGTCAAGTGCCGTGTCACGCAGAGATGTCGCGTAGCACCTCTTCCCGCTGGTCGCGCGATCAGACTCGCGCGGATCCGTCGTGAACCTGCAGGTCCTGGCATCCCGAAAGGCGTTTGCGGCGCGATCGCTCCCCCGGGTGGGTCGCACGCACGCGTACACCGCGGGGCCGGCTTCGCCTCGGCCGATCCTGACATCCGCGCCGGCAGGCCCGGGCCCGATCTGACGAGCACTAAAAGTCCGAGAGTCAGCGGAATCACTCTTGCACCATCCCCGCCAACTCCATCAACTTGAATCACTTCTGGCGCCATTTGCCCACTCAAAGCACCTTCAACTGTGGTCCCTGCCCAACGACCCTGGAGTACCTGACCGCTAAACGGCCGCACCCCGCGACCCGTAATCCGGCAGAGGCCCCCGCGAGGATCGGAAAGTGGTAAAACACACCGCCACATCGGTCGTCACCATCGACCGATTCATCATCGAACAGGAAAAACTCTTCCCCGAAGCCACCGGTCAGCTCTCGGGAATCCTGTATGACATGGCGCTGGCCGCCAAACTCATCACCAACAAAGTCCGGCGCGCCGGACTCGTCGACATCCTCGGCTCCCTCGAATCTTCCAACGTCCAGGGCGAAATCCAGCAGAAGCTCGACGTCTTCGCCAACGAAACCATCATCAAGGCCATGGACCACGGCGGCCGACTCTGCGCCATGGCCTCCGAAGAAGAACCTGAAATCATTCACATCCCCGACGAGTTCAGGTGCGGATCATACGTCCTGTGTTTTGACCCGCTCGACGGATCCTCCAACATCGACGTCAACGTCCCCGTAGGCACCATCTTCTCCGTCATGCGCCGCATCACCCGCGGCCCCCGGGGAGAGATGGAAGACCTCCTCCAGCCGGGCCGCCGCCAGGTCGCCGCCGGCTATATCATCTATGGGTCGAGCACCATGCTCGTCTACACCACCGGTCAGGGCGTCCACGGCTTTACACTTGACCCATCGATCGGTGAATTCCTCCTGTCTCACCCAGACATCAAGATCCCGCCCCGCGCCCGATACCTCAGCGTAAACGACTCCTACGAGCAGTACTGGGACGACCGCGTCAAGGCTCTCATGCGCTACTACCGCGGCCTCGATGGTCAGCGCAAGGCCATGAACGTCCGCTACGTCGGCTCCCTTGTCGCCGACTTCCACCGCAACCTACTCGGCGGCGGCGTCTTCGCCTACCCCGCCAACAGCCAGTCACCTAAAGGCAAACTGCGCGTCCTCTATGAATGCAACCCGCTCGCCTTCATCGTCCAGCAGGCCGGCGGGGCCGCCACCGACGGCGTCAACGATGTCATGGACATCAACCCCACCGAGCTGCACCAGCGCTCACCCCTGTACATCGGCAGCAGGGACGACATCATGACGGCCCGCGAGATCCTCTCCGGCCGTGCCGCCGCCTGACACAACCGGGATCGCTGTCGACTCCCGAACCGTGAAGGACAGCCACGAGCGCCTGACTCCCTCGGGGATTCCGGTGCGCGCTGCCTACGGCCCGGCCGATTCGCCGGCCCGCAACGAAATCGAACCACCGGGAAGCTTTCCCTACACACGGGGAATCCAGCCGGACATGTACCGCGGCCGGCTTTGGACCATGCGTCAATACGCCGGCTTCGGCACCGCCGGGCAGACGAACCGGCGATTCCGCCACCTCCTCGACGCCGGCCAAACCGGTCTGTCGGTGGCCTTCGACCTCCCGACTCAGATGGGGATCGACAGCGACAACCCGCGAGCTGCCGGTGAGGTCGGGCGCGTCGGTGTCGCCATCGACACTGTCGATGACATGCACACGCTGCTCGACGGGCTCCCGCTCGACCGCGTTTCGACGTCGATGACGATCAACTCCACGGCCTCCACTCTCCTCGCGATGTACATCGTCGTCGCCGAAGAGCGGGGACTCGACCGGGCGAAGCTGAGTGGCACGGTCCAGAACGACATCCTCAAGGAGTACATCGCCCGCGGTACCTACATATATCCTGCCGGGCCGAGCCTCCGCCTCATCGGCGAAATGTTCCGCTTCTGCGCCGCCGAGGTGCCGTCGTGGAATCCGATTTCGATTTCCGGTTACCACATCAGGGAAGCGGGAGCCACCGCTGTTCAGGAGCTGGCCTTTACCCTCTGCAACGCCCTCGAATACGTGAGACGAGCCGTCGACTTCGGACTCCGTATCGACGACTTTGCGCCACGGCTCTCCTTCTTCTTCGCCGCGCACAACGACCTGTTCGAGGAGGTCGCCAAGTTCCGCGCCGCCCGCCGCACCTGGGCAAGTCTCATGCGGCAGCGATTCGGAGCATCCGACAGCAGCTGCCGCATGCGGTTCCATACTCAGACAGGAGGAGTGACGCTTACCGCCCAGCAACCACTCAACAACGTCGTGCGCGTCACCGTCCAGACACTCGCCGCTACGCTCGGCGGTACTCAATCGCTGCACACCAACGGCTACGACGAGGCGCTTTCGCTGCCCACCGAAGAGGCGGCCACCCTGGCGCTCCGCACGCAGCAGATCGTGGCCCATGAATCGGGCATAACGAGTACGGCCGACCCGCTCGCCGGATCGTTCTACGTCGAATCCCTGACCGATGAGCTCGAGCGTCGTGCGTTGAGTCTGATCAGCCGCGTCGACGAGCTCGGCGGCGCCGGGCAGGCGATCGCGAGCGGTTTCTTTCAGGATGAGATCGCACGCAGCGCCTACGCGCACCAGCTCAGAATCGAGGGTGGTGATCAGGTCCTGGTGGGCGTCAACCGCTTCGCGGACGACGGCTCCCCATCTCCCCTACAAACTCCCGATTACAGCGAACTCGAGAGTCACCAGGTCGAGCGTCTTTCGTCAACACGCCGGACCCGCAGCGCCGCGTCAGTAACGAGCGCGCTCGCAGCGCTCGAGCGCGCGGCGGTCGAGTACACCATTGGTGAGGCTGGGCAACTACCGCCCCTGATGCCGGCGATAATCGAGGCGGTCCGGGCCCGCGCAACGGTGGGAGAGATCTCCAACGTGCTCGAATCGCAGTGGGGTCGCTACGCCCCGTCGTGAGGCAGGCTGATTGAAGTAACCCCATGCCTGTCATTAGCTTTCGCGCTCGGTTCCGATAAAACTCCGACACATGCCGACGTATCAGTTCCGCTGCCCCGACGGCAGCATTGTTGAGCGCGTCTTCAAGATCAGTGAAGTGCCCGCCCGGATCCCCTGCCCGCAAGGCGAGGGGGAAGCCGAGCGTATCATCTCCGGCGGCGCCGGACTCATCTTCAAGGGCTCCGGTTTCTACATCACGGATTACGGCAAGGACGGCAAGAAGGACGTCCGCGATGCGGCGGCAGCGGCGGAAAAAGCTGCTACCAAGTCCGAGTCCGGCACCGGGGGATCGGAAGGTGGAGGCGCAGGGGGAGGGGGAGCGGGGGGGGCCTCGGGATCGGAGGGCGCGAAGGCGGGCGGTGAATCCAGGTCCGAGGGTGGCAGCAGTTCAAAGGAGAAGGGTTCGGGCGACAAGGGGTCCGCGTCATCCGGAGGCGGGTCCGGGTCCGACGCCACCGGGACGTGAGCGTCGAAGAACAGCTGAGAGACGCGCTCTCCGCGGCAGCTCGATCGCTCGGAGCGCCCGCCGACTTTCTGCCGCACCTGGAGCGCCCGCGAGATGCGTCATTCGGGGACTGGTCGAGCAATGCGGCCATGGTGCTGGCGAAGTCGTTGCGACGGAAGCCACGCGATATCGCCGGCGATCTGGTCAGGTCGCTCGAGCTCCCCGCCGGTCTGGTCCATGAAACGGCGGTAGAGGGAGCGGGCTTCATCAATTTTCATCTCGCCGTGGGGGCGGAGGCCGGGGCGCTGACGGCGCTCGTGGCTGCGGGAATGAGTCTCGGCCGCACGAACGAAGGTGGCGGCAGGCCGGTCAACCTGGAATTCGTGTCCGCCAACCCTACAGGTCCGTTGCATGTCGGCCACGGCCGCCAGGCAGCGCTGGGGGATGCGATCGCCGCGCTTCTCGAGTGGACGGGATGGAAGGTCACCAGAGAGTTCTACTACAACGACTCCGGCGCCCAGATCGCCAATCTTGCCCTGAGCGTGCAGTCGCGGATCCGCGAGGCGGCCGGGCTTTCTGCGTCGCTCCCCGAAGGAGGCTACCATGGGGAGTATATCAGAGACATCGCAGCCGGGTATGTGGCCGACAACCACGATGATGCCGGGGGCAACGACCTCGACCGTATAAGGGTGTTCGCGATCGACGCCTTGCGCCGGGAGCAGGACCTCGATCTGCAGGCTTTTGGAGTCCGCTTCGACGTCTATTATCTGGAGTCGTCGCTCTATTCCGATAGCAAGGTCGAGGAGACGGTCAGGATGCTGGCGGCGACGGGAAAGACGTACGAAAAGGACGGCGCACTATTCCTGCGCACGACCGACTACGGGGACGACAAGGACCGGGTGATGCGCAAGAGCGACGGCACATACACCTACTTTGTCCCGGATGTCGCCTACCACGTGACCAAGTGGAGGCGGGGATTCACCCGTGCGATCAACGTACAGGGTGCCGATCACCACAGCACGGTTACCCGGGTCCGCGTCGGCCTCCAGGCGTTAGGCATCGGTATCCCCGAGGGCTACCCTGAATACGAACTGCATCAGATGGTGACGGTGATGCGCAGTGGCGAGGAGATGAAGATCTCGAAACGCGCCGGCAGTTACGTCACCATCAGGGACCTGATCGACGAGGTGGGGCGGGACGCGGTCCGCTACTTCCTGCTCATGCGAAAGGCGGATTCACAGCTGATCTTCGACATCGACCTCGCCCGGACGCAGAGCGAGCTGAATCCCGTCTATTACATCCAGATGGCCCACGCCCGCATCAAGGGGATCTTCAGGGTGGGGGAGATCGATCCGGCATCCGTTACCGGAGCAGGGGTGGATGTGTCGGTACTGGGTGAGGAGGACGAGCGCGAGCTGGTAAGGCGGCTGCTGGACTACGCGCGGCTGGTGACTGCCGCCGCGAAGACGAGGTCGCCCCATCTCGTTGCGGCGTGGCTTCTCGAAACGGCCAACGTGATCCACCGCTGGTACCACAAGCACCGGGTTCTCGACGAGCCCGAGCCCGTACGCTCAGCGCGGCTGCTCCTCGCCCGGGCCTGCCAGCTGGTACTCGCCAGCGGTCTTTCTCTTTTAGGCATTTCCGCTCCGGAGCGCATGTGACATCGGTACTGGTGGTAGGCTCGGTTGCCCTCGATTCGGTCGAGACTCCCTTCGGCAGGGCCGATGAAGTCGTCGGCGGATCCGGGACCTTCTTCGCCGCGTCCGCCAGCCATTTCACCAGAGTCCAGCTCGTGGGTGTTGTCGGGCACGACTATCCGGTCAGCAAGCTGGAGCCGCTGCGCAGCCGTGGCGTGGATCTCTCGGGACTGCAGACCGCGGAGGGGGAATCGTTCCGCTGGCGGGGGCGCTACCGCCACGACCTGAACGCAGCCGAGACGCTCGAGACCAGACTGGGTGTGTTTTCGCACTTCAGGCCGAGCATCCCGGAGGCATTCCGGTCGGCCCCGTACGTCTTTCTCGCCAACATCGACCCCAGGCTGCAACTGGAAGTGCTGCGACAGGTGGAGAAACCGAGACTCGTCGCCTGCGACACGATGAACTTCTGGATCGAGAGCCGGCGTTCGGACCTCATGGCGCTCCTCGGCCAGGTCGACGTGCTGCTCCTGAATGACAGCGAAGCGCGCCAGCTCACGGAGAAGGCAAATCTCGTCAAGGCCGCAAACTGGATTCTGCAGCAGGGGCCGCGCTACGTCGTGATCAAGAAAGGTGAACATGGGGCGTTCATGTTCACCGCCAGCACCGTCTTCTTTGCCCCAGCCTTTCCGCTCGAAGACGTCTTTGATCCGACCGGCGCCGGCGACTCGTTCGCCGGCGGCTTCATCGGATACCTTGCCCGCTCCGGCTCGCTCGACGAAGCCCACTTTCGACGCGCTGTCGTCCATGGTTCAACGATGGGCTCGTTTGCCGTCGAGAAGTTCTCGATCGAACGGTTGCTGGAGGTGAACCAGTCCGAGATCGACGCGCGACTGGCGGATTTCAGGAAGCTGGTGGCGTTTGAAGAGGAGATGCCGGAATGACCGCTGGCGACAACCGACCGGGTGCATTGACCTATGCCGGTTCCGGCGTCGACATCGACGCCGCCGATGACGCCAGGGAAAGGATCCGCCGGCTTGTGGAATCGACGCGGACGAAGGGTGTGGCAGGTGCTTTCGGGTCGTTCGGGGGGATGTTTCAGGCACCCGGCGCCCCGGGCAAAGTCCTCGTCGCCAGTGCTGACGGCGTGGGCACCAAACTCAGGGTAGCGATAGAGGCTGGCCGTTACGACACAGTTGGCCACTGCCTTGTCAATCACTGCGTCAACGACATTCTGGCTTTGGGCGCCGAACCTCTGTTCTTTCTAGACTATGTTGCGTTTGGTCGTCTGCGACCGGAGCTGGTGGAAGGTGTTGTGGCGGGAGTGGTGGCCGGTTGTCGGGAGAACGGCTGCGCGCTGCTTGGTGGGGAAACCGCCGAAATGCCCGGGATTTACGCCGGCGATGACTTCGACCTCGCCGGGTTCATCGTGGGGGTGGTGGATGACAGGCGCCGACTCGGGCCCGGGCGGGTGCGCGAAGGGGACGTGTTGCTGGCACTGGCAAGCAGCGGCCTTCATACCAACGGATATTCGCTCGCCCGGCGTATCGTGTCAGAGCGGATGAAGCTCGCGGCGGCGGACCGGTTCCCGGGTGCAGGTGGCGCGACGGTCGCTGACGTCCTGCTCAGAGTTCACCGCAGCTACCTCGCAGCACTGAAGCCGTCGCTGGACCGGATTCACGCAATGGCACACATAACCGGTGGGGGACTGCCGGGAAACCTCGGACGTGCGCTCCCCGATACACTCGACGCCGAGGTTGAGACCGGTTCGTGGGCGGTGCCCGATGTCTTCAGCCAACTGGGGACTGCAGGAGGAGTGAGCGATGGCGAGCTGTTCCGCACGTTCAACATGGGAGTGGGGGCGGTGGTGGTCGTCGATCCCGCCGATGTTGGCGTCGTGAGCGCCGGCTGTGCGGAGGCCGGCGTGGAAACCTGGAATCTCGGTGTTGTCGTGCGGGGAAGCGGTCAGGTACATCTCGCCGGAGTCACATGATGCGCAGTTTGCGAACGCTGGCCGGCATTATCGCGGTAGTCATTTCCGCTTCACCGGTCGCGGGCCAGGGTATCAATCAGGAATGCCTGGTCAGTCCACTCGACCCGCCGTCGCGCAGGGTTACACAGGACGCCTGCCAGAAGCTGATCGATCTCTTTTCCTACATGTCGCCTCAGCTCGGTGTTGCCGTTGCCGGGGGAAACGCGGTCAGCGGAGAACACAGTACACTGGGCGGACCGGGGCGCATTTCGTGGGGAGTGCGGGCCAACGCGATCAGGGCGCGCCTGCCGCAGATCGACAGGGTTACGCCGGGGGTGAATGGAGCGGTGGTATCGGATTTCGGGATCAGCGAGCAGATCGCGCCTGTACCGGTGGTGGATGGAGCGTTCGGCGCTTTGCGTGGAACGCCGGTGAGCGGCACGCGCATCCTGGGCGCCGATCTCCTGGTCAGTCTTTCATGGGTACCGTCAGTCAGCGTCGGTGATGTGCGGCTCGACGTCCATGGAGCGGGGATCCGGCTGGGGTATGGTGCCCGGGTGAGCATCGTCGAGGAGTCACCGCTTACCCCCGGTATCGCGGTGACGTATATCCGCCGCAATCTTCCACGCGCTACACTCACGGCGAGCCCTGGTAACGACGAGTTGATGCTCGATAACATGCAGATGAGTGCCAGGTCGTGGCGGGCCGTGATCGGCAAGCGCTTCGGGCCTTTGGCGGTGAGCGGGGGTGCGGGGCAGGACAGGGTTGAGACGTCTGCCACGGCCACGATCAGGCTTGATCGGGCCGGATTCACCACCGCCGCGGGTCCGATCGGAGTACTTCAGCAGATCACCAGGGACAACGTTTTTGTGTCGGCCGCGCTGGTTCTGCCGCTGGTGAGGGTTGTGGCCGAGGTGGGGCGCACGAGCGGCGGTCCGATCGCGACGTACAACACTTTTGGTGCCACGAGGGCCGGCGATCAGGTCGAGTTCGCGTCGATCGGGCTCCGGTTTCGCTGGTAAGGTGCCTGCGGTCGCGGGCATCGATCGCAGGATGATGGCCCGGGCCCTCGAACTGGCACGGCGCGGGCGCGGCCGCGTCTCACCAAATCCCCTGGTCGGTGCGGTGCTTGCCCACGGCGAGCTGGTCGTCGGCGAAGGGTGGCACGCCGAGCTGGGAGCTGCGCACGCCGAAGCGGCGGCGATCAGCGCAGCGGGCGAACGGGCCCGGGGTGCCACCATGTACGTGACGCTCGAGCCATGCACTCATCAAGGGCGCACGCCGCCCTGTGCGGATGCGATCATCGCCGCGGGCGTTCGCAGGATCGTCGTTGCCGTGGCCGACCCCAATCCCGTCGCCGCCGGTGGCATGGCGCAGCTTGGGGCAGCTGGTGTCGAGTGCACAAAGGGTGTGTTGCAGCAGGAAGCCGCCGAACTCAACGCTTCCTTCATGCACCACTTTGCCTCGGGCGGCCGGCGCCCCTGGATCACACTCAAGATGGCCGTCAGCCTCGACGCCGCCATCGCCGACGCCACCGGAACTACCACCCGCGTCACGGGGCCGGCCGCGCGCATCTACGCGCACGAGCTGAGGGCCGCGTCCGATGCGGTCGCAGTCGGCATGAATACGGTGCACATCGACGACCCGCAGCTGACAGTCCGGGACGTTCCCGCACCGCGTGTTCCACCCCGGCGTGTCGTTTTCACCCGCAGCGGCAACCTGCCGGAACGCTCCCGCCTCGCAGGTTCGGCTCGGGAAGCCCCGGTCACGGTCCTCGTGATCGGGGCCGGCGACCGCAGCCCGGCGGTGGACACGCGCGGTGTCCAAACCGTACACAGCGCCACGCTCGACGACGCACTGCGGTATCTCGCCGACACTGGAGTACGGTCGATGCTCGTCGAGGGTGGTGCCGGCGTGGCAGCCTCGCTGCTCGACGCCGGTCTCGTCGACAGGCTGATTCTGATCCAGGCACCCATCGTGTTCGGCCGCGGGGCGTGCGCCGCGTTCGGGCTCGTTGAGCCCGCCACCGCCGCCAGGCTTGGCAGGCTGCGCATCATCAGTCGCCTGGAGCTCGATGACGACGTGGCCACGACCTGGGCGGTGAGGGAACTCTGATGTTCACCGGAATCATCGACAACGTCGGCACGCTCGTGCGGGTCAGCGATTCACCGGCTGGCCGTGAGCTGGTCATCGAAAGCAGTTACGCCGACCTCGAGATCGGAGAGAGCGTCGCCTGCGACGGAGTCTGCCTCACCGTGCGCACTGCGTCCGGAGGTCGCTACGAGGTCGCGGCCGTCGCGACGACATGTGAACGAACAACGATCGAAAGCTGGCGCCCCGGCCGGCGCATCAACCTTGAGCGAGCCGTTACTCCCGCCACAAGGCTCGGAGGTCACATCGTTCAGGGCCACGTCGATGCCGTTGGCGAGGTGACCGGCCGACGCCAGTCAGGGAGCGCCGTGCTGGTGGACATCGCCGCTCCGCCGGAGGTTCACAGACTGCTGGTGGAGCACGGCTCGGTCGCAGTCGACGGAGTCAGTCTGACCGTGAACGCCCTCGACCCGGACGGGTGCTTTCAAATCTCCCTCATTGATCACACCCTGCGGAACACCACGCTCGACGAACATCAGCCGGGCCGCAAAGTCAACCTCGAAGCGGACCTGATCGCCCGCTACGTGGACCGGCTTCTCGCGGCGAGGCTGCCAGCGCGCACCGACCGCTAGTACCATTCCAGCATGGAATTCGGCAAGGTCACAGACGCCATCCGCGACATCCGCGACGGGAAGTTCGTGGTTGTAGCCGATGACGAAGATCGCGAAAACGAGGGAGACCTCATCTGCGCCGCCGAGTCCGTAACGACCGATATGGTGAACTTCATGTTGCGGGCCAAAGGGATGATCTGCGTCTCCCTGACCAGCGAACGCATTCGCGAGTTGGACCTCTCGATGCAGGCGGGCCCGCGCGAAAACACCGAAGCAATGAAGACGGCGTTCACCGTCAGCGTTGACGGCGCAACCCACCACGGCGTTACAACCGGCATCAGCGCTTCAGACCGCGCCGCCACCATCCGCATCCTCGCCGATCCGGCCATGGGCCGGCCTGACCTCAGAACTCCGGGCCACGTCCATCCGCTCAAGGCGCGTGACGGCGGTGTCCTCCAGAGAGTTGGACATACTGAAGCGGCCGTTGACCTGTGCCGGCTCGCCGGACGACGGCCGGCAGGTGTCGTCTGCGAAATCCTCGCCGACGACGGTCACACCATGCGCCGCGACGAGCTTGCGCTGTTCGCCAGAGAGCACGGCCTCACCTTCATCACCGTCGCCGATCTCGTTGCCCACCGACTCGCGAATGAGCGCCTCGTGCATCGGGTCGCGGCGGCGCGGCTCCCCAGTGACATCGGCGGCGACAACTGGCGCGTGATCGGCTATCGCAACGACGTCGATGACCGGGAACACATCGCTCTCGTTTACGGAGAGATCGGTGACGGACGCGAGGTGCTGGTTCGGATGCACTCACGGTGCCTCACGGGTGACGTCTTCCATTCCCGGCGCTGCGACTGCGGGTGGCAACTTCATACGGCGATGGAGATGATCGCCGCCGAGGGACGGGGGATCGTCGTCTACCTGGATCAGGAAGGGCGGGGGATCGGGCTTCTCAACAAACTCAAGGCGTACGAACTGCAGGATGCGGGTCACGACACTGTGGAAGCCAACGAGAAGCTGGGCTTCAAGGCCGACCTGCGGAACTATGGAATCGGCGCCCAGATCCTCCTCGACCTTGGCGTCACGTCGATTCGCGTCCTGACAAACAATCCGATGAAGTTGGTTGGTCTCCGGGGCTACGGCCTCGAAATCACCTCCGACGTCCGCATCGCTGCGCCCGAGACCGACGAGAACTCGGGTTATCTGGCCGCCAAGCGGCTCAAGCTCGGGCACCTGCTGGGCAACTGAATGGCGGAGTTCAGCGGCACACCTCGCGGGGCCGGCCGCACCATTGCCATCGCCGCCGCGCGCTTCAACGAAACCATAACCTCGCGGCTGGTCGATGGCGCACTCGAAGCGCTCGTTCGCCATGGTGTCGAACTCGGCAACATCGATGTCGCGTGGGTGCCGGGTGCCTGGGAACTGCCCGTAATCACACGAAGGCTGCTCAGCATGGATCGGTACGACGGCGTCGTCGCGATCGGTGCTGTCATCCGCGGAGACACTCCCCACTTCGACTACGTGGCCGGCGAAGCCGCACGCGGACTCGCAGCCGCCGCGAGCGATCACGACATGCCGGTCACACTCGGCCTTCTCACCTGCGACACAATGGAACAGGCTCAGGCGAGGGCCGGTGGTGATCACGGCAACAAGGGTTGGGACGCCGCCATGGCGCTGCTCGAGATGATCGATCTGCTTGACCGTCTCGATGCCACTGACGCGGGTTGAACGGCGCGCACTGCGCAGGGCGCGGGCGCGGGTCGTGCAGGCACTCTACGCCTGGGACGTAACCCGCGCAGCACCACTGGTCACGGTCGCAAGTAACCTCTGGGACGACATCGCGCTGGGGACAGCTGAACGGGAGCGGGCAGCGCCGCTGATCCGAACCGCATCCGAACGTGCGGTCGAGATCGACGAACTTCTCGCCGCGGTGGCCTCCAACTGGAGGCTCGAACGGCTTGGCGGCATCGAGCGGGCGATCCTGCGCGCGGCCACGGCCGAGCTGATGATGAAAGTGGCGCGCCCAAAAATCACGCTGCAGGAAGCCGTCACACTGGCCGAACGCTATTCCGGACCGGAGAGCGCGCGTTTCGTCAACGGGGTGCTGGACGCTCTCGCGCGCCGACTGGGGAGAGTCTGAATGCGACTCCTCGTCGTCAACTGGCAGGACAGGGAGAACCCGCAGGCCGGAGGCGCGGAGCTGCACCTGCACGAGATCTTTGGCCGCCTCGCGCGCCGCGGACATGAGGTGACCCTGCTCTGCGGCGGCTGGGCAGGCTGTCCACAGTTTGCCTCGCTCGATGGCATCGAGGTGATCAGGGCGGGCACGCGGCTCACCTTTCCCTTCGTCGCGAGGAGAGCGTGGCAACGCCACCTCGCACGCCGGCCATTTGACCTCCTGATCGAAGACATAAACAAGGTCCCGCTTTTCACCCCGCTCTGGGGCCGGGGCCGCCTCCCCGTCGTCGGACTCGTACCGCACCTCTTCGGCAGTACCGCGTTCCAGGAACTGCCCGCTCCCGCTGCCGCCGCCGTCTGGCTCGCCGAAAAACCAATCCCGCGGATCTACCGCGGCGTACCCTTTCAGGTGATAAGTGAAAGCACCGCCGACGATCTCGTCAGACGCGGGGTCGACCAGGATCTCGTCAGCGTCATCTATTGTGGAATCGACACGGTGGCCTACACGCCCGATGAGTCGCTGCGCGCACCCCGGCCGCACTTTGCCTATCTTGGCCGGCTGCGCCGGTACAAGAGAGTCGATATCATCATCAGGGCGTTCGCAGAGGCCGCGATTCCAGGGTCGAAGCTCGAAGTGGCAGGAGCAGGCAACGATCGCGATAGACTCGAGTCCCTGGCACGATCGCTTGACCTGGGCGAAGCCGTGACTTTTCTTGGGCGCATAAACGAAGAGGAAAAGAAACGTCTGCTGCGCAGGTCCTGGGCGCTGGCCCTCACCTCGCCCAAGGAAGGGTGGGGAATCACGAACCTCGAAGCGGCAGCGAGCGGCACACCAGTGCTGGCCTCGGATTCGCCCGGGCTCGACGAGTCGGTCCGCGACGGAGAAACCGGATTTCTGCTGCCGCACGGAGACGTTGGTGCGCTGGCGGCCGCGATGAAACGGCTGGCGGGCGACATCGACCTCGTGAGACAGATGGGCGGCAGAGGCCGCGAGTTCGCGAAATCCTTCACCTGGGATCGGAGCGCCTTGGAAACCGAAACTGATCTCGAACGAATTCTGGCGGCACTACTGGACGCGGGGGGAACCAGTGCCGCGTGAAGTAACCGTCGGCCGCCTGCTTGAGCGAACGCGTGACGCGCTCCAGCTCGAACAGGTTGGTGGCACCCATGGGCACGAGCGTTCGATCGCCAGTTCCGACATCTCCGGCCCGGGACTCGCACTGGCGGGGTTCGTCGGACGGTTCATGGCCGAACGTACGCAGGTGATCGGCGAAACGGAAATGACCTACCTTGCCTCGCTCGAGCCCTCGGAGCGCCGCCGCAACCTGTCGCTCTTCTTTTCGTTTCCGCTGCCCTGCGTTTTCATCACCAAGGGGATGGAGCCGGTCGAGCCCCTGATCGAACTTGCCTCAAACAGCGGCGTGCCGGTTTTTCGCACTCCCCTCAAGACCAACGAGTTCTACCGCCGCATCAAGCCGGTTCTCGAGGAGCTGTTCGCCCCTACAACAACGCTGCATGGGTCGCTGGCCGACATATACGGAGTCGGTCTGCTCTTCACGGGTTCGAGCGGCATCGGCAAGTCCGAATGTGTCCTCGACCTCGTGGAGCGGGGGCACCGGCTGGTTGCGGACGACCTCGTGATCGCAACCAGGCGCGGCGCCGACGTTCTGATCGGGCGCGGGCACGAAATGCAGCGCCACCACATGGAGATAAGAGGGGTTGGCCTGATCGACGTTCCCTCGGTTTTCGGAATCCGCTCCGTCCGGCAGCAGAAACGGATCGAGGTCATCGTTGACCTGCGCGAATGGAGCGAAGACGCTGTCGTCGATCGCACAGGGCTCGACACGCAGTTCACCACGATCCTTGGTGTCGAGCTGCCTCAGATCACCGTCCACCTCAACCCCGGCAAGAACATCACCGTCATCGCCGAGGTGATCGCCATGAACCACCTCCTCCGCTACAGCGGCGTGAATACGGCCGAAGCATTCAACAGCCGGCTCATGGGCCAGATGAAGCAGGCCGCCGACGTCAAGCGTTATCTTGTGGAGGATGATGAGTAGTCCGAGGGCGCTCGTAGCGGGCCACGGGGATTTCGCAGAATGCATGGTGGCGGCTGTCTCACTGATCGCCGGCAGGGGAGAAGTGTTCGCTGCGCTGTCCAACCGTGACCTGAGCGCGGCGGGCGTCGAGGAGGCAATGCGCCGCGTGCTCGAGCAGGAGCAGATCGGAGTGGTATTCACCGACCTTCCCGCCGGGTCCTGCACCATGGCCGCCCGGCGCATTCAGCGCGATCGACCCAACCTCACGATCGTCGTCGGTGCCAACCTCGGCAGCTTGCTCGACTTCGTCTTTCATGAGGACATGCCCGCCGCTGAGGCGGCACGCCGTGCCGCCGAGCGCGGCCGGTCGTCGCTGATGGTCATCGGTGGTGGACCGGAGCCCGCCTGAGATGGGGCTGGTGCTCTACCGCATCGATGACCGGCTGATCCACGGACAGGTCGTCGTCGGCTGGGGACAGCCGCTCGACATCGGCTTCATCGTCCTCGTCGACGACCAGGTAGCAACCAGTGATTGGGAACAGGAACTCTACCGCATGGGTGTGCCGCCGGAGATGGAGGTCATGTTCGAATCGGTCGAATCGGCCACTGCCAGACTCGACACCTTCCGCAACGACCCGCGGGCCGGAATCCTCCTGACCGCGGATATCGACACCATGGCCCGACTGGTCAACGCCAGCGGCAATGTGCCGGCAGTGAACGTCGGTGGAATCCACCATCGGGATGGAAGAACGCAACGTCTGCGCTATCTCTTCCTGACCGCGGGGGAGGAAGCTGCACTCCGTCGCATCAACGATTCCGGATGCCAGGTGACAGCACAGGACGTACCGGCCGCCCGACCGCTTCCGATCGACGAGATGCTCGCCGGCGACGGAGTGCGATGAGAGCCGTCGCATGAGCGGCTCCGAGATCGCCATTATCACTATCCTCGGGGCGATTGTTGGCCTCGACGTCGTCGGGTTCCCTCAGGCGATGCTCTCGCGGCCGCTGGTCGCCTGCACACTCTCAGCGGCCGTGCTCGGGCGACCCGGGCTGGGACTGCTGCTGGGCGTGATTATGGAATGTTTCGCCCTCGAGACGCTGCCAGTCGGAGCCTCGCGCTATCCCGAATGGGGATCGTCGAGCGTTGTTGCCGGCGCCCTCATCTCGCGCGCCTCTCCCGAGCCCGGGGCGGTACTCGCGGTATCGATGATCGCCAACCTCACGTTGGCGTGGCTCGGAGGCTGGTCCATGGTTCAGCTCCGACTGCTCAATGCCCGTTGGGCTCGCGCCAGGCACGACGCGATAGCTCGCGGTTCACCAACGGTCGTCAACAGACTCCAGTTCCTTGGCCTCGGCGCCGACCTCGCCCGCGGCGCGCTGCTGACGCTCGTTGGTCTCGCTGTTTTCGCTCCGATCACCGAATTCGCGCGCGGCCGCTGGACGCCAACCCTGATTCCGCTGCGAGTGGTTGCGGTTGTGATCGCGGGCACAGTCGCCGGAGGCGCCGTCTGGAAGATCTTCCACTCCACAGCTCACACGCGCTGGTACTTCATCGGTGGTCTCGCCGCTGGTCTCGTGTTGCTGCTGATCAGATGACCGACACCGCTTCCGCGACCTCCGGCCTCCGTCTCCCGCTCTCCACACGGATGGCGATGTTCGTGCGACTCCTCGCCGTTCAGGGAGCGTGGAATTACGAAACACTGGTCGGTAACGGGATCGGCTTTGCGGTTGAGCCGGCGCTGCGATTGCTCCCTGGTGGCCGCGGCGGAGGGCTGTACCGCGCCGCCCTGGCGCGACAGAGTCAGTACTTCAACGCGCATCCTTACCTTGCCTCGGTCGCCGTGGGAGCGCTGGCGCGCGCTGAGCTGGAAATGGTGGATCCCGCCCGGATCGAGCGATTCAGGACGGCGTTGTGTGGTCCGCTCGGGAGCTGCGGCGACCGACTGGTGTGGGCGGCCTGGCTTCCCTTCAGTGCTCTGGTCGCTCTTGCTGCCTACGGGCTCGGCAGCGGCCCGCTGGTGACTGTCGCGGTTTTTCTGATACTGTACAATACGGGGCACATCGCTCTTCGCGTCTGGGGACTGGAAACCGGATTTCGCCGTGGTCTTGCCGTGGCACCGGCGCTGGGGTCGCAGATCTTTCGGGATGGACCGCGGGCTGTCAGCCGCGCTGGAGCGTTGGTGGCCGGTTTCGCCGTACCGCTCGCCGTGGCCCGGGTGGCCGGCCCGGATCCCGGCCAACTCTGGAGTGCGTTGCTGCTGGTGGGAGTTGGAGGTCTGCTGGTCACAGGGCTGCGCGGGCGTTATGACCTGTGGAAGTGGTCGCTGGGTTTGCTGGTCGTCCTCACTCTAACTTCTGTTCTCCTCACATGATGGAGCGCACCGTTCAGGTGGTGAATCGAAGCGGGATTCACGCGCGCCCCGCAGCCGAAATCGTGAAGACGGCATCGAAATACCGCAGTGAGATCATCCTTGCCCGTGACGGTCTGGAGGTCAACGGCAAGAGCATCATGGGGGTGATGATGCTTGCGGCCGAGTGTGGATCGAACCTGGTGCTCAAGGCGGACGGCCCTGATGCGACCGAAGCGCTGGACGCACTGTCGGGGCTCATATCGGGGCGGTTCGGCGAGAGCTGATGGAGCGACGCCTCAGCGGTATTCCCGCTTCGCACGGAATCGTCATCGGGCCTGTTCACCTCCTGCGCTGGGAGGTACCGGACGTACCGCACCGTATAATCCCCGACGAGGGGGTCGCGAGCGAGCTGCAACGGTTCGCGGAGGCGCTTGACAGCGCCAGGCAGCGCCTGCGCCAGGTTGCCGAGCGCGTCGAGAAACGAGCCGGCCCGGAAGAAGCAGCCATCTTCGAGGTTCAGATCTCGATGCTCGAAGACGCCGAGCTGCTCGACCGCGTGACCGCCTACATCAGGCAGAACCTCGGCGCCGAGAAGGCTTTCGACGTTGTTATGCTCGACCTGAGACAACATTTCGCTCGAGCCTCGGCGCCGCTCATGCGGGAGCGGGTTGGCGATCTTACCGATGTTCACATTCGAGTACTGTCGATACTTCTCGGGCTGGGCGACCACGATCCGGTAGACGTTCCCAAGGGAGCGAACGCGATTCTCGTCACCCACGATCTCACACCGAGTCTCACCGTACAGCTTGACCGCGATGCGATCGCCGCGATCGCGACCGACCTCGGTACCCGCACTTCCCACGTTGCCATTCTTGCCCGTTCGCTGGGGATTCCCGCAGTCGTCGGTTTGCGGGACGCGGTGTCGCGGCTGCGCGGCACGGAAACGATCGTCCTCGACGGCACAACCGGAGACCTGATCGTCAACCCGACCGAAGCCGAGGTCGACACGTTCCGGCGGCGCGCGGCCATGGAGGCTGCCAACGAGGCCGAGCTGCAGAAGACGGCCGAGGCGGAGTCGGTAACGCTCGACGGCGAGCGGGTCACGATCTTCGCCAACGTCGATCTGCCTGACGAGGCCGAAAACGCGGCTCACAGCGGCGCGGAGGGCGTGGGTCTGATGCGAACCGAGTTCCTGGTAGTGGGACGCACGGCGATGCCGGACGAGGACGAGCAGTACGCCGACTACGCACGGGTTGCACGCGCGTTCGACGGACTCCCGGTTGTGATCCGAACCTTCGACATCGGCGGCGACAAACTCCCGGTTGGGGGCTACCCGCACGAACCGAACCCGTTTCTCGGCTGGCGCGCGATCAGGATGTGCCTCGACGAAAGTGATCTGTTCAAGGTCCAGCTCCGCGCTCTGCTGAGAGCGGCGATGCACGGCGACATCAGGATCATGCTCCCCCTCGTCGTGACGGTGGATGAGGTCAGGGCAACGCGGGCCCTGATCGTCGAATGCATGCGGGAGCTCGATGCTCGTGGCGTGCCGTTCCGCCGCGACGTCCCGCTGGGTGTGATGATCGAAACGCCGGCAGCGGCCGTGCTGGCCGACAGCTTCATCGACGAGGTCGACTTCTTCAGCATCGGGACAAACGACCTCGTGCAGTACACCCTCGCCGTCGACCGTGGCAACGCCAACCTCGCTGCGCGGTTCACCCCGCTGCACCCCGCCGTTCTGCGCATGATCCGGCGCACCTGCGAGGTCGGCCGTGCCAATGGTCTCGAAGTCTGTTGCTGCGGCGAAATGGCGTCCGAAACCATCACCGCCTTCGCCCTCATCGGACTCGGCATCCGCCAGCTGAGCGTCAACCCCCACTCGGTTGCGGCCGTCAAACAGATGATACGTGGGATCAGCGCCCGCTTCGCGCGCGAAGCCGCCGACGTCGCCCTTGGCGCCAGAACCGCGGCCGAAGCCGAACGCGAACTGGAGTTCAGGCTCAAGGCCGCCATCGGCCACTGAAACACCGCCAGCGCTGCCGGGGCACGGACCGCATGGTTATCGTTACGGCCTGACGCCGGGACGCGTCCAGAGTTCGATCGCCTGTCAATAAGAGGAAAGCGTGGCAGAACCAGTTCTCTTTACATCCGAGTCGGTAACAGAAGGCCATCCGGACAAGGTCGCCGACGCAATCTCCGACGCCGTCCTCGACGCGATCATCGCCCGCGATGAATCGGCGCGTGTGGCCTGCGAGACACTCGTCACAACCGGACTCGCCGTTGTCGCCGGTGAGATCACCACCACCACCTGGGTCGACATTCCCGGCATCGTCCGCGAGACGATCGCGAGGATCGGCTACACCAACGCCGAGTTCGGATTCGACGCGCACACGTGCGCCGTCATGAGCACGATCGACAAGCAATCGCCCGATATAGCTATGGGAGTTGATACGGGTGGCGCCGGTGACCAGGGTATGATGTTCGGCTACGCGACCGACGAAAACGAAGAACTGATGCCGGCGGCGATCGTCCTCTCACACGCGCTGACGCGTACCCTCGCCGAACGGCGAAAGTCGGGCGACCTCAAGTGGCTCAGGCCGGACGGAAAGGCGCAAGTCACGGTCGCCTACGAGGGTGACCGGCCGGTCTCGGTCGAAACCGTGGTCGTATCAGCGCAACACGATCCAAGCGTCTCCGCCGAGAAGATCAGAAGGTCGATAATCGCCGAAGTAGTCGAGCCGGCGATTCCACGCGAGCTGCGGCGCCGCAAGCCGAACTACCACATCAACCCCACCGGCCGGTTCGTCGTGGGAGGTCCGCAGGGCGACGCCGGCCTGACCGGACGCAAGATCATCGTCGACACCTATGGGGGAATGGGAAGGCATGGTGGGGGAGCGTTCAGCGGCAAGGATCCCTCCAAGGTCGACCGGTCGGCCTGCTACGCCGCGCGCTGGGTCGCGAAAAACGTCGTGGCCGCCGGACTCGCGCGACGCTGTGAAGTGCAGGTCGCTTACGCGATCGGCGTTGCCGAGCCGGTGTCGGTGATGGTGAACACATTCGGAACCGGTACGGTGCCTGACGCGGTCATTGTCCACGCGATCAGGGAGGTTTTCGACCTCAAGCCCCGCGCCATCATCAAGGCGCTCGATCTGCGAAAGCCGATCTATTCCCCGACTTCGGCCTACGGACACTTCGGACGCACGGCCGCGCCCATAAAGTACCTGACGCGCGAAGAGAACGGTCACAAGCCGAAGACCGTGTCGGGCACAGCCTTCAGCTGGGAAAAGCTTGACAAGGCCGCGGAGTTGAAGAAGAGCGTCCGCTAGCTCGCCCGGCGGGGCGTGGGGTATTATCAGACATGATGGTGGAAGTAGCGGTGGCGCGCCTCGGTCTGGACGGTTCCACGAACACGTATGTCGTCATCCTCCAGGAAAAGGAGGGTGAGCGGATTCTGCCGATATGGATCGGGCAGGCCGAGGCCGAGTCCATCCTCCTCGAGATGAACGGCGTTCACAAGGAACGCCCGCTGACCCACGACCTCTGCAAGAGCCTGATCATCGGACTCGGAGGGGAGCTCGAACGGGTCAACATCACGCGCGTCGAGGATCGTACCTACTTCGCTGAGATGCGCATCGTTCGTGAATCCGAAGTGTTTCAGATCGATGCGCGGCCGTCCGATTCGATCGCGGTCGCTCTGAGGACTGGTTCACCGGTTTTCGCCGACGCGGAGCTTCTCCTCGACCCGCCCGAAGAGGAGGAAGAAGCCGAGAGCGGCAGTGACGACCCACCGCCCGCCGAGCTGCCGGTCAGTACCGACGAGATGACGGCTGAGCAGCTCAAGGCTTATCTCTCTGGTCTGCGTCCCGAGGACTTCGGCAAGTTCAGGCCCTGAGGGTGCGGCTGGTCGTTTTCCCGTTGGCGGCCGTCGCCGTGTTTCACCTGCCGGGCCTCGAGCTGGCAGCGGCGCAGGTGCCTGCAGACATCGCCGGACACGTCGCGCTGGAAACGAGGTCGGGCAGCAGACGGCTGGGCGGTGTGATGGTGACGTTGCACGGACTCGGGCCGCAAAGCGCCGGCCCCCTTGATTCGGTGCTGACGGATGCACGCGGGGTGTGGCGATTCCGCATCGTACCCGACACGACGATTACCTACATCGCGACAGCAAGACGCGGCGGCATCGCGTACTTCGCCACTCCCTGGTTAGTCGGGGACCGCAACGGCGGTGGGGAGATCGTGGTCTTCGACACCGCTTCGGCCGGCATTCCGATACGCGTTGCGGGGAGGCACCTGATCATCAGCGGTCCCACGAGTGGTGGAGTCAGGACCGTTGTCGACGTCTACGAGCTCGAGAATCAGGATGTCATGACGCGGGTGACGGGCGAACTGCCCGTCTTTACCGTAACGCTCCCCGCCGTCGCCGCCGATGTTCGCTCGACGCAGGGTGATTTCACCGGCACCGCGATCTCGACCCAGGGTGGTGGGGCCGCGATCATCGCACCCTTTCCCCCTGGTATGAGGCAGCTCGTCCTGACCTACGAGGTGCCCGCGACCGCCTTTCCGCTGTCGCTGCCGGTGACCGACTCAGCGGCGGTTCTGGAAGTGCTTGCTGAAGAATCCGAGGCGACCGTCGCCGGCCCCGGCATCGAGCCGTTGGGGGCGGTGACTGTCGAAGGGCGCAACTTTGTGCGCTTTCTCGCCAGCGACGTTCCAGCGGGTCAGTTCCTGGTGGTGACGCTCCCGGTGGCGGGAAGGGCCCTCATTACCCAGGGGGGTCTGGTCGTGCTCGTTCTCGCGCTCGGCACGGTGGTGGCACTGGCGGCAGGCGCCAGGCGCGGCAAAGGCCACGTTCGCGGCCGCAGGGAAGCGGTCGACGAGGCTATAACGGGAGTCGACCAGCTGCTTCAAACGACCGACGAAGTGAGCCGGTCCGGCCTCGAGGCTTATCGGGCTGGTCTCGTCGCAGAGCGAAAGCGCCTCGGCAGTTGAGCGCCGGCCATCTATCTTGGAGTCATGAGTGTTGTCGCAGGCGACGCAATCGTGCTTCACGTCTTCGACTATCTGGAGACGTCACGGGTTCTGAGGCTGGCGACGAGGGAGCGCGGCCTCGTCTCGGTGATCGCGCGCGGAGCGCGGCGCTCTGAACGCCGTTTCGGAGCGGCGCTCGACCTCTTTTCAATGGGGATCGCCGAGATCGACATCCGCACGGGCCGCGATCTCCATCAGCTGAGGAGCTTCGAGGTCACCTCGGCCAACCACGGGATTGCCGGAGACCTCGACCGCTTCGGATCGGCGGCGATGCTGGCGGAGCTCGTCTTCCGGTGCAGTCCCGGGGAGGAGCAGAGCGACGTCTATGCGGCGATCGACACCGGGCTGCGGGGGCTGCTGGAGCGCAGCTCGACAGGTGCTCTCATGTTCGGCGTCAGTTCCGCCTGGCAACTGGCGGCGGCACTCGGCTTCGGCCCGGTACTGGAGGAGTGCGCCGGGTGCTACACACCGGTTGCGCCGGCCGGTGCTGCGCACTTTGCCTGTGCCGCGGGAGGTGTGCTTTGCGAGCGCTGCGCGCGAGCGGCCGGGAACCGGCGCATCATTCCGCCGGAAGCCAGAAGCGCGATCCGCCACTGGCTGGCGGGCGCTGATGCCGAGGTCACCGATGCGCGATCGCGCCGGGCCCATGCGCGCCTCCTTCGCGAGTTCGTTTTTCATCACATCGCCGAAGGGCAGCAGCTCCGTGCATTCGATGCGTGGAGCAACCGATTCGCAGGCAACACCTCAGCCGGAACAGTACCTTGATCGTCGGGACCGCAGGGCACATCGACCACGGCAAGACCACGCT
This sequence comes from Gemmatimonadota bacterium, assembly GCA_052389935.1. Taxonomy (GTDB): domain Bacteria; phylum Gemmatimonadota; class Gemmatimonadetes; order Gemmatimonadales; family Gemmatimonadaceae; genus JBQTHK01. Next base: position 29,957 of record JBQTHK010000038.1, on the reverse strand, counting down.
GGTGCGCGCCCTGACCGGTGTGGACACCGATCGCCTCCCCGAGGAGAAGCGACGCGGCATCACGATCGAGCTGGGGTTTGCGCCCCTGCGACTGTCGGACTCGGTGACGGTGGGTATCGTCGACGTGCCCGGGCACGAAGGCCTCGTGCGCACGATGCTGGCGGGCGCCACGGGGATCGACATCGGTCTGCTCGTCGTCGCGGCCGACGAAGGACCGATGCCCCAAACGAAGGAACACCTCTCGATCCTGACGCTGCTCGCAGTGCCGCGGGTTGTCGTGGCGCTGACCAGGATCGACCTGGTCGAAGTCGAGTGGCTGGAGCTCGTGCAGCAGGAGATTGCCGGGATGCTCGTCGCTGCAGGTTACCGTGGAGCTCCAGTCGTCCCCGTCTCCCCGGTTACAGGCGAAGGGATCGACTCCCTGCGCGCGTCAATGGTCGCAGCCCTCGCGAGCAGCCCCGAGCGCCGTGCGAGCGACGTCCTGAGGCTTCCCGTCGACCGCGCCTTCACGGTAAAAGGGACCGGGGTCGTTGTAACAGGAACAATCTGGTCGGGGACGGTTGCGGGCGATTCATCACTCCAGCTCTTCCCCGGGGGTCGGCCGGTGCGCGTTCGCACGCTGCACTCGTTTGGAGGCGCCGTGGCGTCGGCTGGTGCGGGGATGAGAGCCGCTGTTGGCCTTGCCGGTGTGGATCTGAATGAGGTCGGTCGCGGGCGCTGGCTCGTTGAAGAGAGCGGCTGGATGGAGAGCGGAGTGCTGCACGCCGAAGTGCGGCTGCTCGAAGGGGTGCGCACGTTGAGGCCGCGCGAGTGGGTGAGGCTGCACCTGGCTACCTGCGAAGTTGGGGCCCGGGTCGTGGCTCGTCTTGACGCAATGCCCGGCGGGATGACAGGACTGGCGCGAGTGATTCTCGACGAGCCGATCGTGGCGCGTGCTGGAGATCGTTTCGTGCTGAGGCGTGGATCCCCGCCCGAGACGATCGGCGGAGGGATTGTCACCGACCCCGCGCCATTGCAGCGCCGCTCGCGTCCGCTCTTCGGCTCCGCGGCCAGCAACGAGGAGCGCATCGGCAAACTGTCTGCTGCAGCAGGGGCTGCCGGCATCGACGTCCGGACACTGCCCGTCCGCGTCGGCCCCGACGCGACCGCCGCACTCCCAGGCGCTATCGCGGCCGGCGACGTTCAAGTGATAAATGACCGGATCGTCGCAACCAGCGTGCTCGCCGATGGTGCTCAACGGATCCTCGACGTCCTGACCAGAGAGAGCGCCGCCAATCCGTTCGAGGAAGGCATCGCGCGCGCGCGCGTTGTGTCATCATCGGGGCTCGATGACGAGTTGTTCTCGGCCATTCTCGACGCAATGGTCGGAGAAGGCCGACTGGTCGTCCGCGACGGCCTCCTCTCGCTGCCCGGTCAAAGGGCCGTGACGGCGGCCATGGAAGCGGATCGTCGCACCATCGCTACGCTCCTTGAGGAGGCAGGCGTGGAACCTCCCTCAACCGACGAGCTCCGCGCGACCCTCGGCAAGGACCCCTACCCGATCCTGCGGAGCCTCGAGCGCGACGGGCGCGTGGTGCAGGTTGAGCCCATCCGCTTCTATTCGTCGCGTGCCCTGGAAGAGGCACTTGAAAGGTTGCGCAAGGGAATGAAGCCGGGGACCGAATACGGCCCCGGCGAGTTGCGCGACCTCGTGGGTACGTCCCGGAAGTTTCTGATCCCGTTTCTCGAGTATTGTGACAGGCGCCGCTTTACGGAACGACGGGGCGGAGGCAGAGTACTCAGCGGGGCTGCGAAAGCGGGTACAGCTATTGCTTGACAACGGGGTGCGCAACTTCCTATGTTCGCAATACCGGCCCCGGCCCGGGGATCGTGGGGGTCAGCAAACGTCAACGGTCATAAGGAGTTAGCCAGACACACCTATTTCGTCCGATTGGAGAGCAGATGGTGGTGAGTTGGGCAGCACGCGCTCTGGTGCTCGCTCTTTGCGTGGCGGTGCCACACCTGGCAGAAGCACAGTCGACGCAGCAGCAGCGGGATCAGGGATCAGGTACGGTACTGGGACAGAACTTCCCGAACCCTTTCAATCGTGAAACGACCATCCCGTTCACGATCGGTGGGGGCTCGTCGTGCGTTGATCCCGCCCACCAGTACAGAGTCTCGATCCGGATCTTCAATGTCCTTGCGCAGCTCGTCGCTGTTCCTCAGCTCCAAGGCGGCTCGGCTGGCGCGGCCGGCGGAACACCCGCCCGCAACGTGATTCTCTCGTGTGGCAGCTATCAGGCCTATTGGGACGGTACGGTCACTGGTACCGGCCGGGATGCGGCGCCTGGAATGTATCTGTACCAGATCGAAGTCGACGGACGCCCGTCCGTCCGGCGAATGATCAAGATCAAGTAAGGCAGCGTCTGACAGCGCCGTCCTCCCGATCCCATCGCCGCTTGAGCGCAGTCGGCACTGCCGCCGCGGCTCCGTTGTAGCCAAGTTGACGAGAGGCCGACTACGAACGGCCTCCAACTGCACTGCCAACGATGCTGAATACTGACCGCCTGACCGTCAAATCGACGGAGGCATTCAACAGCGCGCTCGCCATCGCGAAACGCGCGGGAAATCCGCTCGTTTACGACCTCCACCTGCTGCAGGCGCTGCTGGAGCAGGATGAGGGTATCGTCGTTCCCCTTCTCCAGAAGGTCGGCGTCAACATCACGCGCCTGCGGGAGTCGATCGAGAAGGAAGCAGCGCGATACCCGCGGCAGACGGGGGCTCAGCCGTCGCTTTCGCGTGAACTGAACGCAGTCCTCTACCGCGCCGAAGAAGAGGCGAGGGCCCTCGGTGATGAGTTCGTCTCGACCGAACATCTCCTGCTGGCGCTGGCTGACACCAGGGGAGCGGAGAGCAAGGCCCTGCTATCGCCGCTTGGAGCGGATCGTGCCGCACTGCTTGAAGCGCTCCAGGCCGTGCGCGGCTCGCATCGAGTCACCGACCAGACTCCAGAAGAGAAATATCAGGCCCTGCAGCGCTTTACCCGCGACCTCACCGAACAGGCACGCAAGGGCAGGCTCGATCCGGTCATCGGCCGCGACGAGGAGATCAGGCGTGTGATGCAGGTGCTGTCCCGTCGCACAAAAAACAACCCGGTGGTCATTGGGGAACCGGGGGTGGGCAAGACGGCGATCGCCGAGGGGCTGGCCCAGCGGATCGTCAATGGCGATGTGCCCGAAGGGTTGCGCAACAAGCGATTGCTGGCGCTCGACCTCGGTGCGCTTATCGCGGGTGCAAAGTTCCGCGGCGAATTCGAGGAGAGGCTCAAGGCGGTCCTCAAGGAGATCACCGACTCCCAGGGCCTGTTCATCGTCTTCATCGACGAGCTGCATACTATCGTTGGTGCAGGGCGCGCTGAAGGTTCGATGGACGCCGGCAACATGCTCAAGCCGATGCTGGCCAGGGGCGAGCTGCGCGTCATCGGAGCTACAACCCTCGACGAATACCGCAAACATGTCGAGAAGGACCCGGCGCTCGAACGGCGCTTTCAGCCGGTCTTTGTCGGTGAGCCGAGCGTTGAGAACACGATCGCCATTCTCCGCGGACTCAAGGAGCGTTACGAGGCGCATCACGGAGTCAGGATCACCGACGGCGCGATCGTCGCCGCCGCCACACTCTCCAACCGCTACATCGGCGACCGCTTTCTCCCGGACAAGGCCATTGATCTGGTCGACGAGGCAGCCTCGCGTCTGCGAATCGAGATCGATTCGATGCCGCAGGAGATCGATGAAGTCGAACGTCGCATAGTCCAGCTCGAGATCGAACGCCAGGCGCTGCAGAAAGAGAAGGATCCCGCGGCTATCGAACGCCGCGAGCGCGTCGAGCGCGACCTCGCTGAGCTGCGCGAACGCTCGGCGGCGATGAAAGCGCAGTGGCAGAGCGAAAAGGAGACACTCGGCACGGTCGGCGCGATCAAGCAGCAGGTGGACGATGCCAGGGTAGCCGCCGAACAGGCTACGCGTACCGGTGACCTCGGCCGCGCGGCCGAGATCCAGTATGGGACGATTCCACGCCTCGAGCGGGAGATGACGGCCGCCGAGGCGAAGCTGGCCTCAAGGCAGAACGGGACTACCCGCTTCCTCAAGGAGGAGGTGGGGGCTGACGACATCGCCCAGGTCGTGGCGTCGTGGACCGGGATCCCCGTGACCCGGATGCTCGAAAGCGAACGCGAGCGACTGGCCAGACTCGAAGACGAGCTGGCGCAACGCGTAGTTGGTCAACGTGAGGCCATCGAGGCGGTTTCCAACGCCGTGCGGAGGGCGCGAGCCGGACTCCAGGATCCCGATCGGCCGATCGGTTCCTTCATCTTCCTCGGACCCACCGGTGTCGGCAAAACCGAAACAGCGCGCGCTCTGGCGCAGTTCCTCTTTGACGACGAACACGCCATGATCCGCATCGACATGTCGGAGTACATGGAAAAGCACTCGGTGGCGAGGTTGATCGGCGCGCCACCGGGGTATGTCGGCTACGAAGAGGGTGGCCAACTGTCTGAAGCAGTCAGGCGGCGGCCATATCAGGTGGTGCTCTTCGACGAGATCGAAAAGGCGCACTCCGACATCTTCAACGTCCTCCTCCAGATTCTCGACGAGGGGCGGCTGACCGATTCGCAGGGACGGACCGTCGATTTCAGGAACGTCGTCATTATCATGACCTCCAACATCGGCTCGTCGTTCATCCTCGAGAACGCCGGCGGTGACTGGAGCATCGTCGAGGCACAGGTTCCGGGAATGTTGCGCCAGCACTTCAAGCCCGAGTTCCTCAACCGGATCGACGACGTCATCGTCTTCAGACCACTCGGCAGGGAGCAGATCGAAAGAATCGTCGACCTGCAACTGAGCAGGCTGCGTCGACTGCTCAGCGAGCGGAAGATTCAGCTTGAAATGAGCGAGAAAGCCAGAGCACTGCTGGTCGAAGACGGATACGATCCGGCTTTCGGAGCGAGACCGCTCAAGCGTTCCATTCAACGGCTGATTCAGAATCCGCTGGCGCTGGCAATCCTCGAGGGTCGATTCAGCGACGGCGACCGGATTCGCGCGGACGTCGAAGGCGACAGGATCGTGTTCGCACGAGAGAGCGTCGGTGAGGCGGCGGCGGTCAACTGAGATTGATGCCGGGACGAGAGCGGGGCCCACGGTGCGCGGAGCGATCGGCCAGGATGCTCGACGTCCGGTGACAGCGCCCGGGCTGGCTGACGAAAACATGATGCGTGTCGCGCTCGACCTGGCGCGCGAGGCATCGCTCGCTGGGGACGTCCCGGTCGGAGCGATCATCACGCGGAACGGGGTGATCATCGGGCGCGCGTCGAACCGCACGGAGCGGGACGGCGACCCAACGGCCCACGCCGAGATGCTTGCGCTGCGAGATGCGGCCGCGATCGGAGGGACTGCGCGACTGGCGGACTGCACGATGTACGTGACCCTGGAGCCTTGTGCGATGTGCGCCGGGGCGATCATCCAGGCGCGGCTCGCGCGCGTGGTGTTTGGGGCCTGGGATGACAAGGCGGGGATGGCGGGCTCGGTTGAGGATCTACTCCGGCATCCGCGTCTCAATCATGCGCCCGAGGTGTCGGCGGCTTGTCTTGGTGATGAGTGTGGGGAGCTGTTGAGGACGTTTTTCGGCGGCCTGCGTCGCAGCTGAACAGGCGTTTTGTTGACTCATTAAGTCCATGTAGATACAGTTCTTGGCTCTTCTGGACAGGTGTCCGAGTGGCTGAAGGAGCCGGTCTCGAAAACCGGTATACGGGTAACCGTATCGTGGGTTCGAATCCCACCCTGTCCGTGGATTGGGTTGCGGCCTGGAGTGTTTGCGTGGTGCTTGGCAGCGATATGGGGACAGGTGGCCGAGTGGTTTAAGGCGCACGCCTGGAGAGCGTGTGGGGTCGAAAGGCCCTCGTGGGTTCGAATCCCACCCTGTCCGTTGTGCCGCAACGACTTTCCGTGTGTCACGTGGCCCGCGCTCACTATCACAGTCTTCCCTCCACAGGCACGTCGGTTCATGGACGTCATTCGGCCGCGATGGTCGCAGCGTCACCCGTGCGTAATGCGCCGCCGTAGGTCACCTCCCCGCTCACACCTTGGTGTGCGCGGCAGTCACGACCGATCAGTCGACGGTTAACGAGCCTGAGCGTCGCGCAACGATGCCACGAACCCGGCACGCTGGAAGTGCTCATCGCTGGTGAGCGCGCGATCGAGCCGAGCCTCCCGCATGATCGCGAACGACGTACAGTCGGTGAACGAGTAACCCTGGTCGTGCTGTCGCCTGAAGATCGTCTCGGCTCGCGCAAACCGCTCAGTGGTGACCCATTCCCAGTCGACGCCTTCGGACTGCCGGAGCAGGTCGAGGAGGCGCAAGGATGCTGGACTCCCGGCGCGAGCCTTGGTGAGCGTGCAACTCTCGTCCACGACGTAGTCAGTCGTCACGAGACGGCCGCCGGAAGCTATGTGCGCGTCGACCTGCTCGCGGGCAGCTTGGTGCCAGGCGTCGCGACGATCGACCAGCGCATACCAGCCTGAGGTATCAACGAAGAGCCTACGTGCCATACACGATGCGGTCGATCGCCTCGTTGGTCAGCGGCCGCCCAGGGCCGTCGAAGGCGAAGGCGTCGAGGTGGCGAAGTGGATCGTGTGGTGGCACGTCGCGCTGAGTTTCCCGAACTGGAGACAACTGCGCGACGGGCCGTCCGCGATAGGTAAGCAGCAGCCGCTCCCCGCGTTGCACCGCAGCGAGGGCCTTTCTCGCGTGTTTCCGGAACTCCAGCATCGACATCGTCTTCATGAAGTTGAACTTAAAGTTCAACTTCATTCGGCGCAAGCGGAGGACATCGATACAACCGCTGTAGTCGCTTACGATCGACGCGAGCATCAGGGGCATCTCCGTCAGCGCTGACGGATGGTCGGATAACGATCGTTCGTCAGGACGCATCCTCAGGCTTCATCTCCACGGGAACGCGGCGATCGATATCTCGCCCGTCAACGCCGGCGAGGCACGTTCACAATGCTGCACGAAGTTCGCGCGGAATCGCCTGACGAATCCGTCGTCCGTTGTCTGGAGCTCGTGATTCCGCCCAGCGCTTTCACCCTGTCGGGTCCGAACGCAACCTTCGCGCTCGCGTAAGAGTGACCGCTTCCTTTCGTGGAAGGCCCGCCCCAATATCGACCACGTGACCCCGGACAGGCACTCTCAACCCCTGCCGCGACTTCAACTGTCGCCGCAGGCCCATCGACCTAACCACGCGCACAGAAACACGTTACGCCAATTGGACCGAGTAACTGTGACGCATGGCACAGCCTGTGCAAAACCCCGACCCGTTGGCTCCTGAACTGACCTGGATCCTCGGCCACTACCTGCTCCTATGATCGCAGGACACCTCACCACGCTCTCGAGGATCGCTCTCATCGTAGCTCTGGGCGACCTGTTGACCAAGTTTGCAGCTGCGCAAATGGTCTCCGGTCACCCGGGCGTCGGTGCCGTCGTATCGTTTGCCGTGGTCCACAATCCCGCCGGAGCGTTCGGTTGGTCAGCGGGATCGTACACCTGGCAGCTCAACCTCGCGCTCACACTCGCGGCCGTGGTCTTCGTCATCCCGGTCACCCGCGATCTCGCCCGGATCGACGCGCGCGCTCCGATCGCACTCGGCCTCATCGCCGGCGGCGCGCTGGGAAACCTCGTCAGCCTGATTTCGTCTCCCAAAGGCGTGGTCGATTTCATTCAGGTGCACTGGTCGAGCGACCGCGCCCTGATCCTCAACGTCGCCGATCTCGCGGCCTACTCCGGACTCTTCCTGCTCGCCCGGACTGCTTATCTCATCGTTCGCGCGATCCAGCGGCAGGGAATCGAGGCTCGTGCCGGCGGGGCTGCGACACCCGAACCGGCAGGCCCGGTCGGCAGCGTATTCGACGAGAAGGCGCGCGCAAAACGCTCGATAAAACGCCTGCGCATCGACCAGCCGATCCCGTACCTGGGCGATTCTCTGACTGCTGATTGGAGCATCGTCTCCGAGATCCGCGGAGTTCTGGCCGATGCGCCAGCTGACGGGCCGCGGCGGGACCCGACCTCGCGCGACGAAACCATGCGGCCCATGGGAGTGCCGCCGCGACGGAAGCTCCGCCTCGAGCCCATTCGGGACGGCGAACTCGACCCGACCCGCGAGATCCGACCAGAATAACCCGCGCCCACGCCAGCGGGCCGCGATTTGTGACTGTCCTCGCCACGATCGCGACTCGCCAGCCTCGTGCAGGAGCCGGGCAGCTGGTGCGCGGCTCGTCGCGGATCTGCGTTCTCAAGTTCGCCTCGGGGCTAATCGCGAGCGAGTAGAGCGGATCCGGCGACGGCTCCTGCACTCTCATCCGCTGCCGCCTTATATTGCGCCCGCAATGGCAGCCTCGGGAAAAATCGTGATGAACGCGCAGGCGGTCGCGCGGACCCTGAGGCGCATGTCCGATGAAATCGTCGAGCTTTTCGAAGGCGCTGAAGATCTCATCCTCGTCGGCATTCAGCGCCGAGGCGTACAGCTCGCCGACCGCATCGCTGCCATGATCGCCGAGCGCGAGTCCGTTGAAGTGCCGCGCGGCGCGCTGGACATCACCCTTTACCGCGACGACCTGCAGAGCGTCGGACCGCGTCCGGTGGTGGGCAGAACCGACCTGCCATGGGCCATTGATGGCAAGCGCGTCGTGATCATCGACGACGTCCTCTACACAGGGAGAACAATAAGGGCGGCGCTCGATGAACTGGCTGATTTCGGGCGGCCGGCGCGCATCGTTCTCGCCGTGCTTGTCGATCGCGGAGGGCGCGAGCTGCCGATTCACGCAGACATCGTGGGTCGCAGGATCGAATTGCGCGCCGGTTCGCGGATCGATGTCAGCGTCCGCGAGCTCGACGGCGACGATGCCGTGCTCCAGATAACGACGGAGGACGTGTGACGAGTCCGGCCGTCGGAAAGGATCTCCTCTCTCTCGAGTCCCTTTCGGCGGATCAGATAAGACTCATTCTCGACACCGCCGAGCCGTTCAAGGAGATCAGCCTCCGGGCGATCAAGAAGGTCCCCACGCTACGAGGGATGACGATCGTCAATCTCTTCTTCGAGGCGTCGACGAGGACGAGGATCTCCTTCGAGTTCGCCGAAAAGCGTCTCTCTGCCGACACCGTCAACGTCACCACCAGCGGTTCCAGCGTCCAGAAGGGCGAAACCCTCGTCGACACTGCCCGCAACCTCGAGGCGATGAAGATCGACATGGTCGTCATCCGCCACGGCGCTTCGGGAGCCGCCCGCTTTCTTGCCGACCGTATCCAGTCCAACGTCATCAACGCCGGCGACGGCACCCACGAGCACCCTACACAGGGTCTGCTCGACATGCTCACGCTGCGCGATCACCTCGGCTCGCTCGAGGGGCGCCGCATCTGCCTTTGCGGCGACATCCTCCATTCGCGCGTTGCCCGCTCCAACATCCACGGACTGCGCAAGCTGGGAGCCGAAGTCGCCGTCTGTGGACCGCGGTCACTCCTGCCTAACGCGATCGATGAGATGGGGGTGACGGTCTTTCGCCGCATCGAGGAGGCCATCGAATGGGCCGAAGCCCTCAATGTCCTCAGGCTCCAGCTGGAGCGCATGGAGGCGGGCTACATCCCCTCGCTGCGGGAATACAACCGCGTCTTCGGCGTATCGCGCGAAAAGCTCGCACGCGCCAGTCGCGACATCATCATCATGCACCCGGGACCCATGAACCGGGGTGTGGAAATCGACAGCGACGTGGCCGACGGGCCCCACAGCGTCATTCTCGAACAGGTGACGAACGGCGTCGCCGTCCGCATGGCCGTACTCTACCTCCTCTCCGGCGGCCGCCCCGAGCTGGCCGAAGCGGCAAAGTCGTGAGCGGACAAAAGAGAAAAAGCAACCGCCAATCGCAATGATCCTCATCTCAGGGGCCCGCATCATCGACCCGTCGACCGGTCTCGACGGGGTGGGCGACCTTGTCATCGACAACGGCAGGGTCGAACACGCGGGCCCGCGACTGGGCGAGGTGCGCCGCGACGGTGACCTGACGAAGATCGACGGCACCGGCCTCATCGCCAGTCCCGGTTTCATCGACGTCCACTGCCACCTGCGCGAACCCGGACGCGAACACGTCGAGACGATCGCCACCGGTGCACGCGCCGCCGCCGCGGGTGGATTCACCGCCGTCTGCGCGATGCCCAACACGGACCCCGTCACCGACAACCAGGCGGCCGTGGGATTTGTCGCCAAGCAGGGTCTCAACGCCGCCGCCGCCAGAGTCCACCCCATAGGCGCGATCTCGGTGGGACAAAAAGGCGAAGCCCTCGCCGAGTTCGGCGAAATGATCGGTGCCGGCGCGGTCGCGGTCAGTGACGATGGACGCCCCGTCGCCAGTGCCCAGCTCATGCGCACAGCGCTGGAATACGCGCGCACATTCAACGTTCCGGTCGCCGACCACTGCGAAGAGCCCACTCTCGCGGCCGGCGGTGCGATGAACGAGGGGCTGATGTCCGCCAGGCTCGGCCTCAAGGGAATACCGGCAGAGGCCGAGGAGATCATGGTCATCCGGAACATCCTCCTCGCTCGGCGCACAGGTGGCCACATCCATCTCTGCCACATGTCCACCCGGGGATCGGTCGAACTGATCCGTTGGGGAAAGGAGCGCAAGATCAACGTCACGGCTGAGGTCTGCCCGCACCACATCTCGCTGACCGAGGAGATGGTGGAGGGCTACAACACCAACGCCCGGATGAACCCCCCTTTACGCACCGCGTCCGACGTTGAAGCGCTCAAGGAGGCGGTGAAGGATGGCACAATAGACCTCATCGCCACCGATCACGCCCCACATCACTACGACGAAAAGGAGCGCGAGTTCGCCGACGCGCCCAATGGCATCGTTGGCCTGGAGACAGCGCTGGCGGTAGTCATTACCCACCTCGTCGCCCCCGGAATCGTTGACTACCCGCTGCTGGTCGACAGAATGTCCTGCACCCCGGCCCGGGTTTTCGGCCTCCCGGGTGGCACATTGCGCCGTGGATCGGTGGCCGACGTCACATTGTTCGACCCTTCGGCGACGTGGTCGGTCGATCCGGCGACATTCCTGTCAAAGGGACGCAACACACCGTATGCAGGGATGAAGCTTCAGGGGCGCCCGGTCTGTACCATAGTAGGAGGACAGATCGTCCATCGTCTGAGCGGCAGGGAATGACCGCGCCCCGCCAGTCCATCCGGCGAGAGATCATCTCCGTGTGCCGGAAACTGGCACAGCGTGGTCTCGTCGCCGGGACCGATGGCAACGTCTCGGCCCGCTCGAGTTCCGGTACGATCATCATCAGCCCCGCCGGCCGCGCCAAGGGAGACCTCGAAACGCATGACCTCGTGGAAATGCACATCGACGGAACGCATCGGGGAGCAGTCGTGCCGTCGTCGGAGTCGACGATGCACCTGCGCATCTACCAGCGACGGCCTGACGTGAACGCCGTGGTCCACGCCCACCCTCCGGTTGCGACCGGGTTCGCCGTCGCCGGTGAGACGATTCCGGGCAACATCCTGGCCGAAACCATCTACCACCTTGGCCCGGTTGCACTCGTTCCGTACGCTGAATCAGGTACGGGCGCGATCGCGGACGCGATTGATCCCTTCCTGGCGGATCACGACGTTCTGCTACTTTCCAACCATGGCGCGACGACGATGGGCGTGAGTCTGGCGGCTGCGGTGCACAGGATGGAGAATCTCGAACATGCGGCGCGGATCATCCTGACGGCGCGGATGCTCGGGAGTGCGAAGCCATTGAGCCAGTCGGAGGTGGAGGCTGTCAGGGAGGCGCGCAGTCGGGCGCACAAATCAGGGATTACAGCTAACAGTCTGGCGCCGGGACGCCGTCCGGGCGACACAAACAGCGGCAGCGCGGCCGGATATTCGCGGCGAAGGAGCAAGTGATGACAAACTCCGAACAATCAATGGACGGCCTGAACGAGCTCCTCAACGAGCGCGGGCGCTATGAGACCTGGCTTGCTCAGCTCGATGCACGCCGCGGTCAGGCACCGGCTCACGTACTCGAACGCGTTCGCGCCGACTACTCCAGCAGACTCGAAACCGTAACCTCACATCTCCGGGGCCGGGCAGTGGAGCTCGAGCAAACGGTGGCGACGTTGCGGCGGCGGGTTGAAGGACTTGTGCGCGACGAGGAGCAGCGTCGTGACGAGCGCGCCGAAACGGAGATCAGGGCCGGCGTCGGCGAGTTCGGCGAAGAAGAAGCCCGCAGCGCGATCGCCGCTTCCGACGAAGCGATCAGGACACTTGTGGGCGAACGGGAATCCGTGTCCGCGGAACTGGCGCGGCTCGAAGGTATCCTCATCCAGATCGTGCCGCCCCCACCGGCTCCAGCGGTGCCGACAGCCGTCCCCGCACTCGAATCCCTCGATCGGCACGTTCCGATCGCGGCCCAGGCTGCAGCTGCCCACGCTCCTCCGAGAGTGGCGACTCCGAATCCGATCGATGAACTCGAGTTCCTGCGTTCGGTCGTGAGCTCACCGGAGACTAACGATGTGGTGCTTTCAGGTCAGGCGCCGGCGCAACCCGACTTTCTCCCGCCACCCCTACTGGCTGCGCCGAGACGCCAGGTAACACCGCTCAGCACGGCCATCCCCGTACCTCGGACTGGGTCAGCCCAGCCCGCGGGTGGCCCCGGGGCGTTGACGCCGAATGCGGTGCCCTCGTTCCTGAAGGACGTCCCGACGGAGCAGGTCAAGACTCTCAAGTGCGCCGAGTGCGGGACAATGAACTCACCGACAGAGTGGTATTGTGAGCGATGCGGCGGTGAGCTTGCGGCGATGTAGCAGGGCCGGCAGGCGGAAATAAAGAAAGGCGGATCGTTCTGATCCGCCTTTCTTTATTTCCGGAGTCTCCGAACTCAGGCGCTGGCGCGCGCCATGCGACTCTTGTGTCGCGCGGCGTTATTTGAATGGATGAGACCTTTGCGGGCCGCGCGATCAAGCAGCTGAACTGCCGCCAAACGGTCTGCGTCCGATGCCCCGGCCGACTTGGCCTTCTTGAGCGCCGTCCTCAGGGACGAGCGCTGAGCGCGGTTGCGCGTGTTGGCGGCGCGCGACTTTCTCATGTTCTTGCGACCGGAAGCTATCTTCGGCACTTGTTGTTCGACTCCATCGGCTAAGGCGATGCTGGCAAGCCTCTTAACATAGCTCAGCACCACCCGGTGTCAATCTCGCACGGGTCGATTCGAAGTCCTGGCCGAACCTTTTTCGCCGCTTTCTTCCGGAGGCCCGACAAGCAGCGCAGCCACTGAACTTTGCCGTCTCACTCCGCTAGCTTGCGCGCCATCGACGTCCACCCGGCGACCCAGCTTTCCACCCCCGTCATTTGGAACAACTCGAACGCTTCCTCGTGATTGCGCCAGTGCTGCTGTTTTCCATGGTAGCCCACGAATACGCTCACGGGTACGCGGCTTTCAAACAGGGCGACCCGACGGCCTACCAGCTCGGACGGCTGACGTGGAATCCACTGAAACACATCGATCCGTTCATGACGGTGATCCTGCCGACGCTCACCTGGTTCGCCGGCGGATTCCTGTTTGGCGGCGCCAAGCCGGTACCGGTGATCCCGCGCAACTATCGCAACTACCGGAGCGGTGACATCATCGTCTCACTCGCCGGGATCGCTGCCAACATCGCGATTGCAGCATTATGCGTCGTCCTGGCGATCGCGATCGGCGTAGTGGGTCGGGCCGTTCCTCCAGCCACCGAGAGCCTGGCGATTGTTCAGTACATGATGGAGATCGGAATCTTTTTCAATCTCCTGCTCGCGATGTTCAATCTGCTGCCGCTTCCGCCGCTCGACGGTTCACATGTGGTGAAACATCTGCTGCCGCCGGCATGGGCGGTGCGCTATCAGCAGATCGGCATGTACGGTATCCTGATCCTCATTTTCATCATGGCCACCGGAATCGGTCGCGGGCTCCTCATCGCCTGGCTGACCCCGGTCTACCTGCTGACGGATTACGCCGGCGCCATCCTCCGCCGCTGGAATCTCTACAGCAGCTTCCTCGGCACATGACGGCAGTTGACCTCGATGGCATCGACGAGGCCTTTGTGGTCGACGTGGCTCCGTTTTCGGGACCGCTCGATCTGCTGCTGGCACTCATCCGCGACGAAAAGGTCGATATCCGCGATATTCCGATTTCGCGGATAGCCGATCAGTTCCTGGTCCGCATCAAGACGCTTGGTCTTGACCAGGCCGCTGACTACCTCGAAATGGCTGGCCGGCTGCTGCGGATCAAGGCCCAGATGCTGCTGCCGCGCACCGATAGTGATGATCCGTGGGAGGATCCGCGGGCTGAGCTGGTTCGGCGCCTCCTCGAATACCAGCAGATGCGGGAAGTGGTGGACGTTCTGGAGCGCATGGCGGAAGACAGGCGCTCACGCTTCGCTCGTTCGTTCTTTCCGCCATCTTCGTTCGAGCCGCCTCCGGCGCCACTGGCGCTTTCACTCGCGGAGTTGCTGTCAGCTGTCGACCGCGTCATGCGGATTTCGCTCGATCCCGACCTGCACGATGTAATCCCGCGGCCTCTCGACATCGACGGTGCAATGGAAACCATCAGATCGGTCCTTGCATTGCGCGAGCGCGCCCGTTGGCGCGACATTGTGCGACGAGGGGCCGAGCGGTGGGAAATCCTTTCCGCGCTGCTTGCGCTTCTCGAGCTGGCGCGGCGCGGAGAGCTTCGCCTCAGTCAGGAATCGCCATTCGCCAACGTTCTCATCAGCCGTGACGCCACTGGCCAGGCTGCTTGAAGCAGCCCTCTTCTCGAGCGCGCGCCCGTTGTCGGTCGACGAGCTCGCGGCGCTCGACTCCGATTCGTCGCAGTCACAGATTCGAGCCGCGCTCGACGAGCTGCGGGTGACGTACGAGACTCAGGGCCACGGGATCGAGCTGGTGGAACTGGGTGAAGGCGTTCAGATCCTGACCCGTCCCGAATTCACAGAGACGATCGAGCGGGCGCAGCTCGCGGTGCGCCCGCATCGCCTGTCGGCGGCCTCCCTCGAGACTCTCGCCATCATCGCTTACCGGCAGCCGATCGGTAGGGCCGAGGTGGAGGAAATCAGGGGAGTGAATGCGGGGAGCGTGCTCAAGGCGTTGCACGAGCGGGGACTGATCGACGTGGTCGGACGCGGTGAAGGGCTGGGTCGCCCGCTCCTTTACGGGACGACGCCGCTCTTCCTCGAACACTTCGCACTGCGTCACCTCGAAGAACTTCCGCGGTCGGACGAACTGGCGATCGCTCTCCGGTCGCAACAGCCGGCGACACCGGCCTGAGGATGGCCGCGCCGATGCGCATTCATCGTGCGCTGGCGCGTGCCGGCGCGGCGTCTCGCCGTGGCGCTGAGCTCCTCATCGAGGAGGGTCGGGTAACCGTGAACGACAGGCCGGCCCGGATCGGTCAGAGCGTCGACCCTGATGTCGACCGCGTCACGGTTGACGGGCGTGCTGTCGATATCTCACCAGCCGAACCGCGGTGGCTGGTCCTCAACAAACCGTCCGGAGTTGTAACGACGCGCAGTGACCCGCAGGGACGCCGCACGGTTTTCGATCTCGTGCCGGCGGTCGATGCGCTCACCTACGTCGGCCGCCTCGACTATCTGACCGAGGGTGTGTTGCTGCTGACAACCGATGGAGATGCAGCGCACCGTCTGACACATCCGTCATTCGAGATCGAGCGGGTCTACGAGGCTACGGTGAGCGGTCCGGTTCGGGAAGCTTCCCAGGCCGCTCGCGAAGGTGTGATGCTCGATGACGGGCTCGTTCGGCCGGTGGAGGTAGCGGTGTCGCCGGCGGGCATCCCGCGCCGATGGATTTTTTCGGTGACGCTTCGCGAGGGCCGGAACCGCGAAGTGCGTCGACTCTGCGAGGCGGTGGGGCTGTCGGTTGATCGGCTGGTTCGCACGCGTTACGGTCCAGTTTCACTTGGCAGGCTCGCGACCGGTGCGTCTCGTCCGCTGACCGCGCGTGAGCGGGATCAGATCGGAGAGTTGATCGGACGGCCGACTGTCAGGGTGAGGGGTCGCCGTTCGCCCCGCTGAGCCCGGAACACCGCCTCGGGATCCCGGGGTAGCAGCCAATTCAGCCAACCTGAGCCCGGAGCGCAAGTGACGTCGCACGCCGCCAACACCGCCGATATGGCCCTCGCCCAGAGTGTCCAGCGTGAGGTCGGCAAACGAGTGGTAGGGCAGGAGTACATGGTCGAGCGACTCATGATCTCGCTCCTGACCGGCGGGCACGTACTTCTCGAAGGTGTACCCGGACTGGCCAAGACGCTCACGGTCAGAACGCTGGCCGAGACGATCAATACCACCTTTCAGCGCATCCAGTTCACACCTGACCTCCTGCCCGCTGACGTTGTCGGAACGCAGATCTTCGATCAGTCGACGGGCTCGTTCAGTGTCAAGCGGGGACCGATATTCGCCAACATCGTCCTTGCCGACGAGATCAACAGGGCGCCCGCCAAGGTTCAGGCGGCGCTGCTGGAGGCGATGCAGGAGAAACAGGTCACGTTAGGCGGGCAGACCTTTCGCCTCGACGAGCCATTCCTTGTCCTTGCGACCCAGAACCCGATCGAGCAGGAAGGTACCTATCCGCTCCCCGAGGCCCAGGTCGACCGGTTCATGCTGAAGTTGCGCGTCGGCTATCCGTCGCGCGACGAGGAAAAGGAGATCATGCGGCGCATGGCAGGTGGCGAGCCGATCCCGGTCGCGCACGTCGCGCAGCCGGTGCAGATCATGGAGGCGCGGCGCCGGATCACCGAGATGTACATGGACGAGCGGATCGTCGACTACATAGTCGACATCGTTCACGCCACGCGGGTACCCGGTGAGGCGGGAATGAAGGAGTTGACGCCTCTGGTCGAGTTCGGCGCATCGCCGAGGGCCACGATTGCGCTGGCGCAGGCCTCGCGTGCCCACGCCTTTCTCAGGTCGCGGACCTATGTGACTCCTGACGACGTCAAGGCGATCGCTCCCGACGTGTTGCGCCATCGTGTGCTCACGACCTACGAGGCCGAAGCAGAAGAGGTGACCAGTGACCAGATCGTGCGTCGCATCCTGGACACGATCGAGGCGCCGTGAGAACCGGGGGGCGCGCTGATCAGCTGGACAGCGCTGCCGGCCGCGGCAACCGCGCAGCTCCGGGCCTGAGGACGGCCCAACCGGCGATTGCGCCTGAGGTCCTGCGTCAGGTCAAGCTGATCGAACTGCGCACCCGTCGCCTCGTCAACTCGCTCTTCTCGGGGGAATACCGCTCGATCTTCAAGGGGCAGGGCATGGAGTTCGCCGAAGTCCGGGAATACCAGCCCGGCGACGAGGTCAGGTCAATCGACTGGAATGTGACGGCGCGAATGAGGCGCCCGTTCGTCAAGCGTTACATCGAGGAGCGGGAACTCACGATCATGCTGGTGGTGGACATCTCTGGCTCTTCGGCGTTTGGTACCGTACGACGTTTCAAGTCCGAGGTCGCCACCGAGCTGGCCGCCGTTCTCACGATGAGTGCCGTGCGCAACAACGATCGGGTCGGCGCGCTCCTGTTCACCGACAGGGTCGAGCACTTCGTTCCACCCCGCAAGGGCCGCCGGCACGCCCTTCGCATCATCAGGGACGTGCTGGCGCATTCGCCGCAGGGTCGTAAAACCGACGTCGGTGCGGCGCTGGAGTACCTGCGCAACCTGCTGCGGCAGCACGCGATCGTCTTTCTCGTTTCGGATTTCGCCGACTACACCCTCGAACGTCCGCTCAAACTGCTGGCCCAGAGACACGACGTGGTGGCTGTGCGGGTCGAAGACCCCGCCGAGCTGACGCTGCCGATGGTCGGGCTGGCGCGTTTGCAGGATCCCGAAACCGGCGAAACTGTGTTTGTCGATACTTCGGACCAGCGAGTGCGCGCGTCCTTCGAAGCCGATGTCCGGGAATCGATCGGCCGCACACGTGCACTGTTCCGGCGCCTGGCAATAGACGAGATCCCGATTTCGACAGCATCGAGCTACATCGAACCCCTGCTGCGCTTCTTCAGGGCGCGCGAGAAGCGCGTGGCGCGCGGATGAGAGCCCGCACTACTGCTACGGGTCCATTCGTCGTTGAGGGCATGCTGGCCGTGCTCATGGTGGCATTGGTGGGCGGTTCGCTCGCGGCCCCTTCAAGTGCCGCTGCGCAGGATCGCGTGCAACTCGGTGCTCGCGTCGATCGCGACACCGTGACCGTCGGCGATCCCTTTCGGGTCACGGTGCGGGTGCGGGCCCCGCGCGAGTCGACGATCGAGTTTCCCGAAGCTCCCGACTCGGGCACCGGCGTCGAGGCCCTCGACCCGGTGGAGGTCACTCCAGTGGCCGACACGACAGCGGTTGAGCAGACCGCCACGTGGCGGGTTGCGGCCTGGGACACGGGCGACCTTTCGATCAGCTTCGCCGACATCATCGTCACGATTGGCGATACGACGCGCCGGGTCGCCATCGGCTCGGGGCTTACGATTCATGTGAAGTCGGTGCTGCCGCCCGACACAGCGCTCCACGTGCCGAAGCCGCCTCGTGACGTTATCGAGTTCGGACTGCCGTGGTGGTTCTGGGCACTGGTCGCACTGGCCGCCCTGATGATGCTCCTGCCACTCATCTGGTGGTGGCGGCGAAGGCGTCCGTCGGGGACGCCCGCAGCGGATGATCCCCATGAGACCGCTATCCGCGAATTTGCGCGCATCGACGCGCTGGGTCTGCATGCAGCAGGCGAGCGCGGGCAATACGTGGCCCTTGTCGTCGACGTCGTGCGAACGTATCTGTCGCGGGTTGTGCCTCCCGCCCGCATTTCGTCGACAACCGCGGAACTGGCGTCCGCCATGCGAGGGGACAGCCGGGTCCCGCTGACGCGCCTCGTGAGGCTCCTCCATGACGCTGACCTTGTAAAGTTTGCAGCGGAGCCCGTGGCCGAGGACGACGCTGCGCAGATGGCTGCCGACGCGCGACGGCTCGTCGACGATGTCCACTCCAACCTTGCCGCCGAAGTCGTGAGGAAAGCCGCATGATCGGACTCATCGACATGCCCTGGATCGCGGCCTCCGCAGTAGTGCTTGGCATCCTTGTCACCCTGGGCATGATTGGCGCAGGGCGCTCAAGGATGGAGCGGCTCAAACGACTCGCAGAAGAACATCTCCTTGCAAGGTTGGCCCCCGGAGCCACGAGGAACGCGCTGCCCTCGGCGCTCAGACTGGGCGCAGCCACCCTCCTCGCCGGCTTCGCTCTCGCTGGTCCTCGCTGGGGCGAAGAACCCACAACCGTCCGCGGGGCTGGCATCGACGTCGTACTCGCACTCGACGCATCCCTCTCCATGCTCGCGACCGACGAACGTCCGTCGCGGCTCGAACGCGTCAGGCAGGAAGTCCGACGATATCGCTCACTCGCCCCGGGTGACCGGATCGCGATGCTCGCCTTCGCCGGCCGCAGCTACATTCTCACACCGCTCACCGTTGATGACGGCGCGATCGAGCTCTTCCTCGACAACCTCGACCCCTCGATCGTCGGCCAGGCCGGAAGTTCACTCGCTCGCACAATTACGCAGGCGACTGATCTCCTTCGCAGTTCGAGGTCCGCCAGCGACCGGGCCCTTATCATCATGACCGACGGCGAAGCGTTCGAGCCCATCGAAGAGATCGTCGAAGCCACTGGAGCAGCGGCTACCGAGGGAATCGCTGTCGTAACCGTGGGGTTCGGGACCGAAGAGGGTAGTACGATCCCGATACAAGAGGGCGACCGGGTCGTCCCAAAAAGAGACGAAAACAACGACATCGTAGTGACGAGATACAATCCGGCGACCCTGCAAGCGATAGCGACCGAGGCCAACGGTACCTTCATAGAGGCCGGCGCCACCGACAAGGCGTCTCGGATACGCGCCGCACTCCAGCGGCTCCGTACCTCGGTGCGCACGATCGGCGGCGGTGTTACAAGGACACCGGTTTACCAGTGGTTCCTCCTGCCTGCCTTTCTTCTGCTGGCGTGGGAGACGATTGTCATGTCCCGGCGCCGTCGCGCGGTGGTGGCGACGAGCCTGCTGGTTGTCATTACCTCGTCCTGCTCGCTACCCGGCGCGACTGCCCGCGAAGCAGCCTCGGCGTACAACGCGGGCCGCTTTCAGGACGCGTCGAGACTATACCGGCGCGCGATCCGCGGCGGGGACGCAAGACCGTCACTGCTCTACAACCTCGGAACATCTCTGGTCGCAGGCGACTCGCTGAGCGAGTCACTCGAACCCCTCGAACGTGCCTTGAGGCAGGACGACCCCGAGCTTCGTTTCCGCACCCTCTTCAACATCGGTCTCGCCCATCTCCGGTCAGGCCTCCTGGCGGAGGCGGCGGGTGACAGCGCGCTTGAGGCGTTTTCGGAAGCGGTGAAGGCGTACAAGCAGGCCCTGCTGATGCGCCCATCTCACATCGATTCCAAGTGGAATTATGAGCTGGCTCTGCGAAAGGAGCAGGAGCAGAGTGGTGGCGGTGGTGGGGGAGGTGGGGGGGGCGGGGGCACCTCAGGCAATGAGGGTCAGAGTGAGCCGGACTCACCTTCCTCAACGTCACGAGGCGGTGGTCTTGGGCAGCAGCGTGCTGAACAACTGCTCGATGCCGCTGCCCGCGAAGAGAGGGGCGTGCAGGGGCGGCGACAGCGGCAGTCACGTCCGCAGCCGCCGCCCGGGGGCAAGGACTGGTGAGTTGTGGTTGCGGGTTACGCAACGCGGTCCAGGAGGCGAGTTTACAGGTGCCACGCTGATGGGGGATCAGAGTTCCGGTCGACTCGCCGTGACGGGAGCGCCAGCTCTCGCTCTGCTTGCCACGCTGCTTAGCGGCGGGTGGGCGGCGGCGCAGCCTGTGCCGCGCATTCTTGGCGAAGCGAAGCTCGATCCCCGTGCCGGACTCAACTTCGCCGCAACCCTCTGGCCCTCGACTGTTTACGTGGGACAGCAGGCGACTTACGAGATCGGTATTTTCCTCAGCGAGGAGACACGGGCCCGACTTCGGAGCAACCCTCAGTTTGTCCCTCCCGACGTTCAATCGGCCCTCGCGATCGACCTTCCAGTTCCGGCGGGGCCGCTCCGCCGCAGCGATGGCGACCGCAACTGGGATGTGCACGTGTTTTCGCGCGCCCTCTTCCCCCTGGCTGCCGGGCGGAATCCGATCGCTCCCGCGCGGCTGACCTGGTCGGTCCCACTGGGCAACTCGTACTTCAGTCGAGAGGAGACCCACTCGGCGCGATCTCAGGCGCTGACGCTGATTGTACGCGAGCCTCCGGAAGCCGGACGTCCTCCGGACTATCAGGGGGCGGTCGGCCAGCTCGGTCTCTCAGCTCGCGTCGACGCTCCGCGCACCCGGGTCGGCGAGCCGGTGATCATGACCCTCACGGTGAGCGGCATCGGCAACATCGCGCTCTTCCCGCGACCGGTGGTGTCGGTCCCGTGGGGACAAACTGTGGCGGGCGCGGAGCGAGTGC
This sequence comes from Gemmatimonadota bacterium, assembly GCA_052389935.1. Lineage (GTDB taxonomy): Bacteria > Gemmatimonadota > Gemmatimonadetes > Gemmatimonadales > Gemmatimonadaceae > JBQTHK01. The sequence goes on along the minus strand of JBQTHK010000038.1, from coordinate 8,406 downwards.
ATATCGATTCGACTTCGTACCTGGTGCGTGGCCGCAAGGAGTTCGAGTTCGTGGTGACGCCTCGCCAGCAGGGAACCGTCACGACGCCGTCGGTGCGATATCCGTACTTCAATCCGTACACCGAGAAGTACGAGATCGCGCTCGCTCAGGGCATTCCTCTTGTTGTCACCGGTGGGTCACTGGCGGCCAGCGGCACCGAGCCGGCGAGCGACGAACAGAAGTTGTCGATCAGGCGTCAGCTGCGGGGGCCGGTACCGCCGCCTCCCACCGAGGCGCGGGAGTTCTGGGCCGTCTTCATGCTCGCGCCACTGCCGGCGGTGGTAATACTCATGAGGCGCCGGCGGACCAGGAAGCGACCCGACGAGGCGTCGGCCCGCCTTCATTCACTCGCAGCCGCGTCGCCGCCGGCGGGGCCACGCGACATTCGACGGGCTTTTGCGGATGCGCTGGATCGCAGGCTGGGCCCCGGTGGCGGATCGTTTGGCGATCCCGCGCGGCTGGAACGCAATCTGCGGCGCTCGGGCGTTTCGCTCGAAGTGTCGCGCGAGGTCGCACTCCTCGCGCACGCTCTCAACGAAGCCGCCTTCTCACAGGTGCAGGAGGGGAGGGAAGACCTCGCGATCAAGGCGTCCCGCGCCTTCCAACGCGTTGATGACGAAGCGAAGCGGTCCAGTCCTCACCAGCCGCGCGGTAGCGGAACTGGTGGTTCCGGCAGTGGCCACGCCCGTCGCAGCCTGGCGCTCTTTATCGGGACCACCGCAACGCTCAGTGCCGCCGCCGCCGCCGCCGCCGCCGCGTCCCGCGACGATGACGCGATTTTCAGGAGTGGCATCGCCGCTTACGAGGCTGGCGCATTCGCTGATGCCCGCGACCTCTTCCTCAGTGTGACTCGCGGCGCGCCACGCGCCGCCGACGCCTGGGCAAACGCAGGCACCGCCGCATGGCACGCCGACGATACCGCGTCGGCTGTACTTGGTTGGCAGAAGGCGTTGAGGCTGGAGCCGATGTCGCGCGACGTCAGGGTTCGACTCGCTTCGTCACCTGGACTCACAGGCGGCTTCCCGGGCGAAATCCCGCCCATCTCCGCCGGCATCGTTGCCGGCACCGGCCTCCTGATCTGGCTGACCGGCTTCGGGCTCGTGGCCTGGTCGATCCGGGGTCGCGCCCGGTCACCCACAAGGGTGTCGCTGGCCGCGGTTGCTGGGGGTGGAGCGATCGTTCTCGCTGCTCTCAGCCTGCAGCAGCGGATCGATGGCAACGATCGGGTCGTCGTTGTGGACGGCGATCGGCTTCGCGAGAGTCCGGCGTTCGCTTCGTCGGGCCCGGTCGTTCACGGCGCTGGTATCGTTTCCGGTGAGTCCGCCGTTGCCCGGTCCCGCGAGGGCGGGTGGACGCGTATACGTTTCGACGACGGCAGGCAGGGCTGGGTCGAATCCCGGAAAGTGCGCTCGCTGTCGGTGAAGACGGACTAACTTTCTGGCTCCTGTGCGCCGCACATGCGTGGCGTCGCACTGTAACCTCCGGAAACAAGCGACACGTGGCACAGATCGCGGTTCTCGACCCCGCGGTGGCCGACCAGATCGCCGCTGGCGAAGTGGTCGAGCGACCGGCGTCGGCGGTAAAGGAGCTCATCGAGAACGCGCTCGATGCCGGCGCTTGCACGATTGATGTAGAGGTCCGGGATGGCGGGCGCGATCTCATCCGCGTCAGCGACGACGGTAGCGGGATGGACAGGATCGACTGTGCAGCCTCGGTGCTGCGTCACGCGACGTCAAAGATCCGCGTGGCCTCCGATATCGTCGGTGTGGCCAGCTACGGTTTCCGCGGTGAGGCGCTGCCGGCGATCGCCTCGGTGTCGCGGCTCGAGCTCGTAAGTACTGTGGCCGACGGCGAGGCGACAACGGTGGAACTCGAAGGTGGTGGAGCACCCGTCGTCAGCTCATCGGCGCGGCGCAGGGGAACCACGGTGACAGTCCGGCAGCTTTTCTACAACACCCCTGCGCGGCGCAAATTCCTGCGAAGCGCCCGGTCTGAATGGAGGGCGATTGCGGACACGATCGTGACCATGGCGCTCACCCGTCCGGCTGTCGCCTTCCACGTGACCTCGGACGGACGCGAAGCCCTGTCGCTTCCGCCGGCGCGCAGCCTGCGCGAGAGAATGGCCGCGATCTGGGGACCTGAATCGATCGGCCGATTCATCGATGTCGACGGGGTGTCGGGCCCGATTCGCGTGTCCGGCGTGGTGGAACGACCGGCCGATGCCGGACAATCGTCCCGTCGGGTACTCTGCATGATCAACGGGCGGGCTGTCCGGGACAGCGGAGTAGCCCGTGCAGTGGAGGCGGCTTACCGGTCCACGCTCCCCGGAGGGGTGCGACCTTCCTTCCTTCTGTCGATCGTACTGCCAGCTGATGCCGTCGACGTCAACGTCCACCCCTCGAAAGCAGAGGTGCGATTTCACGATCGGTGGGGCACGGAGCGCACGATCGAGCGGATCGTGCAGCGTGCGTTAGGCACCACGGACAGCGTTCCATGGCTCGAGCGTGTTCCGGCCGGGTACCTCGCGGATGGTACACGCGCCACCGACGACGGGAGGCTCGAATCGCTTCCGCTTTCGGCTTCGCCGGCGGGAGGGCTTTTCGCCGCGACGCCCTCGACCGTGGCCGTCGAGGAGACAGAGCCGGAGCTGGCAGTTCCACCACTGCTCCAGTTGCGGCGCACGTACATCCTCTACGAACACGAGGACGGTGTCGTGATGATCGACCAGCACTCGGCGCATGAACGCGTGCTGTACGAGCGCTTTCTGGAGACATTCGAGAGCGGCAGCGCGGAATCACAGCGCCTGCTGATGCCGGAGACCCTGCACGTTTCTCCGGATGAACTCGAGGCATGGGAGGCGACGTCGCCGCTGCTGATGCGGATCGGGTATGAGGTGGAGACCTTCGGTGGGATGACGCTCGTCGTGCACGCAGTCCCTGTTCCGCATTCCCGCTTTGACGCGCTTCGTTGTCTCAGGGAATCGCTGGCGGCGCTCGGCGGCCATCGCAACGCAAGTGAACATGCCGGTCATGAGAAGCTGGCTGCAACGGTTGCCTGCAAGGCGGCGATCAGGGCCGGTGACCTGATGTCGGGGGCGGAAATGGGTGCTCTCTTCCGCGCACTCGCGGCCACGAAGCTCCCCGCCCATGACGTCCACGGCCGGTCGACAATCGTGCGGCTTTCGTGGGACGAGCTGGATCGCCGCTTTGGGCGTCGTTAGGCTCCCTGTCATCACCGGGCCGACAGCCGCCGGGAAGACTGAGCTCGCCCTCGCCCTGGCGCAGATCGCGCCGGTCACGGTGATCAGTGCCGACTCCCGGCAGCTCTACCGTGGGTTCGACATCGGTACGGCCAAACCGTCGGCAGAGACAATGCGCGATGTCCCGCACCGCGGAATCGACCTGATCGACGCCCGGGGGGAGGGGGAAAAAAGGGAGCGCTTCAGTGCCGCTCGCTGGGCCGCCGCCGCCGCAGGCTGGGCCAGAGAGGCGATCGCCGCTGATCGCCGGCCGCTGATCGTAGGTGGCACGGGGTTCTATCTTCGCGCACTCTTCGCGCCTCTGTTCGAGGAGCCCCCCCTCGACGAGGTGCAGCGCAGCGAGCTCGGGCGACGGTTGCAGCAACACTCCACCGATGAGTTGAGGGAGATGGTGCAGAGGATCGATCCCGCCCGCGCCGATCTCGGTCGCACCCAGCTGCTTCGCGCCATCGAGATTCACGAGCTGACCGGAGTGACGATCTCCGAGTGGCACCGGCAGAGTTCGGGAGCTGGAGAGTTCGAACCCCGATACCTGATCGTTGACGCTGCGGCGGGACTTCGTGACCGGATCGAGCGCCGGTTCGATTCGATGGTCAGCAGCGGGTGGGTCGAGGAGGTCCGCGCGCTGTCACTGACCGTCCCTTCGGAGGCAGCGGCCTGGAGTGCAACCGGTTACAGATTCATGAGGCAGCACATCGACGGCGAAGTGTCTAACGCCGATCTGCGAAGGCTGGTCACGACGTCGACCTGGCAATACGCCAGGCGGCAGCGGACGTGGATCAGGGGACAGATCGCGAGGAGTCCGGAGGTGGATTGTCGCGCGGTCAACAGCGACGAAAATGACGCGGATGTGCGTAGAGCCGTCCTCGAATGGTGGCGAGAGCTGGAGGGAGTTTGAAGATTGGCATCACCTGTTATCCCACGTACGGCGGCTCCGGCGCCATGGCCACGGAGCTGGGGATCGCGCTCGCCGAAAAGGGACACGAGGTCCATTTCATCACGTATCAGCAGCCCTTCAGGCTGCCTTCGTTTCTCCCAGGTGTTTTCTTTCACGAGGTGGACGTCGGGCGCTACCCTCTTTTTGAGTACCCTCCCTATGACCTCGCCCTCGCCGTCCGGATGCACGAGGTGGTCAGGGCACATGACCTCGACCTCCTCCATGTCCATTACGCGATTCCGCACGCGACCAGCGCCTGGATCGCGCGCGAGATGTTGCGCGAAACCGGCGACGACCTGGTGTTCATCACGACGCTGCACGGCACCGACATCACCCTCGTCGGCCAGGACCGCTCGTTCCACGCCATCACCAAGTTCTCGATAGAGAGGTCGAACCGGATAACTGCGGTGTCGCAGTACCTGAGAGAGGAGACGTTCCACGCTTTCGGCTGCACCGGTTGTGATGTCGAGGTCATCTACAACTTCATCGACCCTTCGACGTACCAGCGGTCGCGTTATGCGCCCGCGCTGCGCGCGCAGCTCGGCGACCGCCGCATCCTGATGCACGTGTCCAACTTCCGGCCGGTGAAGCGGGTGAGGGATGTGGTGCGCGTATTCGCCGGCGTGCGCCGCGAGCTTGACGCGGTGCTGGTAATGGTTGGCGATGGTCCTGATCGGTCTGAAGCGGAAGACGAGGTGCGCACGCTGGGGCTCGACGCTGATGTGCAGTTCCTCGGCAAGATCGATTCGGTCGCGCCGTTGCTGGCCGAGGCCGATCTCTTTCTCCTGCCGAGCGAGCGCGAGTCGTTCGGCCTGAGCGCGCTCGAAGCCATGGCCAGTGGCGTCCCGGTGATCGGCTGCGCTACCGGGGGGCTGCCGGAGGTCGTACGGCACGGGGAAACCGGGCTGCTTTGTGGCGTTGGCGACGTGGACGCGATGGTCAGGGGATCGCTGTCGATCCTTCGCGACCCGGCACGCTGGGCGTCAATGTCCGTGCTCGCTGCTTCGGATTCACGCGAACGGTTTTCGCGCGACGCCATTGTCGCCCAGTACGAGGCGCTCTATCTTGACTCGTTAGGTAGCGCAGTCTCCGCCCGTTGACAACGAGCCTCCACCCCATCTGAATGACCTGGTTTCAGGCCCTGGTCCTGGGACTTGTACAGGGCCTCGCGGAATTCCTCCCCATCAGCTCGTCCGCTCACCTCGCGCTCACACCGTGGCTACTGGGCTGGCGTGATCCGGGACTCCCCTTCGATGTGGCGCTTCACCTCGGTACCCTGGTCGCAGTCGGATCGTACTTCCGCGCCGAGTGGATCACGCTGGCCAAAGCCGCAGTGCAGCTCGGACGCACCCGCCGGGCGGCGACGCCCGAGGAGCGGCGGCTGGTGTTCCTGGTGATCGCCACGATTCCAGCTGGCCTCGCCGGCCTCGCCCTCTCTGATCTGGCCGAAGGTCGGCTGCGCGAACCGACACTCATTGCAACCGCGCTGATCGTGATGGGCATCGTCCTCTGGGCAGCCGACCGGTTTTCGCCGCGCACAAAGGACCTGAACACGATGAAGTGGAAGGAAGCGCTCGCCATCGGAATCGCGCAGGCCTTTGCTCTCATTCCCGGTGTTTCCCGCTCGGGAGCAACAATCAGCGGCGCCAGGCTCCTCGGCTTCACGAGGCGGGACGCAGCCGTCTTCTCCTTTCTCCTCAGCTTCCCCGTGACCGCGGCCGCCGCCATCCTCAAGGTACCGGACGCACTTTCAGAAGGTGTGACGACGCCATTGATCGTTGGCGTAGCGTCAGCCTCGATCAGCTCCTGGGTGGCGATCGCAATCCTGCTGCGGTTCGTCGTGACGTACAGCTATGGAGTGTTTGCGTTGTACCGGGTTCTGCTCGGCCTCGCGGTTCTCGCCCTCATCTGGAGCGGCGTCAGGCCGTGACCGGAGAAGGGCGGACTCGCGGTGACGACAGTCATCCGGATACGGAGATGCGCGAAACCACGCTCCACGGGCGACGTCCCGCTTACGATGGGCATGGTCCGGAGTCGTTGGCGGCTCTGCTCGACGTGCCGCGTGTGCTGATCCGGGAAACCACTGCCAGCACCATGGACGACGCACACGCCGCCGCAGCCGCGGGGGCACCAGCCGGCACGCTCGTAATAACCGACGAACAGACGGCGGGACGGGGAAGGGGGGGGCGAAGCTGGCTCTCGGAACCTGGAGGCAGCATCACCATGACTCTGATCGAGAGGCCGGCCGATGGTGAAGCGCTGGGTGTGCTGGCGTTGCGCGTGGGTCTGGCAGTGGCGCACTCGCTGCAACGTTTTTCGACCGACTCCCTTTCGGTCAAGTGGCCTAACGATATAATGCGCTCGGAGCGCAAGCTGGCGGGAGTGTTGTGTGAGGCGCGCTGGCGCGATCAGCGCCCCGACTGGGTTGCGATCGGCCTGGGGCTCAACGTTCGCGGCCCGCTGGGTCTGGCAGATGCCGCGTCGCTGGACGCGGGCGCCTCCCGGCTGCAAGTACTCGCCGAGGTTCTGCCGGCTCTCAGGGCCGCAGCCGTTGCAAGGGGACTCCTGTCAGACAGGGAACTGGAACGGTTCACCGAGCGCGACTGGTGTCGCGGCAAGGTGCTCGCCGAGCCGGCGCGGGGGGTCGCACGGGGGATCACGCCGCGAGGCGAACTGCTCATAGAGACCGATCGATCAACAATTCGCTGCAACACTGGTTCGCTCAGCCTCGCCTGAACCCGCCGGAGACTCCGATGCTGCTCGTATTTGACGTTGGCAACACCGAGACCACGATCGGGCTGTTCCGTGGTGACGTATTGGCCGCGCACTGGAGGGTGGTAAGCGACACGACGCGGACGCCGGACGAGTTGGCGCTGCTGGTGCGAGGTCTGTTGTCGGCCGCCGGCCACGACCAGGCCGCCGTACGCGGAAGCGCGATCGGGTCCGTGGTACCGGCCCTCACTGATCCGCTGACCGAAGCTTGTCACGCGCTGTTCGGTCATGAGTCGCTGGTGATAGACGGGAGAACGGCTCTGCCGATCAAGCTCGACGTCGAGGAGCCTCTTACTGTTGGCGCCGACCGGATCATCAACACCCTGGCTGCGAGCCGTCTCTACGAGCGCGACACGATCGTGGTCGACCTGGGGACCGCAACCACCTACGACTGCATCACGGCCGACGGCGTTTTCCTCGGCGGCGTCATAGCGCCCGGCGTGCGGACGTCGGCCGAGACGCTCTTCAGGAAGACGTCGAAGCTGCCGGCGACTGAGCTGACGGCGCCGGCCCGCGTGATCGGGCGGCGCACCGAGGAGTGCATCCGGTCGGGTGTTGTGTTCGGGGCCGCTGAAGCGGTGAACGGAATCGTGCGTCGAATCAAGGCCGAGTGGCCTACACCGCGCGTGCCGCTGGTCATAGGAACGGGCGGGCTTGCGCCGATGCTGGCCAGGTTCGCGACAGAGTTGGAGCGCGTGGAGCCTGCGCTGACGCTGGTAGGTCTGAGGTTGGCGTGGGAGTGGGTGGGGGGGAAGGAGGGCAGGGGGGGATGAGGGCGCGATGAGGGCGATGGCGATGAGGGCGATGGCGATGAGGGCGAAGAAGGCGATGGCGATGGCGATCGAGGCGATGGCGATGGCGATCGAGGCGATGGCGATGGCGATGGAGGCGAGGGCGAAGAAGGCGAAGAGGGTGTCCTCCTCGTCCTCCTCGCCCTCGTCTGTCAACTCGCCCTCGTCTGTCAACTCGCCCTCCTCGCCTTCCTGGCCCTACTCGTCCTCTTGGGTCAACTCGCCCTCGTCTGTCAACTCGCCCTCCTGTCTCTCTCCTCAAGCACGGCAACCGACTGAACACCAACCACTTACGTCAGAAAAGCCGTGCATTGCGGTGACCTTGCGTGACGACGTCGACGGGTTATCTTTTCTGCTGGCACTCTCACGGTGAGAGTGCTAACAACATCTGAGACAGCAGGAGGGTTGACGTCTATGGCGACGAAGAACGCCGCAGCGACGAAGATCGTGCCGCTCGCCGACCGGGTCGTTGTAAAGGCCATGGAGGACGCGGAATCGATGCGTGGAGGGCTCTACATACCGGACACAGCCAAGGAAAAGCCGCAGCAGGGTGAGATCGTGGCCATCGGCCCTGGCCGCTTCGAAGACGGCAAGCGGGTCCCGCTCGA
>JBQTHK010000037.1:0-153090 GCA_052389935.1 Gemmatimonadota bacterium | reverse complement strand
CCCGCGAAGGCGGGAGTCCAGGGGCGTTGTTTCCAGCATGAGCGAGAGCTGAGAGCGCCCCAACTCCGGGGAGACCCCGGATCTGCGGCATGCTGCGCATGCCTTGTCCGGGGAACCCTGCGCGGCGTGCTGCGCATGCCTTGTCCGGGGAACTCCGCTGCGGTTTGCTGCGCATGCCTCCTCGGGGGCACTCCTTCCTTCATGCAGTCCCAGGCACGCCGCGTCCGTGGAGGGCCTCCCTTCCGTTCTCCCGCGAAGGCGGGAGTCCAGGGGCGTTGCTTCCAGCATGAGCGAGAGCTGAGAGCGCCCCGAATCAGGGGAGACCCCGGATCTGCGGCACGCTGCGCATGCCTTGTCCGGGGAACCCTACGCGGCATGCTGCGCATGCCTTGTCCGGGGCACTGCCCCCCCCCCGGGTCCCCCCTCGCGGCGTCTCAGTTGCGCACCGTGAACGGTACCGACGCCACCCGGTCGCCCCATGCAAACTCGATCGCGCCGCGCGGGCCACCCATCGGTCTGATCGTGACCGTCAGATCTTCGACGTGCGACGGGGCAGGCGTCAATTGCATCGGCACACGGCCGAGGTCATTCGCCGCGTTGTACGCAGTCCCCCACTGTCCGGTCTGGCGATTGATGACGAGTGACGTGCCGCTGCGGGTATGAAGGATCCAGATTGTGTAGAGGCCGGCCGGAACGGTGAGGTCACCGATCTGCAGTGTTCTTGATGCAGCGAGATGTGTAGCCTCGTTGGCGCCAGCACGCCACACGGAGTCGAACGGCACGAGTGTGCCGCCCCATACCGTGCGCCCGCGCACCGCGGGGCTGCCATGGTTGATCATGATCGGCGCCTGCGTGATGGATGCCTGGGCCGTCACCCGTGGCGAAAGAACTCCTGTGGGCCGCATGCCGCGCGCAATCGCCGCGATGTCAGGGTCGGGAGTTCCGGGGAGCCCGATGACCTTGTTCGTGGTGTGTGAGCCATCAAGCGAGAGAAGCCGTCCATCGCTCGCGTACCGGATCAGCATCGCGTACGGCGCTCCGCGCAGCCGCAACGTGTCACCTCCCGCGCCGGTGAACCCGAGCATTCCAACGTTAGTGCCGCCGAGCCCGACGGCGGGTATGGAATCACGCCGGGTGCGCCCTGCAAGCAATGAGTAGGGTGCGTAGACGTAGACTGGCAGCGTGACGAAGGCGTTCCCGACCGCCCAGGAGTGTCGGGCAGTGCTGTCGGGCCAGACCGTTTGCCGAAACGTGGAGTCGGGCCGGAAACTGAATCGATATTCGGCCGGCACATTGGGGAGAGGGCTGCCATCGGCCTGGCTGCGCCTGACTGTTGCCGACGTCAGTACCCCATTGGCCAAAGTGAGCTGGTACGACGTCCGGGTCACCGCCGCCCCGGTTCTGGTAACCATCTCTCCGGAGAATCCGGCCGGCGTCCGTGAGTACTTCTCGACGGCAACGGTGTCCCTGCCGAGTGTGTAGACGACCGAACCCGTTTGAGCGCCAGCTGTGAGGGGAGCGAGAGCAAGTGCGAACAGGAGTCTGCGCATTTTATGGGAGGCGTTAATGGTTCAGAGTTTTCGACCGACAAAGACTTCGTAGGTACCGGGCTCGAGTTCGGAATGTTCGACCGGGACCGCCCTCGGGTCGAAGCCGACTTCCGTCATCAGGTCGAGCCAGAGTTGGCGCGAAAAAACACCTTCGATGTGGCGCTCATGTTCAACCGTGACGGTGCCATTTTGCTCCCGTAACATGTAAACATAATCGGCAATGCAGGTATGGTCGTCCGGCTCGGGGTCCCACGTCCACGCGAGGAAGCGCATCGCGCGGCCATTACTCCCGTCATGACCGCCGTGATCCGTTGACGGCCGAAAGTTCTCGCGAAGGTGATCGGGAGCGAGCAAAACACCACCCCCTCGGCGGCAATGCGCGGCAGCGGTCGCGATGGCAAGCCTGAGGTCGCTCTCGGACGTCATATAAGCGATTGCATCATGAACGAAGACGCGGTCGAACTGTCGATTCAACCTCAGCGTGCGCATGTCTCCGTGCAGGTGTTCGCAGTCCGGGTTTAGCGAGCGGCTCACCTCCAGCATTCCCGGAGACAGATCACTCAAGGTCATGCGAAAGCGTTTTCTGAGATACGACGCGTTGTTTCCACCGCCAGAGCCGAGTTCGAGAAGCGTTACAGCCGGGTCATCGCCGGTGTCGAGCAGCAGCCGCTCGTAGACGGCCGCTTCTTCGGCGTAGTCCGCCGGCGCAGACACGAGCGGCCACCAGTCTGCGAGCTTCGAATAGAGAAGAGGTAGCGCCGATCCTGGTCTCAACGAAGGATGAACCCCGCGTCGACGGCGGGCCGGCGATCAGAGTTGGCCGCCAGCCACCCGGTCATGTACATCCAGCGCGCGATGCGCGTCAGCTTCTCGTAATCGATGGTTCGCGGCTCGTCGCGAGGTGTGTGGTAGTCACCATGCAGGTTGCTCGAGAAGAAGAGCGAGGGAATCCTGCGCTCGGCGTACGGCACGTGGTCGCTGCGGAAGTACCACCCTTCGGGATGTGAGGGTCGGTCCCAGAGCGAATCGATCACAAACCGGCTGGTTGCGGTGTTGGCGTCGATAGCCATCTGCACCAGCTCGACAGAATTGCGGTGCGGCGGCTGCGAGCCGAGAAGCGCCGCCGTGTCGGGATGGTTGCGTCCGATCATGTCGCCATTGAGCACTGCTGCGATCCTCTCCAGTGGCACCACCGGATTCGCGACGTGATACCGTGATCCGAGAAGCCCGCGCTCCTCCGCACCGTGGAAGACAAACAGTGCTGAACGTCGTGAAGGTTGGCGTTTCCAGGCGCGGGCGATTGCGAGAAGGGCGACGCTCGTGGTTCCGTTGTCATCAGCGCCGTTCCATATGGAGTCGCCGTCGACGGTATACCGGATCCCATCATGATCCTGGTGCGAACTGAACAGAACGAATTCGTCGCGGAGGGCGGGATCGGTGCCCCGAACCACACCGACTATGTTGGTGGACGGGTACTCGAAGCTCTCTGAGCGGAGCCTGATGTCGACCTGCTGGCCGTCGCGCTGCCATGAGTCGAGTGCTGTGCTGCGCACGAGAAGGATCGGCACCGGCCGCGCAGGTGGCGCGGCTGCGGTCGCGGCAGTCCGCGGCGGAGGATTGCGGGAAAAGCGGGGGACACCACCGATGACATCGTAGGTTCCGCGTGACTGGACGCGGGCGACACCGTCGAACGCGAGGTCGGCGACGGAATCGGCGACGATCACCACTGCCGCGGCTCCGTGACGTGACAGCGTCGCCCCAAGCTGCGTCAGCGCCGGCCTTGTGTAGTTGTAGGCCCAGGTATTGGTCGTGCTTCTGATGGACTGGACCGGCGGCGCCACTATCCCTGCAACCGCGACCTTTCCCTGCACGTCGATTGTTGTGTCCTGAACATTCCGGACAAAAACGGTTACCCCGGTGACGTCAACGGCCGCGTTGGTGGCAGGTGTAATGCCTGTCCAGAGTTCAATCGGTCTGCCCTCCAGTACGATCGAACTGGAAACGGTGGAGAGCCGGGTGCGCCGCATGTTCCACCACTGAAGAAAGCTGCCGAAGTCGCCAACGGGCTCGAGGCCGATCATGCGCATCCTGTCAGCGATCCAGATCGAAGCGCGCATCTCGTCGACAGTGCCCGCCTCACGCCCCCTGAGGCCGTCGCCAGCGAGCAGCTCGAGATCGCGCTCCAGGTCAGCGCGCCGGATCTCGGAGATTGCGGCGGGAGGTGCCAGCGTTCGCGCCGGACTGCCGCTGCGTTGCTGCGCGGCTGACTGGGCGGGGCCGGCAGCCGCGACCGTGAGCGCGGCGGCGAGGGCCAGCAGGGTATTTGGTGACATGGCAAGGCAGGTGGGCTGCCGACAAAGCTACCTCAGGATCCTGGAGGCACGTCAGGCGGCGTAACCGGTGGCCTCGCCGGGAGAGGCTCACCGCGCTATCGTCTCCCGCGTCGTAGAGGCGGTACGCGAGCCAGCATTGCTCACGCAAGCCACGGTCTGCACTACTCCCCCCACACTCCAGGCGCTGAGTCATATGAAGAGAGTCATCCAGGCGGCAGGCGCGGCCGTAGCCGCCCTGATCTCCGCCGTCTCCGCATCGCCGCAGGCCGTCCCGGTCGCTCAGGAGTTCGAGCGACTGCACTTCAGGTCCATCGGCCCCGCGACGATGTCAGGCCGCATAGCCGACCTGGCTGTGTACGAAGCCAACCCCGCCATCTACTACGTGGGCACGGCCCACGGCGGCCTTTGGAAAACGACCAGCAACGGCGCCACATGGATTCCGCTCTTCCAGGATCAGGGGTTGCTCTCGATCGGCGACGTCGAGATTCCACAGACCAATCCTGATCTGCTCTGGGTCGGGACCGGCGAATCGAGCAACCGGCAGAGCGTTTCCTGGGGCAGTGGTGTTTACAAGTCCTCAGATGGCGGGAAGACCTTCGCGTTCATGGGCCTTCCGAACTCGAAGCACATCAACCGGATCCTGATCGATCCGCGCAATCACGATGTAGTGTTCGTGGCCGCGACCGGACCGCTGTGGGGTCCGGGAGGCGATCGTGGCGTCTACAAGACGACAGATGGCGGCCGTACGTGGAAGCAGGTGCTCAAGGGAGACGACGACACCGGTGCCAACGACATCGCGATGTCGCTCGCCGACCCCAACATCATGTTTGCCTCGATGTACCAGAGGCGCCGAACTGCGTGTTGCATGAACGGTGGAGGACCCGGGAGCGGGCTGTTCAAGTCCACCGACGGCGGTGAGACGTGGACGCGGATCAGCGGAAACGGGTTCCCCGCGGCACCACTTGGCCGGATCGCCGTTGACGTCTACCGGCAGAGCTCGCACATCGTTTACGCGACGGTTGAAGGTCCTGGTGGAGGCGGCTTTGGCGGTGGCGGTGGCGGCGGCGCTGGTGGTGGGCAGCCAGCACCGGGGGTCACCGGGGTCTACAGATCAGATGACGGCGGCACAACCTGGAGGCGGACGAGCCCGGTCAATCCGCGCCCGATGTACTTCAGCCAGATAAACATTGATCCTGTCAATCCCGACCGCGTCTACATGGGTGGTGTCGGCCTTCACCTTTCGATCGATGGCGGCCGTCGTTTCGAAACCGATGCGGCTCAGGTGACGCACGACGATGTACACGCTATCTGGATCAACCCGGCCAATCCGAACCATGTGCTGATCGGCAACGACGGGGGCATCGCTGTTTCGTACGACATGAATCGTACGTGGGTGTTCATCCCGAACCTGCCGGTTGGCCTCTTTTACCATGTCAGCTTCGATATGGAGACGCCGTACAACGTGTGTGGCGGGATGCAGGACAACTACAACTGGTGCGGTCCGAGCGCGACGCGGTTTGGTCGCGGAATCATGAACTACGACTGGTTCCAGATCCTGGGGGGAGACGGGTTTGTCGCGCAGCCCGACCTCCGCGATTCGCGCATCGTCTACACCGAATCGCAGGACGGCAACATCGTCCGGCGCAACAAGGTTACGGGCGAATCGAGGTCGATCAGGCCGACCTCACTGAACGTCGTCAACGCCACCAGAGGTGAGGCATATCGGTTCCACTGGGATACGCCGCTGATGCTGTCACCTAACGATCCGGGGACGTTGCTGGCCGCGGCCAACAAGGTGTTCCGGTCTCGCGACCGGGGCGACTCGTGGGAAGCCATCAGTCCTGATCTTACAAAGAACGAAAACAGGAACGAGATCGTGACGATGGGCATCAAGGGAAGCGATATCAACATCGCGCGCAACGACGGCATTTCCCAGTGGCCGGCGATCGTTGCTCTCGCCGAATCGCCTCGGCAGCCCGGGCTGTTCTACACCGGCACCGATGACGGCACCGTCAGCGTCTCGCGCGACAACGGTCGCTCATGGCAGAACATCACCGCGAACCTGCCCGGATTCCCGACCGGTCACGCGTTCGCGAGCAGGATCGTGCCGTCGCGCTTCGATGCCGGAACTGTATATATCACTGTCGACAATCACCGGCAGAACGACTACGACCCGCACGTCTGGGTCAGCAACGACTTTGGCGCCACATTCCGGTCGATCGTATCCAATCTGCGTGGTGAAGTTGCGCGCACGCTCACGGAAGACACGCGCAACGCCGATGTGCTCTACATGGGTACAGAGACGGGGATCTTCCTGACGCTGGATCGCGGGCAAAGTTGGCGCCGACTGAGGGCCAACATGCCGACGGTGCGTGTCGACGAGATGGCGATACACCCGCGCGACAACGCCCTGATCGTAGGTACGCACGGCCGGGCGATCTGGATTCTCGACAACCTTGCACCGATTCAGGAGTATGCAGCCGGATCGCAGGTCGCTGATGGCCGTCTCTTCACGCCAGCCCCGACTCTGCAGTGGCGCCCCAAGGATGACCGCAACGATGAGTTCTGGGGTCACCAGTTCTTTACCGGCGAGAACCGGCCGTCCGAGGTCGTGGTCGATATGCACCTTGCACGACCACTGACTAACCCGATGTTGCGGGTAACCGATTCCCGCGGTCAGGTGGTCCGCGAGCTCGCGATACCGGCTAACCGCAACCAGGCAGGGCTCCAGTCAGTGTGCTGGGATCAGCGGGTCGAGCCCATCCCCGCCGCGGCCGCAACCGGCGGCGCTCCGGGTGGGGGTGGGGGTGGCGGTGGCGGTGGGCCCGGAGGTGGTGGTGGAGGTCCGGGCGGCGCACAGCAGGTGCGGCCAATCCCCGGCCTGCCGGAGCCCCTGCCGCCAGTCGGTTACCTGCCGATGAATCCCTGCGCTCCCGCACCGGGCCAGGGAGGTGGCGGCGGTGGTGGTGGTGGCTTCTTTGGTGGTGGAGGCGCCAATGCCGGCCCGCACGTGGTGCCCGGAACCTACACAGTCGCTTTAGTCGCGGATGGCCGCACGCTCGACCGCAAGCAGCTCCGTATCGCAATGGATCCCGAAGTGGAGTTCGGCGATGCGGCGCGCGCGCGTTACAACGCGATCGTCATGGACCTTCACGACACGCAGCGTCGGGCTTCACAGGTGGTGGCTCCGTTGACGGCGCTTCAGGCCGAGATCGTCAGGACCGCTCCCAGGGTGGACTCGAGCGCCGCTCCCGCGGCAATGAAGGCGCAATGGGCAACCTTCCGACAGGAGTTTGATTCTGTAAGAGTAAAGTTCGGAGTCGGGCCGGCGCAGGGTGGTGGAGGCGGGGGTGGAGGTGGAGGTGGCTTCGGGGGCGGCGGTGGTGCCGCGGCAAACGTTCTCGGTCGCCTGTCGGGCCTCAAGACCGCCATCATAGGTGTCTGGGAAACGCCGAGTGACGGCACCATGCGACAGGTGGCAATGGCCAGGACCGAACTGGCCGGTGCGGTTGCGGAAGCGAATCGGGTCCTGGCGAAAGCAAGGACTCTCAGCAACGCCCTGGCTCAGCACAGTGTGATTCTGACTGCACCCCAGGACTGACAGTAAACGCGTCACGAACAAGGCGGGGTGGAGCATCCTCAAGGCTATGAGCGGCTCCACCCCGTCGTCGCACCATGACGTTCACCAGTCATCCTCCCTCGCCCTATTGTCCACCATACTGCATATCTTCAAGCCGTTACCCATTCTACAAACGACCATGAACATGAAGCGACTGTACGCCGCCGGCGCATTTGCGATGCTGCCGGCACTGGCAGCGGCGCAGACCGGAGTCCGACCCGCCACGCCAGCGAATCTCACCACTCGGCAGTTCGGCGATCTGGCGGCTGGTCCGTACGGAACACTCGTCATCTCCAACGTCATGGTGATCCCCGGTCACGGCGGACCACCGGCCGGACCGTATGACGTAACGATCGAAGGCAACATGATCACCGGCATGGCCGCGCGTGATCCTGTCTCCGCTCAGCGCAACACACCCACACAGCGGACGGGAGACCGCGTAATCGACGGGTCGGGCAAATACCTGATGCCGGGGATGATCGACCTCCACACGCACCTGCGGACTCTCCCCGAGGAGCTGGAGTACGTCTACTACCTCAAGCTGGCGATGGGCGTGACGACGATGGTCAACGCTGCCGATCGCGGACTCGAGCAGGCGATGTCCGAGGCGAAAAAGAGCGAGACAAACGAGATAGTTGCACCACGGATGTATCCCCTGACCGGCTACGGCGGCGGGACGACCGGATTCTCCAGGTTGCAGCTCGACGATCCAGCCAATGCCCCGGCGGTCGTCAAACAGATGGCGGCCCGCGGACTTCGCGTCATCTCGATGGACCCTCTCGGATGGTCGCTCGATCTGGTGACGGCCATTGCCAGGGCGGCGAAGGAAAACGGAATGATTACTTCGTTCCACCTCCAGCCCGCCAACACGGCAGTAACCCAGGCGGTCAAGGCAGCGTGTGCCGGGGTAACGATGATCGAGCACCACTACGGCTATGCCGAGTCCGCGCTCGGCAACAAGACGCAGGACTTTGCGCGTGACTACAGCTACGGAGACGAAAATGACCGTTTCCGCGAAGCGGGCCGGGTCTGGACCTACACCAACCGTGATCGCCTTCTCACGGAAGTGGTGGATTCGCTGGTGAAATGCGGCGTGACGATGTTGCCAACGCGGGTGGTCTACGAGGCCAACCGTGACTTCCTGCGGGCTTCGTCACTGCCATGGCATGAGAAGTACACTCACGCCGCGCTCTGGGGCTGGAATCTCCCGGATCCGGCATGGCACGGGGCGTTTCACTACGACTGGACCAGCGACGACGAGTACTACTGGACGTATGCATTTCGCCTCTGGGGCGATCTGATCCACGAGTTCAACAAGCGAGGTGGAAGAGTCTCCTTCGGGACCGACGACAACTACATCTGGGCAACGCCCGGGTTCTCCTCCGTACGCGAACTGCAGCTCCTGCGCGAAACGGGGATGCACAACCTCGAGGTGATCAAGGCGGCTACCTGGAATTCGGCGCAGACACTCGGCCTCCCGCAGCTGGGGCTGATCCGTCCGGGCTACAAGGCCGACCTGCTGCTCGTCGACGGAAATCCTGCGGCAAATCTCAAGTACCTTTACTCGTTTGGTGACCTTGCCGTTGACAGGGACGGGAAGATGTTCCGGACGCAGGGCATCGTTCACACGATCAAGGACGGGGTGGTGATGAACAACGCGCGGCTGATGGAGGAGGTCGAGAAGATGGTCGCCAAGTCCAGGCTCAATGCTCCCGTCACCGATGCAGTGCGGGCTCCGTTCCTGATCGGGCCAGCGCGGGCACCAACCGTTCCGCCGATTCCGAGATGATCGGTCGCAGTGCCGGTGCCGCGGCGTTTTTATATCTGACCGTCGCGGTGGCCGCGTCACCGGTACGGGCCGCCAGTGGTCAGTCACCGACCGAACGCTGCGGGCTGCACATCCCGTCATCCGAGGAGCGGGCCTTCGTCGGACTTCCAACGAGCGATGTCTTCTGTCCCATCATTGCCGACCCGAAGGGGCTGCGCTCGTTCGTCAGCTACCTGCGCGAAACGAGCAGGGGTGATTCGCTGACGAGGTTGGGCTCGGTGGGAATCGGCGACATGTTCGGGATCGCGCGCTGGGGTGGTGACAGGAACGGAAACGGCGTCCAACTGTCGATCTCAGGATCTGTTTTTGCCCAGTTCGATCTCGACACCGAATCGTTCGATCTGATCAACGCCGATTACGTCATCGGTGTGCCGCTGACGTTTCGGAGGGGCCGCTTCTCGGGCCGGCTGAGGCTTTACCACCAGAGCTCCCACCTCGGCGACGAATACGTGCTCAGGGAGGACGATCCGGAGCGGGTAAATCTGTCATTCGAGGCGACCGAGGTGATTCTGTCGCTGGACGTTGGGTCGCTGCGCATCTTTGGAGGCGGAGAGTACCTCTTCAATCGGGAACCGAAGTCACTGGAACGTCATGTGGCGCACGGTGGCGCCGAACTACGGCCCGGACCGCCGCTGGTACGATTGCCGCTGCTCGGTTCAGTGCGGTTTCTGGCCGGCGCGGACCTCAAGGCTTCGGAAGAACAGGAATGGGAGCCAAGCATCAGCGTGCGTGCGGGCCTCGAGTTTGACCGTGCGCGGAGCAGCGACCCGCCCGCGCGCAGGTGGAGCCTGCTGATCGAAAGCTATTCCGGACCGTCGCCTTACGGGCAGTTCTTCCGTCAGAAGATCCAGTACTTAGGCGCGGGCCTCCATTTTCAGCTCTGATGCGGCGGTTGCTGTCGGGCGGTGTGATGCTGATTGCGCTGCTGCAACCGGCAGCACTACATGCGCAGACCGCAGTTTCCCCTGATGCAGTGACGGCGTTTCTTGACAGCACCGTCACCGCAGCGAGGAAACGCTTCGGTATACCGGGGATGGCCGTCATCGCGGTCCAGCGGGGGCAGATAATCGCTGAACGCGCGTGGGGCTTCGCTGATCTGGCGGTGAAGAAGCCGATGTCAACAACCGAGTCCGCTTTCACCACCGGGTCAGTCAGCAAGACCATTACAGCGGCGGCTATTCTCAAAGCGGTACGCAACGGCCGCCTCAAGCTGAATGATCGTCTCACCGGTCTCATACCGGGGCTCGGTATCGACGGCTTTGCCGACGAGATAACCCTCGAGCACCTCCTTACTCACACCGCCGGCTTCGAATTACGCAACCTCGGGCTCGTCGCGGCTGATGCAGACGCGATGTTGCCCTACCGGCAATGGCTGGGCCGGGGCCTGCCGAGGAGGATTGCGAGGGCAGGCGAAGAGTTCATCTACTCGCAGGAGGGGATGTCGCTCGCGGCGCTGATGCTGGAAGAGGCGAGCGGAGTTGCGTTCGAGGCTTACGCCCGCGACTCGATCCTGAGGCCGCTCGGGATGATGAACGCAACGATGGAGATCGACGGCTACCGGTCTCCGCGGCTCGTTACTGCGTACTTCTATCGTCAGGGCGCTGATTCAGTCATTACCTCGCCCGTGATCCACGGCAACCTGACGCCCGCGGGAGGGCTGATAGCAACAACAAGTGAAATGGGCCAGCTGTTGCTGGCCCTCCTCGGTCACAGGCCGGCTGTGATCCCGCCCGAAGTGCTCGCGCAGATGCACCGAACGTGGTTTCGCCCCGAGTCAAAAATGCGTGGAATCGGCATGGGCTTGTACGATTATCCGATCAATGACAGAAGTGGAAAGGCGCACGGTGGCTGGTACGGCGGGACCTCGACGTTTCTCTACATCCTGCCCGAAGAAGACTTCGGTATCTATCTCGCGGGCAACGTGGACAACGGTGATCTCTGGCGCCATACGTTCCTGGAAGCGTTGCACGATCGGTTCTTTCCGCGCCACGGGGATGTGGCGCCCATGCCCTCATCATTCGCGGCGGGGATAAGACCCGAGTTGTACACCGGGTACTACCGCAGGCGCGAGTTTGCCGCAACCGGCCTTGAACGGCTGGGCCATCTCTTTCTGGCTGACGTAGGCCACGTTCGACGCGACGCCGACGGCAACCTCGTCATCAGGCGCAGTGAAGGAACGATGCGCGCAGTAGGGGTTTCGCCGACGAGCTTCAGGATCGACTGGCGCGGAGACGAAGACTACATCGGGTTTGACGCAACTTCGACGTCGCCGCCACGGCGGCTCTTCATCAACATGGACATCTATGACCGCATCCCGGCCTGGCAGGCCAGGCCTCGCCTTCTCTACGTGCTCGGTGCGGCCGTCGGCTCCGCGACACTGGGCTTGGTGCTGGTTGCCGCACTCGTGATCACCGGGGCACGTGGAACACGGCTCGCATCGTCGGTGCTCACGGCCGCTATCGGTACGGCGTTGAGCGCCATCGCTGGATTCGTGTATCTCTTTCGTGTCACTCCCGTGGAGCAATTTGCACTGGGAGTCCCGCCACTGGTGCGAGTATCTGCAGCGACTGCGTTTATGGGGCTCGCGCTTCTTGCCATCGCAGCTGCACTCGAGGGACGGGTCTGGAATGTTCGTGGTCGCAGGCAGAGGCTGATAATCGGGTACTCGTTCCTGAGTGCGCTAATGGCCGTCGGGGTATGTCTATTCACGGGCATTCTGTCCACATCGGCTCTCACGGCTGAGGTCGGGCCTTCACGGGTGGACCCGCTGATGGTTGCGCGCCCGAAAGTCGAGACCGAGTGACCGTGTGTCCTTAACACCACGCACCTGGCTCCGTCTCACGACACGGCGGACTCAGTTTAGTGGTGACTCCGCCGCTGAGTGATTCACGATCTGAACCCGAACCATGGACCTGCAATGACCAGAACCTCAAACCTTCGAATCGCGGCCTTCGCGCTGCTGGCGTCAGCTTGCGCAGATACGACAACGCCGCTCGATCCGGAGACTCAGCTCAATTCCGATGTCGCGATGTACGCTGGAGACGCAGCGGCAGTGGACGCCGAAGTGATGCGCGGCGCTCATGGTGGCCGATTCGGCCTCGGACTGCTGGCACGCATCGGCAATTTTGAGTGCAACCGCGAAACACCTCGTCAGTTGACGGTCGTGCGCACCTGCACTTTCCGGGACGCCGCGGGCAACGTCCAGGCCGCATACAATGCGCAGACAACGGCGACCGCCAATGTTCATGTCGAGATAAGCGGCGACGTTCAGCGTGATCGATGGAGCGGAACGGTCGACCGTGAGAGAGACCTGACCGCTTCCGGGCTGCTCGGGAACGAGACCCAGATTACCTGGAATGGGACAGGGAGCGGCAGCTCCACCCGTGTGCGGATGAGTGATGGCGGCGAGTCGAGAACGTACGAGTTTTCGGGTAGCACGACCATCACGAACGTAGTGATCCCCGTTCCTCAGACGGCAACCAGCTGGCCCAGGTCGGGCACCATCACACGCACCGTGACGGTCAGGAAGGCCGATGGAAGCACGGGTACGCGCACCGTTTCAGTAACGTTCAACGGGACGCAGTTCGTACCGGTGACTGTCAACGGCGAGACCTTCGAGTTCGATCTGGCGTCGAGGGGGAGGCCGCGGCGGTAGGGGCGGGTGTGAGGGGTTGTGGAAGGATGGAGAGGATGAGGAGGATGAGGAGGATGAGGAGGATGAGGAGGATGAGGAGGATGAGGAAGCTCCGGCTTTCTCATCCTCTCCTTGTCAAGGGGCCGCGAAACTCAGCGCCGCAGCAGGTCCACAAATTCCGCTTCGCTCATGTCACCGCGGATCTCGAGGCGCGGAACGTCGAACGGGTCATCCCCGAGGGTGGCGAAGTCCTCACGGCAACCGAAGCCTGCAGTGTAGCCGCTCATAGCCGCGACTTCGCGCACCGCTTCGTCGGCATCGCCGTAGGGCCAGGCAATGGTCGTGACGTTCGACCGCAGGAGCGCCGAGATTTTCTCGCGGGACGATCGACAGTCATCCAGCAGCCGCCTGGGATCGACGGCGGTTGCGCGCAGGTGTCGGCCACCATGAGAGCCGAACGAAGCGCCTTCGCCGGCAAGTCTGGTAATGGTCGCGGCGTCCATCAGCCGCGGCGCCTGGCCGCACCACGCCGCGTCGTCCCAGTCAGCTGTTGTCCCGATGTTGTCAGCAACGAGGAAGCAGGTTGCGGTGAAGCCGAGGGTCCGGAGGACAGGCCAGGCGACGGTGGCGAAGTCCTCGTAGCCGTCGTCGAACGTAAGGGCCACGCACCGTCCGGGGAGGCCTTCACCCCGGGACAGGGCACTCTCCCAGTCACCGGCAGTTACGGTGCGAAAGCCTGACTCTCTCAGCCACCTCATCTGGCGTTCGAAGATTGCCGGGTCGATCTTCCAACGATCCAGTGCAGCAGGGCCGTCAGTGGCAACTCGATGGTACATGAGAACCGGAATCCTGGTGGTGCGAAGTTGAGCCACCGTGGGAGCGCGGCCCCCTCCAGCGCTGAAATGCGCAACCACCGCCGGTTCCGGTTGAGCAGATTCGATGATTTCGATGACAGGGCCACTGCTTTCTGCGAAGTCTTCAGCACGGCCGAACACCGATATCCGATAGTGAGGTGATCGGGCGTCGACGAGGTGGCGGGCCCCGGGAATGCGCGCGAAGCTCTCGGCGATCGTTTTCGCCCCGTATGTCATGGCCCAGTTGAACCCGGGCGCCGTGGGATCATCGACAAGCAGGTGGGCATGTGCGCAAACCAGCCGGCCGCCGGGCCTGAGCGCAGCCAGCAGTTTGCAACCAACCGTCGAAAGCCTGTCAGTATCCCCCATGTAGTAGAGAACCTCAGAGCAGACTATGAGGTCGAAGCGCCCCTCGATCGGGTCGCTGCCGAGATCGAGCTGCCGGTATCTGAGATGCCCAAAGGCGCGGAGCCGGTCGCGGGCGCGCTCGAGAGCGATTTCAGAGATGTCGGCTGCAACGAGCGACGCAACGTGAGGAGCGAGCCTGGCAGTGAAGTGGCCTTCGGCGCATCCGACTTCGAGGGCGTTGCGCGGCGAATGAGCAAGAGCGAGTGCGAGGGTCTGTTGGTACTTGCGTGCCTCGTACGGCGAATCGTACGACCACGGGTCGCGCCCACGAGCGAACAACGACTCGAAGTGGTGCCGGTCATAGGGGAGGTCAGCGTCACCGTCCGCCGTTGAGGTGCTCTGTGGGTCCACCGCCGCGGCAGTGTTTGCACCTTGACTAAAGGTCGCGCGGAGCCGATCGCGCAGCGAGCCCGATCCAATGGCGCGCTGCAGAAGCGCTTCGCGCGCGACCACGCGGCTCAGGTGCGGCCCGATGGACCAGTTGAACGCCGCTCGCTGTGCTCGAGGCGAGACCCGGCCATCGGCGCCCGCAGGAACGTGGACCGCCCAGCCGATCCAGGATCCGATGGCCGGGGTGAGAAGCAGCCCATCTCGAGGAGCTGCCCGCCACTCGAGTGACCGCGAAAGATCGATGACTGCCGGCTGCTCCGCTGTCGCCTCCGCGGAAAGTTGCGCCGGCGCAGCGCCGGCGCCGTAGAAATCATCGAGGCTCCCCGACGGGTCTCCCCAGAACTCCTGCAGTAACAGAAGCCAACCCGCACGAGCGAGCACGAGGGAGCGGTCAGAGATGAGGTCGCGCGCCACTACAGAATCGCCACGCAGCCAGTCGCCGCACCCTTCGCCGTATAGGGGGTCCTCAGAGGGGCGCCAGGTGAGGTCCCCCAGGACCGTGGCTTCGAGCCACGTCGTGACGATGCCCCAGTGCATCCGGCGCGCCAGAGCTGCGGCAATGGCATCGGCGTTCACAACCCCGTTGAACACGGGTAGGGTGACCGTTCCCAGCGATCGTCCGCCGTAGGAAACCCCAACTACCGCCAACATCACGGTCGGATCAAAGACAAGGTCGCGAAAAGCGGCCTCGGCGCTGATGTTGCGCCGGGCGCCAAGTGAGAGGTCGCGCGCACCGTCACGGTTGCGCAGGAGCCCGGCCTCTACCCGGCGCAACGCGCGCAGGCGCCACGTCTCATCTGCATCAGCTGGTTCGACAAGTGACAGCAGCCGCGCAGAGTCCTGTTGCTCGCGCCACGGCAGCTCTGTGGCGGTCACGGTGCTGTGGGCAATGGCCAGTCCCGAAACAATCATTTCCGCGGCAACAGCCGGCTCCAGGCTGCCCGATGATCGCATTACCACCTCGGCCTCGTTCAACGCCGGTCCCCCGCCAACGCGCTGTGCGGCGACCCACAGGGCCCAGGCGGCCCGCCGGCCAGCCAACGCCGTGGCGGGGGCTCCCCTGGCATGACGGTCTGCGTATCCCTCGAGCGGACCACGATTCTCCTTCGAGTGGGCTCGTGCGAGAACCGTGAGCCCGTCGTTGAGCAATGACATGGCACGGCCGGATAGCGATGTGGGATGCGTCCGATAGACGGCGAGGGGGAGCGGATTGCCGAGGATCCTGCCGCCTGACCGGGTGAGGCGAACCCAGAGGTCCCAGTCCTCGCAGGTCACAAGTGATTCATCAAAGCCCCCAAGTCGCCGCAGCAGCGCAGTGCGATTGACAATCGAATGGATGGTGACAGGGCACGCGCGCGCGGCGCTCAGAAAGGGATCGCCACCGAAAAAAGGCTGTTGTGTTTCGACAGATTCGCCCGCGTCGTTTACACGCCGCCAGCCGCAGGTCCAGGCGACCGCAGAGGGATCGCGAGCGAGGCTCTCGACGGCAGATGACAAAAGGTCCGGCGTGATACTGTCATCGGCATCGAGGAAGTGAACGAGTGGCGCTCTGGCCAGGCTCAGTCCTGTGTTACGCGCCGCAGAAGCACCACGGTTAATGGTACGGACCAGCCTGATGCGGCGATCTTTTATGGCGCGGGCGAGGACGACGGCCCGCGTTTCATCGGTGGAGTGGTCGTCGACCACAACCGCCTCCCACTCCCGGAGATTCTGCCCGACCAGTGAGTCGAGCGCGGCACCGATCGTGGCAGCGCTGTTATGGGCCGGGATCACCACGCTGACCGTTGGCGCAACTGCCGGCAGCGCCATGAGCGTTCGCGCAGCATCGCCAGACAAGGCAGGGAATGCAGGGCTCCGTCCAAGGCGCCTGGCGCGCAATAGCGACCTGGCGAGAAGGCAGGGTCCGCTGAGGTTGCCGATGAACTCGGCGAGCTGGAGGCGCCATGGCCATCGCCGGTGGTTGCGGATACGCCACTTGACAACCAGCCAGTGGTAGCGCGGGAGATCCCGCACCAGCGGCAGCAGACCCCTGAGATCGCGGTGACGCAGGAAGGTCGTCAGATGATAGGCGACGTGACCGGAGGAGTAACTGCGCAGTTGCCGGGCAAGCGCAGCGAGGGTCCGCCGATGCCGGTGCCAGACTACGGCCCCCGGTTCGTAGACGATGTGACCGCCGGCTGCAAGAGTTCTATAGAAGAAGTACGTATCTTCGCCAACCCCCGTAGGCGTACCCGGCCCCAGAGCTTCATCAAGGGGGCCGATCGCCGGGTTGCGCAACCACGAAGCGCGCATTGCCTGATTGGCGGTGCCTCCCATCTCCCACGTTGGAGGTGCAACCAGGCGGCTGAGCCTGAGAAAGACGCCGTCCCAGCGACGGCGCACGAAACCACGCCCGAGACCACCGTAAGTCTCGAAGAGCCGTTGAGCATCGGTCGCAAACTCGAGTGGCAGCACGTTGCCCGTCACTACCTGCACGCGATCGTCGGCCAGTGGCGCGATCAGACGTTCGATCCAGTCATCTTCGGGCACGGTATCATCGTCTGTGATCAGCACCACGGGATGACTGCAGGCGGCGATCCCCGCATTACGCGCCCACGAAACACCGGTGCGACCCTCGGCCACGAGACGTACATCGGGAAATCGCGCTACAACCGGTGGCGTGAGCCCCGATGAAGGATTGTTGTCCACCACGATGATTTCCGTCGGCCGCAGTCGTGTCGCCGCGGTCAGCCTTTCCAGGCAGGTCGCCAGGTCGTGGGGACGGTCGAGCGTGGCGATGCAGATCGAAACACCAACCGACGCATCC
The DNA here is from genome assembly GCA_052389935.1 of Gemmatimonadota bacterium. Taxonomy (GTDB): domain Bacteria; phylum Gemmatimonadota; class Gemmatimonadetes; order Gemmatimonadales; family Gemmatimonadaceae; genus JBQTHK01. The sequence goes on along the minus strand of JBQTHK010000037.1, from coordinate 135,668 downwards.
AGTGGAGGCAAGACGTCCACCGCAAGCTCCTGCGCCTGCTCATCAGGCTCGGCGCTCAACTTCCTGAGCAGAGACTCGCCTTCAGGCCGCCACGCCACGTTCAATGCGATCGCATCGGCCACTTCGGCCGCCGATACGGCCTTGTGCGACGTCTCGATCGTGCACTGAACAACCGGCGTGCCGCCCGCAAACGCGAAGAGTTGAACACAGGGCAGTTGCGAGCGGAACCGCGGCCAGGGCGTCGGGTTGAGCAGCTCGATGCGGACCACTCCATCCTCCACATCGAAAGGCGCAGGTCCCTGGCTCTGTCCGTCGTCCGCCGGAACTGGACGCTCAAACTCGATTGTGCCGAACGTCCGGGCTATTGCTTCAGCCTCACGCTGCGCGCGCGCCCAGCGCGCGGGTGCCTCGAATGCACTCGCGATTTCGCCGGCGACGAGGCTGGTTGGGAAAGGGGCAGGCTGCACGAGCGACCTGAAGAGTCTCGTGGCAAAGTGCTGCGCCATCCACGCCGAGACCCACAACAGCCCGCGGCGCTCGTCGGGCCAGGCTTTCCAGCTCCGGATGATGTAGGCGAACATCGCCGAGCCCCACGTCGCGATCTGGCGGTGCAATTCGTCGGTGGAGCGGCGGTGGTGATGGCGAATGACGGCGGCCGGATCGTACACCAGCGTGTGCCCGGTCTTGAGCACGCGAAAGAACATCTCGAGATCGCCAGCTCCCTGCGTGGCCGTTCCGACATCGAGCGCCGGGTCGAAGAGCCCGATGGACTCGAACATCGAGCGCCTGAAGGCCATGTTGGCCCCCGTCCCAAACTGACCGCTGCCGGCAAATCTTCGCGCAATTCTGCGATCGGAGGAAGGGTCGTGCCTGAACCATCTCCGGAAGAACCCGCGGTTGAAGCCGCCATAAGCCTCGAAGAGCTGCTGCCCCTCCGTGTCCAGCCTGGCCGGCACAACGAGTCCGGTCAGGCAACCGATGCCCGGATCCGCCCCGAAAAGAGCGCCGATGGACTCGGCCCAGTGGCTGTCCGCTTCGCAGTCATCGTCGGTAAACGCGACTACCTCACAGTTGGTCGAGACGATCGCGCGGTTACGCGCCCAGTCGAGTCCCGGCCGTGGTTCCCTGAGATACCGGAAACCCGGAAAGCGGCGTACCAGCAGCTCCGTGGCATCGGTTGCCGGAGCGTTGTCCACGACAATGACCTCGAGTCGCCCCGAATAAGGCAACCGCTCCAGGCTTAGGAGACATCTCTCGAGGTCGACAGGTCGATCACGCGTACAGACCGCGACGCAGAGTGAAGGCCGCTCGCCGCCCCCCTCCCCCAACTCGGCGTTGCGTCCCTGTAGAATGGCGGCTCTAAGCCGCTGCAGCCGGATGAAACCGGCACACCACTCGAGCTGTTGAGCCCACTCCTCGGCCCCGATCTGCCCATGAGCGTCCGCTCGCAGCGTTGCGTCCCGCAAGGGCACACCCTTCCACCGGAAGAGAACCCAGGCGCCGCGCTCACCATTCAACCGCGGCGCCCCAGGTTCGCCGAGCGCCAGATCCACGTCGGCGATCAGGAGTGACTCGGCCAGAGTCACAACGGTCTCCCCTCGTTCAGGTAGGCCGCGATGACCTCACGCATCGAACCGTGCATGCGTACCCTTCCACGCTCCAGCCAGACGCCGTCGTCACAAATCCCGGCAAGCGCATCCAGATCATGAGAAACGACGATCAGGGTACCTCCGGCCGCGGTGAAGGACCGCAGGCGATCAAGGCACTTGTTGCGGAACTGCTCATCACCCACGGCGAGCACTTCATCCAGGAGCAGCACGTCCGGTTCGGCGCACACCGCGATCGCGAACGCCAGTCGCGAACGCATGCCCGACGAGTAGTACTTGAGCGGCATGTCGGCGAACTCGCCGACTCCGGAGAAGGCGAAGATCGCGGGCGTCCGACGGGCGACCTCCTGACGCGAGAATCCAAGGGCGGTGGCATAGAGCTCGACATTTTCAAGACCGGTAAGCTCGGGCTGGAAGGTGGTGCCGAGTTCAATGACGGCAACCAGGCGGCCGCTGCGGGTGATACGGCCGGATGTCGGCGGATAGATCCCCGCCATCAGCCTGAGCGCCGTGCTCTTGCCGGCACCGTTGGCGCCAATCAGCCCGACAGTGCTGCCCCGCTCGATGCGCAGGTCAACTGACTGCAACTCGAACTTGGAGGTGCGAATGTGGATCGGCTCGCGGCGGAAGAGCCGAACGACGAATTCCGTCAGCGAGGTTGTACGATGTTCATAGTGATAGAACCGCTTGGAAACCCCGAGCAACTCAACGGCGGCAGCTCCCTTCGAGACAACGGCCGCTCCCGTCACAGGATCTCCGCGAAGTAGGCCCGCTTCCACCGATACAACGCGAGCCCGGCAGCGGCGGTAGCGAATGACATCACAGCGAGCAGCAACAGTGATTCCAGTGACGGAAAGCGACCTTCGTAGAGAATCGCCCTGTAGACGTCGAGAAGCGAGGCAAACGGATTCAGCATGAACCATCCCCTCATCTCCGCCGGCACGAACGACAGCGGATAGTAGACCGGCGAGAGAAAGCCGATGAGGAGAAGCACCGCCGGCACTGCGTGCGAGACATCATCAAAGAAGACCGACAGCGCCGCGAGCGGCAGCGCCAGACCGGTGACCATGACGGCGTGCAGTGCGACAACGAGCGGCAACATCACCACCGCCAGCGGGACACCGCCGTGATGAAACACGGCGAGCACTCCAACCGCGAGCAACAACTCGGCGCCGAACTCGATGAGTCGCGACCAGACCGCGCTTACCACCAGAATCTCCGAAGGAAATGCCAGACTCCTCGTCATGTAGGAGTGGCCAACGAGGATTCCTGGTGCGGTGCCGAGTGTGTGGAGAGTAAAGACCCAGGCGAAGTACCCGCTCACGAGAAACGCCCAGTAAGCCTCGACGCCGATGCGCAGGAACTGCTGAAACACGAGTACAAGGATCGCGATCGTGAACATCGGGTTGAGGAGCGTCCAGGCGAACCCGATTACCGACCGCTGATACCTCACCTTGATGTTCCGGCGAACCAGCGATCGGGCCAGGCCGCGAAACTCCCAGATTTCAGCCAGCGAGCGCGTCACGCGGTACTCCTGCCGGTGGGGTTCGGACCTTCTGACCAGTGCGACTCAGCGCCGCCGGACCAGCCGCCAATCACAACCTCAATAACTCCTTTGCAGGCAACGGTTTAGCACAGCCGAGTGAGACGGGATATCCGAGCCGGGCGCAACAGCATCGCGGAGTGGATGAATTGTGACTGAAGACACAGTTTACGCTGCTGACGCGTTAGAGACAGGCTGGGCCTATCGTAGGCTCCATTCATGGCACGTGCCAGTACATTGGCCACGCGGCAACAACAGGCGCTCCCGGTGCGGGAGAGGATCGGTCCGTTCGGGATGCGTTTTTCGGTGGTGGTACCAACTCACGGCAGACCCAGGGCGCTCAGTGCGTGCCTGCACGCCTTGTCGTGTCTCGACTATCCAAAAGACGCGTACGAGGTGGTCGTCATCGACGACGCCAGCGAATACGCGGTCCGGGCTCTGATCGCCCGCTTCGAACGCGAGATGCAGACGAGGTTTGTTCGCCTGCGATCGAAGACGGGGCCGGCGACGGCACGAACGGTCGGTGCTCGCGAGGCGCAGGGGACGATAGTCGCGTTCACTGATGACGATTGTTCGCCAGATCGTGATTGGCTCAGGGCCCTGGACAACACGTTCCCTGATGATCCGGACAACATTGCTGTAGGCGGACTGACGATCAACGAGTGCGCCGGGAATCTCTACTCCACGGCGACGCAATATCTGCTCGATGCGCTGTTCGCGTGGTACAACGGGAATCCGGAGGATGCGAAGTTCTTTCCAACACTGAATCTCGCATGTGGTCGCGAGGCATTTCTGGAGTTGGGCGGCTTTGACCCATCATTTCCGCTGGCGGCTGCCGAAGACCGTGACTTCTGCGACCGCTGGCGCGAGCGTGGTGGGCGTCTGATCCACGAGCCAATGGCGATCGTGAGGCACGCTCACAAACTGACGATGCGCTCGTTCATGCGGCAGCACTTTTCCTATGGCCGGGGAGCCGTCCACCTGCACGCCGCTCGCCGGCAGCGGGGGCTGAACCTGCCACGACTCGAGTCACTCGGGTTTTATCGACGCATCCTGTTCCACCCGTTCTCCCGGGAGCGGCGCGTTCGCACTCCCATCCTCCTCGGGCTGGCGGCCCTGACACAAGCCAGCTACCTCGCCGGTTACCTCTTTGAACGCTCCCGAAAACATCCGGAGAGTCAGAGCACCTGATCAGTCAGGGTCGAACACCGGGCACACTGCTGGTTAGACTTGGCTCATGGCACGAAGCAGATCGAGCCGGCGCGCACCCGGAGATCCCGAGGCGACTCCGACGCTGAAGGAGCGGGTCAAGGCTCTCTCACACATTCCGCCACTGCTGCGCCTTGTCTGGGAGACTCATCGCTGGCTCACGGCGGTGATGATCGCACTGCGACTCGTGAGGGGCCTGGTTCCGGTTGCGTCGCTCTGGATTGCCAAACTGATCATAGACGGTGTGATCGAGGCCCAGCGCAACGGGACCTCGTGGCGCGTGGTTTTGCCGCTTGTCTTCGTCGAGATCGGCCTCGTTGTGCTGAGCGAGCTCCTGCAACGCGCGTCGATGCTGGTCGACGGAGTTCTGGGCGACCTCTTCACCATCCGGCTCAGCATCCGTCTCATGGAGCACGCGGCGCACCTCGACCTCGCGATGTTCGAAGATCCTGCGTTTTACGACCACCTCGAGCGCGCCCGCCGCCAGACGGCAGGCAGGCTGGGTCTGCTCTCGCAGCTCCTCGGCATGGGCGAAGGAGCGATCACCCTGCTCACCCTCGGCGGCGCGCTCCTGACATTCAATCCGTGGCTGGTCCTGCTGCTGGTCCTGACAATCCTGCCCCGCTTCTGGGGAGAGACACGCTTCGCCGCGCTGCAGTATTCGCTGATGTACCGGTGGACGCCGCGAAGACGCAGGCTGGACTACCTCAGGTATGCAGGCGCGAGTGACGAGACGGCCAAGGAGGTCCAGCTTTTCGGTCTGGCTCCATGGCTAATCGGCCGCTTTTCGACACTGTCGCGTCAGTGGCACCGGGAGCACCGCTCCCTGGCGACCCGACGCGCGCTCGTCGGCAGCGGTCTTTCGCTCATCAGTACTGCAGGTTACTACATCGCTTTTGTCCTGATCATCGGGCAGGCAGTTGCCGGTGCGATAACCATCGGCACCCTCACGTTCCTCTCAGCATCCTTTTCGCGTGGCCGGGATCTCATTCAATTACTCCTCGGCAGCGCCAGTGGCATCCACGAAGAGACACTTTACCTTCGCGACCTCTTCAGGTTCTTCGAGATACAGCCGACGATCAGATCCAACCCGGGATCGCTCCCCGTACCTGAAACAGTCCGCGAAGGGTTCAGGTTTCATGACGTCGGCTTCCGGTATCCCGGCTCCGGGCGCTGGGCCGTCCGCAATCTCAACTTCACACTCGCACCCGGTGAGCGGATCGCTCTCGTCGGAGAGAATGGTGCGGGCAAGACGACCCTCACCAAGCTCCTCGCGAGACTCTACGATCCCACGGAGGGGCGCATTACGCTGGACGGAATCGACCTTCGCGATTACCAGCTCGACAGCCTGCGACGCGCCATCGGCGTGATCTTTCAGGACTTCGTGAGGTACGACCTGCGCCTCGACGAAAACATCGGCGTCGGTGATATCAACGAGACACGCGGCTACCTCGATGCCCAGCCTTCCGAAGGCGGCGGAGAGGGTCCCGATCGCGGCATTGAACCGCCGGCGTCGATAGTGGCGGCCGCTCGCAAGTCGCTGGCGGACACGCTAATCGACCGTCTGCCAGCGGGTTGGGGGCAGATCCTCGGGAGGAGATTTCATGAGGGTGTCGAACTGTCGGGTGGCGAATGGCAGAAGGTCGCGCTGGCAAGGGCCTACATGCGGGAAGCGCAAGTCATGATACTCGATGAACCAACAGCAGCCCTCGACGCCCGCGCCGAAGCGGAAGTCTTTCAGCGCTTCGCAGGACTCATAAGGAGCAGGATGGCCGTGATAATCTCGCACCGTTTTTCCACAGTACGAATGGCCGACCGCATCCTCGTACTGAGAGACGGTGAGCTGATCGAAGACGGCTCACACACCAGGCTAGTGGCAAACGGCGGCCTCTACAGCGAACTCTTTGCGCTGCAGGCCGAAGGTTACCGCTGATACCCGGGCGCGCCGTGCGCCCGGGCTTTCATGTGGTGCGACCTTCGTCTCGTTTGGCAAAGATCCAGATGACGAACATCGCACCCAGTACCGAGGCGATTATGCCAGCACCCTGGCCCGGAGCGTACCAGCCAACCATCCGGCCAAGCAGGCCGGCAAGGAGGCCGCCACCGATGCCGACCAACATCGTCTTCAGCATCGACATGTTCTGATTCCCCGGGTAAAAAACCCGGGCGAGAACGCCAACGATCAATCCAAAAACCGCCGCCATGATCAGGCCCATCTTTCCTCCAACCAGAGAGAGGTTAATTGAGAGGTGGCCGATACCAGACCATTCTGCCGACGAATCGGTAGACCAGAAAGCCAGTCAGGCCGAGCAGCAGAAGGGCGATTACCGGTACTACCACCGCCAGCACTACGATGACAGTGGCCCCTACAGTTTCGACGGTGGAGACGAGCGGGTTGGCGAGTCCGCCGGTGCTAAGGGTGGAATTGATGCGCGAGCCGACCGAAACCGCCTGGATCGCGGCCGCAACTCCACCGCCCCCGACAATCGCCACAATCCAGCGCATGGCCGCCGGCAGATCAGTGATCACAGCCGCACTCGCGATCACCCCGGCGACCAGAGCGGCGGGGGTCGTCAGCGCGTCGAGCAAATGGTCCAGCCACGGGACGTAATAGGCCAGTATTTCGACGACCGTAGCAGTCCCGAGCACGACCAGCGCCGTCCATGAGGTCAGCCAACCGAAACCATCATTGAGCTGCAGGTAGCCCAGTCGCGCGGCGATCCCGGAGCCAAAGAGGGGCACAAATACGCGCAGGCCCGCGGCCGCCGCGAGACCGATGCCTAACGAAATGCTTGCGACGATCTCGATCATGACTGGATCACGACGACGTTTTCTGAGCGACTATTGGAGTGCAAACGCACGCAGGACGGCGTCAGCACCCTGGCCGGTAGCGACAACCACGAACTGGCGGCCGGAGCGTATACGATACGTCATCGGGTTGGCGTAGCCGACTCTGCCCAGGTCGTACTCCCACAGCACATCGCCTGATCCGGTTTCGATTGCGTAGAGAGTGCTGCCGCCGCCGGTGATGAAGACGAGGCCGCCGGCGGTGGCGACTCCCCCCGGGGCGCCAGCCACTCCCAGTCGGCGTGGGAGCTCGACACCTGCCAGCGCAGGGTGATTCCGTACGGCGGGTGTATCGCCGAGCGGGACCTGCCAGCGCATTCTCCCAGTGGCGAGATCAATGGCCGATAGTAGTCCCCACGGCGGTCTGACAATGGGGATGCGGGGACCTCCACCGATGTCGACCGATACCGCCGAGTTGGGGAGATCGGCGAAGTATTCGTTGTCGTTGGTGTCTGACGGCGTCGGTCGGTGGAGGATGCGCCAGACAGACGGCGAGTTGGTTGATTTGACAAAAAGTGTGTTGCTGGCGGGGTCCCAGGCGCCCCCTCCCCAGCCGGCTCCGCCGATCGATCCCGGGAGGGTGATGGTGCCCTGCAACGAAGGTGGCGTGAACAGTGGCCCGATCCTGTATTTCGCGAGCTCCGCCAGCGCCGCTGAGCGGACGGCGGGGGTGAAGTCAACGATGCTCAGCTCCGAGATTCCCTGAGGTGCGAGGGCAGCGGGAACGGCAACGAACGGTTGTGTGGGCCACGCCCTTTCTCCGGGAACGTCGCTGGGGGGAACGGGGCGTTCGTCGACTGGCCACAACGGGCGACCAGTGACGCGGTCGAAGACGAAGAGGAATCCCTGTTTCGTTGGCAGGGCCACGGCCTGCACGGTCGAGTCGCCGCGGCGGATGTCGATCACGTTGGGTGGCGCCGGGAGATCGTAATCCCAGAGGCCATGATGGATGGTCTGGAAGTGCCACAGCCGCTGACCGGTCCGCGCATCGAGGCAGACGATCGCTTCGCCAAAGAGGTTGGCTCCAGGACGGCGGCCACCGTACCAGTCATTGCTCGGTGTGCCAACCGGGAGGTAGACGAGTCCTCGTGCGCTGTCGACGGTAAAAGGCGCCCAGACGTTGGTGTGGCCGGTGTGACTCCAGCTCTCGTTTTCCCATGTTTCATTGCCGGTCATTCCCGGTTGCGGGATGGGGTTGAACGACCAGACGCGCTTGCCGGTTCTGACGTCGAACGCCTGGACGTGGCCAGGCGGGTCGCCTCTGTAGGACAAACGATCCCCAACACCATTGCCGAGTATGACGAGATCACCCCAGACCACAGGGGGAGAGGTGTTCGTGTAGTGAAGGCGGTTGACGTTGCGGGATAGTCCCTCGGTAAGGTCGATCCATCCGTCACCGCCGCCGAAGGACGAAACCGGCCTGCCCGTGCCGGCGTCGAGGGCAAAAAGCTTCCAGCGTGAATTGATGAAGATTCGGCGCGATCGTCCATCGGCCCACGAAGCGACTCCACGGTGAACGAGGCCTGTGCCATTCGATGGCTGGCCGTGTCGATATGCACCGGGGTCGAAGCGCCAGAGCTCCCGGCCCGATCCGGCGTCAAGCGCTGCGACCTGGTTGAGTGGCGTGGGCAGATAGAGCGTGTCGCCGATCATTATCGGCGTCGCCTGGAAGTTGCCCGGCCGGGCGGGTCGCCCCGAGTCAGCGGGCGGGTTGGCCGGATCGCCAGTGCGCCACTCCCATGCCGGCGCCAGCCGCCCCACGTTTTCACGATTGACGTCAGCGAGCGGGGAATACTTCCAGCCGCCGGCATTACCCCCGTAGGTCGGCCACTCGACGATCCGGTCGCGCTGGACGGCCGCCGCCAACGCCGCGACCGCGGCCGTCGCCACCGCCGCCCCAATCGCCATCGAGGCTCGTTTCATCGGTTGACCGCAGGCTCGTGGCGCACGACCTGGCCCCCCTTCATGACAAACTGCACGTTGCGCAACCGCGTGATATCAGTCGAAACGTCGCCGCTCACGGCGATGATGTCGGCCACCATGCCGGGCCTTATCGACCCCAGCGAGTCGGCGAGCCCCATCGAACGCGCCGCGAGCGAGGTCGCCGAAACCAGTGCCGAGGGAATCGACTGACCCCCACGCTGGACCCGGCACGCCAGCTCCTCCCAGTTGCGTCCGTGCGCTCCGGCCACAGCGTCCGTGCCAAAAACCACCTTGAGGCCGGGCGTCGCAACCGCGCGCCTGATCGTCCCGATGCGAGCAGCTTCGCTGTTGCGCATCGCGGCAAAGCCCTCGTCGTTGTAGTTGCCGATCCCCTCGAATTTTGACCGGTTCTGGAGGTAGTTGTCGATCACTAGGCTGCATTGCGGCGACAGGTAGACGCCCCTCGAAGCGGCGAGATCGAGCGCCGCCTGGTCGGATAACATTCCGTGTTCGATCTGATCACAGCCGGCTCGGCTGGCGATGTTCATGGCTTCGGCGGCGTGGGCATGGACGAGGACGCGCATGCCAAGCCGGCGCCCTTCGTCACACGCCGCCTGAACCTGCGCCGCGCTCATCGTGGGCGCACCGCCGTCACGGATGCTGCGCGAGGCGAAAAGCTTGACGATGTCCGCTCCCCGTTCCCTGAAGGTGCGGATTCGCTGCCTGATCTGGTCGGGAGTCCCCGAGTTCTCGTTGAGCGAGCCTGCCGAGGTAAGGATGCGCGGTCCGGGGACGATGCCGCGATTAATGGCATCGCGGATATCGAGGTCCTCCGGAGAGCCGGGAGACTGAATGGTCGTGACGCCCGATCGCAGCGTCGCCCACGAATTTCCCGCGACCGCCAGCATCGACTGGGCCGGTGTATCCCCGTCGTCACTGGTATGGAGTCGGCCGCGCGAGTTGAAGTACCAGGCTACATGGGCGTGAACGTCGATCAGGCCGGGGAGAATCGTGGCATCCCCGAGGTTGTACTCGGTGCCACGGAGCCCGGCTGGTCTTGTGCCCACACTGACGATGCGGCTCCCCTCCACGACAACAGTGACATTCCTCCGGAAGTTGCCTTCGCCGTCGAACAGTCGCTCGGCTGTGATTGCGACAGGTTGGGCTGTGGCCGACGCGGCCAGCGCGAAGGCTGGAACGAGCGCAAGGCTTCTCATGAGCGTGATGGGAGGTTACGGCCGATTTCGGCAGCGGACCTGAGGGCGAGGGCACACATCGTCAGGGTACCGTTGGCACAGCTTGCGCTTACCATCGTTGGAGCTCCAACGACGAACAGGTTGTCGTGATCGTGGGCCCGACCATGCGAATCAACCACGGACGTGGATGGGTCGCTGCCCATCCGGCAGCCTCCGCCAGGATGATCCTGGAAGTTGTCGACGCCGGAACGCATCACGCGCCCGCCTCCGGCCGCGGCCAGCCTCGAGAACAGGTTGCGGATGTGCTCCTCAGTGACGCCGCGTGTGTCCCGCGAAACGGGATCGTCACGCCACGCGAGAACAGGCATCGGATCACCCCACGGCGTATGGCGGCCAGCGTCGAGCGTCACTGAACTCTCGCGGTCCGGAAGGACGTCGTAGTACGCACGAACCCGTGCCGTCGATGCGTTCGTGCGCTCTCGCCAGTCTCGCAGGATCTCGTCGCCGAGCAGGAGATTTCCGTCCGCGGCCAACCGGGGTTCGCGGCCAACCGCCGACTCCCAGACGCGGAGATCGTGGCGGATGTAGCGCGCTCCCTCGGGAACGCGCATGAACTGCTTGGAAAGGAGGGAATGCTGGGCGTTGATGCCGGGGAATAACCGCATCGGGAGCTCGATGAACGCCTGAACGTTGCGGTGTCCACAGAGATACTTCCCGACGAGACCGGAGCTGTTGGCCAGTCCATTTGGGTAGCGGGAGCTCGCCGACCAGAGAAGCAGAGTCGGGCTCCACATGTATCCGCTTGCGACAACGAAAGTACCGGCCCGGAACTCCACGGTTCGGCCGGTGCGTCGATCGACCGCTTCGGCGGCCTCGATCCGGGCTCCTGTTGCCGAAGTGCGCAGGCGGCGCACGAGGGTCATCGGCACCAGTTCGAAGTCGGACCGGTCACGGAGCGTGCGCCACGTCATGTCGGGTGAATACTTTGCGCCGACGGGGCAGATCGGGAAGCAGGTATCGCTGCGGCAACAGGCACCGCGGTTGCCAGATGCACGAGTGAGTTTGGCTGACGGTTGACTCCAGGTGGCGATCCCCGCCGAATCTGTCCACCCCTTGAGGCGTTCGAGGTTGTAGCTGAGCGGAATCATCGGGAGCGGGAACGGCTGCGCGCGGGGATCGAGAGCCGAAGGACCCTGCTCGCCTGCGACCCCCATGAGCTCCTCGGCGGCCTGGTACGCTGGATCGAGGTCTTCATACGTGATGGGCCAGTCGGTGCCGACGCCGCAGGCTGACCGCGTCTGGAAGTCCTCGGGGCTGAATCGCGGAGTGACCCCGCCCCAGTGCATGGCCATACCTCCTACACACATGGAGCGCGACTGCATGCCGTCTGCAGCCAGTCCGTCTATGTGGTCGTTGGGCCACGGTGACTCCCCATGGTCGAGGTATCGCCGCCTGAGGTCGAAGAAGCGCGCCGGGGGCGGCTGTTCCGCTCCCGCCTCGACAACAACAATACGTGCCCGGCGCTCAGCGCTCAGCCTGGCAGCGACCATCGCGGCCGTGATGCCGGAGCCGATGATGCAGATGTCGCTTTCGACGGCTCTCATCGTGTGCTTGCCCCGCGCCTGGCATACGTCGGCGCCGGTGCGTGCGAGACGGTCGAAAGCGGCCGGCACTGTTCGCGGCCGATGCGAACCTGGTAGCAGAGGTCGGTCGCTTCAGGACTCGAATAGAAACGAGAGATGAGAGCTATCGCGACGTGCTGCGCGGCGGCCGCGCTCGGGAGGCCGCTGATTCGCTCTCCCCCGAGCGCGTTGCGTACAAGGCCGGCCCGCGCCGGGATGCCAAGCGCGGCAAACGACGAGCGGGTCGCTTCGCGCGCCGCAGAGTCGAGCTCACGCAGTTGCCGGTTCCAGTGTGCGAGTGGGAGAGCGGTCGTATGCGAAATCGCTGCGGAGCCGTAAGGGTGGAGGAGTTCGGCTCCCTGTTTGTGCGAAATGGCCCAGCGCACGAAGTCGCGCCCGACGCGTGCGCAGCCGTCGCGCCCGAGATCAGACGGGAGCACAGCTTCGGCCAGGGCCATGACGAGCATTGCGTCGAGTCCCGTTGGTGTCTGCTCGTTCGGGCTTCTGGCCTGAGCGGCGAGGCGACGTGCGCCAGCGCCCAGCGCGGCTGCGAGGGCACCGATGGTTTTCGTGAACGACCGTCTGGATAAGGCCATGGTCCAGCGGCTGGAGGAGTGATTTGGGGCCGGCGAAGTTAACTCTCGACTCCGGGTGTGGATACGTGGCCGACGTCGTCCATGGCCTGGGGCGGTGGTCCGGTAACCCACAGCCGGCCGCCTTGCAAAAGCAAGCAGTTCCCCGGGCAAGGCATGCGTAGCATGCAGCTCTGCAAAAGGAAGCAGTTCCACCGGACAAGGCATGCGCAGCACGCAGCTTTGCAAAAGGAAGCGGTTCCCCGGACAAGGCATGCGTAGCATGCCGCTTTGCTAAGGAAGCAGTTCCACCGGACAAGGGCATGCGTAGCATGCCGCTTTGCTAAGGAAGCAGTTCCACCGGACAAGGCATGCGCAGCACGCAGCTTTGCAAAAGGAAGCGGTTCCCCGGACAAGGCATGCGTAGCATGCCGCAGATCCGGGGTCTCCCGGATTTTCGGGACGCGCTCCAACTCTCGCTAACAATCTCACACAGCCCCTGGACTCGCGCCTTCGCGGGAGAAAGCCCAGCTGGTGGGCCTACTTCCTTCACACGCGGGCGCGAAAGCCCTTCGCGTCGGCGTTCGCTAAAGAGGCTAGCTTCGATGGGTCAAACTATGGCAATATGGCGTCAGAATCCGCATATTGACAGCATATATGGCGACACTAGGGAGATTTTTCCATCCTCCTGACGGAAGCTTCCTGCTCCTCGGACCAAGAGGAACGGGGAAAACCACATTCGCGCGCACCGCCTTTCCCGAGGCAACCGTCGTCAACCTGCTCCGCCCGGACGTGCACAGGGAGATGATATCGCACCCCGAACGGCTTCGTGAACTGGTGCTGCCTGCCTCAGATCGCTCCGTCATCGTTCTCGACGAAGTTCAGCGCATACCGGACCTCCTGACGGTTGTCCACGACCTTCTCGAAATGGGAAGGGGTTGGCGTTTCGTCCTGACCGGTTCAAGTGCACGCAAACTGCGCCGAGGCGGCACTGATCTGCTCGCCGGCCGAGCGGCGATGCGCACGATGCATCCATTCATGGCTGCCGAGGTCCCGGATTTCGATCTTGCACGGGCGATGCGCATCGGCCTTGTCCCGATCGTATGGACTGCGGCTGATCCTGACGACAGTCTGGCTGCCTACGCGGGACTGTATCTGGAGCAGGAAGTAAGAGCTGAGGCATTGACCCGAAAGGTCGGGAGCTTCGCGCGTTTCCTCGAAGCGGTGTCCTTCTCACACGGTGCGATCCTGAACATCAGCGACGTCGCGCGTGAAACGCAGGTGAGTCGTAAAACCGTGGAAGGATATCTGGAAGTCCTTGACGACCTTCTGTTGTCAACACGGCTGCCCGTTTTCACCCGCCGCGCGGCGCGAGGCCTGGTTTCCCATCCCAAGCTCTACCTCTTTGATGCTGGAGTCTATCGCTCTCTCAGGCCGCGCGGTCCGCTTGATCGACCGGCGGAGATCGACGGTGCGGCTTTCGAGGGGCTGGTCTTTCAGCACCTCCGCGCATGGGTGGCCTACAGTCATGCAGATGTCGGGTTGTCGTACTGGCGCACCCGGGCCGGGCTCGAGGTGGATTTCGTAGCCTATGGCAGCGGGACGTTCATGGCGATCGAGGTGAAAAACGCCAACGTCATTCGTTCGGCTGACGTCCGTGGGCTGCGCGCATTCAGGGCTGACTATCCCGAAGCGGAGCTGCTCCTTCTTCACAGAGGTGAAGATCGCTTGATGATAAACGACGTCCTCTGCATGCCCGCCGACGCATTTCTGCGTAATCTGACGCCGACCAGGACGCTCAGCCAGGTAACACAACGTGACAGCCGGGCATAAACACGACGCTCATCAAGCCCCCGCGCCCAGCTCGCTGGGGCGACTCGCGACTGCCACAACCGCACATTGCCTGGCCGGCTGTGGAATCGGCGAGTGGTGCGGACTCGCAATCGGTGTGTTGCTCCAGCTGGGCACCTGGCCCACGATCGCGTTGGCCACAGTACTCGGCTTCGCCGGAGGCTATGCCCTTGGCCTCCTCCCCCTCGTTCGTCAGGGAACGGGATGGACGAAAGCCTTTCGCATGATCTGGCTTGGTGAAACCGTGTCGATCGCGGTCATGGAACTGGCAATGAACGTCACCGACTACCACCTGGGAGGGATTCAGGTGAGCTCGCTCCTGGCACCCAGATTCTGGCTCGGCTTTGCTGCTGCGCTACCGGCAGGCTTCGTCGCCTCGTGGCCGGTCAACTACTGGCTTCTCAAGCGCAATATCAAGCGACACGTACACTGACTCCGACTCCGCAACGGCGACGTTGCGAGGGGCTGGTGCTGGACGAAAGGGACGAGTCGGGCCATCGTTCCATGCGAGCAGCTACCATGGCCGTTCACGACATGCGGAGGGGCCCATGAAAGGCGTTCTGAAGAAGGCATTCGGCTATCAGGGCGACGCCCTCAACCTCCCGGTCGCGGACGTGGAGGTCGCGATCCCGTTTTACGAAAAGACGCTGGGCTTCAGCGTACGATCGCGTTCTGCTGAGCCAAAGCGATCGGTCGTCCTTGCACGGGACGAAGTCACATTCGGCCTGGCGGAGAATGGCGGCGATCCGACGCAGGACGGCTGCGCTTTTCATGTCGCCAACCTCGACGCTCTGTTTGCAGAATTCAAGGCGAACGGCCTCGTCAGGGAGCTCGGCGATTTCAGCATCGAGGTTCGCAATGGTGCCCCGTGGCGGGTGTTTTACGTCGTTGCACCGGATGGCCTCTGTTACTGGTTCGGCGAACGGCAGTCTACAGAGGCACTTACAAGTTAGGGTCAGAGAAGAGCACTCGTCCTTGAGGCTCGACGCAGCTGACTGAAGCAAATGTTGGAATCGTCACGTTGATTCAACGCCACAGAACCCGGAGTTGGCTCGCGCGTCAGAATGGACCTTTCCCTGAGGAGAGTTTCGATCCGCCAATGGCGCGTCGACGACGCGCCGGCGATCGCCGCGCTTGCCGACAACCACAGGATCTGGATCAACGTGCGCGACCGGTTTCCGCACCCGTACACGCTGCTGGATGCGGAGGCCTTCATCGGCAAGCACATTGACGGTGAATCAACTAACAACTTCGCGATGACGGTTGGCGGTGAGGTAATCGGGTCGATCGGGATCCGCCCCGGTGAAGACGTCTACCGGAAGTCGGCGGAACTTGGCTACTGGATCGGGGAGCCCTACTGGGGTCGAGGCTACGCAACTGAAGCAGTCAGCGGATTCAGCCCGTGGGCGCTCGAAGCTTATGACCTGGTGCGGCTCTTTGCACTCGTGTTTGCCACGAACCCGGCTTCGGCGCGCGTTCTCGAGAAGGCGGGCTTTGAGTTTGTTGCCCGCGTGAGCAGTGCGGTCGTGAAAGGTGGCCTGGTCGCCGACGAACTTGTCTACAACCTCGTGCGACCGGGTTGGATTGCGGGACGTCGCGTGGAAGCCTGACTTGCTGGCGCGAGTTAGCCTCGGGGATCGGACTGTCTCGCCGCCCTCCGCATTCGAGTCATGGCTTGATCGGAGGGGACGCGCAGGAGAGTCTGGCTAACGCACTCCCGTACACAGGACGGCCATCGCGCCCTCTGCCATGCAACTGCCAGACGGGCGTGCAACTCCCGCGCTCGCGGCGGAGGGTGTCCAGCGCGAGGCTCTGGCTCTTGAACCGGTGTTGCTCCAGCGCGCCCGATTGCCGCGAACGTCGATGTGGGCGAAAGGACCGCTCGGGCCCATGGCGTGGTAGAGGCCAAGTCCTCCAACAAGCTCGGGGAAGCGACTCTCGATCAGCTGTACGGCGCGGTCGAGAACACGCAGGTCGTCGAAGGTTGTGCGTCCATCGCCGTTGAGATCATCCATGCGTCCGTCGCGATTCGCATCGATGATAATGTCGGCCGCATCCCCGAACTGGTGTCTGCTGGCCTGGGCCATGCCTTCGGCTGCACCGCGCGTGTTGTACTGCGGCGAGCGGAATCCCGAGAGTACCACGACGTTGCGGGTCGGAACGCCAAACGACTCCAGCGCGGCCAGGACGAGCTCGAGCTTGTCAAGCAGTTCTTCACGGAGCACGACATACTTGGGCCAGACGTGTTGCTGGTCGCGGGTGATGAAATCGCGCAGCGTAAAATGCATCGACAGCGGTTGATCGACGTTCTCCCGTGTTACCTCGATGAACCCTGCAGGGTTTTCGTAGTTGGCTGGCATTCGGCGGAGTTCGGCGGGCCAGTTGCCGACGTTGTAACCGTTGACATAGCCACCGAGCTTGCGGTTCCAGGGAGTGAGGGTCACGAAGTGGAACGCCCCGATCCCTTCGGTAGCCTCGACAGTCCGAAAGCCCGGAGTCAACAGGCCCTGGTCGAAGAGGCTTGCGATGCCCGGATAGGAAGCAGTTTCCCCGAGCTCCAGAAGCCGGACCCGGAGTTGGCCGCTGCGGCCGAGCAGCGAATCAAAATCGAGTGCCGTCGTCCGGCGGGGTGTGAA
Source organism: Gemmatimonadota bacterium (assembly GCA_052389935.1). Classification (GTDB taxonomy): domain Bacteria; phylum Gemmatimonadota; class Gemmatimonadetes; order Gemmatimonadales; family Gemmatimonadaceae; genus JBQTHK01. The sequence goes on along the minus strand of JBQTHK010000037.1, from coordinate 118,662 downwards.
CATCGGAACGTTTATCAGCTCTGCTCGCGAGACCTTCGTATGGAGCCGCCCGGACACAGAATGCTCATCTCCCGCCACGGCGCGTGTGGCGATAACTGCGGTCCCCAGAATGGCGAGGGCCGCCGCGAGCCGGCGCGCGGGATGGTGGGTGACACGTCGAAGGTCCATCAGGATGGTGACGAAGCGGGCTGGGGCGAGTAACCGGGTTCGGCGAGAGGCATTCTGTGACGACGAGGTTCGCGCCGGATGTGATCCCGACGGTACCGGGGCCTGGTCACTCATCACGCTCCCTGGCGTACCGCGAGATCACTACATCGAACGGCCAGGGGAGGCTGGTGGCCCGCAGGACAATATCGGAAATTCGGTCACGCTGACGTCACCCGCTGCTGGCAACCAGAGAGCGGGGTTGGTATTGCGGCGCTTCCGAGTTACCTTAGTACTGAGATATGAAACCGAAGACGATATTGAAAGGCGCGCTCGGCGAAACGAGTCGCAGTGAACAGGCAGCGCTCAAGCTGTTTGTGGTTCTCACTCGTGCACATCAGTCGGTCGCTGCGCACGCTGAGGCGGACATAAGGAAAAGTGGCCTTACGCCCGCCGAGTTTGGTGTTCTGGAAATGTTGTATCACAAGGGCCCGACGCTTCTGGGTGAGGTGCAACAGAGTGTTCTGGTCTCGAGCGGTGGGATGACGTTCCTTGTGGACAAGCTCGTCGCGAAGAAACTGGTGGAACGTCGAGACTGCCCCACCGATCGTCGGGCAAGGTACGCGGCGCTGACGCCGGAGGGAGAGCGACTCATCACTCGGCTCTTTCCCAGACACGCTGAACGGATTGCGACGGTAGTGGGCGGGCTTACCCAGGCTGAGCAGCGGGAGTTGACGGGACTGCTGCGGAAGCTGGGTCTGGGCGCTGCGGCGATCCTGACGCAGGAGGACTGAACTCCAACGCGGGCCCCTTGCGGAATCCCGGCAGGACATTATCTTAGTACTAAGATTCTCACTACAGGCTTACTCAGGAGCGAAACATGTCAGCAGTCGCGACCCAGAACGTGACCACCGAAACCACCATGTGGACTCTTGATCCTGCGCACTCCAGTGTCGAGTTTGCGGTCCGTCATCTGATGATTTCGACGGTCAAGGGCCGGTTCAACGACGTCACGGCCGAGCTTGAGTTGAACGGGGTGGAGCCGCGGCGTTCGCGCGTGAAGGTCGAGGCCGATGTCGCGTCGATCGATACTCGTCAGGCACAGCGCGATGGGCACCTGCGCTCAGCCGACTTCTTCGACGCCGAGAACCATCCTCGGCTCACCTTCGTCAGCAGAACGATCGAAGGCTCACCTGAAGGTGATTTCAGGATGATCGGCGATCTGACGATGCGTGGGGTGACGCGCGAGGTGGTGCTCGATGCGAGCTTTAGCGGTGGTGGTGGCGATCCATGGGGCAACGAGAGGAAAGCGTTCTCCGCAAAGGGCAAGGTGGATCGTCGCGACTTCGGTCTCACCTGGAACCAGGCACTCGAAACTGGCGGCATCGTGGTCGGCGACGACGTCCGGATCGAAGTGCATGCGGAGTTCGTGAGAAACTGAGGGCAGCGACTTCGGTCACACCTGGAACCCAGGCGCTCGAAACGGGCGCCATCGTGGCCATCGACGACGTCAGGATCGAAGTGCATGCGGAGTTCGTGAGAAACTGACGGGCAGGGCGAACAGGAGCAGGGGAGCAGGGGAGCAGGAGGAGCAGGAGGCACAATGGAGCATGGAATCGTGCCTCCTGTGCATCCCGTGTCTCGCGCTCATTCCGCGGTTACCTTCCGCCGCCCTCGCTCCGGGCGCCATCTTGGGGCTCCCCGCCAACCCTCAATGACCAAGCCATGCCCCAGGTGACACAGTACAAGTGGGACCAGGTGAATCGGGAAACGGTTACGCCAATGCTGGATCGCCGGCTGATATCAGGTGAGCGGATGATGCTGGCGCAGGTGTACCTCAAGAAAGGTTGCATCGTGCCGCGCCACAATCACCACAATGAGCAGCTGACGTGGATACTCGAAGGTGCACTGCGATTCTGGATTGGCGAAGACGAATCAGAGGTGATCGACCTGCGTGCCGGCGAGGTACTTCACCTGCCCTCAATGGTTTATCACAAGGCAGAGGCGCTCGAGGATACGCTGGACATAGACGTGTTCAGTCCGCCGCGCGAGGACTGGTTGAACCGCACCGATGACTACCTCAGGCGGTGAACGGATGAACGGATGAACGGAGATGAGCGATGATGAACGGGGATGAGCGAAGATGGGCGAGGAGGGCGAGGATGAGTGAGGATGAACGGGGATAAATGTCCGGCAGAGGCGATCATGAGAGCGATGGGCGTCAGGTAGCCGATCTCGCCTCCTCTCCGTCGTTGGTGAACAGCTGCACGTATTCATCGTATCTGAACCGCCGGTTGCGGCTGTAGCCCGTGATTTCCCGCAATACACCGACCGCTGTCAGTCGCGACACGAGCTGATTTGCGGATGCGAACGTCAGTCCAGTCATCTGCTGCACCGTGGCCACCGATACGATCGGTTGGTGGAAGAGCGTCTCGTGCACCTTGTGGCCGTTGCCAGCGGCACGCCCAAGTTTGGCGGTAATCGCCGATCGATGCCGCTCGCGCAGAGCCAGAACCCTGCGCGTGGTGTCGGTGGCCGCGACGCTCACTTGTTCAACTCCACGAAGGAAGAAGGCGAGCCAGGATTCCCAGTCCCCACGATCCCGTACCGCTTGCAAGCGGTCGTAGTACTCCTGCCGATACTGCCTGAACCAGTGTGACAGATACAACACCGGTTTGTGTAATGCCCCCCGCTCCGTGAGCAGGAAAGTGATGAGCAGTCGTCCAATTCTGCCGTTGCCATCGAGAAACGGATGAATCGACTCGAACTGAGCATGGGCGAGGCCGATTCGGATCAACAGTGGAAGCTCATCGGTGGCGTGCAGAAACCTCTCGAGATCGCTGAGCGCCCTGGGCACCTCTTCCGCCGGTGGCGGCACGAAGGTCGCGTCCATGATTCCGCTGCCAGCCGGTCCGATCCAGTTCTGTGATCGGCGGAGCTCGCCCGGAGTCAGTCGCTCGCCACGCACACCCTTCGTGAGTCGCTCGTGGAGCTCTCTTATCAACCGCACCGACACCGGCAACTCAACGAGTCGCTTTAACCCGTAATGCATCGCCCCGACGTAGTTCACGACTTCGTTGACATCGCTGGGCAAATCCGCGGGCTCGAATAGCTCGGCCTCAGCCGCGAGCAAGTCCTGCAAGGAGCTCTGCGTCCCCTCGATCTGACTCGAGAGCACGGCCTCCTTCCGCACGTACATGAAAACAAGGAAGTCAGGGCTCGGGAGGGTAACGACCGCGCCATCCAGTCGACCGAGGGCCCGGTCGGCCTGGGAAAGCAGTCCCTGCAGCTCACCACCCATGTCAACAGCGGGTTTGGGTGGGAGAGGGGCTGGCAAGAAGGCCCGATATCCGGTGGGCTGCCTGATGTACCGTCCGCAACGAGCCAGAAAAGCGGTCTCAGCCGATTCCATGTTATAGGCTAGGCGACGCTCAAAACTATACCTCCAACCATGTTATTGCCAGACTATAAGACACTTGGCATATAGGGTTTTTGTTATAGTCATCAATACCTCAAAATTGATCGCAGCCCCTTCCAGCGTGAACCAGCACTCCACGACCCCGTTGCTCACCGCCGGGCCTCCACCAGGTTCACGATACCCGGCCCTCATTCTCGTGCACGGTCGCGGAGCAACGGCCGAAAGCATCATGCAGCTGGCTGGCCCGCTTGGCGCGGCCGAGGGCGACATCAGCATTCTGGCCCCGCAAGCGGCCACCAACACCTGGTATCCCTTGTCCTTCCTTGCACCAACGGCGCAGAACGAGCCGTGGCTGTCCTGGGCCCTCGATCGTTTGGCTGGGCTGCTTGCTGACGTCGAGGCGGCCGGGGTCAGGCCTGAGCGAGTTGCCATCGCCGGCTTCTCCCAGGGGGCGTGCCTTTCACTGGAGTTCGCGGCACGCAACGCGCGACGTTTTGGAGCGCTCCTCGGTTTCAGCGGAGGACTGATCGGCCCCCCCGGAACCGCGCGCGCCTACAGCGGGTCATTGGGTGGGACTCCGGTTCTTCTCGGGTGTTCGGACGTGGACGCACACGTGCCGTTGGCCAGGATCGACGAGACGGCCGCGGTCCTGGCCGGGATGGGGGCCAATGTCGACAAACGCATCTATGCCGGCATGGGCCACCTGGTCAACGAGGACGAAATCGCGGCCGGCCGGGCGCTGGTCGCAGAACTCCTGCGGCCGAACTGATCGTCAGCGCACCTTTTCCACGATCTTTTCGTAACTCTCCGGGTTCCAGCGCGGTCGCTGCGCGCCGTTAGCGAGCTCGAGGCCGAAGCGGAACATCAGCCGCGTCAGCCGGGAAAGCTTTTCCGAGTCGATCTTCTCCGGTGAGTCGCTGGGTCGGTGGTAATCGGTGTGGGTGCCGTTGAAGAGGAATATCGCCGGTACGCCGCGTCGTGCGAAGTTGAAGTGGTCTGATCGGAAGAAGAAGCGATCGAGCGGCCAGAGGTCGCCGACGACTTTCATCCCGAGTTCGGGGTGTTGTACCGCGACGCGGTCGAGAGTGGCACCGAGGTCGCTGTGGTCCTTGCCGATCGCGGCGATCGTATCGCGCCAGTTGCGACCGAGCATGTCGAGGTTGACGTTGGCGACCATCTTCTCCACCGGCACCGGTGGGTTTGACACAAAATGTTCGCTGCCCAGAAGGCCACGCTCCTCGCCGCTGACGGCGAGGAAGATGAGAGAGCGGCGCGGCAGCAGTCCCGCCGTGCGGAAGGCTCGCGCGAGCTCGATCAGGGCGGCGGTTCCCGAGGCGTCGTCATCGGCGCCATTGTAGATCGAATCCCCGTTGACGGGAGCCCCGACTCCGATGTGGTCCATGTGGGCGGTGAATACTATGTACTCGCTGCGGAGCGCGAGGTCACTGCCATCGACGATACCAACCACATTGGGAGCGGACGGCGATGGGCCTGACTCGCCCTGCCGGCGAGGGCGCAGCGGATAGCGCTGCACGAAGCCAGTGGAGTCACCGGCGGGCCTGAGACCAAAGAGCTGGAACTGGCGGGCGATGTAAGCGGCGGTGAGTTCGAGTCCGCGCGACGGCGTTGCCCGACCCATCATGGAGTCGTGGGCGATGGTCTGGATGTGGCTGTAAAGTGCCGTCGCGGTAATGAGGCGGTCAGCGCGCTCGGCTGCCGTTGGCTGGGCGCAGGCGATCGCGGGCAGAATCGCCACGGCCGCAGCAGCTGTTGTAATCCATCCACTCGCAGCCAGATGTGGTCGCGGCCGGTGAATGATCTGGCGCAGGCTCATTACATCGTAGGGCGCGAGAACGGCGTGCGATTGAGTCCTACGCGACCATTGCTAACGACGACGAGGACATCGGCGAGGGCGCGGATGTCGGCAAGGGGATTTCTGTCAACCACGATCAGGTCGGCCTGCAGGCCAACTGCGATGCGACCGGTGCGGTCGCCGATGCCGAGCAGTTCTGCGGCATTGGTGGTGGCGGTCCGCAGTGCTTCGACCGGTGTCATCCCGAGGGAGACGAAGGATTCGACCTCGCCGGCCACCCGGGAAAGGCTTTCGGGGCCGTAGTCCGTGTCGGCGCCGGCGACGATCCTGACGCCGAGACTGTGAGCGCGCCTGACGACTTCAGCGAGCCTGGGGAGCATGAATTGACCGCGGAGCCGGAGAACCGGGTCGTCATAGTCGCCACCCGAATCCCTGAGGTCGACTACGGTGATGTAGGTGGGGACGAGGAATGTTTCTCTGCTCTTCATGAGCTGCAGCGTCGAATCAGAGAGAAACGTTCCGTGTTCGATGCTGCGGACGCCAGCGCGGACAGCGGCCCACGCACCCTCATCCCCGTGGGCGTGCGCCATTACGGGGAGCTGGTGACGGTTGGCTTCGTCGACGATCCAGCCGAGCTGGGTCTCGGTATACGTTTGCCGGCGGGGATCGGTGTTGGGGAGCCCGGCGCGTTCGGTGCCGCGGGTCTTGATGTAGTTGACACCGCGGTCGGCATTGATGCGGACGAGCTGCCGGAGCGCAGCTTCGGTGGTGACGCCGCCGGCGAGCGCGGCCAGCCTGCTGTCGGAGAGGATCGTCTCCCCTAACTCCGGAGTAACGAACACTCCTGTCGCGACGACATCCGGGCCGGTAACGGCGCCGGCCCTGACCGCCTCGCGCAGCGCGACATCCTGAAAGGCGGGGACACTCGCGCTGCGGATCGTCGTGACACCCGATTCGAGGGCCCGTTTCGCGGCGGCCAGGCTCGTGACGTGGGTGTGGGCATCGATGAGTCCGGGGAGAACGAAACGACCGCGGACATCGATCACCTGGGCGCCCGCTGGTGGAGTGTAGGGGCCGGAGACGATCTCTGCGATCAGTCCGTTTCGAACAACGATCGTCGCACCGGACGCAAAGGCTCCGCGCGCACCATCGACAAGGTTGGCGTTGGTGAGAACGAGCACCGGCTGTGCCGTCTGTGCGGCCGCGCCGGCGGTGACCGACGCACAGAGCGCGCAGGCGCGCAGGAATCGAACGATCATCGGGCCACCTTCCTGGCGAATAATGACCGGGCCTGGGCGCCGAGCGCGGCAAAGGAACGGGAGAAGGCTGTACCGTCGACGGCATTCAAGGTGTTGATGGCGCCGATCACACCGCTCCCCGTCTCCGGTTGGAAGAACATGAACGAGAGGAAGCCGGCCTGCTGGCCGGTGTGGCCGACGAGCCAGCCATCTCCGGACCGGTAGAGGAAGAAGCCGAGTCCCATCGCAACGGACCCGTCGGGAGACAAGCCTTCGGTCACGATCGGCTGCCACATGACCTCAACTTCGCGTGCGAGGGCGCGCGGGTCGGGGCTCTGGCCACGGGCCGCGCTTGTCAGCGCGCCGATCCAGCGCGCGATGTCCTCGAGTGGCGCGTTCCACCCTCCGTTGGGAATCGTGATGCCAGGGTCGAAGTCGGCACCATTGTCGCGGGTGACGACGCGGCCGCTGCTGTCACGTACGATGGTGTAGTTGCGGGACCGGTCGGCAGCGAGGTGCCACGGTGTGCGACCGAAGTAGCTGGACTGGAGCTCCAGGGGACCGAAGATGTTCTTGTGAATGTAGCCCTGCCAGGGATCGCCGGTGACTGACTCGATGATGCGGGCCAGGTAGACATAAGCTGGATTGCTGTAACCCCAGCCCTTGGCCGGAGCGAACTGAAGTTGCTGGTACGGCATCATCGCCACCAGCTGCTCCCAGCGGGTCGGCTCGAAGGGTTCCCAGGGCCGGCCGCGCGTCCAGGGCCAGGTCGGCGCCTGAAGACCGGAAGTGTGAGTGAGGAGCATCCCGACGGTGACGTCGTCCATCGAGCCCCACTGATTATGGATCTGGCGCAGTTCCGGGATCCAGCGGGTTGCGGGGTCGTCGGGGGCAAGCAGGCCACGCTCGACCAGCTGCATGACCGCAACCGCGGTCAGGGTCTTGGTTATCGAACCCCAATGGAAGATCGAAGCCGGTGTCACCGGGACGCTCCTGTCGCGGTCGGCAAAGCCGATCTGGCGATTGGCGATGATGCGCCCGTCGTGCAGCCAGGCAGTCGCGCCGCCAACGACACTTTGCGCCTCGATGAATCTGGCGAAGGAGTCCGCATAGGTGCTCCAACCGGGGGGGAGGGGGCCCTGGGCGGCCGCCACGGTAGAGGCAGACAGCAGAAGAGCAGCAGCGATACGGGTCATCTGTTCGGCCGGCGCGGTGAAACGATGAATCTACGACGCGTCCCTCTCAGGCCGCCATCGAGCATCCAATCCGGTGCGTCGCCAGCGGCGTAGAGACCCTGAGGCGCGGAGTGACCGCGCCAGGCTCTCACGGAGGTTTCAACTGATGTTCTCGATACCGCATGCTTCCGGTCGTCGCGCACCGGGCTGGGCGCGCCCAGCGCTGGTCGTAGCAACCCTTGTGGCCGGAGTGGCAATCGCAGCTGCGCGGACCACACTCGCTTCAGATCACCAGGACACACCGGAGGTCGAGCTGTCTCCGCGCATGGACATCAACGACGTCTACGCGTTCCCCGGCTCAGGCACCGATCGCACGGTGCTGATAATGACGACCTCGTCGCCGATCACGCCCGCCCAGTCAGGCAGTGCGTCGTTTGACCAGAATCTCCTCTATCAACTCAAGATCGACAACAGCGGCGACGGCGTCGAAGACCGGGTGATCCAGGTGACATTCGACGGAACCGGGACCGGCCAGCGCGTGTCGGTGCGTGGGCCGGTCGCCCCCAATCAGACCGGGACGATGAACACTCTCGTCACCTCCGGTACTGTCGTGAACGGCGCGATCAACACCAACGTCGGGTCTCAGACCGGAACCCAGGTGTTCGCGGGCATTCGCGATGATCCGTTTTTCATCGACCTCGAGCAGTTCTTTCGCATCATCCCCGACCGCAAGCCGGCGACAGGGCCGCTGTCCCAGCTTCCGGAGGCGCCCAGCGCGTCGTCGTTCCGCGGACCGGGGCAGGCCGTCGATTACCTGCGCGGCCTCAATACTCTCGCGATCGTCATCGAGCTTCCCACCAGCCAGCTGACCTCAGGCGGCAATGCCCGCATCGGTGTCTGGGGCACGATCAGCCGCTGACAACATCCAACTCATCAACAACGGACTAATGCGCACCTACATCTTTCGCAGCACTGCCGTCGCGGCCCTCGCACTAGGGCTGGCGGCCTGCGGCAACGACGACGACGATACGACCGGACCTGGCGGCGTCAGGACCTTCAACCAGATCGAGCGACTGGGCAATCCTCTGGTAAGCGAAGTAACACTGGCAAAGCGCAGTCACGGATTCCACAACAGCGGAATGCCGTCGACCGATGTCGCCAACCACGCCGCTGAACTGCGGGCGTTCGTGACGGGAGTTGCCGGGCGCAACCAGACGGTTGCCAACACCCTGGCAAGCGTACTCCTGCCCGACATGCTCGTGATCCAGACCGACAAGGCAGGGAACACGGCTGGCTGGCTCACCTGGGCCCTCGCCAACGGCTACGGTGGCAGGAAGCTGACCGATGACGTCGTCGACGCAGGTCTGATGGCCATCTTCGGGCCCCTCCTCAACCCCAACAACGTGACGCCGGGATTGACCACCGACAACGTTGGGGCAAACGACAAGACGTTCCTGACTGCTTTCCCGTACCTTGCAGCGGGGCACTAGCGCCTGATGCCGTGACCCGGTAGCTACCGGGTCGCGGAGCGCCCCGGACGTATCGACCGGCCTCCTCGATCGTCAGACAGGGGCAAGCCGCCGGAGCAAGCATGGAGCCCCATCTGCTCGACCCAAGACCAGAAAGCTCGGACCTCCAGGCGGAGGGACCAACTCCGTCGCGCTTCTGGGGCGATCAGTGGCTTCGCGTCGCTGAGAAAGTCATCAAGGGGCTGAACCACCAGCTCACCAATCGTGTCGCTTCGCTGGAAGCGGTTTCGACTCTCATCGCCGATGAAGCAGACGGCGGAGCCGGCGGTGCCGATTCGGAGCTGCTGGCGTCCCTCGGCGAAGAGACAGCCAAACTCGGGAAGCTTCTGCTGCTCTACCGGTCGCTGCCGGCCGAGCCGTTCGTGACTACAGAAGCCGTGCGCCTTCAGGACCTCATCCCGCTCGTGGCCGAGCTGCACAGCCATCATGCCGATCTGAGGGGAGTGCCGGTCATGACCAGCGGGGATGACGGGGCGGCACCGGTGTTGATCAGACCGTCGGCTCTCCTCCGCAGCATCCTGGTGCTTCTCGAAAGCTGCGCGGGGAATGCGCAGCGCTCGGGAGTCGCTCCAGCCGAGCTGACGATGACGTGGAGCGGGAGCGACGAGCGGGTGCTCGTGACACTTGAGGCACCGACAACGCCGGATCAGCTGCTGTTCACCGGCGACGGGAGTCTGGTACACGCGGTTCAGCTTTCACTCGCCCACGCTCATGGGTCGGTCTACGCCGAGATTGTTCACGCGCAGACCGGCGAACGAATCAGATATCAGATCGCCCTGCCGACCCTTTCCGAAGCCCGACGAATCGAGCGCGAGGGGCGTCTCTGAAGCCGCTGTCGCTCAGGCTGCATAATCGCGCAACGAGCGCAGAGCAGTCCGAAGCCGACTGATGGCGCGTGCCCTGATCTGCGAAACACGCGACTCGCTGACTCCTGTCATCGCCGCGATCTCCGACAGCTTGAGTTCCTCGAAGTAGTAGAGCGAAAGAACGCTTCGCTCCTGTTCAGGAAGATCGAGAAGGGCGTCGCGCAGACGCGAAATCTCCTGCGCCGTAGCGAGCCGTTCGTCCACCTCGTCCCCGGTCGAGGCGATGAGGTGTTCGATTGGAATGCGGGAGCCGGCTGGCGTCGCTTCGGCCGGCCGCTCCAGCGGTATGAATCGACTGGCATCTCCTTCGTATTGCCACCGGAACAGAGTCCCGAGGTCGATGTTCATGGCGCGCGCGAGCTGATCCTGATCGGGGTTGCGGCCAAGCTGTCGGGTCAGCGACTCGGTGGCAGCATTGAGCTCACGAGTCCGGCGCCTCACGGACCGGGGAACGTGGTCCTGTCTCCGTAGCTCGTCGAGCATCGCGCCACGGATGCGCGGGGCGGCAAAGGTGCTGAAGGCAAGTCCGCGCGACGTGTCAAAGTTGTTCCAGGCTTCGATCAGCCCCAGCGTTCCGGCGCTGACGAGCTCGTCGACTTCAACGTCCATCTGTCGGGCTCGGCAGAGCTGGCGTGCGACGTGGTAGACGAGACCGAGGTGCTCGCCGACCATCTGGCGGCGGGCATCGAGCGCATCATCGGTGAGCGGCTGACGAATAAGTGCGGCTTGGGCCATGGCATCCCTTCCTGGGTTCCGTGCAGCGGCGACACCTGGTTGGCGGTGTCGGCGGCTCGGAAGGCAATGCGCGTTCCGCGATTCTTCGCGCCTGTGCGACCTGAGCGATGGCGCGTCGTCGAGCCCATAACCGACTGTCCACCAACAACTTACGTTGCTCGCCCGGCGACGTCGGATGTGCGCGCGCGCGCTGCCTTCGGGGCGGAAGCGGATGCCACTCGGCAAAATGCGCCCGGCAGGCGGGGAGCCGCGCGCAACCGGGGCGCTGCAACGATCACCGGACACAACCGGGTAGCGAGGAGCAGCTCGTCGAGAGCCGTGCCCGGAGGCTGACGCGTTAGGCAATGTGGCGACGGGGGTCGCGAGCGCGGCTGATGGTGATCAGCTTTCGTGAATGCACCAGAAAGCTGTACGACATCTGCGACGCGCCGATCCGGTCCTGGCTGGAGTGATCGACAGGGTGGGTCGCCGGGAGCCGCCCCCCCCAGCCGAGATGTCGAATTTCGCGGCAGTTACGCGGTCCATCGTCTATCAGCAGCTGTCGGGTAAGGCGGCAGCGACGATCCACGGCAGATTTCTCGATTTGTTCGCCGGTTCACCGCCGAGTGCGGCAATGCTGCTCGAACTGTCGGAGGCACAGCTCCGGGCGGTGGGGCTTTCCGGCCAGAAGGCGGTATATGTGCGCGACCTCGCTCGCCTCGTCGCAACTGGTGAGCTCGCGATCGAGGACCTGGGCACACTGGACGACGACGCGGTGATACGTGAGCTGACGCGGGTTCGAGGGGTCGGGCGATGGACGGCTCAGATGTTCCTGATCTTTCGACTCGCTCGGCCCGATGTTCTTCCCGAGCTGGACCTTGGCATTCAGAAGGCGATCCAGCGAGCGTGGCGGCTCCGCAGGAAGCCCACGCCGGAGCGGGTGGCAAAGATTGGCCGGGCGTGGGCGCCCTACAGATCTACAGCAACATGGTATCTGTGGCGATCTCTGGAGGCGACTGGTGCCTGATCGTCGCTGCGTGGCAGTCACGGGAGCGGGCGGCTTTATCGGGACGCCCCTCGTGCGTCAACTCGAGGCGGCCGGTCTCGATGTCATCACGATCGGCCGCGGAGGAGGGGGGACGGAGAGGGGAGGGCGTCGGGCGCCCGACGTGGTGTGGGACCCTGCCTCAGAGACACTCGACAGTCGTCGCATTGAAGGCATCGACGGGGTGGTGCATCTGGCCGGAGAGCCGATAGGCCAACGCTGGACAGAACCAGTCAAGCGTCGAATTCGTGACAGTCGCATTCAGGGTACGCAGTTTCTGGCGCGCGTGCTGTCGTCGCTGTCGCATCGGCCGCGTGTGCTTGTGAGCATGTCAGCCATCGGCATTTATGGTGATCGGGGCGACGAAGTCCTCGACGAAGAGAGCCGAACTGGTGGCAGGCAGGGCTTTCTAGCAGCAATTGGTGAAGCCTGGGAAAAGGCAGCCGATCCGGCGCGGGAAGCCGGGATCCGGGTGGTTCATCCGCGGCTCGGGATCGTGCTGCACTCCAGTGGTGGGGCGCTGGAGCGGATGCTTCTCCCGTTCAGGCTTGGCGCTGGTGCGCGAATTGGCGACGGGCGGCAGTGGATGAGCTGGATCGCGCGAACTGATGCTGTTGGGGCGCTGGTGTCCATGCTCGACGATGAGTCGCTGCGCGGCGCGGTGAACGTCACTGCACCTGTTGCAGTGCGGAACGCCGATTTTACGCGAGTGCTTGCGAACCATCTGCGACGGCCGGCGCTTCTGGTCGTTCCGGAACTTGCGATGCGGATGATGTATGGTGAGATGGGCGTTGAGACGGTTGTCGGGGGACAGCGAGTGATTCCAAGGAAGCTTCAGGACGCCGGTTTCCGCTTTCGCGCGCGGACGCTCGACGAAGCTCTGGCGATGGAAATCGAGTAGATGCGTGACTGGCTGGCGGCGAACATGCCTGGCCTGTTGAACCAGGGTCCGCTCGGAATCGAGTGGTGGCAGTGGGCCTCGATCGGGGTCCTTGTGGTCGCAGCGACCGCCATCGGACGGGTGGTCGGCAGGATCGTGGCTCCGCTCGCGCACCGCATCGTGGCCAGGACACCGAGCCGGTGGGACGATGCGATTCTGCTGAGGGTGGCGGGGCCGTTGGCGGCGCTGCTGTCACTGGTAGTGTTCGGGGCGTTGCTATCGCTGATAAATCTGGGGACCGAGGGTGAAGCGACGCTCGGTAAGCTGCTGCAGGCCGTGTATTTCGCGCTTTTCTTCTGGACGTTATGGCGACTGATCGACGTCGGCCGGGACGTGGTATCGGCAACTCACTGGGCAGCGACGGCGCCGTCATCAGGTGCGCTGGTGCCGCTGGCGACACGGATTTTCAAGGTGATCGTGCTCGCGGTCGCAGCAGTGGCTGTGTTGTCAATGCTCGGCTATCCGGTGGCGAGCCTGCTCGCGGGCCTGGGGCTTGGCGGGCTGGCGCTGGCGCTGGGCGCGCAGAAAACGCTCGAGAATCTGTTCGGGGCGTTCGCGATCGGGGCGGATCAGCCGTTTCGGGAAGGTGACGTGGTGAAGGTTGAGGATTTCACCGGGACGGTGGAGCGGATCGGGCTTCGTTCAACGCGCTTTCGCACGGCCGATCGTACGCTGATCACTCTGCCTAACGGGAGGTTGGCCGATATGCGCGTCGAGTCGCTGAGTGCGCGCGACCGGTTCCATCTGGGGATGACGGTTCAGCTGGCGAGCGAGGCGACGCCGGCGCAGGTGCGCCAGGTGCTGGCGGGGTTCGAAGGAGTACTTTCAGATCACGTGCGCGTCTGGCCGACGGGGACGGCAGTGCGGCTGCGCGACTTCACGCCGAACGGCCTTGTGGTGGAAGTGCAGTCATGGTTCCAGGCTCTCGATTTCGAGGAGTTCAGAGTCATCAGGCAGGAGGTGCTGCTGAGTTTCATGGATGTGGTGGAACGGGCAGGGACCTCGATGGCTTTTACCCGGCCGGCCGTGGTGATCAGGGATCGGGCGGACGAATCCGCTGGTACAGCGGCATTGGTCGCAGCCACACCAGCCGCCTCCCCCGACGCTGGACAGCGCCGAATGCTGGAGGATGCCGATGGCCGTTAGAGTTCAAGTGAATCGCCCGGTGTTGCTGGTCGCGGCGTTGGTGGTGGCTGCCTGTGGACGGGGCGCCGAAAGTGCGGGCGAGGGGGACGGGAAGGTGGGTGGGCCGCTGGTAGTATACGCGGCTGGAAGTCTATCAAGGCCGATGAGAGCCGCTCTTGAGGGGTATCGAGCGAGGTCGGGTCGCGAGTTCGAACTGGAGCTGGCTGGCTCGCTCGAGCTGGCCAGGCGCATTACGGAGTTAGACCGGGTGCCGGACGTGATCGCCCTGGCCGACGAAGAGGTATTTCCGCAACTGCTGATGCCGCAGCACGTCGCGTGGTATGCGCGATTCGCGCGCAACAGGATGGTTCTTGCCCATGCACCTCGCTTCACGGGGCTGACCACGGACAACTGGTGGCGCCGCCTGCTGGAGCCCCGGGTCCAGACGGGCAGACCGGATCCCGACGTCGATCCCGGCGGCTACCGGACACTTTTCGTCTATCAGTTGATCGAAAGCGTTCTCGGCAGGCCGGGTCTCGCCGACAGTCTCCTCGCAGCCGCTCCGCGGAGACATATGAGGCCCAAGTCCGCCGATCTGGTGGCGCTGCTGGAAACCGGTGAGCTCGACGCCGCATTCATGTATGAATCGAGCGCGTTGGGGGCCAGACTTCCGTATGTTGCACTTGGGGCAGAGGTGGACCTGGGGGACGAGGCGCGGGAAGAGTGGTACGCCACCGCTGCGGCACGGGTGCTGGGCGCAAATCGCGGAGACACGATCGAGGTGCGGGGCGCTCCGATCAGGTATGGGATCTCGATTCCGCTCGCGGCCGCCGACCCCGCCGGAGCCGAAGCGTTGTTGCGCTTTCTGTTTTCGGATGAAGGAAGGGCGCTGCTGGAGCGCGAGCATCTGCATGCTCTCCAGGAGCCGCTTTTCCGTGGAACGGGCTGGGAGACTTTCAATCGTTAGTAGACGACAGGATGAGAGTACCTTTTTCGAATCTCCCCGACGATGCGCGGATCTGGATCTTTTCCGCTTCGCGGCCACTCGACGACGCGGTCGGGGCGCGGTTGCTGTCGCAGGTTGACGCCTGGCTCGATCAGTGGAAGGCTCATGGCGCAGCTTTGACCTGTGCCCGCGAATGGCGCGATGACCGATTTCTCGTGATAGGGGTGGACCAATCGGAAGTGGGCGCGTCAGGGTGCTCGATTGACGCCCTGTTCCGCATCCTCCGCGACTGCGAACGTGAGTCGGGAACGTCACTCGTCGCCGGCGGACGCGTTTTCTATCGCGACAGGAGTGGGGATATCAGTTGCACGGACCGCGATGGGTTCAGGACGCTTGCTCTTTCAGGGATGGCGGACTTGAGGACCCGGGTCTTCGACTCGACGTTGACCATCGCGCGCGAATACCGTACCGCTTTCGAACGCGCGGCCGGTGAATCGTGGCACGTTTCGCTTCTCAACTGAGCCAGCGGTCCAGGTTCGACCTGACGAAGTTGTTGTCGTTGAGTTCGGGGTAGGCGGCGATCACACGACTGATCTCGTGTGCCTGGCCGGGCGAAAGCGTCTCTCGCGGGTCCAGGCACCACGTGCCGCGCAGGAGACGCTGGCGACGCAGTACTTCATGAATCCCGGCGATGCAGCCCGCGAAACCGTTGGCAACGTCGAAGACCGCCGAGTTGGCATCGGTGAGGCGCGCGCCAAGGGCGAGTATCTCGAGCGGGTCGCCGCGACCGTCGCGTATTTCACGGACGCGATGGAGGAGCCACACGGCGCGCTCGGTCCAGACCGCCCACTGGCCGAGCAGGCCACCGGCGAGATGCAGACGACGACGCTCGCTTCTCCCGGCCCCCGGGAAGGCGGTAATGAGGTCGGGGACGATGTTATCGTCATTTCCCGTGTAGAGTGCGATGTCACGGCGCCCTGAATCGCGGACGGCGCGCACGACATCGAAGGTCTGATATCGATTAAAGGGCGCGATCTTGATCGCGACAACGTTCTCCATCTCGGCGAATTCGCGCCAGAAGCGGTATGAAAGCAGGCGTCCCCCAACGGCTGACTGCAGGTAGAATCCAAAAAGTGGAAGCACCTCGGCGACGCGACGGCAGTGTGCGAGCAGGTTGCGGTCGGTTGCATTGCCGAGCCCTGCCAGCGACAGCAGGGCGGCGTCGAAGCCGGCGTCGCGGGCGAGCCGGGCTTCGCCGAGCGCCTGCCGGGTTGGGCCGATGACGCCCGCGATCAACGCCAGCGGCGGCGCTCCCGGCCCGCGCCACGACCGCGCACTCTCGGCCGCCAGCTCGAGAACAGGGCCGAGGAGCCCATGGCCACGAAGCGCAAACTGCGTGGTATGGACGGCGATGGCGAGTCCGCCGGCTCCGGCGTCGATGTAGTACCTGGTGAGCGCCCTCTGCCTCCGCTCGTCGAGTCGGCGGCGGGCGGTCAGTGCGAGGGGGTGGGCCGGGATGACGTGACCCGCGGCGAGGTGGGCACGAAGATTCAGAATCGACCCTCCCTCTGGTCAAAGTGCGTCTCACGGCCGGTGGCAAGCCCGAGACTGACCCATCGGGCGACCCATGCCATGAGTGCGGCGCTGTCGACCAGCGGTTCACCAACCGTGGAACGCATGCGGGTAGTGTCACTGAGCAGGGCTTCGGGGCGCGCGACACCGACAAAACGGGGAGTGCGCCCGAAGGCCGCGCCAAAGTATTCTGCCGCCTGGCGAACATCGATCACGTCGGTCCCGGTCACGTTCAACACATGGGCCGGCACGGAGGTCACGGTGAGTGAAGCGATGGCGATCGCGTTGGCGTCGCCCTGCCATATGCAATTGACGCGAGCCATGCCGACATCAACCGGCAGCCCGGCGAACACCTTGCGTGCGATGTCGACCAATACACCATACCGCAGGTCGACCGCGTAATTCAGCCGCAGGAGAACGAGCGGAGTGCCGTTTTCTTCGCACAGGTACTCCAAAACGCGCTCCCTGCCCGCACACGACGCTCCGTACTCACCAAGAGGGGCGAGTGGGTCGGTTTCAACCGAACCGGCCGACCGTACGAGTGGATAGACGTTGCCGGTTGAAAAAGCGACAATTCGCGACCGCGCATATCGCTGAGCGGCAAGCGCCGGCACAACGGTGTTGGAGTACCACGTGAGTCCGGGTCTGTCGGTCGTTCCGAACTTGCGGCCGACGAGGTAGAAGACGTTAGGTGCATCGGGGAGTCGACTGTAAACAGCGGCGTTCCCGAGGTCGGCTTCAACCACGGACACACCGCTCTCCGACAACGTTCGTCCGACCCTGGGGTCGGTGAAGCGCGAAATGGCGTAAACGCGCCTTGAATGGCCGGCGGACGCGGAGCAGCGGACGAGCATGCGACAGAGTGAGGGGCCCATTTTGCCTCCTGCCCCGAGAACGACGACATCGCCGGGGCACCGTTCGAGAGACTCGATCGCGCGAGGCTGGGGTTCACTCAGCGCGAGCTCGAGCTCCACGAGCGTGGCCGGAGCCACCGGCTGACGCGTTGATTTCCCGGGAGGGGTGTTCGCCATGAGAGGCGAACGCTATGGCAAAACGCTCAGGAGAGCTACCGTTGTGCAGGAGCTTCACGCGCGCGCACGCTCAGACACACACGAATCCTCGGCGGATGCAGCAGAAACCGGCAGCCTGCGTTTTAATGATTCTGACAGCCCTGATTGTCGCGTGTCGCGACGTCAACAGCGACGCGGTCCACGGTACGATCGAGCTGACGGAAACTGACGTCGCACCGCTGGCCGGCGGTCGGGTCGAGCGGGTGCTCGTCGAGGAAGGGCAGCAGGTCGAGGCGGGCGACACACTGGTGGTGCTGACGCAGAGCACGATCGACGCCGAGTTCATGACGCGCCGGGCGAGATTGTCGGCCGCCGAGGCAGAACTGCGCGATCTGAGAGCGGGTGCGAGGGAAGTCGAATTGGAGCGCGCGCGCGCCGAGCTGCGAGCGGCAGAAGTCGAAGCGGAGCGGCTGGCGCGGGATGCGCAAAGGATGGCAGCGCTCCTCACGAGCGGTGGTGTCAGCCAGTCGCAGGCAGATGCGGCCGCGGCGGCGGCGCGCGTGAGTGCCGAGAGGGTTCGCGCGCTCCGTGAGAGTCGCCAGCTCCTTGAGGACGGGGCGCGGCCTGAGCGCATTCGGAGCGCGGAGGCTGTAGTCCGCCAGGCGCGAGCGCAGGTCGACGCAATCGAGGCGACGGCATCGGAGCTGGTTCTGCTGTCGCCCCACGACGGCGTGGTGCTTGGTCGTCACGTGGAACCGGGTGAAGTCCTGGCGGCGGGGGTGCCGGCGGTCTCGTTAGGCGACTTGAAACACCCCTGGGTGCGGGTGTTTGTATCGCCGGCGATGCTGGCCGGGATCACGCACGGCGACTCGGCCGCTGTGAGCGTGGACGGCGCTCCCGGTCGCAGCTTCCGGGGGCGGGTGGTTTCGATTTCGCCGACCGCCGAGTTCACGCCGCGCGTCGCCCTCACCGAGCAGGAACGGGCAGATCTGCTTTTTGCCGTCAGGCTGGTGGTGGACGATGCCGATCCTGTTCTCAAGGCTGGACTGCCGGTGACGGTACGGTTTGCGCCGGCAAGTCGATGAACGACGCGGTCGCGATCGGGATCAGCGGCCTGCGCAAGACCTTTGGCTCGATCGTCGCCGTGGAACATCTCGATCTCGAAGTCAGACGAGGTGAGGTTTTCGGACTCCTCGGACCCAACGGCTCAGGGAAGACTACCACGATCAGGATGCTGTGCGGGCTGCTGCGGCCCACCTCCGGCTCGGCGACGGTGGCGGGGGTGGACGTGGTACGAGCGCCCGAGGCGGCCAGGCAACGGATCGGCTACATGTCGCAGAGGTATGGCCTCTACGACGACCTGACGGTCCTCGAAAACATCCGGTTCTATGCAGCCGTTTACGGGCTGCGCGGATCGGCGGCGCGGTACCGCATTGACGAGTTGCTCTCTGACCTGGGGTTGATCGCGCGGGTGAATCAGCTCGCGGGTGCTCTCAGCGGTGGCTGGAAGCAGCGGCTGGCGCTTGCCTGCTCCACGGCGCATCGGCCGGACGTGCTGTTTCTCGACGAGCCGACGGCGGGTGTCGATCCAGCGAGCCGGAGACTGTTCTGGCAGTGGATCTACGGGCTCGGACAGTCGGGAACGACAGTGCTGGTCACCACGCACTACATGGATGAAGCGGAGCGCTGCGAGCGGCTGGCGTTCCTTTCCCGGGGCCATCTGATCGCCGTGGGGACCAGGGGGGAGGTTACGGCGGCGTTCGGCCAGCCCACGATCGAAGACGTCTTTATCGAGCTCCAGCGCCGGGACGAAGGCTCGCAGACCTGAACCCGGGGAGACTACAGGTATGTTGCAGAAAGTGCGGCAGTCCGCGTTGTGGCCGATGTTGCGCAAGGAGTTCATCCAGATGCGCCGCGACCGCTTCACACTCGGGATGATGGCAGGCGTACCGGCGATCCAGATCCTCCTGTTCGGCTTCGCCATCCGCACGGAAGTCCGCAACCTGCCGATGGTGATTCTCGACGAGTCGCGGTCCGCCGAAAGCCGGGCACTGAAGCAGGCAATGGCGAACACACGCAGCTTCAGGCTGTCAGGCGAGGTCGACAGCCGCGAAGAAATCAGACGCAGGATCGAACGCGGTGAGGCGCGGGCGGCGCTGATCATCCCGCCCGATTTCGAGACGGATATCAAGAGGAGGAGAACAGCCACGGCACAGGTGATCGTCGACGCGGCCGATCCGCTCGCCTCTTCCGCCGCCATATCGGGCGCGGTCATGGCAGGCGCCAATCGTTCGGCCGTCCTCCTTGGTGCCGGGGCGCGAAGGCCGCCGCTCGAGCTCCGGGTCCGCCCCTGGTACAACCCGGCGATGGAGAGTTCGATCTACATCGTCCCGGGCGTGATCGCGATCCTGCTCACGATGACGATGACTCTCGTTACCGCCCTGGCCCTGGTTCGCGAACGCGAACGTGGAACGCTGGAGCAGCTGATCGTAACGCCAATCTCGCGCAGCGGGCTCATGCTGGGCAAGCTTCTCCCGTTTGTGCTCGTTGGTTACACGCAGATGACGATCGTCCTGCTCGTCGGAAGGTTCATCTTTGGCGTGCCGATGCGGGGGAACGTGGGTCAGCTTTACATATTTGCACTGCCGTTCATTGTGGGAAGCCTGGGGATCGGGCTCCTCATTTCGACAGTGACACGAACACAGACACAGGCGTTGCAGCTCGGGTTCCCCGTGCTGTTGCCGACCATCCTGCTGTCAGGATTCATGTTCCCGCGAGAGGCGATGCCGGAGGTGGCGCAATGGATCGGCGCAGCCTTTCCCGTGACGTATTTTCTCGAAGTGCTGCGCGGCATTCTCTTGCGCGGAGCGGGAATCGAGGCCCTCTGGCCTCAGCTGCTCATCCTGGGCGTCTCAGCGCTGCTGCTGGTGCTGGTGGCAACGCTGCGGTTCCGAAAGACCCTCGAATAGGGCGCGCGAACCCTCAGGACGCAGGCGATGACAGGGTGCAATAGCGTCAGCGGGTGCGGAGGTCTCCAAAGAGGAAATGCAAGCCTCCGTGAATACCGGTCCTCGAGACCGATGCCGCCTGGATTCGACGCAATTCAAGACTCAACATCCGTTCACCTGTACGCAGGCGCAGTCCCGCGGCGGCGAGGAGGCCAAAGTTGTTGGTGTTGTAGAGACGGTCGAGTGCGAGAGTCCCGAAACTCGAAGTCAGAACGTGAATCCCCACGCCTGCCGTCGCGTAGGGTATCAACAGCTCGGTCGGTGGTCGACTCAGAAAAGTGAGTCCGACGTTACCTGACAGGTCGTAGAACACGTCGCGGAACGTCGAGTCGATCGCGACGACATATTCCGTCCGGGCGAAGGTGCGGAGGAAAGCGACGTCGGCCGTAACGCGAACTCTCGACGATCTCAGGTGTCCGAGGTCGATCGCGGCACCGACCTCCGTGGCGCGATAACCTCGCTCGATCCTGGCGCCGCCGGCATGGAACCCGAAAGAGCCAACCGCGGCCAGGCCGAGGGATGTCGAAGCTGAGGAGGACTGGGGAAAGGCATGCTCCGCCAGGCCCGGGGTCGAGATGAGTATGGCGGTCAGGAGTCGATACTTCAGATGCCAGTGGGGAGAGGAGGGTAGTGGGCGGCAGGTGCCGGTTTAGTGGCGTTCGCGCGGTTGCCGCGTCGAATTAAGGTACGATGAAGAACGCGCGCGAACACTCGCGGCGTCGTGCACAGCAGTCGACTTTGGGCTCCGATGAAGATCCTGTTGCTCGAGCGAAAAAGTAAGCTGGCTCTTCTCGCGATCGCGGCCATGGGATCGCTCGCGATCGCAGGGTTCCGTGCAGGCTCATCTGCGCGCTTGCCGAGCGTCCAGAATCAGATAGCAGTCGGAGCCGCCTGGGCCGACAGTGTCGACGCAGCGGTGGCAGGTGGAACGGTTGACAGCTCGACAGTACTGGCGGCGCTCTACTTCGAGCGTCACAGGCTCGGGCTGGGAAGTCCGTTCAGGCTGGTCGAATACGCGGTGCGTGACCAGCGGCTGCCACCCACTGCCCGCAGAAAGGTTGCAGCCGCTATCATCGCACGAACGGCGCAGGGAGAGATGTACCGGTCGTCGGTGGAGGCCCTCGAGCTTCTGGCGCCCGACGGCCACTCTCGGGGCGCCGAACACCGCGAGTTGATCGATGCGGTGACAGAGTCATCGAATGATCCGAGAGCTGCCGAGCTGGCTTTGCGGCTGGCGTATCAGGTCGGTGCGGCGAGCGGTTCAGTGTCGCACCGGTCGTGGCCGGTGGCGCTGAGTGCGATAGCCCAGTCTCGCGATCGGGCACTGGCGATGAGAGATGCGCGCGAGCTGCTGCGGGTGTCACGAAACGAAAAGATGGATCCCGTGGATCTGGTGCCGACGTGGCGGGCGGCGCGGCGATTCCGCGTCGAGAGCCCGCTCGTTGAGCCACCATCACCCGAGCAGGAAAGGACGGCAGCGGCGATGTTGCCCCGGCTCATCGACCGGCTGGATTCGTTAGGCAGTGACAGTGTCGTTCAGACTGTGGTGCGGCCCCTGCCGGTGGCGGTTGCGCTCGCGGCCTCAGGAGTGGCGGCGGCCAGGGGGGCACCGCCACAGGCGCCGGTTGTGGTCACGCTCAGCGGATTTTCGTCCTACGTTGTGAATGGCGCGCGAGGCGCGCGGGCCCGTGCGGCCCGCAGAGACTTCGTAGCGCGCGCACGGGACGAGGAGACGCTGGCAGCGGAGTATCTGCTTCTCAGGGCCGGCGAATCGGCATCGAGCGAAGCGGGGGTCACGGTACTGGCCGCAGCAGTTGCGCTGCGGACTTACGCTCAGGAGCAGGCCTGGCATATCGGTGACGCCGGGCCGGCACCGGTTGAGCTCGAGTCGAGGCTCCGCCTGGCATCACTTTCATTCGACGCGACCGTCCCCGCGGCCTGGAAGACCTACTATACGAGGATGTTCGAGAGCGCGGTTCGTGATATCAAGGTCATTTTCCCCGCGCTCGATCTTTCCGGGCTGCATGTGCGCTTTGGTGATTCGCCACTGCGTGATCGCGCGCTTGCGCTGCACGACCCGTCCACGCGCACGATGTATCTGCCGCTCGCGACGAGCGCTGGAGCGCTGGCTCACGAACTCTCACACGACCTCGACTGGCAGGCGGCTCGCCGGAAGTACGGTACGACAACCGGTTACCGGACGGATCGAAGCGTTCGGCAGTACCGTGACGGGCTTGCAACTACGCTGCAGCGCATGTCAGCAACGGCTCGCCGCGACGCTGCTGGTCGGGACGGCGGTTCGACCCTGGCAGGTGATCGGCCCACCGAGGCGTTCGCCAGGCGCGTCGACTGGATCGTGGCCACAACTCTTGCTCAGCATGGCATCCTGAACGGGTACCTGAGCGGGGTGCAGGATGGTTGGATAACGGGCTACGCATCGGCACATGCCCCACGGCGCGATGCCCCGCTGGGCGATCCCACAATCGAGGCGTTGAGGGAGATCAGCCCGATCGCGCCAGCCGCAAGCAGATGGTATGACGAGACGTACGGGGATTCACGCACAGTCGGCATCACCGAAGGAGTGAGAAGAGTCCTCCTCGCCCCCTCCCCTCGCTGGGAAGGTCCGGGACGGGCGCGGCAATTTTCACCGTGGTCCGCTGCTACGATGTTGGCCCACTCTCTTGGAGAGTCGGCCTGGGCGTGCCAGCTTGGCGTGCCATCACTGCGTGCGGTAGATCGACTGGCGCTCAGAACAGCTATGGAAGCCACTGCTGAAGCTCGTGTCTCGGGAGTCATGGAGCGGTGGGTGGCTTACGCGCGGGAGCAGGTTCGAGCTGGGGCGAAGGATCATTCGATGCGCGTCCTGGCTGATGGCCCCTGGGCACCTGAGGTAAGGCGGGGGCTGGAGCGCCGCTATCGAGACGCGATGTTGTGGCGCGCGTCGAGGGTAGACGACGGTCGACCTGGAGTCGACCTGATCGAGCGCGTCGAGCGTCGTCTTGCTGCGGGGCATTGCGCCAGCGGCGCGACGCACTGACGCACTGACGCACCGACGCACCGACGCACCGACGCACTGGCGCACTGGCGCACTGATCACTGGATCACTGACTCACTGAAGCGCGTTCGGGTCCAGCGGCAGGGCCGGCGGTCGCATCCACTCGAGCGACCGCGGCGTAGATTGAGGTAGACCTTGGGAACCCGGGACGGCCTGGGCCGCTTCCTTGGTCAGTCGCCCACCCGGATCAAGGGGAGTCATGCGCATCAAAGTCACCGGTTCTCACCCTATCGAGTCGTCCGAGATCACTCCCGAGTCGGTGTACCGGAACCGGCGCGAGTTTCTGCGAGACGCGGGGCTCCTCGGAGCTGGGTTGGCGGCCGCGGGTCTCGCTCCTTCCACATCGAAGGCTCAGGGGGGGGAAGGACAACAGAGGCAGAGCATCGCGGGTCAGGAACTACGGGGTGAGCTGACCCCCGAGGACGACGTTACCAGCTACAACAACTTCTACGAATTCGGGACCGGCAAGGACGACCCGAAGGAGAACGCGCAGCGGTTCCGGACACGTCCGTGGTCGGTAAAGGTCGAAGGGCTGGTTTCGAAGCCGGCGACCTACAACCTCGAAGACTTCATCAAGCCACACAAGCTCGAAGACCGCATCTATCGGCATCGTTGTGTCGAGGCGTGGTCGATGGTGGTGCCGTGGATGGGATTCCCGATGGCCGATCTCGTGAATCGTGTTCAGCCGCTGGGGTCGGCGCGTTACATCGAATTCACGACTCTGCTCGATCCGCAACAGATGCCCGGCCAGAAACTGCCGGTACTGGAGTGGCCTTACATCGAAGGGCTGAGGCTCGACGAGGCGCGCAACCCTTTGGCGCTTTTCGTGGTTGGAGTTTACGGCAAGATGTTGCCCAACCAGAACGGTGCGCCACTGCGGCACGTCGCACCCTGGAAATACGGCTTCAAGGGATGCAAGTCGATCGTGCGGATCAGATTCACCGAGACACAGCCGCGCACGGCATGGAACGTGGCTACTCCGCACGAGTACGGTTTTTTTGCCAACGTCAATCCTGAGGTTGATCATCCCCGCTGGAGTCAGGCGCGAGAGCGCGTCATTGGCGCCGGGTCCGACAGGTCGGGGTTGGCCAGGTTGCGGGCGTTGGCGGCGACCAAGCCGACACTGATGTTCAACGGCTATAGTGACCACGTGGCGTCGATGTACGCCGGGATGAACCTGCGCACGAACTACTGAACGTGTGACGGAGTTTTCGTCCGCGGCTCAGTCGAAGGACGCGGGAGGCGGTCAGGGGCCCCCGCTGTCAGTTCCGGGGGCTCAAGGCGGTGAAAAAGGCGCGCGGGGGGGCCCCCCCACCGGGAAAAATAGCACAACAGTCCCGCCAGCCAGACCGCGGGAGAAACGCAATCGTATCAAAAACCCGCGTTGGCTTAAACCGCTGGTTTTTGCGCTATCGCTCATCCCCTTCAGCTGGCTCATCCACGCCTTCTGGTCCGACCTCTACCAGGGGACCAGAATCCTCGGCTCCGAACCGATCACCGAGAGCGAACATTTCACGGGCAAGTGGGCGATCAGATTTCTCCTGCTTTCCCTCACTATTACGCCGGCCATCCGCTGGCTGCGCATCGGTTGGTTGATTTCGTACAGGCGCATGCTTGGTCTCTTCGCTTTCTTCTACGCCTGTGTCCACCTCCTCATATACTTTCTCCTCGACGTCGGCCTGGCCTGGAGCCTGCTCGTCGAAGATGTAATGGAGCGTTTGTACATCACGCTCGGAATGACTGCACTCGTGCTCCTCATACCAGTGGCCATTACATCCACCAAAGGCTGGATCCGGCGCCTCGGCAGCGCCCGCTGGAATGCCCTGCATCGACTCGTCTATGTCTCAGCGGTTCTGGGAGTCATCCATTTCTACATGGCCGTCAAGCGCGACATCAGAGAGCCTGTGCTGTACGCACTGATTCTCGCGATACTGTTCGGAGCGCGACTCACTCACCGCCGACGGGCGCAGCGGGCCGGGACCACCGCCTGACGATCCCACCAGTGACACGACGACTCGCGATCCCGTTGCTGGCCGTATCCGTCATCCTGGTTGCGCTGGGCTACGCCTCTGCCTTCGTCGGGACGCCGCAACTGCTCAGGGCCGGGGAATGGTGCATGGCGCTGGGGATCGCCGGGTCCGCTACGGCGTGCCTCGGCTTCTACCAGCCGCCGCCGGGGGCCAGACGACTGGTCTTCAGTATGGCGCTGCTGGCCACCTTCGTCGCCCTGATTGTCGGCCTCGCCGTTCCGCTTGCACTTCCGCGGGGAACGGCAGCCACCGAAGTCCTGGTCGGTGGCTTTCCGTTGCGGGCCGCTCTTCTGATCTACATAGCGGGTGCATTACCGCTCATCATCATGCCGGCGGCATACGCATGGTGTTTCAGTCCACTGCCGGACGCGCGACCACACTCTGACGACCTCGACCGCCAATGATCGCCACTCAGGCGGCGACAGAAGCCGATGCGGCCGCCCGCGGCCTGACGATCGTTGTTGTGGCCGTGCTCTACTTTGCCGGTGTCGCCGTCATCTCCATCCGCGGGATCCGACGCACGAAAAACGCCGCCGATTTCTTCGTCGCGGGGCGTGGCATCGGGCTATTCACGATGACGATCGCGGCCATGGCGGCGACCCTGTCAGGCTTCGCTTTCATCGGCGGCCCGGGCCTCGTCTACACGTTGGGGATTGGAGCGTTGTTCATTAACCTCCCGCTGGCTGTTACTGCAACGATGGGAGCCACTGCTCTGGCGACTCGACTCCGGCTGCTCGCCGACCGGCGCGAAATCGTCACCATTCCCGACGCGATTGCAGCTCGCTACAACTCCACGACGGCTCAGGGCTACGCCGGACTTGCGATCATCTGCGCCGTCACCGGTTACATGGCCACGAACCTGCTGGCGCTTGGTATAGTCCTCGATTCGATCTTTTCCATCGGGCTGCAGTGGGGTGTGGTTGCAGGGACAGCGATCACTCTCGCCTACAGCGCGAGTGGGGGGATTCTGGCCGGTGTCTACACCGACGTCTTCCAGGGCTCGATCAAGGTGGTAGCGTCCGTGATCGTGTTCGGCTACGTGCTCTCGGTTGGAGGCGGGATGGAGGGTATCTCCGAGGCAATCCGCTCGGCGGATGCCTCATACCTGGAGCCGTGGGGCCGGATGTCGCCGCTGGCCGCGATGTCATTCTACTTCGTCTTTGGCCTGGGGACGCTCGGTCAGCCTCACGTCATTCACAAGTACCTCATGCTGCGGGACCCGCGGCAGTTGCGATGGTATCCGATCGTGATGACGATCGTGATGGCGCTGACCCTGCTCCTGTTCGTGGGAGTTGGTCTGGTGACGAGAGCGCTGGTAGCCAGTGGAGAAATGCCGGCCCTTGAGCGCCCCGACGACGCGACGCCGACCTTCCTGCTGCGCTACACTCCCCCGCTTGTGTCAGCGATCGTTTTCTCGGGAGTGGTGGCTGCGATCATGTCGACCGTAAACTCGTTCATGAACGTGGGTGCAGCAGCCCTTGTCAGGGACGTACCGAGGGCTCTGGGCAGGAGGTTCGGGGATGAGCTCCTCGCCGGAAGGGTGGCAACTGTGGCGATTTCGGTCGTGGCCGCGGCAATCGCGATGAGCTCCGGCACGATGGTGGCATTCCTCGGAATCTTCGGCTGGGGCCTCTTTGCCTCGACAATCGTTCCCTCGCTCGCGATCGGGCTCAACTGGACGGGAGCCACGCGGGCCGGCGCCATCGCGTCAATCATCACTGGACTCGCAGTCACGCTGGTGCTCGAATCGATGGCGTGGTTCAGGGTGTTCACCTTTCCGGGAGGCGTAACCGCCACGGCGGTGGCTCTCGTGGCGTCGCTGCTGGTCTTCTTCACGGTTTCGGCAGCCACATCACGAACAGCGCAGGGCGAGCTGTCGCCAGATATCCGCCAAGTTGTCGAGATGTGACGAGCGCTCAATCGGCACTCTGCAGCGGCGCCGGCGCGGCTGCATCACTCCGGCCGGAGCACAGCGGAGCCGGGCCAGCGCAATACGGTTTGAGCCCCCCCCATTTCGCCCGGACCAGAGGATTGGACTAGCGAAAAGCGCTTCCCGGGAAAAAAATCATGGATGTTACGGCCACAGAGGCCGACCCCCCTATCCCGATACCTGGAGTCAGAACAATGGCATTGACGCTTCCCGGTCTGAGCGCGGAGCTCATCGCCGCTGTCAAGAGCGGCGACATGTCCGCACTGGAGAAGCTCTTCAGAGCTGCGTACCCCGTCATGCTCGCCAAGGCGCGCGAAGTTCTCGACGATGAGGCAGCGGCGTCACGCGTCGTCGAACGGCTGTTCCCGCGGTTGTTCGCCGAGCGGGCCACGCTGACCTCACCCGAGGAGCTGAGCGGTTTCGTCGACAGCGCTGTTCACGACGCCGCAGTTCGCGAGAGGAGCCGGTTGGCGGGAATCCGCAAGCGGGATGACCCTGCGAAAAAGAGCACCGCTTCCGCTCCTTCACCGGACGAGGTCTGGAAGAGAGTCATGGTCGTTGTGCAGGGCCCGTCCGACGCCGATCGCGCTGCGGTCAGCGAAATGAAGGACAAGCTTCGTCACGAGGCCGCCGGACACATCAAGCAGATGACAAAGCAGCGTCCCTGGTACATCCCGGTTGGTGCAGGCGCACTGCTCATCGTGGCCGTCGCGGGCATTCTCTACTTCTTCCAGAAGTCGGGCGAGGTCGGGCGACTTGGTCGCCAGGTCAATTCCGTGGACGCACGTGAGCTCAAGACCGGAAGCGGGCAGCGAGGCAACGTGACGCTGGATGATGGTACTACCGCGAAGTTCGGCGCCGACACCAAAGTTCGCGTACCAGCCCGGTTCGCCGAGATGGTGCGTGGTGTAGGCATCGAGGGAGCGGCCGAGTTCACGGTTGCCGAGGATCCGATGCCGTTTCAGGTGCTTGCGAAGAACGTGCAGATCACGGCAACGGGGACGGTTTTTGCCGTTAGCTCCTATGCTCATTCACCACACGTAATCATCAGGGTAAAGGAGGGCACCGTCAGGGCCGAAGTGCTCGAACCGACCGAAAGCGAACACACGCTGAGCGCGGGCGAGATGCTGCTGGTGGCCCCGGACGGCAGCACTTCCATTCCCGACGCGAACCAGCTGGCCGTTGCACTCGGCTATCTGGACGACCAGTTCTTTCTGCTCGGTGTGACACTCAGGGAAGCCCTTGGCGAGATCAAACGCTGGTACGGCACCGATCTCTTTCTCAAGGACACAACCCTCAACAGCCGCCGGATCGATTCCCTTCGTGCGACGCTGAGCTCCTCATCCGATGCGATCAAGGCGATCGAAGCAGCGTCCGGGCTCGTCGCCGACTGGGAAGGTCAGACCCGCATCCTCAGGGTCAGGTAGTCTGGCGCGGTCCATCAGCACCGAAGGCGGGCCCGGCCTGGCCCGCTTTTCGTGCTTTGGTATCACAGCGCCCGGGCTGTCAGCAGTTGCCGCCGCCGAATTGCGCGCACTGGGGGTCGACAGTGTCGAGGCCGGCGCGGAGGGAGTGATCTTCCCGGCTACGCTCGAGCGGGTGTTCTTCGTCAACCTCCACTCGCGCGTGGTCTCGCGTTTCCTGGTCAGGCTCGCCCAGTTCCGCGTCACCTCCTTCGCGCAGCTCGAGAGACTCATCGGGCGCCTGCCGTGGGATGAGTGGCTGCCAGCGGGGGCGCCGCTCAGGGTGCGTGCAACCTGCCGAAAATCCCGCCTCTACCATTCGAATGCAGTTGCGGAACGCATCGCCCGCTCTGCCGGTGATACCCGGCCCGCCGGCGACGACGAGGAGTATGCTCAGCTGGTTGCGGCACGCATCGATCGCGACATCTGCACAGTCTCGATCGACTCGTCGGGTGTCCTGTTGCACAGGCGCGGCTACCGTGAGGCACTGGCAAAGGCGCCACTGCGCGAGACTCTCGCCGCGGCCATGCTGCTGCGAACGGGTTGGGACGGCGCGCTTCCGCTGGCAGATCCCCTCTGTGGCTCTGGTACGATCGCGATCGAGGCAGCAATGATCGCCGGCGACATCGCGCCCGGCCTCGAACGCTCGTTTCAATGTGAAGCGTGGCCTTCGTTTGACGCCAGCCACGCGAAGCAGGCCCGAGCCGCGGCGCGGGCCAGGGTGAAACCGGGTCCAACTGCTTCGATTGCAGCGTCGGACCGCGACCGCGGGGCTATTGACGCCGCAACTGCGAACGCCGAACGCGCCGGAGTTAGCAGCATGATCACGCTCGAGGTCAAGGCGATCTCCGAAGCTCACAGTGATCTTCCTGCAGGCTGGCTCATCACGAACCCACCTTACGGAGTGCGCGCCAGCGAGGGACGGGACCTGCGCGATCTCCACGCGCGGATCGGCCAGGTTCTGCGCCGCGGATTTCGCGGATGGTCGGGCGCGATTCTGGCTGCGGACAGGCGACTGGTCGCCGCCGCCGGATCAGAGTTCAGGCCGGTGCTCGCAAGCACCAACGGTGGGATCCGGGTTGCCTTGTATGTAGCTCAGTGACAGTCGCACAGACCACACTCTAGATTGTATCGAATGAACAGGATACCGATCATTGGCGTGTACAACGACGGGTATGTGGCAGGACTTTTCGAGGCTTTTCGGACGGACCCGACGTCGGTCGACGAGAGCTGGCGCCAGTACTTCCAGTTCGCGCAGTCCCTGGGTGGCGCGACGTCAGACGGCCGACCCGCAGGGGCCCCGACCGCGGAGACGGTGGATCAGCCCGACCGTGCTCTTCTGCGGCTCGTTGCGGGTGCCGCAGCCCTGACCGACGCGATCAGGCAATACGGCCATTTTGCCGTTGCGCTTGATCCGCTGGGCTCGACTCCCACCGGCGCCGCCGAGCTCACTCCCGGGTTTCATGGTCTTACCGAGGCCGAGCTGGCGCTCGTACCGGCGACTGCTCTCGGCTTCGAATCGGGGACGGCGCTCGACGTCGCCAACCGGCTGCGGTCACTGTACTCCGGCAGCATCGGCTACGAGTTCGGCCACCTCGAAGACGAAAGCGAACGGGAATGGTTCCGCCGCTACATCGAGAGTGGCGAGTCGCAGCGAGCCTTGACAAACGACGAAAAGCGTCACCTCCTGGAAAGGTTGACGCAGGTCGACGGCCTCGAGCGGTTCATTGCCCGCGCCTACGTCAACGTCAAGCGCTTCTCGATCGAGGGCACCGACGCGATGGTACCAATGCTCGACGCGGCGATCGACGAGGCGTCGCGACGGGGCGCCCTGGAGGTCGTCGTCGGGATGGCTCACCGGGGTCGGATCAATGTCCTCGCTCACATCCTCGACAAACCTTACGCAACGATCTTCAACGAATTCGACGGTCGTCATGCCGACCACTCCGACAGCGAAACAGGCGACGTCAAATACCACCTGGGTGCCCGCACCGTTCGCGAATTCGCGGACGGGCGGCGGGTGACCGTTGCCCTGGTGCCCAATCCGAGCCACCTCGAAGTCGTTAACCCGGTTCTGACCGGGCTGGCGCGGGCGCGAATCGCGGATATCGCGTCGGGCGAGTCTGCCGTGCTGCCGATCCTCATCCACGGCGATGCGGCGTTCCCGGCCGAAGGTGTGGTCGCCGAGACGCTCAACCTCTCCCGGCTCCGCGGCTACAGGGTCGGAGGGACGCTGCACATCATCGCCAACAACCAGGTCGGCTTCACCACCAATCCGTCCGAGGCAAGATCGACCTACTACGCGAGCGACCTCGCCAAGGGGTTCGAGGTGCCGATCGTCCACATCAATGCAGACGACGCCGAGGCGTGCCTGGCGGCTGTCCGTCTGGGGATCGAGTACCGGTCGCGCTTTCAGAAGGACTTTCTGATCGATCTCGTGGGCTATCGCCGCTGGGGCCACAATGAGGGCGACGAGCCATCCTATACGCAGCCCACGCTCTACAACGCGATCAGGAAACATCCCTCACCGCGACAGGTCTGGGGCGCACGCCTCGTCGACGAAGGAGTCCTGTCGGCGGACGACGTTGAGAAAATCGATGCGGCCACCCAGGATCGCCTGCAGTCGATCCTCGACGAAAGCCGTCACGCGGTGACGCTGGAGACAAATGAAGCGGAGCATGACGCCCCCAGGCCGACACCGGTCTCACTGCCGAGCGTGGACACGGGAGTGCGCAGGGAGCTGCTGATATCACTCAACGAGCGGCTGCTGGCGTGGAGCGAAGACTTCAATGTTCACCCGAAGCTCGCGAAGCAGCTCGAGCGCCGGCGTGACGCCGTGGCCGCCGAGGGCGACGGTCCCGGAGGAATTGACTGGGGACACGCCGAAGCGCTGGCCTTCGCCTCGCTGCTTTCCGAAGGCTACGACGTCCGCCTCACCGGCCAGGATACGGAGCGGGGAACCTTTTCGCACCGCCACGCCGTTCTCAGCGACGTCAAGTCCGGTGCGCGCTTCACCCCTCTCGCGCACATCCCCCACGCCGACGGCCGATTCGAGATCTACAACTCGCCGCTCACCGAACTGGCCGTCCTCGGCTTTGAATACGGCTTCAGCACCGCCGCCACTCGATCACTTGTACTATGGGAGGCGCAGTTCGGCGACTTCGTCAACATGGCGGCACCGGTGATTGACCAGTTCCTCGCCGCCGATCGCGCCAAGTGGGGACAGGACTCCGCGGTGGTCCTCCTGCTCCCGCACGGATACGAGGGGCAGGGACCCGAGCACTCCTCGGCGCGTCTCGAGCGATTCCTCCAGCTCTGCGCCGAGAGCAACCTGCGGGTGGCGTATCCATCAACGGCCGCGCAGTACTTCCATGTATTGCGGCGTCAGGCGCACCTTCCGACCCGGCGGCCGCTTGTGCTGATGCAGCCAAAAAGCATGCTGCGTCTCGCCGCCGCTTCTTCCACCCTCGACCAGCTGGCTGATGGCCGGTTCCAGGCCGTGGTCGAAGATACGAGTGTGACGAGTCGCGAAGACGTGACGAGGCTCGTCTTCTGCACGGGCAAGATCTTCTATGAACTGGCGGCGCAGGAGCGGCCGCGCCACCTCGCGATCGTAAGGGTCGAACAGCTCTACCCCTGGCCGCACGAGGAAGTATCACGGGTGGTTGATCTTTACCCCAACATCGCCGAGATCGTCTGGTCGCAGGAAGAACCCAAGAACATGGGTGCATGGAGTTACGTTGCTCCGCGATTGCGCGCTTCGGCCGGTAACGCCCTGATTATCAGGTACATCGGTCGTCCCGAGCGTGCCAGTCCGGCCGAAGGGTACCAGTCGTCGCACGCGATCGAGCAGGCGCGAATTGCGGCCGACGTGCTTTCAGCGCCGCTGGTCCCTCGCGGGCGGCCGGCTATGCGCACTTAGTCAGCCGATGGGATGAAGGTGGTGCTGTGCTGGGCAGCCCTCCTGGCCGCCACGGTCCAGGCTGCGCCCGCAGCCGGTCAGCGTGCCGGCAGCGGACAACTTGCGGCTGCCATCGACGCGATCGGTGTCAACACGAGAGTGCTGATGATCGGTGCCCACCCCGATGACGAAGACACCCAGCTCATAACCTGGCTCGCACGCGGCCGGCACGTCGAAACGGCCTACCTGTCACTGACACGTGGCGACGGCGGCCAGAACCTCATCGGCAACGAGCTCGGCGAAGCCCTGGGGGCGATCAGGACGCAGGAACTGCTTGCTGCACGCCGCCTGGACGGAGGCCGGCAGTACTTCACAAGGGCCTTCGACTTCGGGTTCTCGCGGACGGCAACCGAGACCTTCACGAAATGGAACCGGGATTCAATTCTGCTCGACGTCGTGACTGCCGTC
Organism: Gemmatimonadota bacterium; assembly: GCA_052389935.1. Classification (GTDB taxonomy): domain Bacteria; phylum Gemmatimonadota; class Gemmatimonadetes; order Gemmatimonadales; family Gemmatimonadaceae; genus JBQTHK01. The sequence continues at coordinate 85,272 of JBQTHK010000037.1, read as the reverse complement.
AGGGCGTTCCGGCCGCACGTGATCGTCAGTGTGTTCAGCGGCACGGCCGCGGACGGCCACGGCCACCACCAGGTCGCGGGTCTCCTCGCGCGCGAGGCGTGGGACGTGTCCGCCGACACGACGGGATTCCCGGTTGCGGCGAGTCGCGGACATCTCCCCTGGACGGTGGCCAAGTTCTACCGATCCGCTTCCTTCAGAAATCAGGAACGCGCGACAATCCGCATCAACGCCGGCGAGTTCGACCCGATCGATGGAAGGTCGTGGGCGGAGGTGGCCGCCGTCTCGCGCTCCCAGCATCGCAGTCAGGGGTTCGGTTCGCTGCAGCCGGTCGGTCCGCGGTTCGTTCAGCTGCAACGCGAAGCTTCGCGCGTCAACGACGTACAGGAGGCGCGGAGCGAATCACACATCTTCGCCGGACTCGACAGCACATGGGCGCGGTTTCGGGGAGTCGTGAGTGGCGAAGCGCGCACAGCGCTCGCCCGCCTCCCGGCGGAGCTCGAGGCCGCGCGTATCGCCTTTGACCTGCGGCGGCCGGACGCGAGCATTCCGTCACTGGTCATCCTTCAGCGGACGCTGGCGGCGATCTGCAGCGCGCAATGTACGAGCACAGATCCCGACCTCGAGCGCAGTGTTCAAGTGGCACGTCGGCGTGTCGGGCAGGCCCTTGCGATTGCGGCCGGTGTTGTCGTTCTCGCAACCACACCCGCCGAGCTCAACGCGCGAGGCACTCCGTTCCCGGTGACGGTGGCGGTCCACAATCGTGGCCGGCTCGCAGTGACCATCACGGGACGTTCGATCAGTGGGGCGACAGCGTCCGGGGCGACGGTTGCGAGATACCCACGCCCAGTCGCAAGCGACTCGTCGCTGGTCGACACGCTCCCGGTCGTGACGGCCGACAGCGCGCAACCCTGGTGGCTCCGGACACCGCGTCGCGGCGTGGCGGGTGGCGCGATGTTCTCGAGTGGAGGTGGAGCCGGGGACGAATCGGCAGCCGCCGGAGCACCGGTGGTCGAGCTGCACTTCTCGGTTGGAGGAGGAGCGTTCGACATCGCGTCGACAGTAGTCAGGCGTTATGCCGACCCGGTGCGCGGTGAAGTCAACGCGCCTGTGGCCAGCGTTCCATCGATCACACTCCGCTTCGACGACGCGGTGGAGTACGCCCAGGCACACCGGCCACTGTCGCGGGCGTATCGGGTTCACGTGACGTCTCACGCACCGGGGCGGCGGCTGGTCGACGCAAGACTTTCTGCTGCGGGCGGTTTGACGACATCGCAGCCGGTACAACGCGTCGAGTTCCAGGAGGCCGGCGAAACACGCACCGTGACCTTCGAGGTTTCGGGGACGCCCCGGCCCGGGCGCCATCGTCTGGTTGCCACGGCGTCGACAGCCGGCGTCGAATACACGTCCGGCTTCACCGAGGTCGCCTACGATCACATCGCCACCCAGAGGCTCTTTTCTCCGGCGGTGCTCGAGGTGGAAGCCGTGGACATCGTTGTTCCGACCTTCCTCACCGTCGGTTACATCAACGGCGTTGGCGACAATTCCGCCGGCGCCCTGGCGCGACTCGGAATACCGGTCACCATGATCGACCCGGCCGAGCTGCCGGCACTGGACCTTTCGCGCTTCACGGCAATCGTGGTCGGCACGCGTGCCTACGAGTCAAGCAGCGAATTGCGCAAGAACAACCAGCTCCTCAGGGAGTACGCGCGCGCGGGCGGGACGGTGGTTGCGCAATACGGTCAATATGAGATGACCGAGCCCGGGATTCTCCCCTGGCCGATAACGCTCGCTCGTCCGGCCGACCGCGTTACGGTCGAGGAGTCTCCGGTTCGCCTTCTCGATCCGGCGAATCAGTTGCTTGCGACTCCCAATCGCATCTCCCTCACCGACTTCGACGGCTGGCAGCAGGACCGGTCGCTGTATATGCCGCGCACTTTCGACGAGAGGTATACGCCGGTCGTCGAAGTTGGTGATCCGGGCGAGCCGCCCAACCGGGGCAGTATCCTGATTGCGCCGATCGGCCGTGGGGCGTGGGTCTACACAAGTCTTGCGTTTTTCCGGCAACTGCCCGTTGGTGTTCCGGGGGCGGCGCGACTGTTCGTGAATCTCCTCGCGGCCAGGGGACCGGGACGCGCACAGTGAGCGCGGGCACTCGTGCGCGAGTGGTGATAATCGGAGGCGGCTTTGGTGGTGTGGCCGCGGCCCAGACACTCAGGCGCGCCGACGTCGAAGTCACGGTCATCGACCGCCAGAACCACTTTCTCTTTCAGCCGCTGCTCTATCAGGTCGCCTCCGGAACCCTGGCTCCTGGTGACATCGCGGTACCGATCAGGTGGTATCTGCGACGGCAGACCAACACGACCGTGGTCATGGGCGAGGTAACCGCCATCGACCCCGAGCGGCGCATTGTGTCGGTAGACCACGACAGCCAGACGTACGAATACGACTTCCTGGTATTGGCGGCGGGGTCGCGACATGCGTACTTTGGCCATGACTCATGGGAAGGTGTCGCACCAGGCCTCAAGACCCTCTCCGATGCACTGGGGGTGCGGGCGCGGTTCCTCACATCGTTCGAACGCGCGGAACTGGCGGCCAGTGACGACGAAAGGCGCTCGTGGCAGACGATCGTCATCGTCGGCGGCGGGCCCACCGGTGTCGAACTCGCTGGAATCATGATCACCATGGCGCGCAAGGCGATGCGGCCAGATTTCAGGCACATCGATACCGCTGCAACCCGGGTCGTTCTCATCGAAGGCGGGCCGCGCCTCCTCCCGTCGTTCCCGGAAGCGCTGTCGCGGTGCGCCGAACGGGATCTCGCAAAAATGGGAGTGGAAGTCCGACTCAACACCGCGGCTCAGGAGATCCGCGAAGATGCGGTCGTGGTTGCCAACGAGGCGATAAGGACTCACACCGTCTTCTGGGCCGCGGGCAACGTTGCGTCACCCCTTTCGGCGCTGCCCGGTGTCCCGACCGATCGCAACGGCCGCATCACCGTCGAGAGCGATCTCTCGATTCCAGGAAGGCGCGAGGTGTTCGTCGTGGGTGACATGGCTGTCACGAGACAGCGCGACGGCAGGCCCGTTCCCGGTGTCTGTCAGGGTGCCATGCAGGGCGGTACGACAGCGGCGGAAAATATCCTGCGCACGATTCGCAGGCAGCCGCGCAAGCCGTTCCGCTACGTCAACAAGGGCGACATGGCTACGATCGGCCGGCACAGCGCGGTCGCCGACCTGGGCTTCATTCAGATTGGCGGGACGCTCGCGTGGCTGTTGTGGCTCTTTATCCATATTCTCTATCTGGCGGGCTTCAGGAACCGGCTCGGCGTGCTCTTCGAATGGGGTTGGGAGTACTTCACCTATCAGAAGGGTGTGCGCCTGATTCTGCCGTCCGGGAGCGCGCGGGACGATGTGCCTGCGAGGCGACGATAAGCGATATGGTTGACGGAAATGGCGAACCCGAGCGCGTTGAGCGACCTTCAACCGGAAACGAACACGACATCGTCATGTCCTGGCCATCGTCGATAGTCATCGGGCTCATCACTGGCGTGCTGTCAGCAGCTGCGACGATGTTCGCCGCCCTGGCTGTCGATGTCGCGAAGAATGGATCTGAGCGATGTCCCGCTCTGCGGGCGCGCCGAGGTGCGCTACCGAGTGCGTTTCGCCGACGACACACCACCCTGGTCCCAGATGCCTGATCGCAGAATCGTCGTCATGGGAGTGCTCCCCCTGCTGCTGCTGGCCCAGGGTTCACTCTCCGCCCAGTGGACCAACCGCTATCCAAAGAACGTCGGGTACGCACATCACGTCTACCTCGAAGGCTACGAGCTGCCGCTGCTCACCAATGGCCCCGTTGACGCCGTCGCAACTCCGGAAGGAGGCGGTTTGATCTTTGCCACCCGCGGGTGGCTTTGGCGATACGATTTCCAGACGCGAGTTGCCACGAGGATCACACAAGGTGCCGGGGTCGATTCCCGGCCCGCGATCTCGGTTGACGGCCGACGTCTGGCTTTCGTGCGTGACGATGGGGCAACAACCGCTGTCATCGTGCGGGATGTCGCAGGTGGCATGGAGGCAGAGGTGGCACGTGGGATGGCGCTCGATCCCGCGTTCGCAAGAGACGGCGAGAGTCTCTTCTACTCCAGTGTTGCAGCCGACGGAGATCTCGACCTGCACCGGTGGCAGGTGTCCACCAGTTCCGTTGAGAGGTTGACGAGTGAACGCGGGCTCGAATTGAGGCCGCAGCCGGTCGCGGGTGGTGAGCGCATCGTTTATCTGTCAAAGACACGGAGCAGTGGCGACCAGGTGAGGGTGCGCCAGCTCCGGTCGGGCGAAGAACGGCCTGTCCTGGTCGGCAACCTGCTATCGGGAACACGTCCGGCGGTGAGTCCAGATGGCCGACTTATGGCCTACGCGTGGCCTGCAGCCAACGGCTCGGAGCTCAGGATTCTCAACATCGACCGCCCGTCGGCTCCGATCGTGCTCGTCGCCAATCGACGGGGCAGGCCACTGTCACCGTCGTGGAGTCACGACGGTCGCGCCGTCTTCTACAGCGAAGCCGATTCGTTGCAGCGGGTCAGGCTCTGGAGAGTTTCGACCGCCGGCGGCCCACCCGCGGAAGTCACAGTTGCCCGGTGGGACTGGGGTGTTCCGACCCGGCGCTTCACTGTCAGAACGCTGCTTGCCGGCCGGGCCGCGCCAGCGCGACTCAACATCATCGACGCCTCAGGCCACCCGGTCGTGCCGGAGCGGGGGATGAGCTGGTTCGACGGCCAGAACGGACTCCACTACTTCTATTCGCCAGGCGAGATCGAGCTCGAAGCCCCGCCTGGTGAAATCCGGATAAGGGCAGTACAGGGGCTGGCGACCCCCCTGTCGGAAGAGAGCCTGACGCTCGGTGCCGAAACGAGGAGCACCGTCGACGTGACTCTGGTGCCGATGTGGAATGCGTCCGCCGAGGGCTGGTATTCCGGAGACCACCACTTTCATCTGAACTATGGCGGACAGTTCGATCTGAGTCCTGATGCCCTTCGGCTGCCGATGCTTGGTGAAAACCTGGACGTCGGGTCACCGATGCTGGCGAATCTTCACAACAGGTTCGAGAACCAGGAGCATTGGGGATGGCGCAGCAGTGGTACACCGATGATCGGTTTCGCGCAGGAGGTTCGCTCCCATTTCCTGGGTCACGTTGGTCTGCTGGGTACCTCCGAGCTCTTCTGGCCGTGGATATGGGGGCCGGGCTACGAAATACACGACCGTGACGACAGGACAAACAGCGAACCACTGCTCTTCGCGAGGCGCCAGGGCGGGCTCGGCGTCTACGTTCATCCGACTACGAATCCCCGGCCGTTCAGCGAGGCTGGTCTGGCCGCCATCCCGATCGGTCTCGTCCCTGATGCAGTTCAGGGGAACATCGACTTGCTGGAAGTGGTTTGTCTCTGGAGCAACGAAGTCGGCACAACCGAGATCTGGTACCGACTGCTCAACGCCGGGCTGCCGGTGGCGCCGTCAGCCGGCACCGACGTCATGGCTGATCTTCACCGGACGATGGCGGTTGGCACGACACGGGTTTACGTACGTCCGGAGGGTCCGCTCAACTGGCAGAGCTACGCGGACGCACTTCGCAGGGGCCGCTCGTTCGTCACCACCGGTCCTCTTATCGACTTCAGGATCCAGCAGGGCGCGCGGACGCTGCGGCCAGGTGATGCAATTCCCGTCACGCGTGGACGAGTGAGTTTTTCGGTTACCGTACACTCGGCGCTGCCGCTCGACTCGGTGAGTCTCGTGATCAACGGCAGGACGGTGAGCTGGTTGGGGAGAATGCCGGACAGCGGCGTCTTCAGGGGGGGCGGCACCTTTGTCCCGCCGCCGGGTGGATGGATCGCCATTCGCGTGACGGGCCCGGCGGTCACGCGGTGGCCGTCAATGGCGTCAAAGGTCTTTGCCCATACCGCTCCCGTCTGGGTCGGCCGGCCGGGGAGCACGGAGGTGGGGGCGAGACGCGCTGCGGCCAACGATCTGCTGCGTGCGCTCGACAACGCGGAGACCCGGCTGGTCGCCGGCTATGGAGATGCCCCGATCCCCGGGTTGCGGGCTCATTTCGATCTCGCGCGGCAGCGACTCGATTCGCTGGCGAAGGCCCGCTGACTAAAGGCAGATCGCTGTAATTTCCAGCCTGCCCGCGAAGGTGCCTGCCAACGACGGATCGCTGTAGTTTCCAGCCTGTCCGTAAAGGCGGCTCCTGACAGCGGATCGCTGTAGTTCTTTCAGCTTGCCAGCAACGCGGCGCCGACTAACGGCGGATCGCTGTAGTTTCCAGCAGCAGTTCCCGAACGCGTCGCGCCTTGCCGGCGCGCTCGAGCGCGGACCAGAGTGCCTCGACGGTCTGGCGATCGACCAGTCCCGAAGGAGACCCCGAGGCCGGCGTCGACAGTCTCACAGTCGCGCGGAAGGAATCGACGGCGGCAACGACATCAGACCCGTAAAGCAGCGCATCCGCTCCCCGTTGCAGTTCAGGTTCCTTTGGTCGATAGAGGCCAAGGGCGTGGAGCATGACCTTGAGCTGCCAGACGTCATTGCCGGCGAACGCCTGCAGTTCGCGGAAGCCGAGTGTCTGGGAGATGTTGTCGTGGACTCTCCGCAGCTCGCCCACAGGGTCAGGATGTTCGCAGACGTTGATGCTGACGGTCTGGCCGTCGGCGCGTCGTGACCGACCGGGTCGAGGGTCAGCGACGATCACGGCAGCGGACTGGGCGCGCCCTTTCCTGGCGTCCCCACCGCGGGCGTGTCCGGCTGCGAGGGCCTCGACCAGTCGGTCAGACAGGTGTCGCGGACTGCTTTCACTTGCTTCGAAGGTGCGCGCGACCGCCGCCAGAACTGCCGAGTCGACGAGGAGGTTGCCCTGCGTGACGTAGTTTGGTCCGGCGAGATGTCCTGCCCATGGCTGCGCACGCGACCCGGTGAATTGAGCCGACCGTCCGTCGCCAGCGATGACGCCGATCTGGCGTCCGTCGCGGCCCGAGTCTGCGGCGGTGAGTCGCCGCAGGGCAACCGCAGGGCTTTCACCGCCGGCGATTGCGTCAAGGAGTTCGTTTCCGTATTCGGTCCTCGTGTTCGACTGAGTGGCCACAGCTCCAATCCCGGCTCGCACCCACGGCACACCGTTACCCACGCAGGCGACGCGAGTCGTAACGGCCACCCCTGCTTCGCCGGTTCGCGGGTCGATAGCAGCGATCGAAAAGGTGTTGAAGACGAGCGAGTCCGGTCCGCTACCCGGCTGCGCGCCTGCCGTTGCTGACATTATAAGGAGCGCAGCAAGGCTGCCGATCAGGCTCCAGGTGGCGCCTGCGGCGGCAACGCTGGCCGGATGCAGACCGGTCACAAGACAGTCAGCAGCCCCGGCTCGTCGCTGCTCGCTCGCCCGGGACCAGCGGTCGGGAAAGCCAGGTGACGCAGCCGCGGCCACGCCAGACCGCGCGTCGTCACTGTTCCGACACCCGCGGCGGAGTCCTCAGCATCTTCATGACCTCATCGATGGCAGCCTTGAGCTCGCGGTCGAACTTCCGGACGGCATCCATCGGAGTGTTTTCGACCCAGACATCGGGGGGAACGCCATAATTCTCGAGGTTGATTCCGTAGTTGTTCGGCTTTGTTGGGTCCCACGTTACCACCAGCGACCCGGGTGTTCTGATCGCCCCGCCGTTGATCAGGGTGTAACTGCCGGTCGCGATCACCGCTGCCGCGGTGGGATTGCCCACGATCCGCCCAAGTCCGAGCTGCCGAAAAGCCATTGGCGTCACCTCGCTGTCCGAGCCGGAGCGATGGTTGACGAGCATGACCTTGGGACCTGCGATCGCCTGGCGCGGGCGCCGACCCCACGTGCGTGACCCGGTCCGCTGGTTCCAGAACTGGTAGGGCCGCCGCTCGAGAATGTCGATGAGTTCCTGATCGATATTGCCGCCCCCGTTGTAGCGGATATCGACAATTATCCCCGCCTTGTTCGAATACTGGTCGATCTCGTTGCGGAATCGCGCCAGCGACGGCTGGTTCATCGACCTGATGTGCACATAGGCTATCTCGCCGCTGGTCTCCTTCTCCACCACCTCACGATTGACAGACACCCACTCCTCATAACGAATATCAGTGAGAGACGTGACGCTGGAAATGCGCACCGTTCGCTCACCTTCACCCGTCGGCGACTTCGCCACTCTCACCGGGATGTATTCATTGAGCGTGGTACTGAGCGCCTTCCAGTAGTTCTCACCGGCCCTGAGCTGCGTCCCGTCGATCGCCAGCACGTAGTCTCCCACGGAGAGTCCGAGCCATTCGCGGTCAGCCGGCCCGTCGCGGTAGATGTGCGAGATCCGGTAACGCCCGTTCGCCGGCTCGAGCTCGAAGCCGAGGAAGCGGGTAGTGTACGTCCGCGGCATTGAGCGTGTAGGTGGACCGCTGACGCCGGTGTGAGAGGCGTTGAGCTCGCCGATCATCTCGTTCGTGAGGTCGTACAGATCCTCGTTCGTCCCGACGTACTGCAGCAGGGGCTTGTACCTGGCCTTGATCGCCGCCCAGTCGCGCCCGTGCATCTTTTCGTCGTAGAACCGATACTTCATCACCCGCCACGCCTCTTCGAAAAGCTGATTCCATTCAGCACGCCGATCGACGCGCACCGGGAACGAAAAGGAGACGCGTTCCGGGCGCTGGGGGTTCGCGATCGTCAGTCGATGGATTTCGAAGCCGGCAGTGCTGGGAGGGCCTTCGGAGTCACCCGAGCCGGCGACATTGCGCCGGAAGAAGACGCTGCGACGGTCTGGCGACGGCACAGCATTGTTGAACAAGCCACTGGCTACCCTGCGCCGATCACGGCCGTCGATTCCCACGGAGTAGAGGCCAGCTTCGGGGTTCTCAGCTTCAGCGCCAGCCTGACCACCACCTCCTCCGAATCCTCCCCCTCCGGCCCCAACTGTAAAAAACACCGTTCGGCCGTCACGCGAGAGGAAGGGATTGCCCACAGCCGTGGTTCCGCGAGTGAGCTGGATGACCCGTCGCTCGATTCCATCGGTCTCCAGGCGCAGCGGAGCAGCCGCCGGTGCCGCCGATGAATCGGTGCGCTCTCCCCCCCCCGGGGCTCGCGTCTGAGTGCGCCGGTTTCGTTCACGAACGAGCGGATCGTCAGGGTCCTCGGTCAGTCGCGCAAGGGAGACCGCGAACAGCTGAGCGCGCCCTTCATCACGAGTCGAGGTGAACACCAGCATCCGCCCGTCGGGAGTCAACATCCCGCTGCCGTCGTTGAACGGGTTGCGGGTGACGTTGTGCTCACGGCGCGCTGCCATGTCGATGAGAAAAACGTCAGCATTCTGGTCATCGTCCCGCCGCGTGACCACCAGCCAGTTACCGTCCCGCGAGTACTGGCTGATCGTGTACCCACCCGCCGTGTTGGCGGCGATTTCGCGTGGCGGCGCCGAACCGGTCACTTCGACTTCGAAGATCCGGTTGGCGGCGGTAAACGCCAGCTTCTGTGAGTTAGGCGCCCAGGTGAGGTCGGCCTTGACAGACTCGTGAGTGGTCAGCTTGCGCCTCGCGCCGCTGGTGATCTCCTGGACCCAGATCTCCTCCTCACCCGACTCGTCGGACACATAAGCCAGTCGCCGGCCGTCCGGAGAGTAACTCTGAAAGCGCTCGCGCCACGGCGAGTTGGTGATCTGTACCTTCTCGCCGACTCCCTGCTCGACCGGTACGATCACGATCTCGCCGTGAACGTCGACCGCGAGATAATCCGCCTCGGGTGAAATCGAGAACCCGTCCGCCCTGTTCGACGCTGTCAGGAGCGAGACATCGTTCTCCTTGGGGTCAAAAGCCATCGGGATGCTGACCCGGCGCGGCTGGCCGGCCGGTACATCGAGCGTCCACAGTTCGAACTCGTTTTCATAGACTATTCTCCGCCCGTCAGGGGAAATCGACGGAAACTGCACGCCGTCATCGCTGTGTCGCGTCACCTGCTCGGCCGCACTTCCGTCGGGGGCGACGCGCCAGATGTTGAAGGTGCCGTCCCGCTCCGACGCAAAATAGATTCTGCCGTCGGCACCCCACATGGGGTGGACGTCGTTCACGTGCCCCTGGAACTGCTGCAGGTCGGTATCGGTGATCTCGACGATGTTCCCGGTGCGCAGGTCCTGCACGGCGATGTCTCCGCTGGCGTTGCCGCGATAACCCTTGCGCCAATACGTCGGCAGCACCCGGTTGAACGCAACCATCGTCGCATCCTGTCGTATCATCCCGGCGCGACCGAAGTCCATGCCCATCGGCATCGGCAGAGTACCGTCCAGGGCCACGCGGTAAAGCGGCGAGCCAAAGGGATGCGGACCGCGGGACGACGTCATCACGATTTCGCGGCCGTCGGGTGTCCAGTAGAGGGCCTGATCGTCACCGGAGTGATAAGTCAGCTGCTTCGGTTCACCGCCGAGTGCCGGGATCACATAGACATCATTGTTGCCGTTGCGATTGCTGGTGAAGGCGATCATCGCGCCGTCAGGTGAAAAGCGAGGCGCAAAATCGCGGGCCACGTGAGCGGTCAATCGCCTGGCGTTCGATCCGTCGGGAGCCGCAACCCAGATGTCATCCTGATACGCGAACGCGATCGTTCCGTCGTTGGCGACGTGAGCGTAACGGGCGAACTTCACTGGAGCCACCCGTTGCGGCGAAACGGTCACCGGAATCGCGATCGCGAGAAAGGTTGCCGCGGCTGAAGTCAGGCGGCGTGATGAGAGGGCGCCCATTGGTGCTCCGGGTTGTAGTCGGCTGCTGGTCCCGGATCATGGCGCCGCGTCAAGCCCGCAGCAAGCGCCCCGGGGAGCAGTCCTAGACCCTGGCGGTCTCGGCTCGCGGCTTGACGTACTGCTCCATGTCGAGCCCGAGGAAGATCGTCGCAAAAACGAAGACTGCCGCGAAGTAGTAGGGTGAGGCAACTCCGAGGGCGTCGAACGCCCATCCGTAGAAGAGAGGCGCGACCACGCGCGATGCTCCGCCGAACGTCTGTTGCACGCCCATGTAGAGGCCACGTTCGGCGGCATGCGTAACGCGGCTGAGGAGAGCAGTGACACAGGGGAAGGTGAACGCGGTTCCAAGGGGAATCAGCGCAACCGCCAGGGCCAGCATCGGCAGATTGCTGGACAGCGGCATTCCGAGGAGGCCACTCGCGAGGAGAACGATTCCAACGCGTGAGAGCCGTGGCTCTCCCAGTCTGTCAACCAGCCGCCCGAGAAGGAGCACCCTGGTAAAAACCGAAATCGCTCCGATGTACATGAAGAAATACCCGATGGTTTCGGCTGAAACTCCGAACCGGGCGTTGAGAAACAGCGCGAGAATCGAATTGACGCCCTGAAACGAGCCGATGGCGATCGCATAGATGAGGATCAGGCGCGACGCCGGCTCGCCGGAGTGGGACAGAACGCGCAGCACGGCCTCGCGCGAACGACGCCGCGGCTGCCCGGTCGTTTCGTGCTCGTGCCTCGACTCGGCGAGGTAGCGCCACGCGAATGTCATGGTGATGAGGCACATGAGCGCCGCGACGATGCCCGGTGCGGCGCGTCCCATCGTTATCTCCGTTCCTCCAGGCATCAGGTCGACTGGTCCGAGCTTGACGGAAAACGCACCGAGCACCGGACCTAACGCGACGCCGAGGTTGGTCGCGGCAGAAAGCCACCCGAGTGCGCGCGCGCGGTCGGCCGGCTCGGTGGTATCGGCGACGTACGCCTGAATCACCCCTACCGTTCCGCCCCCCGCTCCCTGGACGATACGACTGAGGAAGAGTACCCATAGTGAAGTGGCGAAGCCGAAGATGATGTAAGCGACCGCAGATGCGCCTAACGCGATCATCAGGGCCGGCCGTCGTCCGTGGCGGTCGGAAAAGCGGCCCCACAACGGTGCGCTGACGAGCTGTGCAACGGTGAATGCGGCGACGATGATTCCCGACAGCAGTCCAACTTCGAGGTGGAGTCCGAAGACGGGAACGCCTTCGCCAGCGAGGTCCTTGACGTAGAAGGGGAGGATCGGGATGATCATCAACAGCCCGACCATGTCGAGAAACGCCGTGGCCATGAGCGCGATCAGGCGGCCGGGAATCTTCCGGACTTCCTGTACCAGGACATACAGGAGCGCTGCAGCGATGGCGCCTATCGCAACGCGGACTATCGTGGACTCAAAGGCCTGCGAAATTCCGCTCTGCACGATCAATCCGCTGTTTTGCCGAGAGCGAACGGCGGCCGGGCGCGACCGACCACTCCGGCGACGGCGATGACGGTCAGGACGTAGGGAATCATTTCCACGAACTGCGACGGGATGAGCTGCAGGCCCTGAAGCTGGATCTGGAGAGTTTCTGCGGCAGCGAAAAGGAGGCAGGCCAACCCTGCGGCGCGTGGGTTCCAGTTGCCGAAGATCACGGCGGCCAGCGCGATAAAGCCGCGGCCGGCTGTCATGCTGTCGCTGAACTGATGCTGCTCGAGGGCGAGGTAGGTGCCGCCGAGTCCGGCGAGTGCTCCGGCGCCGACAACCGCCACCAGTCGCACGCGCTCCACGCTGACTCCGACCGATGCGGCAGCTTCGGGTTTCTCTCCAACCGCGCGGACCCGCAGCCCGAACGGGGTGTTGTGAAGCAGCCACCAGAGCGCTGGCAGGCTAATCAGCGCGAGCAGGACGAGGGGGTTGAGCAGGGAGACGAGGAGGGTCGCTACGCCAGTCCCTGAATCCCCGGTACCGGCGGCCGCGACAAACCAGTCGAAGCCGGGAACGCGTGGCGAATTCGAGGATGAGTCGAACGCGAGCCGGAGGAGGAACCGGGTCAGGCCGACCACCATCAGATTGATCGCGATCCCGACCACCACCTGGTCGGCGCGGTAGCGGATGCATGCCAGGGCATGAATGAGGGCCGCCAGACCACCACCCGCGACTCCGGCGGCGAGGCCGATCCATGGCGAGCCGGAGTAGTAGCTTCCGAGCGCGGCGCAGAAGGCGCCGGAGAGCATCCACCCTTCAAGGGTCAGGGCGATGACCCCGGCGCGTTCGCTGAGCAGGCCTCCGGATGCAGCAAGAAGGTAGGGTGTTGCAATCCGCAGCGTCTGAACGATGAAGGCGAGAACAATCATGCGCTCTCCCGCTCCGGACGCGGCCGCGCCGCCGCGGCGAGCAGCCGCCGAACCTCGGGGACAACCGTGGCGACGGCGATGATTACCACCGCCGTCAGCACATCCATCAGCTGCTTCGGGACAACGGCGTTGACTGCCAGGCCACCCTGGGAAAGCGTCGCAAAGAGGAGCGCGGCCAGCACCACACCGACGGGATGGTTTCGGCCCACGAGCGCAACCGCTATCCCGAGGAACCCGGAGCCGGCGGCGAACCCCTCTTCGTAGTACTGCTTGTAACCCAGCACGTAGTTGGTCCCGCCGAGTCCTGCGAGCGCGCCGGCGAGAAGCATCGTACGGAGCCAGACACTTCCCACCCTGATGCCGCCGTATTCCGCAGCGTCTGGTTGGAGTCCGACCGCGCGCAGGTCGTATCCCGCGCGAGTGCGAAAGAGGTACCACCAGGTGAACGCCGCGGCGGCGAGCGCCAGCAACAGGGTCAGGTTCGCTGCCGAACCGCTGAACAGTTCGAATACTTCGCCGAGTCGCGGGATCGCTCCGGCATCGCGTTCTTCGGTATGCAGCGATTCGCCGACGCCGAGTCTGGTTGCAACGACCCAGTTGAGGAAGGCAAGGATGATGAAGTTCATCATGATCGTCACGATGACTTCGCTGGCGCCGAACTTCGACTTGAGCGCGCCGGGGACTGCGGCCGCGGTTGCGCCACCGGCAGCCGCTGCCGCCACGCAGAGCGGTACCGCGAGGAAAGCCGGAGATGATTCCGGGAGCAGGAGGCCCATCGCCGCCGCGGCGAACCCTCCGAGCGCGAGCTGACCTTCGGCGCCGATGTTGAACAGGCCGGCCCTGATGCCTAACGCGACGGCGAGTCCAGTGAATACGAGTGTTGTCGCCTTGTAGATCACCTGGCCCAGGCCGTAGGCATTGCCCCACGTTCCCTCGATGAGGAGGGTGTACACGTCCCTGGGTGACTCCCCGAAGGCGAGGATGAGGAGGTCACCGACAACGGCCGCGATGAGGAGCGCGGTCAGGGCCGGAAGCAGAGGGTGCAGCCAGCGCTTCATTCCGAAGCCTCCATTCCGCCGACGCCCGTCATCCAGGGTCCGATAACAGCGGGTGTGGCCTGTTCCCGGGGCAGCGTCACGACGAGCGCACCGTCGTACATCACGGCGACCCGATCAGAAAGGGCGAGGACCTCGACCAGGTCGGCGGACACGAGCAGCACGGCCTTGCCGGCATCACGTGCCGCGCGCAGCTGGGAGTGAATGAACTCGATGGCCCCGACATCCACACCGCGTGTAGGCTGAACCGCCAGAAGCACCGAGAACTCGCGTCCGCGCAGCTCCCGCGCAACCACTACCTTCTGCTGGTTGCCTCCCGAAAGCGCCCGGGCCGGAAGCGCCGGCTGGGAGGGGCGGATGTCGAACTGGCCGATGCGCTCGCCGGCATTTCGCTGAATCGCGTCCCTCAACATCGTGATCCAGCGACTGAATTTCTGCTGCATGCCGAGTATGAGGTTGTCGGCAACTGCGTAATCGAGGACCAGACCACGACGGTGCCGATCTTCGGGTATGTGACTCAGCCCCGCCTCGCTCCTTTCCCGCACGCTGGCTTCTGTTACGTCGCGCGCGCCCAGTCGTACCGAGCCTGCCGCCGGCTGACGGAGACCCGCGATCGCTTCGACGAGCTCCGTCTGTCCGTTGCCCTCGACACCGGCGATGCCGAAGATCTCTCCCGGGCGTACCTCGAACGAGACGTCACGCACCTCGTCGCGCTTGCGCGCGGAGGCGACGGTCAGTTGCGATACGGCGAGAGCGGGAGCGCCTCCGCCGGGGCTCCCGGACTTGAGCAACTCGGCGGACCGCGAGGGGTCGTCGAGGGCGAGCTTCACATCGCGCCCGACCATCATTCGCGCGATCGAGGCTGGCGTCGCGTCGCATGTTGAAACGCGAGCCACCGTCTCGCCCGCCCTCATGATCGTTACGCTGTCGGATACGGCCACTACTTCATCGAGTTTGTGCGTAATGAGCACAACCGTCCCGCCGCCTGCCACAAGGTGGCGCAACACCTTCCAGAGGTCGCTTACCTCGGGGGGAGAAAGGACGGCCGTAGGCTCATCGAGGATGAGGATCCGCGCGCCGCGAAACAGGACCTTGAGTATCTCGACTCTCTGGGCCTCACCAACGGTGAGGTCGGCGACGAGGCGTGTCGGATCCACCATGAGGCCCGTTCGCCGGCACAAATCAGCAACAGCGGCATCGGCCTCGGCACGAGCCAGTCTCAGCGGCGAGCCCGGCTCCTGTCCGAGGACGAGGTTTTCGGCGACGGTAAGCGTGGGGACGAGCATGAAGTGCTGATGCACCATGCCGACGCCGGCCGCGATCGCCTCGCGCGTCGACCATCCGGTGACGTCACGGCCGTTGACCTCGACTGATCCGCCGTCAGGCGGGTAAAGCCCGGCCAGAATCCGCATCAGGGTCGACTTGCCGGCGCCATTTTCACCAACTACGGCGTGTATCTCGCCCTGGTTGACTTCGAGCGATGCATTGCGGTTGGCCTCGACTGCGCCGAACTGCTTGCGGATGCCGTTGGCCCGGATCGCGGCCACAAAGGGCGGCTGGGAACCGGGCGAGCCGGTCATTTCACCGCCGGGACCACTATGCCACCGGCGACGATCGTGTCCCGCAGGGACTCGACGCGCACCCTCACACTATCCGGAATCAGCGACCGGTTACGCTCGTCGTACACGTAGGCCACCCCGCGTTCAGCCAGCCCCAACTCGTGAATGCCGCCACGAAACGAGCCATCACGAACCCAGCGGATTGCGTCGTATACCGCCTGGTCGACGCGCTTTACCATCGACGTCAGGATGTAACCCGGCGCCTCGCCGTACTGGTCGGAGTCCACACCAATCGCAAGCCGCCCACGCCGGCGAGCGGCCTCGAACACGCCCAGTCCGGTTGAACCCGAAGCATGGAAGATCACGTTCACTCCGGACTGGTACTGGGAAAGCGCCATTTCAAGGCCGCGACCGGGATTGCGAAAGGCTTCGGGAGTGACTCCCGCGTATTGAACCACAAGCTCGCAGTCGGGACAGACGTGCTTGATCCCGGCACGGTAGCCAGCTTCGAACTTGTGAATGAGCGGGAAGTCCATTCCACCGACAAAACCAAGCCGCCTGGATCCACCCGCGAGGGCCGCCAATGCTCCCACCAGAAACGAACCCTGCTCCTCGCGAAAACGCAGTGCGGCCAGGTTTGGCGGGAGCGGCACGGGCGTACCCGTGGAGTCGATCGAAATCGCGTAGTCGATGCCGGCGAAGAGGACCCCGGGGTATTCCGTGGCGAGAAGCGTCAGGTCGTCGGTGAAAATGAATCCAACACCGATGACCAGGTCCATTCCTTCCGCCGCGAGTAGCCTGAGTCCGGCCTCGCGGTCGGAACCTTCGCCGGGCTCGATGAATCGGACCCGCGCCCCCAGTTCCGCCATCGCCCGCTCGGCACCAACATACGCGCCGTCATTGAACGACTTGTCACCGCGGCCACCGACGTCGAAGACGACGCCGACATCCAGTCCATCACCAGCCCCGGCGGTGGCGGTGGCGCCCGACGGCCGCAGCAGCAGGAACGCGGCGTGCGCGGTGAGCAGAATGATCAGAAGGCCATAGAGGCGTCGCATCGGGCGCGCATAAGCTGACAACGTGCCGACGTTCCGGGAAGGGCCCGCAACAGGGGCGAGCGACGCTAACGTGATACTGCTGCCAGCTTCCAGAGGCCATTGGCCATGTCAGCGGCGTAAACGGCGTTTCCCGACAGTTCGACTCCCCAGATGAAGACAGGGCTGCGGTCGAGAAGTCCCACGGCCTTCGAGCGCCCCATCAGTCGCAGGTCGCAACGTCCGTCGGGAGCCTTCTGCGACTGGGGACAGGATCCGAGATCGCCGCGGATGTCGAGAACCTGAACGCCTCCATTGTAGTAGGCGGCGTAGAGGAGGCCCTGTGCTTCATCGACGGCGAAGTTGTGCGCTCCGGCACCCGGCACACGGAAGAACGCGACCTCACGCGGCTCTGCCATGTTGGAGAGGTCGATGACATGGATGTCTCCACTCGAACTTGAGAGGAGACTCGCTGGACCTTCTTCGCCGACGAAGGCGTAGCGCCGGCTGCCGGTGGTGGGGTCATGGAACCACCAGAGGTTGTGCGCGTTGCCCCCAATCGTGGGTGCAACACTGATCTGCACCGGACCGGCCGGGGAGCCGCCGCGAGAACCCCCACCGATGTCGAAGATGACGACGCCGTTGTCCCACTGGGCGGTGAACAGCAGGCCGTCACGCACGAAGACATCGTGGTTGAAGCTGCCGGTGACGTCTATTGTTTTCACCTCGACCGGCTGGGCCGGATTGGCGAGGTCGACGATCATGACGCGTGACGGATGTGATGCCCCTCGGTTGACACTCAGGAAGGCATACAGGCGGCCGGCGACGCGGCTCACCTGCGCGGTGTGCACACCGGAGGTGATCCGTGGCGAAGTGAAGACCGCGATCTGCAGGGGCCGGCGGGGATCGGCAAGCGAATAGATGACAACACTGCCCGGGCCCGGTTCGGTGCAGACAATGAGATGTTGCCCGTCATCAGTCACCTGGACATCGCCCACCGTCAGAGCGGCGGGAACCGCCACCGAGTCCACCAGCTGCGGGACTGCGCCGGCAACATTCCAGATGTAGACGGTGTTGCCCGGCGTCGATACGCCGGCCCGCAGCCTGGTTCCCCAGGTCGACGTGTAGGCGAAACCGCCTCTTACCGAGACCTCGGCAGTGTAGCGGTCGGCAATCGGGCCGAGGCCCAGTACACTCATCATCATCGGGTCCGGCGGGTCGACCGGGCCGCTCGGATCGTCATCGCAGCCGCTCGAGATGACGAGTAACGCGATCAGGGTCGCACGCAGTGCGTAGTCAGGGATTCCTTTCAAGGGGCTTGATTGTGCGGCCGATGAACCGGCGTCAATGTTGGTGTGAGCTCGCCCCCGTTGCGGCCGCTCCATAGCGTCCGGGGCGAGCCGCCATGGTGCCGACCTGAATCCGCCAGCCCACGGTAAAACTCCACAGTCGAGATGCACCGAAGAGGTCCACAGGGTCGAGGGCCGTTGGTCGTGAACGAGCCCGTGGCGCCGCGAGAGACACCTCGAGAAACGGGCTCGCGCCGGGGAGTCGGGCTGAAGTCGGCGAGACGTTCATCGATGCAACGTGCCAGCGTGTTACGCCGAGAATGTTGAAGTCATGGACGGGCCGCACCGACCTGTACAACGATGAAGTCCGCTCCTCCTCGGGCCGTTCGGTACGTTCCACACGAGCGGCAATGCGCAGAACACGCAGAGACCACCGCGCCTCGGCCAGGAGTGAGTTGAACGTGAAGGCCCGCCGCGAGTCATCGAACTCCGCAGTCCGCGCCGCTTCCACCAGCCAGTAGTCAAACTTGCCACTGCCGGACCGTCGAATCGACGCAGCCGACTTGCGCTGATCGAGGCCTCCGCCCGCTGCGAACTCGGGGGAGCGTACAAAGGCGTAACTGGCCGACAGCTCGATCTCCCGCGTGGTCGTCCAGGTTGAACGAACGCTCCACGAGTCAAAAAGGCGTCCGGTATTGGGCCAGTCGTTCGGACCTTCCGGCTCGTCTCCGTTGAAGGCTGCGGATTCGATCGTGAAACGACCGGCGCGCAGCGCACCGCCTGCCTGCAGACGCTCGAGAATCTGGGCATGGTGATGGTTGACCGGAAACTTCACCAGCGGCCTGACAGCCGGATCGTCGCTGCCGAAGGGCACGAACCCCTTGCCTGCATGGAGAGACCAGCGGACGGAACCACCGCGCCCCTGCATACCCAACACCACCTCATGCAGCCAGGTGTGGGGATGGCGGCGATCGAAGTAGCCCTCGCCGTAGACTCCATGGTTGAGCTCTCCCCGACGGAGAGTCAGGGTCTCGAAGTTGAGCATCGCCGCGGCAAAGAACCGCTCGCCGCTGGTGCTACCTGACCAGGCCACCATCGGTTGCGTGAGGTACCCTTCGGTCGGCTTTTCGCCGAGTACTCCCGGTCGGAGGTGGGACAGTGCGACGGTCACCATCGCGCCCGCACCCCGTGCCCCTCCTGCAGACGATGTCTGTGCGGGCAATCCATCAGCAGCGGCGGTGGAAATGACCACACAAAGCCCAAATCTACGCAACATCGAGACACCGGGCAGCGAGCGGCTTGTCGTCAGGGGACGCGACTTACGGCGCTGTCGGTCACAATCCTGGCCCTACGAATGTGGTCGAGTCGGGGGAACTCACGCTCGAGGTAACGGTTGCCCTCTCTCATGAGCCGCATCTGGTCGGGGCCGAAGCCGGACGGGGGACCGTCACCGTAACCTGTATAGAGCGAATCGACGACATCCATGCCCTCGACGACACGCCCGAATGGTGCGAACCCCATGCCGTCGAGCTGTCGGTTGTCGACGAGATTGATGAAAACCTGCGTATTCCGGGAGTTGGGCACGGCGGCGGCGGCGAACGTCAGGTAGCCGCGCGCGTTGGGCTGCGCGACGGAATCGTCAGCGATAGTGAGCGGCTCCCAGGCATCATTGACGTCGGGATCGCCGTGGAGGCCGAACTGAACCATGAACCCGGACACCGCGCGGAAGAACCGCGCATTGTCAAGAAAACCGCTGCTGACAAGCTGGTGAAAACGGTCGGCCCCTCTGGGTGCCCAGGCGCGGTGGACCTCGATGACAAACGGACCTCTGCTGGTCTCGAACCGCGCCCTGTAGACAGCTGGTGCCTGGGCGTTCAACGTCGGCGGAAAACCTGGCGCATCGCCGCGGGGGCCGTCACAACCGGCGATCACAAGGGAGCCAAGGAGGACCATGGCAACGTGAGTCGTGTGGGAACGATGTCCGGCGAGGCTCGCGAAAGGCGACATCTCTGGAAAGTCAGCTGGCATCAGGTCCCGTTCGCGTGAGTATCTGCCTGTCCTGCGAGCCCGACGGGGCCCGCTCCGCTACAAATCTCGTAGCGCGTCCTCCGCACTCACAGCCCCATGAGCCTCTAACTTCAGAGCGTGCCCCAGCTCCCATCCTTGCTGCGAACCCGCTTCGTAGTTGTCGGCAGCGGTGTCGCCGGTCTGCATACTGCCTGGCGCGCCGCCGAACACGGCGAGGTGCTTATCCTGACGAAGAAGTCTCTCTTCGACAGCGCGACCGCGTACGCGCAAGGGGGAATCGCTGCAGCACTCGGAGCCGGAGATTCTCCCGAACGACACCGAAACGACACGCTGGCAGCCGGGGCCGCACTCTGTGACCGGGAAGCGGTGGAAGTGCTCGTCGAAGAAGGCCCGGCTCGCGTTCGCGAGCTACAGCTCGCCGGCGCACGCTTTGACCTCGGCAACGACGGCCGACTCCGTCTCGGAAAAGAGGCGGCGCATTCGCGACGACGGATCGTTCACGCGCAGGGCGACCGGACGGGGGCGGAGGTGGCCCGCACGCTCGTCGAACGCGTTCGCGCAGCTCGCCGGGTGTCTGTTCTGGAGTCGGCACGCGTACTGGACCTGATCGTCGAAAGGGGGCGTTGTACCGGGGTGCGCGCCAGTGTGACCGGTCAACCGATCGAGATACGGGCCGATGCGATCGTGTTGGCGACGGGTGGTTGCGGCCAGGTGTACAAGCACACCACCAATCCGGTTGTGGCCACTGGAGATGGTTTCGCCATCGCCCACAGAGCGGGAGCGCGCCTCTCCGACATGGAGTTCGTCCAGTTTCACCCGACGGCTCTGGACACTCCCGAGAATCCGCTTGCTCTGATCAGCGAAGCGGTGCGAGGTGAGGGAGCTGTGCTGCGGAACGCGGCGGGCGAGAGATTCATGAAGGACCGGCACCGACTGGCGGACCTGGCGCCACGCGACGTCGTCTCGCGTGAAATCGTGCGTGAGCAACGGGCCTCTGACGGCGGACAGGTATGGCTCGACGCG
Source organism: Gemmatimonadota bacterium (assembly GCA_052389935.1). Taxonomy (GTDB): domain Bacteria; phylum Gemmatimonadota; class Gemmatimonadetes; order Gemmatimonadales; family Gemmatimonadaceae; genus JBQTHK01. The sequence goes on along the minus strand of JBQTHK010000037.1, from coordinate 64,152 downwards.
CGTTCTCTCGGCAAGTCCTTTGAGAGCCGGTTTCCGGGGATCTATGCACTCTGCACGTCGCGAGGAATCGATCCCCGCAGTGACCTGATTCCTGTGACGCCCGCCGCCCATTTCATGATGGGTGGCGTAGTGGCCGATCTCAGCGGGCGTGCGTCTCTACGTGGTTTGTACACCTGCGGAGAAGTCGCCCGCACTGGCGCTCATGGTGCCAACCGTCTGGCCTCGAACTCGCTCCTCGAGGGGCTGGTATTCGCGGAACGGATCGCCCGTGCCCTTGCCGGCGAACCCAGGCAGGCAGCCCGCCGGCGTGCGACGCGCTGGGAGGTCCCCCCCCTTGCCGACCGGGGAGCAGCACAGGTGGCAGCCGACGGAATCAGGGAGCTGATGTGGAGCCACGCCGGCATCAATCGTAACGCCCGAGGGCTGAGACAGTGTGTTGACGAGCTGGAGTCGCTGCGGGGCCGGCTGGCCGCCGGGATGACAGAAGAGATAAACATGTGCGAAACGGCCCTGCTGATTTCTTCGGGGGCACTGCAGCGAAAGGAATCACGGGGCGGGCATTATCGCAGTGATTATCCGAAGTCGCGAAGTGACTGGAGGGGCCGCCACATCGAATGGCGCGGCAGCGGCAAAGGTGGAGCCCGATCGAAAAGGAACAGAGAATGACAACCGACGACGTGCAGGAGTTGAACCGGCGGATCCGCGAACTTGCGCGTGAACGCGACGCCGTGATTCTGGCACACAACTATGAGCGCCCGGAAGTGCAGGACGTGGCCGACTTCGTCGGAGATTCGCTCGGCCTGAGCCGCGAAGCGGCTGCATCGACCGCCGGCACGATCGTCTTCTGCGGCGTTCACTTCATGGCCGAAACGGCGGCCATACTTTCGCCGCGGAAAACCGTACTCCTCCCCGATCTCGCCGCCGGCTGCTCCCTCGCTGAAACGATCAACGCCGCGCAGCTGCGAGAATGGAAAGCCGAACACCCGGGCGCGGTCGTCGTCTCCTACGTCAACACCACCGCCGCGGTGAAAGCCGAAACCGATTACTGCTGCACGTCGGGCAACGCAGTCGAGGTCGTCAACTCCATCCCCGAGGACCGCGAGATTCTCTTCCTCCCCGATTTCTTTCTGGGCAACCACGTGCGACGAGTTACAGGACGGGCCAACATGCACGTCTGGATGGGTGAGTGTCATGTCCACGCAGGCATCACCCCACAAAGCCTCGCCAGTCAGAGGGAGCGCACGCCCCATGCCGAGGTTCTGGTACACCCCGAATGCGGCTGCGCAACGAGCGTCGTCGAGGCAGTCTCGGCGGGCGCCATCCCGGGCGACGGGGTCCACGTGCTCTCGACCGAAGGAATGATCCGGCGCCCCGCGGTATCCAGCGCACGGGAGTTCATCGTTGCGACCGAAACCGGAATCCTGCATCGTCTGCGAAGGGCGAATCCTGATAAAGTCTTCTTCGCCGCCAGCGATCGCGCAGAGTGCCAATACATGAAGCTCACGACGTTGCCCAAGGTTCTACGGTCGCTCGAGGAACTTCAGCACAGGATTACGGTCGATCAGCCGACGGCCGACCGGGCGCGCCTGGCCCTCGAACGCATGGTCGCGATTGGAGGCGCGTCAGTTCGATCCCCGACCGGAGCAGTGGACCCGGGTGAGTGAATCGGCTTCTCCCAACCAGAGCGGATTGGTCTTTCCGCTCAGTCGCGGCCAGCTCAGAGAGCGGGTCCGGGAAGCCCTTGTCGAAGATGGCGCCTTCGAGGACGTGACAACTCTGGCCACGGTTGTACGCACCCGCCGTGCCCGCGCGCAACTGGTGGCCCGACAGGACGGGGTCATAGCCGGTGCTGCATTCGCAATTGAGGCATTCACGCAACTCGACACCAGCGTCGCGGCCCGACTCGACGCGCCCGATGGCACAGGGGTCTGTCGCGGCGACAGCGTGATCGTGGTCTCGGGCCACGCGCGACCGCTTTTGTCAGCAGAAAGGATCGCACTCAACTTCATGCAGCGATTGTCCGGAATAGCGTCGCTGACCCGGCGTTACGTAGAGGCGGTTGCAGGCACTGGCGCACGAATCCTCGACACGCGCAAGACAACTCCGGGGTGGAGGTCGCTCGAGAAGTACGCCGTTCGCTGTGGTGGAGGACTCAATCACCGCATGGACCTCGCCTCATCCGTCCTCATCAAGGACAACCATCTCGCTGCGCTCGATGGTGACATCGCCCGAGCTGTTGCGCTCGCCCGCGAGCGCGCGCCTGACGGTGCGACGATAGAAGTTGAATGCGACTCTGTCGATCAGGTGAAGCTGGCGCTCTCGGCGGGAGCCGCCATGATTCTCCTCGACAACATGGAGATAGCGGAACTGAAGGAGTGTGTTGCTCTCGTTCGCGGCTCTGCACTCCTCGAAGCCTCGGGAGGTGTTTCGCTGGAAACGGTGCGCGCCATCGCCGGGACAGGCGTGGACTACATTTCAGTAGGAGCCCTCACCCACTCACCGCCCGCGCTGAACCTGGCGCTCGACTTTGATTGACGAGTGTCACAACCGGGCCCGCCGCCGCCGCCCTCTCAGCGCATATCCTCGACCGATCCACCGGACGTCCACCAGGATCAGGAGAGCTGTCCCGTCTGCGGTTCGGTCTCGCTTGACTGGCTCCGCTGCAAACTCGTGTGCCGCAACTGCCGCACGATAATCATGAGCTGCGGCGATCTCTGAGCGCGCTCACCTGATGTCGAGAATGGAATCCGGCACTGAGTAGCCGGACGCCACCCTGACGCGGGCCGCCACACCGCGCCGATCATCATCAACGACCTCCTCACGCGTCTCGAGTGCATTACGGTTGTCCCTGAAGCGCCGGCCGGCCTCGACGCAGAAGAGGTCACAGAGCTCAAGTTCATGAGCACACCCGTCGATTCCGCGCTCATCGAGCAGTTTCTGGGTGCGCGCAATGACGCAGGCTGTCGCGAACAGCTCGATCGCCATGTTCGCCAGGCGCTCGAGCACCAGCTGTCGCTCGATTATCTCCCGGCGGTACCTGATGATTGCCCGTTCGGTCTGCGCCCTGAGCTCGCCGCAGTGTTTTTCGAAGTACTCGCGATGCGTCTTGAGCCGTTCGTGCATCGGAGCATCGATCGAAGCCGAGGCTCCGAGCATCGACCTGATCCGTGAGGCGGCGAATCCGGAGATGAGACCGAGGTTTCGCAGCGGGCGCCTCAGCGCCGAGCCAACCTCGCGCAGGCGACCGGCCGGACCTTCGATGCCATTGAGGGCCACGAACAACCGGAGGATCTCGTTGGTGCCCTCGAAGATGCGGTTTATGCGCGCGTCGCGCAGCGCCCTTTCGTAGGGGTAAGGCCGCACGAATCCACGCCCCCCCGCAACCTGGACCATCTCGTCGCAGGACTTCCAGATCAGATCGCTGGCGAAGACCTTGGCGCAAGCTGCTTCCAGTGAATAGTCAACATCCCGCCGATCGACGAGCGCAGCGAGAACGCCGAGCATGGAATCGGCCGCATACACACCAGTCGCGAGGTCAGACAGCTTGCGCTGTGTAATCTCGAACGCTGCGATCGGCCGACCGAACTGCACCCGATGCTCCGACCACGTCGCCATCTGGCCCAGTACGGCCCGGGCGCCGGCAGTGCAGCCCGCGGCCAGCGTCAGCCGCCCGCCATTGAGGACGTGAACAGCCACCGAAAACCCGCGCCCAACCGATCCGAGCACATGATCGTCGGGCACGAGCAGATTTTCGTAAGCAAGCTCCGCCTGTGTCGACCCTCGTATGCCAAGCTTCCGCACCGTTCCCGCCACCCTGAACCCGGGCATGTCGGGTCGTACAATGAACGCCGTGGGTCGCAGGACCCGCTCACCCCGACGTTCCACCTCTGTCTGCGCAAACGTGGCGATCACTCCGGCCCGGTGCCCATTCCCGATCCAGATCTTGCGCCCATCGAGCTGCCACCCGTCTCTGGTGCGCGTGGCCCGCGTGCGGATGTTCTGCGCATCCGAGCCAATCTCCGGCTCGGTGAGAGCGTACGCGGCCAGGGTCTCACCACGCGCCAGCACAGGCAGATAGCGCGCCTTCTGATCGTCATTGCCGAACAGCACGATCGCCTTCGCACCCAGCCCGCAGTGAACGCCTACGAGTACAGCCAGCGATGGACTGATCGTTGATAACTCGCCAAAAACTCTTGCATAAGCCGTCGCTGAAAGCCCGAGCCCGCCGTATTCGCGCGGTATCGTCAGCCCAAGCATGCCGATCTTCGCGAACGCTTCGATTACCACTTCCGGCACACATTCCAGCTCATCGATCTCCTCATCGTTGATCACGTCACCCACGAGAGCACGAAGATCGCGTGCGATCCGCACGACGACTGCCGCCTCAGCGGAGTCCCGGACGTCGAGAGTCTCGGGGTAGGGAAAAAGGAGCGAGTCATGCACCGCGCCCGCGAAGAGTCCGCGGACAAAGGACAGTGACGACGGAGGGGCCGCGCGTCTCGCGGTGGCTGGTGTCATTTCCAATGATCGTGCCACCGACCGCGCCCCCGGGGAAGTGCCCCGAAGAAAAAAGGGGCGCCTCATCGGCGCCCCACCTGCAAAGGGGCGCCTCATCGGCGCCCTGCAACGATTCAGGCGATCAGGGAACGATCATTATCTGGGCGTTTCCCGTTATCCCCTCGGCAGTGGCACTTACCGTAACGTTGCCCTGGGCGACTCCCCGCAGAACGCCGGCCTGTGTGATCGTGGCCAGTGTCGTATCAGAAACGGCCCACGTGATCGGCCGGTTGCCCAGGATGTTGCCGTTCGAGTCGCGCAGCGTTGCGGTCATCTGTTGCACGAAGCCGACCGCAAGCTGACCGCCGTTCGGCGTAACAGTAACGGTAGAGACAGGCACCAGACTCACCTTGACCGGAGTCTCGTTGCTGCGCACCTGATCCACCGTCACGGAAATCCGGCCGACACCGGCGGATATTCCCTGCGAAATACCGGCGGCGTTGACGTTCACTACCGGGAAGTTATCACTGGTCCAGCTGACGGTGCGGCCCTGAAGCGAAAGTGCATTGTTGGCGGAATCGCGGGCGACGAACGAGAACTGAAAGAGCCCACCGACGAAAACCCGCACCGTGTCCGACGGGGTGAGGTCGACTCTCGCCACGGGCACGGGCTGCACGGTTACCTGGATCGTCCCCTGCCTCCCTTCGGATTCGGCGACAATAATGGTCTGGCCCAGGGCTGTGCCCGTGACCAGCCCCGACTGGGAGACAGTGGCAATGGAGTTGTTGTTCGAGAGCCAGGTCACTGGGCGCATCACAGGCTGCTGCTGGGCGTTGAGCGGCTGGGCACTCAGCTGAAGCGTGCTGCCAACTCTGATAATCTGCGGGAGGTTAGGCGTCATCCGGATCGACACGACGGGATCCGTAACTGTGATCGTAGCCAACCCCGTGGCAGCGGTTCCGGTTGCGATTCTCTCGAGCTCGGTCGCGGCGGTGATCGTGACCGTGCCCACCGAAACCGCGATCACCTGACCACCGGGCTGCACGGTGGCGATGTTGGGGTTGCTCGACGACCACGTAACGGTGCGCCCGGACAGGGCAGCGCTCGCTGCTGTGACCGGTGTAGCCACAAGTTGTCGGAAAGTGCCGATGGGGAGATCCGACGACACTGGCGCAACGATGATCCGGGTGGCCGGAGTAAGAACGTTGATCGCCAACGTTGTTGACTTGCCCTCGGAAGTGGCCGTAATCGTCGTCGTCGCCGCCGCCTTCCCGGTGATGTTACCAGCCGAATCGACTTCTGCGACGTTCGTGTGCTGCGCCGAGTATTGAATCCGGCGACCCGACAGAGTGTTGCCGTTGACGTCGCGGGCCGTGGCGACGACCTGGACCGTGCTTCCGATCAGCACCGAGTCCTGAGCGCGGGGAAAGGCGAGCGTGAAGATCGGTACCGGGGCCGAATCCTTGGTACAGGAGACGGTCGCCAGAAAGAGAAGACCGAGTATCCAACGTCTCGCCAAAGTGCCTGATTGCAATGACATAGCCTGCTGACTGTAAGTTCCCTTTCGATTGCCCAAGTCACCCCTGCCCCCTTTAACGTCCGCGACGGCGCCTCAGTCCGTTGATGGACGACCAGCAGACCGGCCCATAACGGGCAAGCTGCATGCCGTTCGACTGCCCTCGATCCGCTACCGCCGTGCTACCCGGGCACGTTCGAGCTGAGTCACGAACACCTCGGCGCTCCGTGTAGGGGCGTCGCAGACGTATTTCCGACACACGAAAGCCGTTGCCTCCCCGTCTTCACGGTCAGGGGGGCTCACTCCTGAGCTCACGACCTTCCCTCGTGTCAAGGCCGTCGCTTCTGCACTCGCGTCGGGAACACTCGCCGCCACCAGCGACGGAACGTAGGTGGTCCCCAGCGCCCGCTCCAGTCGTTGGCGCTCCGCGCCGACGATCGCGACCTCGACTGCGCCGTGGACAATCAGGTCAGCGACGCCGAGAAGCTGGCCAAAGGCCTGCGGAAATCGCGCCACGGCGTCCGAAGCTTCCCGTACCGCCTGTGAGCCCAGCTCCAGAAACTTCACATCGTCGTCGAGAACTCCGAGCCGCAGACACAGCTCGGCGGCTAGGGAGGTTCCCGCCGGGGTGGCGTTGTCGTTGATGTCGCGAGGTCGTGTTATGAGCGTCTCGTGGTGTCGTGCGGTGTCGAAGAAACGCCGTGATTCGGGGTCGTGGAACAAGTCGATCATCGACCTCGCGAGAGATCGAACATGTTCGAGCCAGAACGTGTCACCAGTGAGCGTGAAGAGCTCGAGGAGCGCGAGACCAACGGCTGCCTGGTCCTCGAGAAAGCCGAAGGGAAGGGTACGTCCGGCCCTGAACGACCTGCGCACTGCCCCCCCCCGGTCGACCATCGTCGAGATCAGGAATCTGCCGTTCGCCAGCGTCAGGGATCGCGCTTCCTCGTCGTCGAGCGATCGCGCGGCGAGGGCCAGGGCGCGGGTCATGAGGCCGTTCCATCCCGCAAGTATCTTGTCATCCAGTGCGGGGTGGATCCGATGCGAGCGCTCTTCAAGCAGAGCAGCTTTAGCCCTCCAGAGCATTGGAAGTTCGGGAGCGAGGTCGCCGTCCCCCGTGACGTGCAGGATGTTTGCTCCTTCGAAGTTCCCGCCATCGGTTACGCCCCAGTAACGTCGCATCAATCCGGCGTCGGCGCCGAGCACCCGGTCGAACTCAGCGGCAGTCCAGATGTAGAACTTTCCCTCGTGACCTTCGGAATCGGCGTCGAGTGACGAGTAGAAGCCGCCTTCGGGAGAGGTCATTTCGCGTTTCACCCACTGCACGGTCTCCAGCGTGACGCGACGGACCTCGGGGTCGCGCGTTGCCTGCCAGAGCTGAGCACCGACCGAGATGAAGAGCGCGTTGTCGTAGAGCATCTTCTCGAAGTGAGGTACCAGCCACCGCTCGTCGACGCTGTAGCGATGCAGCCCGCCAGCTACCTGGTCGTAGATGCCGCCGTGCGCCATCGCCAGCCATGTTTTCCGGACGATTTCGAGCGACTCCGCGTCCTCGTTTCGTGCCCAGGCGCGGAGGAGAAAATCCAGCACCATCGATGGTGGAAACTTTGGCGCTCCCCCAAACCCTCCAAAGACGGGGTCGAACTGCCGCTTGAGTGCGGAAACCGCGGCCGCCAGAGAATCGGCGCCGATGTCGTCACCGGTAGTTGGGCTCGGGTTGGCGTTTGAGGCGTAGATGCGACGCAAACCCTCGATGTTGCGGTCGAGGAGCTGCCGGTTGTTCCGGTACCCGTCCGCGACCGCTCGCAGGACGCGCGGGAATCCGGGGATGCCGTGGCGGTCAGATGGAGGAAAGTACGTGCCGCCGTAAAACGGTTCTCCGTCCGGAGTAAGGAACACCGTCATCGGCCAGCCGCCGTGCCCGGTCAGGGCCTGGACGGCCTGCATGTAGATCGAGTCAAGGTCGGGCCGCTCCTCGCGATCGACCTTGATGTTGACGAACAGCTCGTTCATGAGAGCGGCCGTGGCTTCGTTCTCGAACGACTCGTGCTCCATGACGTGGCACCAGTGACAGGCGGCGTACCCGATCGAGAGCAGGATCGGTTTGTCCTCGCTCCTGGCGCGATCGAGTGCCTCCGGCACCCACGGATACCAGTCCACTGGGTTCCCTGCGTGTTGCAGCAGGTAGGGCGATGTTTCGTGAGCGAGGCGATTCAAGAGCAGGAGTAGCAGACAGAGGTTTCGAATGTCTAACGGTGCGAAGCTAAGTTAAGGACAATAGCGACGCCCATTGAAGGAGCAGACTGCGAGCGACCTCAAATCGACAGCCTCCTGCTCCTCCTGATCAAATCGCTCCTCCTGACCATCATTCGGCCGCCATGAACCTCGACACCCACATCACCGAAAGCGCCGACCGATTCCGCGCCGAGTTGTTCGAGTTTCTCCGCATACCGTCGGTAAGCGCGAAATCGGAGCACACCGGAGATGTCGAGCGTGCGGCGGACTGGCTTGGCGATGCGCTCCGGCGGGCCGGGCTCGGCGCGAGGATCGAGCAGACGCCGGGGCACCCGATCGTTATCGGCGAATGGCGAGGTGCGGGAGCTGACGCTCGCACGGTGCTCATTTACGGTCACTACGACGTCCAGCCAGCCGAGCCTCTGGATCTGTGGACTTCTCCTCCCTTTGAGCCGGAACTGCGTGACGGACGCATTTATGCCCGCGGATCAGTCGACGACAAGGGGCAGTTGTTTGCCCACGTCAAGGCTCTCGAGGCTCACCTGACTGTTCACGGCAGTCTTCCCTGCAACGTCATTGTGTTGGCGGAGGGAGAAGAGGAAGTCGGAAGTGAAAACCTCGCTTCCTTCATCGAGTCGCACAGGGAAGAACTGCGCTGCGACGTTGTCGTAATCTCGGATTCGGCGATGTTCGCGCCCGGGCAACCGTCGCTTCTGTCTTCGCTGCGCGGACTCGCCTACCTGCAGGTCGAGGTTGAGGGGCCGTCGACGGACCTTCACTCGGGCAGTTACGGCGGAATGGTAATGAACCCGGCCACGGCTCTGGCCGGAATCATCGCGACACTACACGACAGCAGCGGGAAGGTGGCGATTCCTGGTTTCTACGACGCCGTTGTTGAGCTGTCGGCCGCCGAACGAGCCGCGATCGAAGTGCTGCCGTTCGATCGGGCCGTGTTCGAAGGGGAAACAGGAGTCGCGCCACATGGTGGGGAACGCGCGCTCTCACCGCTGGAGCGGGTGTGGCATCGGCCCACCTGCGAGATCAACGGCTTCCTTTCCGGCTATACCGGAGAAGGGGCCAAAACCGTCCTGCCGGCGCGCGCGATGGCCAAGATCAGCTTCAGGCTGGTAAAGGACCAGAAGCCGGAGGAGGTCGAGCAACTCTTTCGCCGGCATGTGGCCGCGGCAACGCCACCCGGAGTCCGGATCTCGATCACAGCCCTGCACGGCGGCATGCCCTGGCGAGCTTCGTTGTCAGGTTGGCCCTACGAGGCTGGTCGGCGCGCACTGGAGCACGCCTTTGGCCGCAGCCCGGTCGTCGTTGGGGAGGGGGGTTCGATACCGGTCGTCCACGACTTCGAGCGACTGCTTGGGGCGCCGATTCTGCTGATGGGGTTCGGGCTTCCCGGTGAAAACGCCCACGCACCGAACGAATGGATCGCCGACGCCAATTTCATGGGAGGAATCAGGGCGGTGGCGGCTTTTCTGGATAACTGCGTGACAAGTGGATGAACCTGGCGAACCTGATGGCCGACATGAACGGATCAGAGCGATGAACGAGAGGTGCGAGCGCCGGGCACCGACCTCGGCGCGCGCTCTGCGTTGTCCAAAACGGAGGACATTGGCGCAGTCTGCGCGGAGCCAAGTCTTTATGCAGTAACCTGATACGCTAAGGGGTCCGACTGGCACCGGCCCTGCTTTCCCTCGCGTACGCAAGATTTCCCAGGAGCCAGTCCAGATGAAAAACGCAATCGTCGGTAGATTCGCCGCCGTCGCCGTCCTCACCTTTGCCACGGCCGCGTCTGCTCAGCGGCGCTCGGCGCCGAGTGTCGCCAACATCACGCCCTACGCCGGATACATGACCTTCGGCAGTTACGTCGACGGGCCACTCGGCACCAGCATCGGCAACGCACCCGCGCCTGTCATCGGAGCTCAGCTCGGTATCGACCTGATGCCCATGGTTTCCTTTGTTGGCAACGTCGGTTTCGCCAGCACAAAACTTCGGGCGGGTGTTCCGATACTCGGTGGATTCGATCTCGCCGACACCAAGGTCCTGATGTACGACGCGGGACTCGAGCTCCGGATCCCTGAAACTGCATCACTCGGTTTCGGCGCTACTCCGTTTATTCAGGCTGGAGCGGGGGCGATGCGCACCGAAGTCAGCCTTGGCTCGCTCGACACGAAGTCGACGTCATTCGCCTGGAACTACGGTGGTGGGGTGGACATGAAGCTGGGCAGCAATCTGGGGCTCAAGCTCATGGCCCGTGATTACGTGGCGAAGCTGGACCTCAAGGAAGCGACGCAGGTCGACATCAACACCCGAACCACCCACAACTGGGCGTTCAGCGCCGGCGTAAAGGTCTCTTTCTGAGTTGATGGACGAGGCGTTGCCTGACCGGTAGCGGGTTCAGCGAACCTCCCTCACTTGCGCGTAGTCGTGCGTGCCATGAGCATGCACGACTACGTGTTTTCTGGAGCTCGCTGAATGCTGTTCATCTTCGCGGCAGTGTTGGCCGCATCCGATACGACGAACATTTTCAACGGCAGGCAGGGCCAGGTGGGGCTCGAGCCGCCCCGTGTGGATACTTCGATTGTAGTTGACGGCGTGCTCTCGGAAGCTGTGTGGGGGAGAGCGGCGGTTCTCACCGGGTTTTCGCAGTATCAGCCAGCTGATCGCCGGCCGGCCGTCGATTCGACCGAAGTACTTGTCTGGTATTCGTCGACCGCAATTCACTTCGGCATTCGCGCGTTTGCGCCGCCTGGCGCGACCCTCACCAGCCTGTCAGACCGGGACAAGATTCAGTCTGACGACTACGTCGATATCGTGCTTTCGACCTTCAACGACGGACGACAGGCGTTCGTGTTTGGCGTCAGCGCGCTCGGGGTGCAGGCAGACGGCACGATCAACGAGGGTGTGCGCACACGTGACGGCCCTGGGAGCGGGCGAACTTCGACAGACCTCAGCGCCAACTTCGTCTACGACTCCAAGGGGCGCATAACCGGTACGGGCTATGAGGTTGAGATTCGGATTCCCTTCAAGAGCATCCGTTATCAGGCGCAGGACCGTCAGGACTGGGGTCTGCAGGTTGTGCGCAGAGTGGCCTACCTTGGGCACGAAAACACGTGGACGGAGGCAAGGCACGACGCGGCCGGTTTCCTGCCGCAGTCGGGGACTCTGAGAGGGCTGCACGGGCTCGACCGAGGTCTGGTTGTCGACATCAATCCATCGGTTGTTGGGTTCCAGAACGGTTCGAGGGGCGATGACCTGCGCTGGCGCTACGCCCCGCAGGGGCCGGAATACGGCGGAACTGCGCGCTGGGGACTGACCAACAACCTCGTGCTCAACGGCACGGTGAACCCCGACTTCTCGCAGATCGAAGCTGACGTGGTGGCATTTCAGTACGATCCGCGTCAGGCACTGTTCTATCCGGAGCGCCGTCCCTTCTTTCTCGAGGGCATCGAGAACTTCTCTGCGCCCGACGGCCTCATCTACACGCGCACGATCGGCAAACCAGACTTTGCTGCCAAGCTCTCGGGCAAGGTTTCGGGGACGAACATCGCGCTACTGTCGGCGCTCGACGACCGGTCGCTTTCTCTTTCGGGTGAGGGCCATCCCGTGTTCGGCGTATTACGCGCCGTGCGTGACGTCGGGACTCAGTCCCGGTTCGGGATTACGTGGACTGAACGACACGACAACAACGACGTCAACCGGGTTCTCGGCGCGGACCTGCGCTACGTTGCGCGGAAGATCTGGACGCTGAGCACTCACTACGCGGCAAGTTACACGCGCAGTGAGGCCGGTTCTGTGCACGCTCCGCTGTGGTCCGCGTCGCTGAACAGGAACGGGCGGACCTTTGATCTGAACGCGCGCATCTACGGGATCGATCCGGAGTTCAATGCGGCGGCCGGCTTCATTGGCCGCAAGGACGTGGCGGACTACTTGTTGTCCAGTACCTGGACTTTCTTCCCCACGGCTGGCTCGAGGGTCGAAAGCTGGAGCATGGGGCTGCGCGGCTCAAACACATACACGTACACGGATTTCGTGGAGGGTCGCCCGTCGCAGGACCGCAAGCTGCACCTCAACACCAACGCCATCCTTCGCGGCGGTTGGCGGCTGCGGGCGGCGATCTTTCTCGAGAGCTTCGGTTATGACGAGCGGCTGTATCCGGGCTTCCATATCGACCGTGATCTCGGAGCCGGCCGCCGCGACACGGTGCCGTTCGCCGTACCTGGCGACGAGCGACTGGTGAACCTCGACCTCAGCCTTGGCGCCAACACGCCGCAATGGGGAAAGTTCTCGGCTGACCTGAGCTACATCGTGGGCAAGGACGAAAACTTCGAGGAGTGGCAGTCGGCACTGATTCACATCATTACCGCCAACCTGCGGTTTCGTCCTACAGACCAGTTGCGAGTTGACGCCCAGTACCAGCATCAGCAGTTCGACCGCTGGGAGTCACGTTCGACGGTGGCCGTCCGCAAGGTACCGAGACTAAAGGTTGAATACCAGGCATCGCGCTCGGTTTTCCTGCGGCTGGTCGGGCAATACGACACCCAGACCAAAGATGACCTCCGTGACGATGGAAGGACAAACGATCCGCTGCTACGGCTCAACTCCGACGGATCGTTTTCACCCATCCTCGGCTTTACCCGGAACCGCATCCGCACCGACTGGCTCTTTTCCTATCAGCCGACGCCGGGTACGGTGGTCTTCTTCGGTTACGGAAGTACGATGGGCGAAGAGCAGCCATTCCGCTTCAGAGGGCTCTCGCGGCAGGTCGACGGCTTCTTCGTGAAGTGGTCCTGGCTCTATCGACTCTGATCAGGGCCGCGCCCTGACCGTGAGCGGCAGGTCTGTGCGCCGACTCCAGTCCTCGAACGATCCGTCGTAGAGACGCGCCTCGTGCCCGAGCCTGCGTGCAGTCAGGTAGAGCAGGCTCGCCTGCAAGCCGATGTGACAGTAGGTCACAATCGTGTCACCAGCGGCGACCCCAGCCTCGCGGAAGAGTCGGCGCACGCGACCTTCGTCGCGCAACTGCGTGAGTTCGGTGGTCAGCGAACCGAAGGGCACGTTACGCGCTCCGGGTATGTGGCCCGGCCGCGGCATCTGCCCCGGACTGTAGCCGAGGAAAAACTCCGGTGCGCGTGCATCGACAATCGCGACGCCCGCCTTCGCGTTGTTGGCCTGCACCCAAATGTGGTCGACAACCAGTCCCTCGGCGACTCGCGGGGTGAACGTGGCGGCGTCTGCCGGGGCCGGTTCGTTCGAGACAGGGCGGCCTGATTCACGCCAGTTGTCGATGCCTCCGTTGAGCACCGCCACCCGTCCCCGCATTCCAAGGTACTCCATCGTCACGAACGCCCGCGCGACGAGCAACGGCTGGCCGTAGAGTACAACTCTCGCGCTGTCGCCGATGCCGATCGATTCCATGAGCGAGTCGAGCTGCGTGAGCGGCGCCATCTGGGTCGAGAGACTGGCCGCTGACACGATCAGGGAGGGGTAGGGCAGGAAGCGCGCGCCGGGGAGGTGGCCAGCGTCGTACTCGGCGCGAGACGTGGCTACGTGGACCACCTCCAGACGGGGTTCGCGCCCCAGGCGCGACTGAAGCCAGCCGGCATCGACAACCACGGGCAGCGCATTGCGCTGTGCCAGCGCACTCGTACCGGAGAGGAGCAGAAAGGCGGCCAGAACGACTCTGTTTGTCATTGGCGTTCCCGGGATGGTCGAACAGCAGAATCTGCTTCCCGGAGCGATGCTCTGTCCAGCTCCCCCAGCTGAATGACGCGGTTCATCACCGCGTCAGTTATCAACTTGTAGGTACTGGCCTTGGGCGGTAGCGCGAGGAGCGGATCGAGGTCCACCGTGTCGCCGAACCAGACCCTCACCTTCTCGCCACCCCGCCAGTTGCGCGCGAGTTGCTGCACAGGATTGTTGACGAGGCCGCCGATGAACACCGGCAGAACGATCGGGCGGGCGGCGTGGATGATTCGGCCTGCTCCCGGCTGGAAGCGCAGGTACGACCATGTATCAGGGTTCGTGTTCCTCGCACCTTCGGGATGAATGCCCAGGAAATGACGGGGCCCGCGGGAACAAAGTTCGGAAAGCAACCCAAGGGCGTAACGGTCACTCGGTCCGCGCCCGGGCAGAGCGAACAGCGGCGGAAACATCGACCAGAAGGCGAATACCTGGTTGAGCAGGATGCCGCCGAGCGACTGGTAGTAGTACTGGCCTGTAACGGGGAAGTAGAGTCGCTTGCGCCCGGGAATCCTCCGGTGAATCAGAGACGAGACAATGAACAAGTCGTAGTACGTGCGGTGATTGGCCACGAACAGGACCGTGCCTCGCTCGCTCGCCTCGACCACGCGTTCAAAGCCGTGCACCCGAACGAGGTTCCTCGTCGCCAGCCTCACCACGAGCGCTCCCACGTATTTCTCGAGAAAGGTCCACAGCGCCTTCACGGGCTCGCGGTTCATCCTGAGTGCCACTTCGAAATGCAACCGCTCCAGCGGCCGAAGCACCTCCCGTACCTCGGCTGGCAGAGGGTCGTTGACGCTCGGCCGCGACTGTCCACTGTTCGACTGCTGTACTGGCGCTATCATCGGACTGTCGGGGCCGCTCCCGTCTTCCCGAGCGGGCCTGTTCACGGTACTCACGCGCGGAGAATAGTGAATGACAACACGGATTGCACTGTGGAGCTGGAGCACAGCCATGCTGACCGCCGTGCTCGACACCGCCGTCGCGACGGCGCAGAGCGACGTCTCGTTTCCGCCCGCCGTTTACGAGGCCCGGCGCCAGCGGTTGGGGCAATTGCTCCCGCCGGACGCCCTGCTCGTGATCGCCGGCCGCTATCTCATCAACTCCGGCGACGAGTCTGTCAAGCAGGATCCGGACTTCTGGTACCTGACCGGCGTCGAATCCCCGTGGGCGGTTCTCGTCATCTCGCGGAGTGGGAGCAGCCAGCGGTCGATCCTTTTTCTCCCCGACTCGAGTCAATTCGCCGGGGGCCAGTTCCCGATGGACGAACCCGCGTTCCGCGCCGCGGCCTGGAACCGGCCGCGCCGGCGACTCGCACCCGGCTCCCGGGCGACAGCCGCCACCGGGGTCGACGAGGCGGTACCCCTTTCCGGATTCGCGGCACGCTTTCGCGAGTTAGCCTCGGGCGCCGGCACGATCGTTGTCCCGTCGGGCGACTCCCTCTACACACCGCCGGGGATGCTCGCGCCGGCGGACCTGCGCCTGCAGTTCGCGCGTTCGCTGCGACCTCTGGTGCCACAATCCACCGCCTGGCGCGACCTGAGCCCTCTCGTCGAACGGATGCGACTCTACAAGGACAGCCACGAGATCGCAGCCATGAAGCGTGCAGTCGAGATATCGGGGCTCGGTATGAGAGAGGGTCTTCGTGCCCTTCGTCCGGGAATGAACGATCGTGAGCTGGCCGGTCTCATGGAGTACGTCTGGAAACGCGAAGGGTCTCCCAGACCCTCGTTCCCGCCGATCGTCTCGTCCGGCGAGCATTCCATGACCTTCTTTTCGCTGCTGCGCGAAAACTACAACCCGGTTGACCGCGTCATGAAAGCGGGCGACCTCGTATTCGTCGACTACGGAGCGGCCGAGTTCATGATGTATACGGCGGACATCTGCCGTACGTGGCCGGTATCGGGCCGCTTTACCGCTGAGCAACGCCGGTACTACGACATAGTGCTTGAGGCCCAGGAGGCAGCGATCGCCGCGATCCGACCCGGCGTGATGATGCTCGACGTGATAAAAGCCGCGGCTCTCGTTTTCCAGCGCCATGGACTGGCGCAGTACGAAGATGTGGGGCGCATGGGGGTGGATCGGGTCTGGGGCATCATGCCTTCGCCGACTCACTATCTCACCCGTGACGCCGGGATCGTGCGCTATAATTCGTTTGGGCGCGGGGTTCGCGACCTTGGCCACCACATCGGCCTCGAGGTGCAGGATTCACGTGACTACACCGAGCCGCTCGCACCGGGGGTAGTGGTGACGATCGAGCCCAAAATCTACATCCCGGAGCGGAACATCGCGATCATGATCGAGGACGAGGTTCTCGTTACCACGACCGGTCATGAGGTGCTATCGGCCGCGATTCCGAAGAAAGCGGACGAGATCGAGCGGATCATGGCCGAGGGCCGGCGCGCCGGCGCCTGGCGCGGACGCAGCGAAGGTTACCGCTGGTAGCGGTCATCCTTTTCGTCGCCGGAGCTCCTCCAGTCGTTCGTTGACGTCACTGGCAACAAAGAGGTTGTCTGCGATTTGCGCGATCTCCTCGGCTTCGAGCCAGGCGGCTTCGAGCAGGTCGAGTTCACCTTCGATCGCGCGCCGTTCCGCCTCTTCGTGCAGCGCCATTTCCAGCGCGAGCCTGGTCGGTGTGTCGGCGCGGGATATCGCCGTCTTCGGTCCGGTCATCCTCGAAATCGACGTCAGGTAGGAGTCGATGAAGGCCCCGGACCCGCGGTGGGCTTCGATAGCCGCAACGGCGTCAGCCACGGCGCGACGCCCACCTCCGCCCGGATTGATCGCCGGAAGGAGTCGCCCAGCAACCGACAGCGCATCCTGACCGCGGAATGTTTCGGGCACCTTCCCCTGTTTGAACGAGAGTACTGGTTCTCCCCCGACGTCACGGGCGAGTTTGACCATCCCGAGCGCGCCGCCGCGCACCTTGAGATTGCGACCGTCAGGCGTCCGCAGCTTTACCGTTCTCAGGCTGTTCACCAGATTGGGGATCTGTCCCCACAAACCACCAAATGCGCCAATGCCGATGCCTGCAGCAGCGCCGGCGACCATGATCCCGCCGACCGCGACAGCGGCACCACCGGCGTAAACCAACGCGCGTCGGCGCCGTCGTCCGAACTGGTCACCGTAGCGCCAGGCGGCGAACTCGGGCCGGAGCGGTTCACCGATGCGAACCAGCTCGAGCCCCTCAGTCAGACGAGCCAGCCCGATGTTGCCGGTGGCAACCCGCAGTCGCGTGTCACGGTACAGAGCCTCACAGCTTTCGATCGCTTCCCACCGCGATTCGAGGGGCGTCAGGTTCCAGCGCTCGCACTTCCGGCAAACGACCCACAGCCGACCCTTCGACGCGTCAAACGCCAGGCGCCGGCCAACCGGGAACTGCTCGACGACTTCGTTGACGCCAAGATCCGCGTGGCAGAACAGGCAGGTCTTGTACAGAGCTTCACCCCTGCTCCAACGCGCCGCGAAACGACCCATCACCAGCCGTTAGTGCACCGGTCCTGCGGTCGTAGCCGACAATGTGTGCCCACTCGGAAGCGTCCGAGCGGGCCACCACCGCCACAACCGGCTCACTGTCACTGAGGTTGAACACCTCGTGGGGAACACCGGGCTCGATATAGATGAAGTCACCCGCACCGTTCTCGATCGAGTGCCTGAGCCGGTCGCCGTATTCATGGCGCACACGACCCTCGAGGACGTACAACATCACCTCGAATCCCACATGCACGTGCGCGTACGCGACGCCACCGGGCGGAATGCGAGCCACGTTCATCGACAGCTGCCGAGCCGGCACGTTCTTCGCCGAAAGGCCGGCCGCGTATCGAATGCCGTTCCACGACCTGATGTCCGTACTGCCCCGTACGATGAATACGCCCTCACCACCTTCCACATAATCGCGCAGGTCAATCGCCGACTCGCTCATTTTCACTCGGTTGAGGGGAAGCGCTCTGGGCCGGTCGCGCCCCGACATTGAAGTTAGGGCGCAGCCGCAGCTTCGCACTGTGCCGGCGCGGGAAACGCTGGCGTACCGCGTGTGTTTCCCCGACATTCAGCGCATGGCTGCCACCCGGATGCACCCGATGAAAGCAGCAATTCCCGTTCTGCTCGCGCTCGCTGCTGAGCTTCCAGCACAGCCCCTCATGGCTCGCGACCCCGCGGTCTCGGCATCGGGGCGCACAGTCGCCGCTTTCGAAGGCGACCTCTGGCTCAGAATGGGCAACGGACGGTGGCGCCAGCTCACGTCGGGACCGCAGTGGGATCGCCAGCCAGCCTGGAGCAGCGACGGCAAGTGGATCGCCTACTCGTCCGACGTTGGCGCCGACGCCGACATCTGGCGCATCGACGTCAACGCAAGCGGCAACGCCGGAACGCCCGTGCGGCTCGTCGCCACCCCCGATGCCGAGACAGAGCCCGCCGTGCTCGGTGACGGCACAATCGTTTTTGTCCGCGGCCGGGACATGCAGGCAAGGCTTTGGGAGCGCGACTCCGCCGGCGCGGAAAAACGCCTCACTTCGTCCAGCGCTGCCGAGCGTTGGCCTGTTGCCAGCTCCGACGGTGAGCTGCTGGCGTGGGTGTCGATTACGGAAGCGAGCCGAACGCTCCGCTATCGACGACGCGGCAGCACCCGTGACAGCGTCGTGACGGCGGAGCGTTCACCGGAAAGTCCCGCCTGGTCACCAGATGGAAAGCGGTTGACCTTTTCGTCCCAGGCGCCGCGACCGGGGGTGTTCGTCGTTCCTCTCGACGGTAGCTACATCAACTTCGTGACCGGGCACCGTGGCGACGCTGTCTGGACCGCCGACGGCGCCCAGCTGCTTGTCGCTGAACGCAGCGGGTCCGAACCCGGCTACAACGGCGACCCGGACCGGGTTGGTGATCGAACCACCTCCGAATCACTGGTTGGCCGCGACCGACTCGTAATGGTCCCCGCTCCAGCCGACGTCGATGCGCGCTCGACGCCGCTCGACGGAGCGACGGCGTCACGCGGCGTTCGCAATCGCGAGGCGTGGCAGCGATTCACCGATCGCATGGAAAGGCTCTACTACTCGGCAGCAGAAGCCGGTGGGCGCCGGGAGCAATGGCGCAACGTGGCGCGCGATCTGTCCGCTCGCGCCGCAGCGGCTCGTGACGACGCTGAGCTGGAAGCAGTTCAGCATGCGGCACTGGAACGCCGGCCCGATGCGGCGTCCAGCGCCACGGGCAAGGCGGGGGTCTCGAGTGCACATCCGGTCGCGACAGCGGCGGGGGTCGAGATACTGGCGAAGGGGGGCAACGTGGCCGACGCAGCAGTGGCCGTGTCGTTCGCCCTCGGCGTCGTCGAACCCGACGCGAGCGGGATCGGTGGTTACGGGGAGCTGCTGTTGTACAAGCCCGGAATGCCTGAGCCGATTCTTGTCGACTTCATGGCCCGCGTACCTGAGGAGGGAGGTCTCGGGAACGCCCACCTCGACCCAGGCGGCCGCTACCCGTCCGACGGCCCGGTCCTGGCGATGGTGCCGGGCACGGTTGCGGCGATGCACAACATCTGGAAAAATCACGGCAGCGGCCGCGTGCAATGGTCCGAACTCCTCGCGCCTGCGATCTGGGCCGCGCGAGAGGGCTACATCGTGAGTGACGGCCTGGCAACCACTCTTTCCCGTGAGCGCGACCGGTTCGCAAAGTACGAATCAAGCCGCAGTCTCTTCTTCAACGGCAACCGGCCGCGTGTGGCCGGAGATACAATCCGCAATCCCGACCTCACCTGGACGCTCGAACAGATTGCAAGAGGTGGACACGACGGCTTCTACAGAGGCGAAGTGGCACGCCGTCTGGTGAGCGATCTGCGAGGAAAGGGAAACGCGATCCAGCTGAGCGACCTCGCCCGGTACTTCGCACATGTGCGCTCGCCGGTGACGACCACTTACAGAGGTTATCAGGTTTTCGGGAGCGCTCCTCCCGCAAGCGGCGGTACGCTCCTCGCGGCGCACTTGAACAACCTGGAACAATTCACGATCGACCGAGTTGCGGCGTCGGCGGGTCGCGTGGGGCACGCAGGGAATGCAGGAGCGCTGCACGCGATGATAAGTGCGTGGCAACTTGCGCCGTCCGGACGGGGCCGGATCGCCGACCCGACATTGTGGCCCACTGACATCACACCGTTCGTGAGCAAGGACACTGCGCGCGCGCGGTGGAAATGTTTCTCACCCACCAGAGCGCTCTCGCCTCGCGACTTCCGGGGTGACACGCTCGCCTGCGAAACGGCTACACCCGCCGGAGCCGGCACTGACGATCGCCTGGCGCGGTTCGCAGCCGCGTCAGACTGTGCAGATGACTTCCACGCCGCGGGTTCAACGTGCCGGGCCCAGGGCACGACATCGTTCGTCGTGGCCGACGCCGAGGGGAACGTGGTGGCCGTGACGCAGACGCTGGGCACATGGGGGGGCAACTTCTATGTGACTCCCGGGCTGGGCTTCCTCTACAACGACAAACTCACCTCCTACTCGACCGATGCAAACGCTTACGGCGCTCGTATCCCGTTCGCGCGCCACGGTTCGACGCTTTCGCCGGCGATCGTATTTTCCAGCGAGACCGGTGGCCTGAGTCCGGTGCTTACAGTTGGAGCAGCGGGCAACGCGTGGATCAACTCCGCGGTCTTCCAGTCCATAGTAGGCGTGCTGGATTTCGGCCTTACACCGCAACAGGCGCTCGAGCTGCCACGGTTCCTGCCGTCCCAGCGCACGGTCCCGCAGGCGTCCGCGCCCGGTGGTATCTCGCGAGAGTTTGTGATCGACATCGAGGACGGCTTCGACCCGGCGGTACTGCGACGCCTCGAAACCATGGGTCACCGCTTCAACCGCATTTCGCTCAAGGGGGAACTGAGGATGGGGTACGGTGCGGCAATCGCGATAACGCGGAGTGGTGTAACGGTGGGAGCCGATCCAAGGCGGTCGGGAACCGCGGGCGCGATACCGTAGGCATTGAACGCGTGCTGCGACAAACGTGCCGCAGACAGGTTCAGACTCGTTGGATCAGTCCGGCAGAAGGATGACGCGCCGATACCGGAGCTCGGCCCAGGCGGCGTACCTGCTGGTGAGGATCAGCGTGTCGCCAACAAAGCGCCCATACTCGCGCGGGCAGATCATGGCGCACGGGACCGTAACGTTGACACGAAGAGTATCGCCGCTCAGGGTGTAGCGCTCCCAGTCCAGCGGTGCAAGGATCGTGGTGTCGCCACGAATCTTGTTGAGACGAACCAGGGTCGCGCTGCGCACGGCGCCGCCGTCCTCGCGCAGCGCGACCGCATCGTGTACCAGAGTAACGCGCACCTCCGCATCATCCCGCAGCACTATCGGCGAGCTGACCGACCCGCGGCCCTGCGACCACCACACCACTGGGCCGGCAACGCCGGGCGCACCCACCGGTTCGCGGCAGGACAGTGCCGTTGCGACGAGTGCAATGAACGCGAAGCGGAGTCGGTTCAACCTCATGACCATGTGACACCTCACGTACTGGTGACACCAGTGCGACGCATTGACCATGAACGGCTCGTCACAGGCGGGAGCAGCGAGCCGTCGTGGTCTAGAGTCCCGTGAGCAAAGCGTCGTTGTTGGGCGTCGCCGCGATTCTCTTGATCAACCACTCCATCCCCGCCTGAGGTGGCATCTGCTGGAGCCCGCGTCTGAGCGTGTAGATCGTTTCGACCTGATCTGGTTTGTAGAGCTTCTCCTCGTGCCGAGTGCCGCTCGCCGCGATGTCAAACGCGGGAAAGATACGCTTCTCCGACAATGACCGGTCGAGCTTGATCTCGCAGTTACCGGTGCCCTTGAACTCCTCGAAGATCACGTCGTCCATGCGCGACCCGGTTTCGATGAGCGCGGTGGAGATGATCGTCAGGCTGCCGCCGCCATCGCGCGGATGTACACATCGTGCCGAGCCGAAGAAGGCCTTGGGCTTGGCCATTGCCGAAGTGTCCAGTCCTCCCGACATCGTGCGCCCAGTGCCACGCTCGGCGGTGTTGTGCGCGCGGGCCATCCGCGTAAGCGAGTCGAGGACGATGATCACGTCCTTGCTCAGCTCAACCTGCCGTCGCGCATGTTCGAGAACCATTTCGCAGACTTCGACGTGCCGGGACGCTGGCTGATCAAAGCTCGACGAGATCACCTCGCCGACACCCCACGAAATTGCCTCACTCACTTCCTCGGGACGCTCATCCACCAGGAGAATGAGCAGGGTTGCATCCGGGTGATTGAGCGCGATCCCTTCAGTGATGGCGTGCAGTAGCATCGTCTTGCCGGCGCGGGCGGGCGCCACGATCAGCGCCCGCTGGCCGAATCCGATTGGAGCGATGAGATCGATCGCCCGTCGCGTCAGCTCGGGTCCGCCCTTGGCCGGGCGCCCCGTCTCAAGCGTCATCCGGCGCTCAGGATAGGTCGCCGTCAGCGAGGTGAAGTCCGGTCGTTTGACCGGATCGGATGCGTCGACCCCGTTGATCGAGCGCACTTCGGCAACAACGATCCGACTGCGGTGGTCGCGGCCGGTTGATGCGTTTACGATGTCGCCGCGGCGGAGGCCATGTTGCCGAACCACGTGCGGGTGAATCCAGGCGTCACCGTGTTCGGCCAGGTAGCTGTTGCCTGCGCCGCGGATGAAGCCGCCGTCGCGCGCACTGTCGAACCAGCCTACTGTCTCGGAGTCGGGAACAACCGGCTGGGGTGGTCCATGATGTTGCTGCTCGGTTCCGCCTCCCGGAGCTCCGCCTCCACCCCCTCCTCGACGCCCTCGACCGCGATGACGGCGTCCGCGGCGTCCGTTGCGCTGGTTAAAGTCCCCTCCTCCTCCCCCACCTCCTTCACGCCGCTGCTCCCAGTGCTGACGGTGGTGGGGCTGATTGCCACTACCTCCGGACTGCGCGTGGCCACCGCCACCGGACCCTGCCGAGTCCCCCCCCCGTCCAGGAAACCCTTCGGCAGGGGGTGACTCACCCTGGGCGCTCTGAGGCCCGCTGTCGGTGCCGTCCCGGGAATCTGTCGGCGATTCGTCGCGTGTCGCGGGTGACGAAGGGCCACTCCCCTCCGCTCCACCGGTGTCGCCAGCGTCCGGCGCTTCCTGGTCGGTGTCGCTGTACGGATTTGCGTCACTATATGGCTGTTCCGTCATCGAGCGCTTTGGGCGCCGGCCACGACGGTGTGGACGTCGACGTTCGGGCATGCAAACTGGGTGGTGGTGGAATGCAGGCTGATCCCGCACTGCGGGTCAGGCCCTGGAATGGGACGAAGTGTCCTAACGAGTTCGGTCGCTTTCAGTGTGCGACAATGTGCGCATCACCTACACGCGATGACCGTGATCAACTGAGAGGGTAGAATGCGTGCCCGACTTCGCACGCCATACAAGGTCATCGAACGGCACGGGTGCCTCACGCGTTACCGATGACCGCACAACTCCACCGCCATGGTGGCAGGGCGCAGCGCACTGCCAGCTGCACACCGCCAAACCCTGGCAAACCGCCGCCAGAAGTTCCTGTGATTATCGCACCAGAGGCCGCCCGGCGCAAGCTGGTTCGTATTCCTGACGCCTCCAGACGAGCGAGCGTAACTGACCCCTGATCAGGTCTACCCGAAGGAGGCTCCGGGGTTCGGTCTCGCGTAAGGCGCGCACCCCCGGGCATTCAACCAATCGATGCGCTGCGCCCACTCACCGAATGACGAGCCGGATTACACCGTCGGCCTTGTTCAGAATGAACACCTGATCATCAGGACCAGTCCCGAAGCGCAGATCCGCGCGGGGGGCTGGAGGTTTGCCCTGTTTCGCGTTCTTCGCCCTGATGAGTTCCAGCAGAGTTCGGCGAGCGCCGCCGTCATCAAACAGGAGACGGTGAACGTGATCCTGGCCGTCCGAGGTCGTGTCGTCCGCGGACACGAGGAAGACTTCGCCGCTCGGATTGTCACCAAAGATGATGCGATCGCGCAGTGCGGAGACCTCCACCCCGCGGTAGACGACAACTCCGGTTACCGCAACATTGTTGCCCAGCAGGCTGTCGATGTGATCGAACTCGGCGATCGGATAAACCAGTCCGCGGTGCGCACGCCGCGCGCCGCTGTCAACACCGGCGCGGCTGATGAAGCGATAACTGCCTTCGTACCTGTTCCACCCGAGGTTGCCGCCCCGGTTGACGATGTTCAGCTCTTCGATGGATCGCTGCCCGATGTCTGTCATATACATGCGGCCGGAGGCGCGATCCCAGGTAAAACGCTGCGGGTTGCGTACTCCAAGTGCCCAGATCTCCGCCGATGCTCCGACCTTGAGCGGGCCCGCAAAGGGATTGTCCGCAGGGATTCCGTACATCCCGCTGGCGCTGTTGGAGCCTGAAGGATCAATGCGAAGAATCTTCCCGAACGGTGACGAAAAATCCTGCGCCCTCCACGAGAGATTGACACCGGCTCGCCCGCTGCCCCCGTCGGCATTTCCGATATAGAGCATCCCGTAGTCCGGCTGGCCGCGTCGGGCCAGCGGATTGAACGACAACATGCCGCCGTTGTGGTTGGGATAAGGCTGCCGCAATCTGAGGAGAACCCGCGGCGGGCCCCCGTCGTAGGAGCTTGCGCGCGGATTCCTCGCCGTCCACTCGAGAAGGGCCGTGTCGTGGGAGTCGTCGCCCCCGGGTGCCTCGAAATCCGTGCGCGCTGCCTTTTCGGTAACGTCCGCCCATGTATAGATCCGGCCGTAACCAGGGCGCCCCCTGGCATTGAAATCCGGGTGAAACGCAAAACTCTGGAAGCCGGTCTCGCTGTTGACCGAGTGGACACGAAGGTTCCACCTGGGGTCGTCGATATTCAGGTACAGAGCGACGTCCTGACCAGTGGGGCTGACGCGGTAGATCGGCCCTCTCATGTCATTGACCATGAGACTCCTGGCCCCCGGCTCCTGCACCAGCAACATCGGCTTCGCCGCTACCCCGTTGATATCGGGCAGCGCGGCAAACTCGCGAAAGCGCACAGTAACCGAGTCGTTCGCGCGACCGAGCAGCGCACTGTACACGTTCCGGACCTGTCCCTCGGCGATACCCGACGCAAAAAGGGTCAGAAAGGCGAAGCACACACGCGACAAGGGCTTACTCCGACGAAGGTTCGGGTCGATGGATCAGCGCACAGCGCAGCCGAGCAAGAACTATACCGAGCTCGTCCCGTCAGGTGGATCAGTCCTGTTGACGCGTTTCGAAAACGGGGATCGTCCGCGTCACTTCCACCAGACGCCGGCACAGCTCGACAATCCGCTCAAGCGCCGAGCGATGTTCCGCGGCCATCGGCTCGAGTGACAGCAGTTGCGCCTCCGCAAGTAACGCCGCGAGGGGATTGTTCAAGCGGTGCTGCAGCCCGCGGGCCATCAAGCCAGCAGCGACTAACGATTGAAGCCGTCTGAGGGAGTCGAGGCAGGCACGTGCCTCAGCCGACTGATCTGCTTTCGCTTCCAGAAAGAGCAACTCCACAAGAGTGGAGGGAAGATCCTCCGCCAGCCGGCCGACATCGACGACCGCCCCCACACCCATCGCCTCTGCCTCGCCGGGAGCCCCGACCTGAGGGCCGGTTGCGACGATCAGGATCCCGCCGCGAAATCCCCGCAGTCGCAGGTCGCGAGCGACCGTCAGGCCAGCGTCATACAGGGTCCCCACGGAGAGCACCACACAGTCAGCATCCGGGACGTTGCGGACCGTTTCGGTGTCCGACGCCTCCACAATCGCATCAGGAACGAGATCGGCGACGACCGCGCGCAATACAGCGGCGGCCTGCGGCTCTGCGGAGGTACAGACTATCCTTGGAATGGCCATCGACCCTCAAAGCATGGCGCCCGGCCACTCTGGCCCGACAGCTCCAAGTATCGAACCGGTGTCTGCGGGGCTGAATCAACCGACGCTGCGCCGCACCACCCAGCCTTTCGATCGAGGATGCACGGACCAACCAAGCTCGCCACAGCAGTCGGGAGGTTTCGCGAAACGCCGGACGACGCCGCGCGTCGCCACCTTCTGGCCGTGGCGAACGCCTCAACTCCCGACGCTCTTGTAGCTGAGGCAGAGAGGTTTCTCGAAGATCCGTCGGTGACCGCCGTGCTTTATCAGGTGATAGTGGACGCACAGCCTCGGAACGCCCGTGCGATCGTCATTCTGGCCAACGCACTCTGGCTCCTCGGCGCGGGACCGGAGGCGGTCAACTCGCTGGCGGAAAAGGCGCGGTCGATTGATGCAGGGAACCGGGGAGCGTGGCACCTGTGGGCTCTGTCAGAGCCCAGCCCGCGGGCGCGGACCGAGCGCTGGTCCCAGGTAGTGAAACAGTTCCCGACTGACGACCTGGCGCTCGCCAACCTCGCCGATAATGCGAGTGCGGTGGCGAGTGCGGAACGCGATTACGCAAGCCTTGACGTTGCTCTGGATGCGTACGAGCAGCTGCTGGCTCGCGCCCCCAACGAGGAGCAACGAAACGCCGTCGATACCGCACTCAAGGCACTTCGAGGCTGGCGTTTCTGAGCGCTACCGCTGTCGTTGTGCAAGATCTGAGGCAAACCGCGTCAAATGGGAAACTCAACGCGGCGTTCGCCGTATCTAACTGACAGCCATTTCTCAGGCGTGGTGCTCATGTCTTCTCTCGCACGCTGGGTTTCCCGAATGGGAGCGACGAGCGCCCGGTTCTTCCGCCGCGACGGTCGGTGGTGGAACTCGAAAGCGATAGCGGTTGTGATCCCTGCGCTCGCAATAGGGGGAGTGGCATTCAACGGCTGGCTCTTTACCTGTGGTTTCGGCGGCTGCCCGACGGCCACCGAAGTTCAGGCGTTCAAGCCTCCTGAGGGTGGCCGCATACTCGATCGTAACGGCCGCTTGATCAGCCGTATCGTGTCGACAAAGAGAGTGAACGTTCCGCTGTCACGCGTGCCCGCGCACGTGCGTCGTGCTTTTATCGCGACCGAAGATCGTCGTTTCACTTCACATTCCGGCATCGACTGGCGCGGGGCTGCCCGTGCTCTTGTCCGTAACGTGCAGCACCTGGGAATTCGCGAGGGATTCAGCACGATCACGATGCAGGCGGCTCGCACCGGGTTCCTCACCGAGCAGGCCGCGCGGCGGCGGTCGTTCGGACGCAAGCTAACGGAACTGAGGATAGCGCGTATCCTCGAACAGCACCTTACCAAGGATCAGATTCTCGAGCTCTATCTCAACGCCATTTATCTGGGGAACGGGGCGTACGGTGTCGACGCAGCCAGTCGCGATCTCTTCGGCAAGCGTGTTCATCAGCTGACTGTCGCCGAAGGCGCGATGCTCGCGGCACTGGCCAAGGGGCCCTCGACCTACAGTCCGCGCCGCCACCGGAATCGAGCACGTGCCCGCCGCGACCTGGTGCTGGGCCTCATGCGCAGCCAGGGGTACATCGACAACCGGACGCTGAGCAGGGCGATTCGGGAGCCCGTTCGCGTGAACCAGGACGGCTGGCGACCCGCGCAGCCGCACGCCTCGTGGTCCACGGACGCAGTGCGATCGATGGTCGATTCGATCAGGAAGTCGCTCGGGGTACGGAGTACAGAGCTGATCGTGCACACTACACTTGATCTGCAGGCACAGGTGGCGGGTGAACGAGCGGTGCGTGCGCACGCGGCTCGCATCGAGCGCGACGTGCGGGCGTGGAACAACGGGCGCGGTCGCGAGCGGTTGCAGGGTGCGATGGTCGCTGTCGATCCCCGCAGCGGCGACGTGCGAGCGATCGTAGGCGGTCGGACCTGGCAACCGGGCGGGTTCAACCGGGCGCTGAGCGCGAGGCGGCAGCCTGGCTCGGCTTTCAAGCCCTTCGTTTACGCAGCTGCGCTTTCCGCGGGCTTCACGCCGGCATCGATGGTCGACGACGAGCCGGTCTCGGTCGAACTGGACACGCGGATATGGCAGCCGGCCAACTACGGCGGCGAGTACCGCGGGCCGGTAACCTTGCGACACGCCCTCGCACAATCGGCGAATGCAGCCACGGTCCGCGTCTCGCGTTCGGTTGGCGAGCGGCGGGTGGTCGATGCTGCACGTCGCAACGGAATCGACAGCGACATTCCGGCAGTTCCCGCGATCGCGCTTGGTGCCGTCGAAGTCACTCCACTCGAACTCGTGACCGCTTACGCACCGTTCGCGAACACCGGCTTTCGCGTGGCGCCGCGTCTCGTTCGGCGTATTGAGCGGACCGACGGCGTAGTACTCTGGTCATCCGAGATCTCAAGGGTGCAGGTGATGGACGAGCGGGACGCCTTTCAACTGACGTCCATGTTGCGTTCCGTGGTCGATGAGGGTACCGGTCGCGCCGTTCGGGCTCGTGGGATCACCGGGCCCGTCGCTGGCAAGACTGGCACGACGAACGGCGGGAGTGACGTCTGGTTTGTCGGTTACACACCCAGCATCGTAGCGGGCTTCTGGTTCGGGTTTGACGCACCTCAGTCGATGGGCGGGGGCGCGAACGGCGGGCGGTACGCTGCGCCGGCCTGGGCAGACTTCTACGCCTCCGGGTGGACCGAAACGGCGAATCGGGGTGCGTGGTCCGCTCCAGGGGGGCTCGTTGCCGTCGAGATCGACTCGGAAACGGGCCTCCTCGCCGACGAGTGGTGCCCGAACCGGCGCTCCGAGTGGTTCAAGGAAGGGACCGAGCCGACCGAGCGTTGCGACGGTCATCACGGGCATGCACCTGACCTTATCGGCTCAATCATTGCAAGATTCGAAGATCAGGACTTCAAGCCTCTGACGCGGGCTCTCAGGCGGCTGCTCCGCGACCAGCCCTGAGAAGAGACTCGTTGCTCAGCCTTGATCGAATCGCCGCGGCCCCGGAGCTGATCTCCCCGGAGTTTCTCGGCACTCCCCAGTTTGTCGCGGAGTCGCTGGGTGATGTAGTCGGAGTCGAAACACTCGTCAAGGTCGAAACCGTCAACCCTATCCGCTCATTCAAGGGGCGGGGAACGAGCTTCCTGGTCGAGACGCTCGACGACGGGTCAACACCACTGGTGTGTGCGTCGGCGGGCAACTTTGGCCAGGGCCTGGCGTGGGCGGGCCGTCGGCGCGGAATACCCGTCCACGTCTTCGCTGCGACGAACGCCAACCCGCTCAAGGTCGAGCGCATGACGCGCTTTGGCGCCACGGTCCACCTCGATGGCCCCGATTTCGATGCCGCCAAGGACGCCGCCCGCGCTTTTGCCGACGGTCGCGGATTGCGTTACATCGAAGATGGCCGCGAGCCCGCCATCGCCGAGGGCGCGGGGACGATCGCGATCGAGCTCCTGGCCAGCGGCACGGAGATCGACGCCCTCCTGGTCCCGTTAGGCAATGGTGCTCTCCTCGGCGGCGTGGGGCTGTGGATGAAAACTCACAGCCCCGGGACCCGGATAATCGGAGTCTGTGCCAGCGGCGCGCCGTCGATGCAACTCTCGCTTGCAGCGGGGCGCGCGATCGAGACCGCCCGCGTGGACACGATCGCCGACGGAATAGCCGTGCGAGTACCGATCCCAGCGGCTCTCGATTATCTGCGCGACGTTGTCGACGAAGTAGTGTTGATCGACGACGACCAGCTGATTCGCGCCATGCAATTGCTGCATTCACGTCTTGGACTCGTGATCGAGCCCGCCGGGGCGGCCGGCGTTGCGGCACTCATCGCGCACAGGAAGCTCGCGGCGGCCTGCCGCAGGGCTGCGACCATACTCTGCGGTGGCAACGTCAGCGAGTCCCAGCGCATGGAGTGGACTCTGGGCTGAGGTCAGGTCGAGGCGGATGGCACAATGAACACGCCGGCACCTGTCGATGGTGACGTATTGCCGGTCGATACGACAAGCCTCATACTCAGCACCTCCGACCCGAGGCTCCCACAACATGAGGCGTACGCTGACAGTCGCTCTACTCGGTAGTTCGTTGGCGGCCGCACCTGAATCAGCGGCGGCTCAATTCGGCTTCGAGGCGCTCCTCGGCGGCATCAACGACATTTCTGTCTATGCGATATGCTGGAACGCCCGCGGCGCAATAAGAGGCTCGTCGACGTGTGGTAACCTCGAGGGCGGCTTCGGCGTTCGCGTCACGTACTCGACCGGGAATCTCGGCCAACCTCCACGAGCTGAGCCGGCTCCGGCACACCCATGTGTGCCACCAACTCCATCGTGCGTGCCAGCTTCGGTAGCTACACCCAGCAGTTTCTGGTACATCACCCTTTCACTCGGTTATGGCCAGTTCGCGGCACTTCGAGAGTGCCAATGACAGTGTCACCCTCAAGGGGAGCGTCCGCGAGTTTCCCAGTGTTTCTCTTGAATTGAACCGAATCTGGTATGCCTCCAGGGCCGTGGCGCCAGCCATCTATGGGGGGCTGCAGTCGGGTTTACTCCAACTGGTCAACACCTCCGCCTACGTGCCGCTGAACTCAGACTTGCTGACGACCTACGGAGGATCTGCCACAAGCATTCAGCTGGGGGCGCTCGTCGGAGCTCGTGTCGTGTTCGTCCGCCGTGCTTCACTCTTCCTGGAGGGTCAGCTCACCTCCCGCCGGTTTCCGAACGTGCAATGGCACACCAGTGGCTACACCGTACCAAGAGTGATCCCACGGGATCTGAAGTTCTCAGGCCTGGCTGTAGCTTTGGGAGCCTCGGCGACCCTGCGCCCGCCGCAGCCGGCAGGTAGATGAGGCTGACGCTCCGCCGTCCGGGCGCTGGTCTGGCACCCTTCATCGCGGCGCTGCTGTCCGCGCTCCCTGCCACGGCGCAGCGCACCGACAGCACCGCGATCCTCTCCAACTTCAGATTCGCCAAGGGCGAGGCCATGAGCGAGCTGCGCGTCGGCTATACGACGCTTGGCAGGCCTCGCAGGGGCCCCGACGGTGTCGTGACCAACGCAATTCTCATGTTGCATGGCACCACGGGGACCGGCAGTGGACTTGTTGGGCCCATGTCTCCGCTCTACGAGCGCGGTGAGCCGCTCGACACGAGCACGATGTATGTCATCTTCGCAGACGGCATCGGACACGGGCGGTCGAGCAAACCCAGCGACGGGCTGCGAACCCGCTTCCCGAAGTACGGCTACGCCGACATGGTCGAGGCACAGCGTCGGCTGCTCGTGGAGAAACTGGGAGTCAGCCACCTCCGGATGATCATGGGGACGTCGATGGGGTGCATGCACGCCTGGGTCTGGGGCACGACCCACCCGGCCTCCGTCGATGTCCTCGTTCCGCTTGCCTGCGCGCCGACCGCTATCGCCGGCCGCAACCGCATGATCAGGCAACTCATCGTTGATGCCATAACCGGTGACCCGGAGTGGAAAGGAGGCGACTACAGCGCGCCTCCGATCCGCGGCATGCGGGCGGCCATGGGGAATCTCTTCATCATGACCTCAGCGCCCATCGTACAACATCGGCAGGCGCCGACCATGGCCTTGGCCGACTCGTCGATCAACGCGTATCTCGACCGGCAGTCCCGGTCACTGGATGCAAATGATGTGTTGTACGCGTTCCAGGCATCACGGGACTACGATCCGTCGCCACATCTGGAGCGTGTCACCGCGGCTGTGCTCGCGATCAACTCGGCCGATGACTTCGTGAATCCTCCCGAACTCGGTCTGATGGAGCGCCTGATCCCGAGGGTCAGGAATGCACGTTACGTCCTCATCCCCACCAGCGACAGCACCCGTGGGCACGGGACTCATTCGCGCCCAGCGGTGTGGGGCCCGCACCTCCGGGAGTTCCTGCGGGGGCTGGGCTGGAGCGTCGCACTGAGACCGCGCGACCTCCTGCTCGATCCCGCGAACGCCGAGTGGAAGAGAATGGCGCCGGCTGTTTCCCATCTGACCTTCGAGACCACGAAGGGAACGTTCGTTCTCGAATTGGTGCGCGCCAACGGTCCGATTGGTGCCGATCGACTCTACAATCTTGCCCGGTTGGGCTATCACAGTGACACACGCATTCATCGGATGCGTTCCGGGTACATCGCCCAGTTCGGGCTGCACGGTGACCCTGCCGTGAACGCCGCGTGGAAGGAGAGATACATCACTGACGATTCCCCGCGATCGCGAAACGAACGGGGCACCTTCGCCTTCTCGTACATGGGCCCCGGAAAGCCCCACACCCGCAACACGCAGATCTACATCAACCTTGCCGACAACACGCGCAATGACGCGGAGCCATTCACCGTGCTCGGTCGCGTGGTGAGAGGCCTGGACGTTATCGACAGCTTCTATCCCGGTTATGGTGAGAACGCTGGCGGTGGAATGCGGCAGGGGCTACAGGGGCCGCTCGAGCGCGGAGGTAACGCCTGGATGGACAGCGAGTACCCTCTGCTCGACCGCATCATCAGGGTGAGCGTGACGGTCGTCCGGCCATGACACTCGCCAGGCCGGTGATAACGCGGTACGCACGCCTTGTCACACAACCCCGGACTCGCTCCGGCCCGCTACCCGAAACTCGCTGTGGCAACAGCTCGCAGCAGGTGACTAGAGCACTCCAACGTCACCAGTCCCGTTGAAGCCGGGGAAAACCGACGTCGGTGACTGGGCCCCCAGGTGGCGTTCGAGGACTTCCGCAAATACCGACCTGAAGTCTGTCGTAAGCGCGAGATCGCGCCCTTCATGAAGCTGCTCGCGCTCCAGCCCCGGCCACTTGCCGTGGACGCGGCCACCCTTGACCGAACCGCCGACGAGGAACATGGCACCGGCATGCCCGTGATCGGTTCCACCGTTGCCGTTCTGCCGAGCCATTCTCCCGAACTCGGTCATCGTCATGACCAGTACGTCGCTCATCCTCGTCCCCATGTCGGTGACGAAGGCGTCGACCGATTCGCCAAAGTCCCGCAGGCGCACGGCCAACTGGCCGGTTGCGCCTCCCTGGTTGACGTGTGTATCCCAGCCCCCTACATCAGCAAAGGCAACCTCAAGCCCGAGGTCGGACTTGATCAATTGGGCGATTTCGCGCAGCCGCTGGCCGAACTGCGAGCGCGGGTACTGAGCTCCGTTATCCGGTGAGTAACGCTGTGGGTTCGCCGACCGCAGCATCCGCAGCGCTTCGAACATCTCGCGTCCGCTCGCGTGTACGAGGTCGGCTGATCCCGTCTTGTAGATCGCTTCGAGGCGGGCGGCCGAGCCGGAGCTCGCTCTGATCGTGAAGTCACCGAGACTCGCCATCGCCAGTGCGGGCTCCGGCCCCCCCAGAATTCGTGGTGTCTGGCTTGTCATCGACACCGCGCGGAACGGAGTCGGGGCTGTCACATCGGCGCACTCTTCACAGGTGCCGCTGACGGCGAGGTAGCGATTGAGCCATCCGTCAGGAGTCCCCTTCCTGTCGGGAGTCCCGCTTTCCATGTAGTCCTGTGCGTCGAAGTGCGACCGCGTGGCGCTGGGGCTGCCAACCGCCTGCACCGGGGCCAGGATCCCCTCCCGATACCATCGGTGAAGCGGTCCAAGCGCCGGATGCAGGCCAAAGAATCCATCGAGGTCGATCGCCGCCTGATCGTTCCCCTGCCGCGGACGGGGCACGGCGATCGAAGGCCTGAGCGAATAGTACGCGGCCTCGCCGTGAGGAACGACCATGTTGAGCGCGTCGGCCGCACCGCGCTGAAAGAGGCAGACAAGAACCTTCCCCTTTCCTGCACTGGGGAGTTGGAGCCCGAACACCGAACGGCGCAGGAAACTCGGGCTCAACCCCATCGTCACAAGGGCCAGTGCCCCCGAACGGACGAAAACTCGTCGTTGCATCTCGTCCTCCTCCTCAGCGGCGCTGGAACTCGGGGGCGCCGAGCGCGAGTCCGATGATCTGATTCAATCCTGTAATGCTGGCATCGCCGCCGAGAACAGCACGCGCTCCGGGATTGCGGGAGCCCGGGCGGGGACGGCCTGCGTCGCCGGCGCGGGCGCCACCTTCGGCGCGCCTGACGTTGACTCCGGAACTCATCGCCGGATCCGTGAGGCTGTCCACCTCGGCGGCTGCACTCGCCATTGGATTGTTGCCCGAAATCAGGATCTCACGGGTTTCAGACGACACAGCTCCTCCGAGGACTCCTTCGACCACACCGTCAACCTGGCGCTCGCGAGCGAGCGATTCGAGTCGGCCGAACGCCGGCCAGGCGGACAGCGATACTCCCGGAAGACGCCCGGACGCGACCAGCATTCCAAAGTTGATGCGGTTGAGGATCGCCCCCGTATTCATCCACTCGCCGCCGGTTTCCGGCCAACCGTCGGGCGTCTGCCGCCCGTAAATGGGCTGACCGAGTCGGGCCACGATGCCGGCCGTGAGCGGGGTGCTGTCAGACTTGCCGCCCAGTGCTCGCACGGCGCTCACCACGACCTCGAATGGTGATTTCACCTTGGCCCGATAAGCCGCGCGCGAGAAGAACTCCGGCGACGTGACGATCGTCCTCAGAACAGCTCGGACATCGCCGTTGGTCCTGGTGAAGGTCGCTGCCGCGCGCTCAACAAGCGCCTGCGGTGGCGAGTCACTCACGAAACGAGTCGCAAGCTTGTGAGCGATATGCGACGCAGTCGAAGGATGCCGGGCAAGAAGATCCAGCACTTCGTTACCGTCGGCTTCACCGCGTCCCGGCGCGAGCCGGTGCCCGAGAACGACCTTCTCCCCGGCATCGTGGGCGGCTGCGTTGAAGACAAAACCCTCGGGCTGGCTACGCGAACGCGCAAGCCGTGGAGGTGCAACGGTCCAGCCCGTGAGGGCCCGCGCCACCTCGATCACGTCCTGCTGAGTGTAGCCACCATCAACGCCAAGAGTATGCAGCTCGAGCAGTTCCCTCGCGTAGTTCTCATTGATGCCGCGGGGGCGGCGCTGCTGCAATTGCTCGAGGGCCGCTCGCTGCTCGTCGGTCACGCGCGGCGCTCGTAGCACAGCCCGCCGGCGACGCTCGGCCACGTCGCGGCTCACCAGAGTGGGCTGAGTGGAGTCTGCGACAGACTGTGCATTGTCGAGGTAGATCAGCATCGCTGGACTATGAGAAACTGCGCCCAGCAGATCGCGAAAACGTCCGAACGCGTGGCGTCGAATCGTGCGTTCGAACTCTGGCAGGTGATACCGCATTTGCTGATTCCTGCCGACAAAGACACTGAAGTGATTAAGCCAGAAGTCGACCATCACTTCTTCGAGTTGTCGCTCGGTGCCGACGGCGCGGGCAACGCGAGCGCCCATGACCTCGGCGACAAACCCCCGGTTCTCCATCAACTCACGCCTGAGGCGCAGAGTGTCCTCGCGGGTCATTGCGTCCTCGCGCTGCCGACGGATGACGTTGGGCGGCGGGAACTCCGCAATAAGCTGGCTGGCCGTCTTGCTGACAGCCGGATAGCGCGCAAGTACGGCAGACATCGCGCCGTCGTCGATTCGCTCCGGGTGCAACTGCGTCTCGATCCAGCGGTTGAGTCCGGTTCTTTCTACCTTTTCGATGTCCTCTGGTCCAGGCCCAAACGTGAGTCGATTCAGGGCATGAAGCGTTCGTTCACGCGGTGACAACTCTTCTCGGGGTGGTGACGCGACGAGAACGAGCGTGGCAAGAGAAATCGAGACGAAATCGCGGAGGCCGGGCATCTACTGAGCTCCTGTAGTTCCGGGAGTTGGACGCACACCGTCACTGCATGTTAACGGGACAACCTGACCTGTCTCCGCGGGTCCGCGCTCTGCTGGGCCAAGGCCGCGACTGCCGACCGCAAAGGCGTCAGCTGTCCCGGATCATGTATCCGACTCCGCGGATGGTCTGGACCAGGGGTTCGTCCCCAACTCCATCGATCTTGCGTCGTACGTAATTGACGTAGACGTCGACGATGTTGTTGCTCGCCTCGAACTCCTGGCGCCAGACGTTTGCTGCGATCTGGTCCCGCGAAACCGGCCGTCCAGCGTGGCGTACGAGGTACTCCAGGAGGGCGTACTCTTTCTGGGTAAGCACGATCAGCCGGGCGCCTCGCCGCACCTCTCGCCGATGTGTGTCCACCGACAGATCAGCGATTCTGATTACCGCCTCCGCGGCGCGGATCGAGGAGCGACGCAGGAGCGCGCGGACACGGGCGAGCAGTTCCTCGTAATCGAACGGCTTGACGATGTAGTCGTCGGCCCCGGCGTCCAGTCCGGTTACCTTGTCGACAACCGCGTCGCGGGCAGTCAGCATCAGGATCGGGCGCGTAAAGGCTCGCATTCGCAGCTCGCGTGCGACTTCGAACCCACTACGGTCAGGGAGGCCGACGTCGAGGACAACGAGGTCCGGGGCGGAATCCACAGCCCGCTCGAGAGCAGCCACCGCGTTTTCCGCGGTGATGACGGCGTAGCCCGCGCCGGCAAGTGCCCGCTCGAGAACCTGCAATACCTCACGGCGATCCTCGACCACGAGAATCCGCTGTTGACGCGCCCCTTCAGGGTTGGACATTCATTCGGTGTGAGAATCGATCAGATGCGCACCTCCCCTTTGAGACAACGTCTGAATAACCACCTACGCAACGCGCTGCAAGCGAATCTGCTGTGCGCGCACTTCATGAGCTTTTCCTCATTTCGTGTTTAGAGAACTTGTTGGTACTGGAGTCAGGACCGGCCTCCTCGCCGCGGCCGCGACAGCGGGCGCGCTGGTTGGGCTGGGGCTCCGGCACGAGGCTGCGCTGCAGCCGTTTCTCAATGCGGGCCGCGCCTTTCTTTCGACGTCGTCCGGACTTGTGCCGCTTGCGTGGCTTGCGCTGATTGGCGGCCTGATGTTGCACTTTGCGTGGATGACGGCGTGGGGGATCGCTTTCACGATCCTTTCATGGCGTAGCTCCGGTCGCCGAAAGGCGATCACCGCCGTTGTGCTGGTGACCTTGCTGGGGCTGCTGGTGACGATGCGCACTCCCTCCCTGCTGGGTGTCGTCGGGTCGGCCGCGCTGACCGTTCCTCAGCTCGTTTTTGTCCTGGCGCTCATGGCCATCGCTCTACTTGCGGGTGCCCGGCTGGCTCCGGTGTCGTCCAGGTAAGGCTGTCGGTCACACTGTCGGAACAACTTTTGCACGGAAAGTGTCCGATCGCCTGTAGCTGGGGTCAATCGACACGATAGCCCCGACGCCTGACTCGGCGACTCGGCACTGAGGTCCGGGTAGCCGCACAAGGCAAATCTCCGAGAGGAGGGGTGATGGACGTCCTCGTTTTGCTCGAGGATCGCCCCGAACGCTCAACTGTGCTTGCACACGTGAACTCCGTTCCGTCGCCGCTGAATTCAGAGCGGCCAGCACGCGATGTGGTGACGCTCTACGGCGCCCCCACCTTCGAGTCGCTGGCGCTCGCACTGGCAGCCGCGGTCGAGTCACGTCGCGAGCCGGCACCGCGTTCGGAGACGATCCGGCACGTCGCTCTTTGGCCAGAGCGAGGTGCGGTGGGCGATGCGGCCTGGCGCGACGAGACCACAGGGGATCTCGTCACCCGTGATCTTGCAATTCCCCTGGACGTTCTGCGGGAAACAGCCAACCATCTGCTTGTCGAGTGGAGTGGCCCGATCCGCCGTGTGGTTGCCGGTCTGTCCATGCCCGATTGGCCAGAAGGCACCCGCCGGGCGATCAGTTTTTCGCTGGCGTCAACCGCACTCCTGCCGGTCGTGGCTGGTGCACGTCCGGATGCCTTCCTCGACAGTTATCGACAGGCCGAGGGGCTCGACATCGACTTCGACGGAGACTGACACCACAATCCTTGATTGTCAGAGCAGTCGCATCCGGAGGGGATCGTTATCCCTTCCGGATGTTTCGTTTCAGGCGACGGGCTACAACAAACCGATAATCAGTCCCATCACTGTCAGCGTCACCACGTGGTAGCCGTCGTTGATTGCCATCAGAGCGAACGACCGTTGCTCGAACAGATGGGTCGGCCCATATGCCGTCGCCACCCAACCGGCACCGGCGGCGAAGCCATGGATGGCGGCCATGGCCGGTGTGGCATCGCCGTCGGCTTGTGTCTGCATGTCCATGCGAGTCCTTGCAGGGTGAAAAAGCAGGTCGAGACGGACTGGACATTACGCCTTCCGGGCCAGCGGACAAGGCCGTCGGAGAATCGGATCGGCGCGAGCCTCAACCATGTGGCCACTTTCCCTTGACGGGGCCGATCTTCCGCTTCACCGTCCCACTCCCATCAACAACCCAAAGGGGAGCACTGCACATGCGGGCGTACGGCGCCAACGATATCAGGAACGTCGCGGTGGTCGGACACGGAGCAAGCGGCAAGACCACATTGGTCGACGCCCTGGCTTTCGTGTCCGGATCAAGTAAGCGGCACGGGA
Organism: Gemmatimonadota bacterium; assembly: GCA_052389935.1. Taxonomy (GTDB): domain Bacteria; phylum Gemmatimonadota; class Gemmatimonadetes; order Gemmatimonadales; family Gemmatimonadaceae; genus JBQTHK01. Next base: position 25,937 of record JBQTHK010000037.1, on the reverse strand, counting down.
CGATCAAGGATGGCACCACTCTCACCGATTTCAGTCCGGAGGAGATCGAACGCAAATACTCGATCAGCCTCGGCTGCGCCTGCGCCGAATGGATGGATACCAAGATCAACCTCATCGACTGTCCGGGATATCTGGACTTTCAGGGTGACGCGATCGCGGGGCTGGCGGCGGCCGACGGCGCGATCTGCGTGGTTTCGGCGGTAGGAGGCGTTGAAGTTGGCACCGAGAAGATGTTCCGCGAGGCGACGCGCCGTGTTGATCCGATCCTGTTCGTGATGTCGATGATGGACAAGGAGCACGCCGACTTCGACCGCACCTATGCGCAGATCAGGGACCGGCTCTCGTCGAAGGTGATTCCGGTCGAGATTCCTGTTGGCACCGGCCTGGGGTTCCGCGGCGTGATCAACCTCTTTACGCGCCGGGCCTACATATACAAACCGGGGACTCGGAGCGGCGAATACACCGAGACCGAGATTCCCGCCGAAGAAGCCGAACGCGTCGGGAAGTACCACCAGGAGTTGATCGAGGCCATTTCGGCGACCGATGATGCGATGCTCGAGCGATATCTCGAGGGTGCGGAGATCGGACGTGACGAGGCGATTCAGGGGATGAAGGAGGCGATGAAACGGATGGACCTCTATCCCCTCTTCGCCGTTTCCGCGGATCAGACGATCGGTGTACACGCGCTCCTCACCGAGCTGGTTCAGCTGATGCCCTCGGCGTTCGAGATGGAGGAGGTACACGCCTTCAGGGGAGCGGAGGGGAACAATACGGTCGAGATTCACGCCATCGATACCAACCCCTTCGCTGCGCTCGTCTTCAAGACTCACTCCGAGCCACATGTCGGAGAGGTTTCCTTCTTCCGCATCTTTTCGGGAGTGGTCAACAACGGGCAGGAGGTTTACAACGCCACGCGTGATGTGGCTGAAAAGCTGGGACATCTCTCGATCGCGCAAGGCAAGGAGCGGATCGAGGTCCCGATGCTGAGGGCCGGCGACATCGGTTGTGTGGCCAAGCTCAAGAACACGCACACAAACGACACACTTTCGACCAGGGAGCATCAGGTCCGGCTTCCCCAGATCACGTTCCCCGAACCGATCGTCGCCTTTGCCGTACACGCGTCACACCGCAACGACGAGGAGAAGCTGCAGCCCGGTCTGCACAAGCTGCACGACGAGGATCCGACCTTCGAGACGCGATACGTGCCGGAGACGCACGAGACGATCATTTCCGGCATGGGCGAGCGGCACCTCGAGGTCTCGATGGCCCGTCTGCGGCGAAAGTACAACGTCAACGCCGAGTTGACCAAACCAAGGATTGCTTACCGGGAGACGATCGTCGGACGCGGTGACGGTCAGGGCCGGCACAAGAAGCAGTCCGGTGGACGCGGCCAGTTCGGGGACTGCTGGATCCGCATGGCGCCGCGACCACGCGGAGCGGGATACCACTTTGTCGACAAGATCGTCGGAGGAGTCATTCCCTCCAACTTCCGGCCTGCGGTGGACAAGGGCATCCAGGAGGCGTCGGTCCGCGGCATACTCGCCGGCTATCCTCTTGTGGACTTCGAGGTCGAACTCTACGACGGCTCGTATCACACCGTCGACTCGAACGAAATGTCGTTCAAGATGGCGGGTATTCTGGCCTTCAAGACAGTTTCACCCAGGTGCCGGCCGGTGCTGCTCGAACCACTCGACGAGATAGAGATAACAGTGCCCGACGAATTCATGGGCGACGTCATGGGCGATCTCAATCAGCGGCGCGGCCGGATCATGGGCACCGACTCCGCCGGCGACGGCCATGGCTCACGCGTGCGGGCGATCGCCCCTCAGGCCGAGCTGCACCTGTACGCCACCGACCTCAACTCTCTGACTCACGGCCACGGAACGTTCACAAGAAAGTTCCACGCCTACGAACAGATGCCGGCCGAAGCGGCGGCCCGGGTGATCACCGACGCCGCCAGGCACAAGAAGGAAGACGAAGAGGACGAGTAACTCGTGAGGGGAGCGCCTACTGGCGCTCTCCCCTCACGATGGTCGTCACGACACCGGCGCCGTAGACGCGTCCTTCTCCCGGCTCCCCCCACAATGCGATGAGCAGCATCGGTGTAGGTGACTCGAGGAGCCTCCACGTCGCGCCGTCGAATCGAAGGATGAAACCGGACTCGCCGAGGGCGTAGACGTCGACCGGGCTTGACCCCCAGACGGCGCGCAGGATGCGCTGCGTCGGGCTGGTCATCGGGTACCAGCGCTCACCATCATAGCGGAGGATACGGCCGCCATGTCCGACGGCGAACACGTCGCGGGGGCCGGAACCCCAGATACCTCGCAGCGTGTCGGTTGTCGCGCGGTTCATTTCCCTCCACTGTGAACCATCGTAGCGGAGAACAAGCCCGAGATCACCAGCGGCGAAGACATCATTGGGGCCGGCGCCCCAGACGTGACGCAGGAAGGCCGTTGTACCACTGGTCATCGCTGCCCACTGGCCGCCGCCCTGGGACGACAGAATCGTACCGCGGTCGCCGACGATGACCGTCCGATCGGGGGAGCTCCAAACGGACCGCAGCAGCGCATTCACAGGACTCACCTGGCTCGTCCAGGCAGTTCCGCTGTAGTGCCAGATCGTTCCTGTGTCACCGACGGCGTAAATGGATGATGGCGACGTACCGTGGATGCCGAACAGCGTCTGCGATGGTGCAAACGGAAGCTGCGCCCAACCGGTACCCACTGACCGCCGGAATACCGCACCGCCGCTGCCGACCCCGTAGACGGTGCCGTCACCCGGACCCCACAGTGATGTGAGGGCCGGCGACGAGATCTCGGTCGTAAACCCGGCACCGCGGCTGCCTCGAACCACAGTACCGTCCCAGCCGGCGAGGATCAGGCGGCCCGCATTGTCCCCCCACATCGCCCGCAGGTTCTGTCCCGTCGAAGACCCGGGGATCTCGCGCCACGAAGCCCCGTCGAAATGGAGGACCGCACCCGTGTTACCGGCCGCGTAAACCTCGGTGGCTGATCTTCCCCAGAGCGCAAAAAGGTTGCGGTTCGTCGGTGGCGGCTGAAGTCGCCAGCTCGTGCCGTCATACCGAACAAGCAGGCCATTCACTCCCGCCGCCCAGATGTCGGCGGGACCGGAGCCCCAGATCGCGAAAAGGCCGTTCGCCGTCGGAGAGGTGGCCCGCCGAAACGTTGTGCCATCGTAATGAACCAGAACTCCGTTCTGACCGGCAAGCCAGATGTTGTTCGGTGACGTGCCCCAAATGCCCCATATCTCCCAGTCGGCACCAGTCGGAAGCTGCGTCCAGCGGGTTCCGTCATAACGCAAAACCGTGCCGTTGACGCCGACGGCATAGATCTGATCGGGCCCGAACCCGAATACATCCAGCAGTGCATCACTTGTCGGCGATACATCGGCCACCCAGGACGAACCGTTGTAGCGGGTGATCAGCCCCGCTGTGCCCACCGCCACGACATTGGAGGCGCCGCTTCCCCAGATGCCGACGATCGTTTCATCCGAGCCGACTCGCTCCAGTGTCCACGCACCGCCACGATAATGCAGCACGATCCCTGCCTGGCCGGCGGCAAATGCCTCGCTCGACGCGGCATCGGCCCAGGCGCCGAGGAGACTCACGTCTGTCACCCCCTGCTTCTCGACGCCGAAAGCGGCCGGCCTCGCCGGTGGGATCACGTTTAGATCCAGAGTGTCACGTAGGCCACCGAGTGACGCCACGATGAAACTCGATCCGTTGCTCACAGCCTGCACCGCACCTGTAGACGATACAGTCGCCACGGCGGGCGCGCTGGACGACCAGCCAATCGTGTGACCGCCTGCCTCACCGCCCTGTGCGTTGCGTGGTGTGGCCACCACGGGTAGCGACAGGCCAGGCGAAAGCCAGGCAGTCGCCGGCACAACTTCGATGGCGGCGACACCTGGGGGGGTACCCGGCCCGCTGCCTCCGTCCGAGCAAGCTGCGATCGGGAAGAGAGCGACAAGGATGGGCCTGGCAAGGCAGGCGAACGGCCTGCAAGAAAAATCAGTTTTGTAAATCGGGTTCATGCTGCTCCTGCGACACGAGGCTCCGACGACCTCGACACTGCGCCGGGTGTCAGACCTTGTGAAACCCCACTCTACCGGCTTCGCGCCGGTCAGCGGCCTCGTAAATCTCGAAATCGGGAAAGAAGCCCGGCGCTTCGGCCTGCAACACCCTGAGGATGGACACGGCAAGTCGCCGGATTTCGAGTTCAGCACCCTCACCTGAACGGAGCTCGAGCATCGTCCGCCAGGCGCGCACATTACCCGTGACGACGATCTTGGTTTCGGTGGAGTTCGGGAGCACACCGCGCGCGGCCTCTCGCGCCATTTTTCGTCGGTGCACCCGGTCGTCGACCCAGGCGTACCGCTCGATGAGTTCGGCCACGAGCGCCACGTAGGCGGACTGGGCTGACTCCATCTGCGCCCTCCAGCCCGCTTCGAGCGATTCGTCCCCGATGATCGCGGGTGGCATCACGAAAGCGGCCTGCGATTCGTCCACATAACGCTGGCTCAGCTGTGAATAGGCGAACCCCGCTCTGTGTCGAACGAGTTCGTGTGTGAGCGAGCGCGACACACCCTCGACAAGGAGTGAATAGTTCGCGTGTTCGAGGACGCTGCCGTGTCCCTGTTTGAGGATGTTCTCGAGGTAAACGCGGGTTGTACGCGCGGCCGGATTGCGCTGACTCATGTAACAGAGCCGGCCGGCGTATTCGGCCAGATGTTCACCGTCGTTGGCCTCTCCGATCCACTCCACCGGGAGATGGGCCGGTTGCGCAAAGGCAGGGCGGGCGATGACTGTGACGACCGGAGCGAGATGGATCATGCCGGAAAGTGAATGGTCTGGTCGAGCCGGAAGCTATCAGCCCGCCGTTTTCGCTGCACCGTCCCGGAGCGTTGCTCCGCCGCACGCCCGGGACTAACCTCCCGGGAATGGTCAGACTCCGGACCGCCACGTTCACTGTTGCCCTGATTCTGCCTGCGTCCGGGTGGGCGCAGGCCGCGACCGCGCGACCTCCTGCGGCAGCACAGCGGTCGTCCTTCGCCGCCACCGTCGCGGCACTATCGGAGCCCGGCGGGTTCTTCGACACCGACAACCTCATCTCCAACGAACCCTCCTACCTGCACGTGATCGGCAAGCTCGCAACTCTGCGCGTTTCCGGGGGAGCGTACGTGGGAGTGGGTCCCGACCAGAACTACTCGTACGTGGCCGCCATCAGGCCGGCTGTCGCCTACATGCTCGACATCAGGCGGGACAACGCCCTGCAGCACCTGATGTACAAGGCGATCTTCTCACGCTCGCGCACCCGGATCGAATACCTCAGCCGCTGGCTGGGCCGGCGGATCCCTGCCCAACCAGGCCGCTGGGAGGCTGCGACACCGGCCCAGCTGGTGGCCTACATGGATACAGCAGGTGTTGACGAAGCTGCCGCCCGGCGCGAGCGTGCCGAGACCGTGGCTGCGGCCGCCGCTGCCGGTGTCGAACTTTCGGCGTCTGACCGCGAAACCATCAGTCGGTTCCACGCCGAGTTCCAGCGGCGCGGCCTCGACCTCACCTTCACGTCACTGGGTCGACCGGGGCAACGCGATTATCCGACGTTGCGGGAGCTGCTGCTCGAGACCGACGACGCCGGCCGCCAGAGCGGCTACCTCTCCTCGGAGGAGAAGTGGCGATTCGTCCGTGATCTGCACGCCTCCGATCGCATAATACCGGTCGTTGGTGATCTGGCCGGACTCCACGCCCTGCGCGCGATCGGTGCCGATATCCGTCGTCGCGGGCTCGCGATCTCCGCGATCTACACATCAAATGCAGAACTCTACGTTATGCGCGATGGTGGATTCCCGGCGTTCGCCGAAAACGTCGCCACTTTGCCCCGCGCCACCACTTCCGTCATCATCCGCAGCTACTTCAACAGAGGAGCGAGGCATCCGCAGGCTCGAGCCGGATACCTCACCACCCAGACCCTGCACTCGATCGACGACTTCCTCCGCCGCTATCGCGAAGGAACGCTCACATCGTACTGGAGCGTGGTTACAGCTGACGTCCGCGAGTAAGGGGCGCCGACGACTCGGGTCGACGCGGCCGGGCCGTTGTTGTGCTGTCGATCCTGAAAGTGAAGAGCTGCTGAACCAGCTGGCGCACCTTGCGTGTGCTCATGACAGCAGGGCGGAAGCGCATTAGCGGGAGCGTCGAACGGACCGACCGCGCGAATTCCGGATGTGTCGTCGACAGCACAACGATGCTCGCCGTATCCGCACGTCCAGTTGTGTCGACGATGTATTGAACCGCGACGCTCCCCTCCATCCGCCGCTGCAGCAACGACGGAGGGTAGGGCGGTGCAGCGCTGTCCTCGTATCTGGCCGCGGCCGTGTCAACTTCAAGAACGGTCATGACCGTGTCGGCCGGGATCTCAACGGTCGGGGTCGGCGGCACGGCCTGGACCTCCTCCTGCTCATCAGCCCCGGTGCCTTCAGGCTGGACAATCTGGAGTCGCTCAGGCTCGCGGTCCGAAGGCACGGGCAAAAGCCCCTCGCCGCCCGGCGCAGGCTCCATAGTCATGTACGAGACCGTCTCGCGCGCCTGCGAGCCGGCGGGCCGATCAGGAGGCAGGAGAAACTCCGCCCAACGATAAGCCTCGGGAATCTCGTCGGTCATGACATCGGGAACGCGCGGAACAAGCGCCGAGCCCAGGATGATCACATGCGCGACGATGCTGAAGACGTAACCTTCGATCGTCGTCAGAATGACCCAGCGTGGGGATGACTCAGCCAGCCGTCGAAACATTCGAACCGCGGTAAGGGCGCGCCTGCAGCCCGTGCCACCAGAGTGATTGGTACCCCATCTAGTCTGGGGCCGTTGCCCGTTTGAGACAAGCTGCCTGGGATGAACGGGAGGACGGATGAACGGGAGGACGGATGAACGGGATAAGCGGTTTAATCAGGATGAGCGACCGTCCTCCGCCTCTCATGCTCCTCCTCGCTCCTCCTCGCTCCTCTTCGGTCCTCGCCTCCCCTCGCTCCTCCTCGCACCTCCTCGCACCTCCTCGCTCCTCCTCCTTCCTCCTCGCTCCTCCTCGTCGGCCCTCGTCGCTCCCCCTCGCCAGCTCCTAAGCACCCACAATCACCGAAGCCGGGCCCGCCGCGCGGTCGCGCGTGGCCTTCATCGTTCGAGCCGAAATCCGGTACCCGGCTACGCCCATCCAGCCGATCACTACGATGAAAGCAAGGTGCTTGACCAACGCCTTCCACGCGGCTGATCTGAACTGCCCCGCTGACTCGGCCTCGACAGCACTGTTCAACTGGAGAATATCGAGAACAAAAGCCACAAGGATCGCCAGAAACAGCCCTGCAATCGTGAGGTTGAGTATGGCGAGAATGCGCTGAACGATGCCGTGGTCGGCGTATTGAGCAGTACCCATCGCGATCGCAATCCCCAGCAGCGGCGTCAGGAGGAAGCCGGACATCAGCCCAACGGCGCCAAAGCGCCATTGGATGTTCGACATCGTGATGGGCTGGATTCCGGACAAAAAGTCCAGCGCCGGCGTCGCGACGAGAAGGGCAGCAAGGAGGTAGGCCGGTCCGATCAACGGATCAGCTTCGTAGCTACGGTGAGTTGGCATGCGAGGGAAGGAGGGGAACTATCGGAATACGATCGCCCGAATACGCGGTCACGCGAAAGACCCCCTCCTCCACCTCCAGGTGAGCGCAGACGCAAGAAGGGCCGGGATCGCTCCCGGCCCCACTCTCCCAACAAGGTCGCGGAAGGGGGCGCGACCCTATACCAGTCTGCCGCGCTTCACTGCGAAGCCAACGATGAGGATCAGCCCGGTCCCCATCAGGGCCCAGGTCTCCGGCTCCGGCGTGATCCCGGTGGTAAGGAACTCCTGAGTCCCGCCACCCTGACCCAGACCGGCGGCCGTCGTCTGCGTCACGATCGTCCACTTGCCGGGACTGAAGTTCTGAACATTGAGAGGATTGCTGTACCAGGAACTCACCGCGTTGAGCCAATACGCTTCTGTCGTATTCAAGCTCACGTTCGTCCCGCCGTTGGGGTTACCGGGGTTCAGCAAATTCCAGATCGCTGTCTGAATCCCACCCCACTGAGTGGTCGACGTCATTGAGTACTGCTCGGCCAGCCATGCGGCCTTGATGTACTTGTCTTTCTTCGCGGCGCCGTGCCGGGTGTTGGCATAGTCCCCGGAGAGGAGCGACGTGAAGTTCGCATTCCAGGTGTGATTCCACGTGATCGAGTTGAGCACATCGACGCAATAAAGGTCGATACGAGGCCGCGTGGGATCCGACAACAGCGTCCCATAGAACGGTCCGACATAGTAGCCGTGTGCGGTCACGCCTGGGGTCGGCCTGGGCTGGAACTTGATCCGGCCGGTGGTCTGGGCGCTCGCAGCCGTCGCCGTCAGGGTGAGGCCAGTCAGGATCGCGAACCTGGCGAACTTGCGGATCATCTAAGGGCGTGGTTGAGGTGGCGCGACACCGGCCCGGCTGGACTCTGTCATCCTGACTCGATTTCCAGACCAGGGCCGATGTGCGCTCGCTCACAGAAGCAGGGCCCGTGCCGTGACGGCTGGGTCCGTCTCCGTAACGGCAGCCAGTAGCCCCCTCCCTTTCGTAAGTGGTTGTCCCAGAACAGTTTAATGTCGCCGCCTTCGACTCATGCGCCGCGCCGCGAGCTCAACCAGTGCGCGGAGTGGTTCGGAATGTCCGACGGTTTCAAGCGTGGGCACCCAATCGTGCTGATTCGGGTCAACACCGCTGCGCATGACGGCGCGCGCTCCTGGGGCCTCGTCAAGCGCATCAGCTGAACGGTATTCGCGAAATCGTCTGTTCACGGAGGCCCCGAATCGGACGCGTCGCGGGTGAATCTCAAGCGCCGGAAGAAAGGGGATCGTGAACAGATCTCACGAGGTTATGAGCGCCCCCGAATCGACCAAGCTGCGCGTCAATCCCCGTAGTCGGAGGAGCGCAGGTTCTCGACGATGCCTTCGTTCGTCGCCTGTGCGAGCTTGAGTGCAGCGGAAAACATGCGCCGCGCGAGGAGCGCCTCGAGTTGGCCCGTCAGCAGCGAGGAGTAGTGCACTTCAACGACATCCCTTCGCTCGGCTGCTGATTCGAGTCGCGCACCGTCGGCATCGAGGGTTGCGCGCTGCACCCTCGCCGCCGCCCGGGCATGAGCGTCAAGCTGCCGAGTCAGACCGTCCAGTGCTGCAGTCAAACCGTCCACTTTCATCAGAGAGCTCGCAGGCTGCCATGGTTGGACGTACCTCTGCGATTCGAGTGTCGGCTCCGACGGGATCAGACTTTAGTCGGACAATCAGTCCGCCACCTCATTTGCCTGGGTCCACGGGCGAGGGGCGCGATCAACGCTCAAGGAACTGAGCGATCGTCTCGGACTGCCGCTCCGCGTCTTCCTCACCTAACGCGATCAGGCGCTGGAGGTAGTCCTCCTGGAACATGATCAGAGAGAGGATATGAGGACGACTGGTTGCACGCGTGCCGAGTCCGCGGGTCAGGAAGCGAAACACCTTGGGTAGCCGCGGCTCGTATTCACCGGACAGTCGCGCGAGGTCCTGCGACGGTCTCAGAACCAGAATGTCGATGAGGCGGAGTCCGTCGCGCTTGTCGGGGGGCAGCTTGCTGATGACGGAGTTGAGTCTCTTGAGGCGCGAGACGTCCTGGTCGATGACATCGAGGAAAACGGCGTCGTAAAGGACGCCCAGAACCTGGGCCGGAGGTGGATATCCGGTGAGCTGGGGGGCGCTTGCTTCGACGGTCGTTGCTGGGTGACGCGTCGAAATCGTTATGACTCTGGAGGCGCCGAGATGAAGTGCGGGCGACAATGGAGCAGTCAGACGCACTCCGCCGTCGCCGAACCATTCATCACCAACCCGAACCGCCGGGAAGAAAAGCGGCAGCGCCGACGACGCCATTACGTGCTCGACTTCCAGCGAAACGTTTACGCTCCTGCGCCGCGGTCGCTCCCAGGTCGTGATGTTGCGACCCTGCACCCACGTTACCGACTGCCCTGTGGTGTAACTGGTCGCGCTGAGCGCGACCGCGTTGATCTTGCCCAACTCCAGGTTATGTCTGATCCCGGGCAATGATCCATCCTCAGCGCGCTCCAGGCTGCGTTCGAGGAAGTGGCGCAGGGGTGTCGTGTCGACCATCCCTCGAACCCTCTTGTCGGAACCGGAATCGCCAGAGACAAGTCTCGCCCCCGAGGTCACGACGTTACTCAACAGGCTGCGCGCATCGATCTGGAACACCGTCTCCGGTGTGAGCGTGAGCCACAGCGCGACCAGACTGTCCATGGCGTCTCGAAAGGAGCCTCGATGGGCGGCGATGTGGACAGTGTTGATGGCGCCCGCTGAAACGCCCACGAGGATCGGGACCCTGAGGTTGGGATACCTGCTTGCGATTCCGCGCAGAAGTCCCACCTGGTACGCGCCGCGGGCACCACCGCCACCGAGCACCATGGCAAGGTCGGCGGTGGCGGGTGTGGGACGTCGAACGTTGACTGGCAATGAGCGTGGAATGGGCGACTCGTGTCTGGCCGCCGGCCATCGAGCATGGCGACGATGAACCGGCCACAACTACCACCGCCGCTCACTCCCTCGCAAGTATCTCTCCTTCCAGTACTCGTATCTCCGCCAGAAGCTGCTCGAACGAGTCTATCACGAACAGAACCGGCTGGACCTGTGAGTGATCGAAATCGGTCCCGAGAACGTCGTTCAGTCGGAACGGCCTGAGCTCGCAATCGCCGTGGAGCGCATTCTCCTCCTCTCCGATCGAGGACACCAGGCCGGAGCCATACAGCCGCGGGGTTCCCCTCTCGTTCACAAGGCCGAACTCCACAGTGAACCAGAAGAACCGCTTGACGAGGACGAGGTCTTGCTGGTCGGCGATGGCTCCGAGCGCGCCGATTCTCTGGAGTGCATCGGCGAAGACCGGATCGGAGTGCATGGGCACATGTCCGAAGACATCGTGGAAGATGTCCGGCTCGGGAACGTATTCGAGCGAATGGAGAGGACGGACGTGCACGGTTGTAGGGAATTCGCGCCTGCCGAGGGACGAAAAGAAGGCACCGGGTTCGAGGAACCCGGCGGTCGGTACGGCTCGCCATCCGGTCATCGCGGACAGCTGGGCGTTCATGGTGTCGAGTCGCGGGATGCTGGATTCCGAGAGCCCTATGCGCTGGATGCCGTCGAGCACGGCCCGGCTGCCTGTCTCGTGCAGGCTGGCCACGCGTCGAGTGAAGAGCCTTCGCCAGGCTTCGTGGTCGTCGGTCGTGTAGTCATCGTAGCGCTGTTTCAGGGCGAGGGTTTGAGCCGGCTCAAAAGGTGATGGCGCGGCTGTCGAGCGCGATGTTTCCATTGTGTTGTCTCCCCAGAAAAAAAAGAGGCCCGTGGATTCTCCACGGGCCAGGTCGAAAGGTGAAAGCGTCGGGCCGACTACGGCAAACGCCACCTGTCGCGTCCCGTGGTGCAGGGCGCATAAAGGGTGGGGTAGTAATACCGGCGGGCGGCGAGGTGCTTCATGCGTGTAGAGTGCTCGAAGTTCCGGCGCTGGTCAAGGGGTGTCTTCGATCACCGCGGTCGCCTCGATCTCGACCTTGGCCCTGGGCTCGAGCAGGCCAGCGACCACGACCACCGCCATGGCGGGATAATGTTTGCCGACGATCTCGCGCCAGGCCCGGCCGATGCCCTCTCGCGACGCTATGTATTCGTCCCTGTTGGTTACGTACCAGGTCATCTTCACCAGATGATGCGGCTCGGCGCCGGCGGCTCTGAGCGCCTCGACCACGTTACGCAGCGCCTGCGCTGTCTGTGACGCGAAGTTGTCACTTTCGATCACCTGCGTGGACGGGTCCCAGCCGATCATTCCGGCGGTCACGACCAGGCGACCGCTGGCGGTGGCGACATCGCTGAAGCCACTGGGTCTCGGCCAGTCAGGGACAGGGGGAAAGTCGTGAGGCATGTCTGGTTGTTCAGGCCGACGGGGTGGGTTCGCGAAGCCGGAAGCGCTGCAGTTTGCCGGTTGCGGTACGGGGCAGCGCTCCGACGAACTCGACCGCCCTCGGGTACTTGTACGGCGCGAGCTGCTGTTTCACGTGGTCCTGGAGGAGCCTGGCGGTTTCACCGGATGGGGCGACGTCCGGCTTGAGCACAACGAACGCCTTGACGATCTGACCCCGCTCTTCGTCGGGAACTCCAATCACGCCGCACTCCTGGACCGCAGCGTGCTCGAGGAGAACGCCCTCGACCTCGGGTCCGGAGATATTGTAGCCGGACGAGACAATCATGTCGTCGGTCCGTGCCTGATACCAGAAGTAGCCATCGGCGTCCCGGACGTAGGAGTCCCCGGTGAGATTCCAGCCGTCGATCACATAGGCGCGCTGTTGCTCTTCGTTGGCGAGGTAGCGGCAGCCGGTGGGGCCGCGCACGGCGAGACGGCCGATGCTGCCATCGGGCACGTCCATCATGCGATCATCGACGACGCGGGCCTCGTATCCTGGTACAACCCGGCCCGTCGAGCCCGGTCTGATCCCGGCGGCGGAGGCACTAATGAATATGTGCAGGAGTTCGGTGGCACCGATGCCGTCGACTATCTGGATTCCGGTCGCTTCTTTCCACCTCTCAAAAGTGGAGAGCGGTAGCGCCTCGCCGGCTGAAACACAGGTGTGGAGCGACGACACATCGCACTCCGCGAGAAGTGGCAACATCGCGCGATAGGCGGTTGGCGCTGTGAAGACGGTGGTCGCCCGGTACTCGCCGATGGCCCTGGCAAGAAACGGCGGCGTGCCCTGTTCGAGGAGTACTCCACTGGCGCCAAAGCGCATCGGAAACAGGACGAGCCCGCCGAGTCCGAAGGTAAACGCGAAAGGTGGCGAGCCAATGAACACGTCGTCGGGCGACGGACGAAGAACGTGGGCCGGGAAGCAGTCACAAATGGCGAGGACGTCGCGGTGAAAGTGGACCGTTCCCTTGGCTTTGCCTGTTGTGCCCGAAGTAAAGGCGATCAGGGCCGGGTCATCGGCCGCCGTATCGACATTGTTGAAAGTGGGTGGTTTGCTTCGCATCATGGCTTCGAGAGTGTCCAGCGCGGACGCTCCGCCATTGTACTGAACGACGCGGCGCGGCTGGCGCGGTTCGCCGCCGGCGCGCTGGCTCATCGCCGCAACGCAGTCATCGGCGAGGCGTGCATCAGTAATGGCGAGAGCGATTTCGGCCTTGTCGGCTGTAAATACGAGTTCGCGCGCGCGGAGGAGGGGCATGGTGCAGACGACGACGCCACCGGCCTTGAGAACCGCAAACCAGAGGGCAACCAACGTGATCGAGTTGGGGCCTCTGAGGAGAACCCTGTTTCCCGGTACGACGCCGAGGTCGTGGACGAGGACGTGGGCAATCCTGTTGGACATCTCGAGCAGTTCGGCCCACGTCACAGCGCCTGACGGCTCTCGAAACAAGACGCGGTTGCCCCACTTCGCGGCGCCGCGATCGAGGAGTTCGGTGGCGGCGTTCAGTCTGTCGTTGTAGAGGATGTCTGCAACGCGTGTGTAGTCCATGTCCGGCCAGAGCTCGCGCGTCGGGAGATTGTCCCTGACGAAAGTATCGACGTGGGCGGTGGCTGCGCCGCCCGGCTGTCGGCGTATGACCGTCAACCCCGACTCCACGAGCTGTTCATTGAACGCGGTCCTCCATCGTGAGCAGGTCCTTGCCGATGACGAGCTGCTGTACTTCACTTGTCCCTTCGTAGATACGAAGCGACCTGATCTCACGGTAAAGACGCTCGACGACCGATCCGGATTGAACGCCGCGCGCGCCATGGAGCTGGACTGCGCCGTCGATCACGCGTTGCGCGCACTCGGTGGCATGCCACTTGGCCATGGCCGCCTCGCGCGTTACACGCCCGCCGCTGATGTCACTGATCCAGGCTGAACGATAGACAAGGAGAGCGCTGGCATCGATTCCCGTGGCCATGTCGGCCAGCCGTGACAGCGCGAGCTGGGTGTCGGCGAGCAGCCCCCCACGCACTCTCCGCTGCCGCACATGATGAAGAGCCTCGCTGAGCGCCCGACGCGCCATTCCCAGTGCGGCGGCGCCAACGGTCGCCCGAAAGACATCCAGCGTTCCAAGCGCAACTCGCAGCCCATCGCCCGTCGCGCCAATCAGCGATTCGTCGGGAAGCAGGCACTCGCGAAACGTGAGCCGCGCGAGTGGATGTGGTGCGGTGACATCGAGCCGCTCGCTCACTTCCAGACCGGCCACGTCGGCCGGGACGATGAAAGCGGCCCAGGGACGGTCGCCGGCTTCGACAAGCCTGGCAAACACGACGTAGAAGTCGGCAATTCCGCCGTTGGAGATCCACATCTTCTCGCCGTCGATCCGCCAGCCACCAGAAACTCGCGCAGCTGTTGTAAGCATCGCCGTGACGTCGCTTCCGGCGTCGGGCTCCGAGAGCGCAAAGGCCGCGATCGTCCGACCCATGGCTACGTCGGGCAGCCAGCGGCGTCGTTGAGCCGTCGAGCCGAAGATGGAAATCGGGCCCGAACCCAGGCCTTGCATCGCAAAGCTGAAATCGGCGAGCGGCTCATGCCGGGCAAGGATCTCGCGCCCAAGGCACAGAGTGCGGACGTCGATACTCGATTCGTCTGTCGCGACAACGTGCCTCAGCCAGCCACCCTCGCCCAGCAGACTCACCAGCCTCCGGCACTCTCTGTCCACGTCGCCATCGTCGCCGGTGAGTCCGGCCCCAATCGCCCACCGGTCAAGAGTACGGGCGAAACTCCGGTGCCGGTCGTCGAAAAACGGCAGCTCGAGGAACGCGTCGGAGTCGCGTTGGGGCGGCCGTGCGGCAGGAGACACCTAGTCGCCTCCGCCGGAGGTCCGCGGCCCGCGGTCGACGAACGACTCGTACGCGAGTTCGAACTCGTCGGTCATCATGCAGTCGGCCTGGGCCGCGGCTTCGTGATCGAGTGCGTCGTCGATCGACATCGAGAACCCGGAGTGCAGACAAGATTTTGTCACCGCATGGGCGCGGACTGGACCGCTGGCGAGCGAGCGCGCCCGCGTTTCGGCCTCGGTCATCAGCGAATCGTCGGATACGACACTGTTATAGAAGCCGCACCGCTCAGCTTCGGCCGCGTCCATGAACCGGCCTGTGTAGAGCAGTTCCGAGGCCCGGCCGAGTCCGATGATGCGAGGCAACATCGCGCAGGCTCCCATGTCGGCCCCGCTTAGTCCAACTCGCGTGAACAGGAAGGCCACCCGGCTTCGCGGAGTGCCGAGGCGGATGTCGCTGGCCATCGCGAGGATCGCGCCGGCACCGGCGCACACCCCGTCAATCGCTGCTACAATCGGCTGCGGGCAGTGACGCATGGCCCGCACGAGTGACGCGGTCATCTTCGTGAACGCCAGGAGCCGGGCCCGGTCACCCGCGCGCTTCGCTTGCACGAGCGGTCCAATGATCTCGTGCACGTCACCACCGCTGCAGAAGTTGCCGCCGGCACCGGTGATGATCACCGCGTGCACGCCAGTGCCACCCCCGGCGAGTATGTCGAAATGTCGGGTGAGCTCAACGTATGACTCGAAGGTCAACGGGTTCTTGCGCGCGGGCCGGTTCAACGTGATGGTGCCGACAGCTCCATCAACTTTCCAGAGAAAATGAGTCGGACGCGGGATCGGCGACGTTGTCATCTACCGCGCCCAGGAAGGCGACGGCGTCTCGCCGGTGTGATCGAGCGCTGCTCCCGTTGAGTCTCCCCCCTTGTCAACGGGCTGCCGCCAATGCGTAGAGGAGGTCGACGTAGAACTTCTCGAGCGCGGCGAGCCCGGCCACTTTCGAGCCCGTGGCCGGCTCGATCACCATGAATTCATCTGGTGCGTGGGCCCCGGCGCCGAGTCCGATTCCACCCATCACCATCGGCAGTCCCAGGACGTCAGTGAAAACGTAATAGGGAGCGCTACCCGCAAGTCGTGGCGCGACACTCACCTGCAGCCCGTACTTGTTGTAGGTGCTGATCGCGGCCTTCACCAGAGCCGTCGTCACCGACGTTTGTGCCGGAGCGTAGCCGCTCAGCTTGCGGACGATGACGTCACCAAAACCGCGATCCGCCAGGTGGCGACTGATGAGGGCCAGGGCACTGTCTGGATGCTGATCGGGAACAAGCCTCGAATCGAGCTTGGCCGTCGCGACGTGGGGAAGGATCGTCTTCATCCCGGGTCCGGTGTACCCGGACCACATGCCGTCGACATTCAGGGTGGTGCTGAAGAGGTACTCCATCAGCGACCGCTCCCCGCTGATGCCATCGATCCAGCGCGTCACCCCGAGCGCGGACATCTGGGCCGGCTCGCCGGCCGTCCACGCCGGTACCATCCCACGCGTCAGCGACAGCTCTTCGGCGGATGGCGGGCGGATGGCATCGTAATAGCCGCCGACGGAGATCGTGTTGCCGTCAGCGCTGGTGAGGCTGGCTATCGCCTGTACCAGCCGGATCGCCGGTGCGTCGGTAATGGCCTTGTAGGATCCGTGAATTTCGGCGTTCGCAGGTCCACCAGGTGCCCCACCCCGCGCCTCGAGCTCGAACGAGAGGATTCCCTTGACGCCCAGATACATGTTGATGTTGCCCTCGGCGTCCTGGCTGTTGAAGGGGAAAAACACGCCCGAAGCTCCACGCAACCGATCCGCGTACCTGGTGATCACCTCAAGGAAGTTGGGTGATCCCAGTTCTTCCTCTCCCTCGGCCACAACCATGAGGTTGACCGGCAACGAACCTGTAGAGGCGATCACCGATGAGAGGGCGTTGAGAAAGGCCCGTTGCGGGCCCTTCTGATTGGTGGCGCCGCGCGCCATCAGGACCTTCCCCAGTGGCCTGTCCACCAGGGACCCCGCGAAAGGATCCACTGACCACCCAGTCGGTTCCACCGGTTGCACGTCGTACATCATGTAAACCGCGAGGGTCTTTTCGGCGCCGGCGTCGTAGTAGCCCCAGACGCCGGGATGACCCGCCGTCGGTACCAGTTCCGCCTCGCGAAAACCCAGGGCCCGGAGGTCGCCCTGGAGGAGCCGGGCCATTTCCTGCACGCCGTCGTTCTGCGCACTGATTGAGCGCTGTCGAACCCAGCGCTGCATGTTGGCGAGGTGGGCGGCAAGATTGGCGTCGATGTGCGCGTAAACCTGCGGGTGGTTCCCCGTGTAAGGGGGAACGGAGTCAGAGCTGAAGCTGTCCCCCGGTCCCAGTGTGAACGCCGGCCGGCGCACTCCGCCGTCCGCGGCTTCCCCGGGTGAACATGAGAGAACAGCGCCTAACGACAGAGCCGTGGCCGAAGCGAGTGAACGAAAGGAGGGTGACATTGGCGGGAGAGGATGGAAAAACGCTTCCGCCAACTTGCATCGGTGGTGGGCCGGACTGCAACTTCGGGCGCACCCGCAGCAGGTCCGCTCGGCAAGAGTGAGCGGCGAAGTGTCAGGTGCGGAGAGAGTCCGCGCAGGGCAGCAGTAACCTCACCTGTTCAACGTCCGCAACGTCGCGAAACGCGTCCCTGATCCTGTGACCATCGTGCCTCCCATCAGACGTCCCATGCGCAAACTGCTTGCCGCTTTCGTCCTCACCACGTGTCCAGCGCTCGTCGAGGCGCAGCCGGCCACCGGAGTGCCGGCGGCGCGTTTCTCCGACCCGCGGCGCTCTGAAAAGCTGGCATCGGCGTTTCCGGCCATCGACAGCCTGATGAGGAGCTTCGCGACCCGGTCCGGCGTACCGGGAATCGCCTACGGTATCGTCGTCGACGGCCGCGTCGTTCATCGCGGCATTTCCGGCCTCCGCGAACTCGCTGCGAGGTCGCCGGTAGACAGTGAAACGGTCTTCCGGATTGCGTCGATGTCCAAGAGCTTTGCCGCTGCGGCCATCCTCCAACTGCGTGATGCCGGGCACTTGTCACTGGATGATGCTGCGGAGAAGTACGTCCCGGAGCTCGCTGCCCTGCGGTACCCCACATCTGATTCTCCCCGCATCACGATCCGGCAGCTCCTCTCGCACTCGGCGGGATTCCCGGAAGACAATCCCTGGGGTGACCAGCAGCTCGCGGTTACAGATGACGAGATGGGTCGGATGATGCGAGCCGGCATACCCTTCTCAACGGCACCGGGCACGGCCTATGAATACTCCAACTACGGGTTCGCAATTCTCGGACGCATCGTCGCCAACGTTTCCGGCATGTCGTACGCGCGCTACTTGCGTGAGAGAATCCTGGTTCCTCTCGGAATGAACGTCACGACACTGGAGGCGGTGGATGTTCCTCCCCACCGTCTCGCTCATGGCTACCGGCGCCAGGACGGACAGTGGCTCGAAGAGAAGCAACTCCCGGACGGTGCATTCGGGGCAATGGGTGGCATGCTGACATCGATCAGTGACCTTGGTCGCTGGGTGGGCTTCATGCTCGATGCGTTTCCCCCACGCGACGGTCCGGAAACCGGCCCCTTGCGTCGGGCATCCGTCCGGGAGATGCAGCAGATCGCCCGCTACAACGGCGCAACAGCGGGGCGGGACGCCGCCGGCAATCTCGTCCTCGGCGCTGGAGGTTACGGATTCGGACTCGGCGTCCGTCAGAACTGCTTCTGGCAGACGTCTGTTGCACACAGCGGCGGACTCCCGGGCTTCGGCTCGTTGATGCGATGGCTGCCCGATCAGGGTGTCGGAATCATCGCCCTTGGTAATCTCACGTATACCGGATGGGGAGGAGTAGCGGAGCAGGCACTTGACGCTCTGCGTGAAACGGGTGGACTCGTTCAGCGCGAGCCGCAGCCGTCGGACATCCTGCTCGACCGTCGCGACCAGGTATCGCGGCTGGTCGCGGGCTGGAACGATGCACTTGCCGACAGTGTTGCCGCGATGAACCTCTACCTCGACGAATCAAGGGATCGGCGCCGAGCTGCATTTGAGCGTTTGCGGGACGCAGCTGGTGGCGGCTGCCGGAACGAAGGTCCCCTGGCAGCTCAGAACGCGCTCCGCGGTGAATGGCGCATGCACTGCGCCAACGGCGACCTGCGGGTCTTCATCACACTTGCCCCGACCGAACGCGCTGGGGTGCAGCAACTCGACGTGCGCCCGATGCGTCCGGACGAGACGATCACGGCGTTCCCGGCAGCCTGTCGTCAGTCATGAGGTCGGGAGCGCGGTGGCTGAACCCGGTGGATCTGATTTATCCAGTTAATCCTGTCTTCCTGCTGCTCCCGCTCAGCGGCCCGTTGACAGCGCCACTCTCAACTGCCTGGGCTCGGCTGGATGGAAGTGCACATCCTCGATTCCACCAACCGGCTCGCCCCTCAGTCGTGACGTGTAGTAGTACTGGATATCGTTGGCGCGGGCGTTGAAGACATTGA
Organism: Gemmatimonadota bacterium; assembly: GCA_052389935.1. GTDB lineage: Bacteria > Gemmatimonadota > Gemmatimonadetes > Gemmatimonadales > Gemmatimonadaceae > JBQTHK01. Next base: position 6,518 of record JBQTHK010000037.1, on the reverse strand, counting down.
GGAGGGAGACACGGAGGGATACGCGTCCGATCGGAACTCCGAAATCGCCATTCACCAGTGTGCTCGCCTGCGCGCGGACGCTGTTGTCCTCGATCAGGGGGTAGGCTCCGAAGTGGCGCAGACGAATGGCGCCATGCAGCCCGCTTTTCGAGCGCGTCCAGGTCGCTCCGCCCGCGATCACTCGTTCCATTGCACCCGGGATCCGGTTCGCGTTGCCTCCGGCCGCCAAGCGAGCGCGCGCAAAAGAGACGTCGGCATCCAGAATCAGTGACGGAACCGGTCGGAACCAGTTTGCAAGCGTGACTCCGGTTCGTCGGCTTCCGCCGATCGGCTCGGTTGTACCGCCGTCGCCTACGAACAACAGTTCGCTGTCAAGCCTGAGGCTCCACAGGCTGAGAGTGGACCGCAGGCCAGAAAGGACAGACGTCCGCGCCCCAACCTCGACGCCGCGTGAGCGTACCACGGGATCGACGCGCTCGGCATGCTCTCCGGTGTTTGGGTCACGGGTGATGGTGGTGCCGCGCGCATCGTTGCTGTGAAAGCCAAGTCCGCCGCTGAGGTAGACCTCGGTCTCGTTGAAGGGAGCGACAACAATGGACGCCCGGGGGCTGGCGATTGCTGCCGTGGTTGACCCGGAGTTCACTCGGTCGTCGGCACGGACGTCGAACGAGAAGAAGTCTCCACGCACGCCCGTCTCCGTGCGCAGCCACGACTTCCAGAAGGATTGAGCTTCGACAAAAAGTCCCGTCGCTGAGCTCGTGACATCGTCCTCGCGTACGGTGGAGACTCTGGTCCGCTCGCGGGACCGATGGAGACCGACGTCGCCGACGAAATCGGCCCGATTCTGGAGCCCGAACGTCAGCAGATGGCCGGCACCCATGCCGGTTACCTGCTGTTTGTGCCAGGCGTTGATCCCCACGATCGACCGACGCTCCCGCTGATTGAACTGGTCACCTTCATCCTGATTCTCGAGGAAATAGGTGAAGTTCGAATAGAGATCCAGCGTCGACCTGATGCCGAAGAGCTGAATTCCCTGACTCGAGGTCCCGCGCCTCCGGTCCCACTCCGCCGACAGGCTGTAGCGATCCGCATCCCCGCCCAGGGTGGGATCCACCTGACCGAATCGCGTGATCGATGGCACTGAGCGACGGGGTATCTGATCTGATGCATTCCACGAGTTGTCATAGCCGAGTGCCAAGACCGACAGGCGCGACCCGGACCATTCGCGGGTGTACCTCGCCAGCGCGCTCCGCTTGCGCAGCTTCTGCTCGACCTGCCAGGGTCCGTCGTAGCCGCGAGCTTCGCCACCGACGAGCAACCGGCCGGCCGACCCGTTGAACTGAGTCGCCCCAACTGCTCGCGCGAAGCCATTCGCGCCGGCACTCAGGGAAAAGAAGGGCTGGTCAAGCGAGCGCATCAGTCGGAACTCGGCGCCGCCGGCACTCCCGAAATCTCCGATCTCGGTGTGGTAGACACCCAGTCTATAGTCGACGTGGTCAACCAGTTCCGGGATCAGGAAGTTCAGGTCCGTGTAACCCTGACCGTGCGCGTGCGACGGGAGGTTGACGGGCATCCCCTCCACCTTCGTCTGGAAGTCGGTGCCGTGATCGAGGTTGAACCCCCTCACAAAGAGCTGATTCGCCTTTCCCTCACCTGAATGCTGGGTCACGATGAGACCTGGAACAGTCTCGAGCAGTTCGCCTTCGCGCACGATTGGTCGAAGTCTCAGGTCCGCGGAGCCGACGAACCCTTCTGACGCTGTTGATGCAACGCCGAGGAGCTGGTCGGCCCGACCGATTACCTTGACGACAGCCAGACCTCGGACCACGGTGTCCGGTCGCACTGTGCGCACAGAGTCGGATTGGGCACCAGCCGCGGAAACGGCGAGAAAGGAGATGAGGAGAAGCCGGGCGGGGCGCATAATGTTTCGGGGGGTGGTGTTCCAGTCTACGGTCGCGGGGGCTGTTCGGATTGCCGGCAAGACGACCGCGACCTTCGCTCATCCAGTGTAGCCCAGGGTCCTGGTTTTCGCGAACAGTTCACAAACGGGGTGAGATGATCCACGATCCGGGGGTCCTTGAGCGACTGCGGTCGCGCATTGAATCACTGACGCCGACGTCGCCGCGGCGGTGGGGAAAGATGAGCGTCAACCAGATGCTGTGGCATTGCAACGAATCACTCGAAATGGCACTGGGGCGTCTGGCGCCCAGACCGCCACGGATTCCGCCTTTGCCCAGATCCTGGCTCAAGTTTCTGGTGCTCAGAATGCCGTGGCCGAGGGGTGCTCCCACGTACGCTGCCTTCATCTCGCCGACCGTTCATGATTTCGAGAAAGAGCGTGCGCGAACCCGGATGCTGTTGCAGGAGGCGTCGGATCGCGACCTCAACGGTCCCTGGCCACCGAACCCGGTGTGGGGGCCAACGTCGGGCCGCGAGTGGAGCCAGCTGATGGCCAGGCACCTCGACCATCACCTTCGACAATTCAGCGCGTGATGCCGTGTGGCGCGCCCTGGTGGCGCGCCACGCCCGGCACGACCACCTAATCAACAAATGCCCAGAGCAGGTCGCGGCTTCTCTTGTCGAGTGATTCCGGTTGAGGCAGGCGGTAGAGGTCGCCGGCGACGTCACGAATCAGAAGTGCGCCGCCGGGCAGCTCTCTTGGCCACTCGTCGAGGTGAGTCTGAAAACGACGCTCGCCCTGCCGCGTCTCGACTTCCCACTGTCTGATCTCGACCTCTTCATCGATCGACCGAATCCTGACGACCTCGAGGACGAAGCCGGCCTCGGCCATCGCAGCCAGGAGGGCCTGTCGTGAGGCATCGTCGAGATCTGTGGGGTTCGCGACGAAGGCGACTTCGTCTTCATCTTCATCCCGAAGGCTGAGGTACCGCCCCGGCAGTGACCACGGGAAACACATCACCACGCGGGCCGCGACCCAGCCGGCGGCTCGTGCTGCCATCAGGCGGCCGTCGGCGGAGCGTCGCAATTGAACTGTCGTTCGGGGAGTCATGGCGCGGTATTTTTCGAGGGTTACTGAAGCTGGACCTGCAATTCATAGAGTCGCCGGTAGATCCCGTCCGGGATGCCGAGCAGTTCCCGATGAGTTCCGGCTTCAGCGAGTTTGCCGTTGTCGAGGACGAACAGCCGGGAGGCTCGCCGAAGCGTTGAAAGCCGGTGGGCGATCGCAAACACGGTCCGGCCCTCGATCAGGCGCTCCAGAGCCTGCTGAATCTCCCGTTCGGTTTCGGTGTCAACGCTGCTGGTCGCCTCGTCGAGAATCAGGATCCGGGGATTGTGCAGCACGGCACGCGCGATCGAGATGCGCTGCCTCTCACCACCGGACAACGTGTGACCGCGCTCCCCGACAACGGTATCGTAGGCCTGGCTGAGCTTGCAGATGAAGTCATGGGCGTTCGCCGCGCGCGCGGCCGCGATCACGTCGCCTAACGAGGCATCGGGGCGGCCGTAGCGGATATTCTCCACGACTGTCCCGTGAAACAGGTACGGATCCTGGAGCACCATCCCCAGCTGTTCCCGGTAATGCCCGCTGTCGAGCTGGCGCACATCGACACCATCGATCAGCACCGCTCCACCGCCGGGGTCGTAGAACCGTGCGATGAGGCTGACAACAGTTGATTTGCCACCGCCCGACGGACCCACAAGTCCGATCAGCTCCCCGGGCTCGACGTGGAAAGTGATCCCCTTGAGTACCTGCCTCACGCCGTCGTAGGCGAAGGTCACGTTGTCGAAGGTGACGCTGCCACGAACGGGCTCAAGCCTGACCGGTGAGCTGGCATCACGGATCTCCGGGGTGCTGTCGAGCACCTCAAACACGCGATGCGCCGAGCTGGTGGCTCTGTTCATCGTCCGCGCGATCTGGCCGATCACCTCGATCGGACCGACGAACATCGTCGTGTACAACAGGAACGACACGAACACACCGGCCGACAGCGGCTCACCTGACCCGAGGAGCCTCGGAACCGCAAACATCCATACGGTGACCGTTGTGCCGTGAACGGCGAACATGAGAAGGGGCCAGAACGTCGTCCACATCCGGTGAATGCGGTTGAACTCGTCAGTAACAGCGGAGTTGCGCTCGTCAAAGCGGCTGATCTCGCGTGCTTCCTGATTGAAGGCCCGCACGACTCGTATGCCGGGTATCGTGTCCGAGAGCACATCAGTCACCCGGGACCACTTGCGCCACGCTCGCAGGAAGACGCGGTTGAGCCGCTCGCCGTGCCTGTAGATAAGCCAGCAGAAGACGGGCACGGGCAGCGCCATCACGAGACCCAGCCGCCAGTCGAGCACCATCAGCACGACCGAAAGTCCGAGAATCATTATCAGCGACAGGGACACATCCACGACTCCAAAGGCGAGAAAGTCCCAGAGCCGGTCGGTATCCGAAGTGACTCTGGTGATCAGCCCACCTGTCTTTTTTCTCGAAAAGAACGAAAGACTCAGCCGCTGAAGGTGCGCGTACAATTCCGCCCTCAGGTCGCGAGCGACGTACTCTCCGAGCACGGACATCAGCCTGAGACGCACCATTGCCGCGCTCTGGCGAATCACATAGACCAGACCCATCGCCGCCACGGCAAGTGTTGCCGTGGCGAGGGCGCGGTCGGGCGCGAGTTCTCCTGCCTGAACGGGACGGACGACGCTATCGAGGAGGTATCCGGCGAGCCACGGCGGCACGAGGCTGACGATCGTGATCACCGTTGCCGCCAGCATCCCCAGCCCCAGTTCCCGGCGATACGGACGCAGGTATGCCAGCAGTCTCAGGATCACGGCTGCCCGCCGCCGCGCCACCAGCGCCTGCGCGTCCCGAACGGGCCGGGCTACTGCATCTGTGTAGGCCTCGTCGGCATCCGGTGGGATCACGATGTGACCCTCGAGTCCCTCGGCGAGGACGAACCGGATGTTCTCGAACGCACCGCGCTGGCGGTGAGTGTACCTGACAACAGCGAGCGGTTTCTCGACCGACTCCCCGAGCAGTATCAGCGAGTTTGCGCTCAACCCCGGTCCTTCCCTGACACCGGTGATCGCCGACCGCGCGAACGAGCGGAGAGTCCAGCCGCCGCTCACCGGCTCCGCCACCGCTACCATACGGGAACCTACAATCAGCCAGCTGTCTGACAAACGGAGCTCTGCGTTGAGATCGGAGAAGGCGTACAGCTGGACGGCGTCACCTCGCCATTCAGCGTCGCGCGCTACTTCCTCCCGCAGCCGGGGCGGGAGCCGCGGCGGCTGACTTGTATAACGGGAAATGATCTCCTGATTCATGCTGCTGATCCCTGTTGTCCTGCGTTGGCGGAGACGAAAAAGGCCCCTCGGTCTGGCTGTACCCGAAGGGCCGGATCACAACAGCTGACGGCGGCCTTCTAGGGTGACTTGCCCGGCGCGTCGAGCTCGCCGATACGCTCGGCGATGCTGCGCATGCCAGCTCCCGCGTCCGGGACCAAGGCGCGCGTGAGGCAGAAGATGGAAGATCGTGAAACGCCCATATACCGGTGAGACCCGTCGTTCTCGGCTGCGGTCACAGCCGCCGTTGTCAGTGGCTGTTCGCTGAAGTCAACGCTGGCGGGCGCACGCAGATGGGGCAGGGCGTCAACTGTGGCGATTCTCCGAGCCGCGCCTCGGCGGGCCCCAGCACAACGAGGCGCTTCGCAACAGTGTCATTGACCGCCACCGTCAAGGTCACTCTGTTGCCTCGCACGACACCAGTAAGGCGGGCCGGCAGTCGGGGCCCGATCATTACCGGGTAGGCCCTCAACACATAGCTCCCTTCGACCGAGAAACGACCCGTGCTGTCAGTCCCGGGACGCGGGAAATCGCCGAGGGTGCAGGAAAAGTGGACGTGGACAACTGTATCCTGTACGATCGCTCCGACGGCTACGCCGCCCCAGGTACCTGTCAGAAAGTCGCCCCCCTTCTCGTCATCAGCATCGGTGACCACAGCGCATGACAGCGCTGCTGCCATGGCTGACATCAACAGGAGTCTCCGCATCGGATCGGTAATGTCCGAGTCCTTTTGACCTTTTCTGGCGGCCGCGAGGTGTTCCGCGATGCGGTGTTCCCGCCCGGGCGCCGGTAGCGACAGAGTAGGGGTGTCGCTGTCTGAGAGACGTCTTGCTTCTGGCAGCGGCGGACTTGGGATTGTGGGACGGATGAGGCGGATCAAACAGCTGACCACTGCTGGGGCGGCTCAGCCAGGCGCTGTAGAGCCGCACGAGGGCCTTTTCCAGCGATGTTGTCTCGTCCACTCATCACGTCACCCGTCATCAGGACATCCCGGGATCACCCGATGCCCCGATCGAGACCAAACGACCCGTAGCAGAGACTCCTGCTGATGTCAGCAATGGCAGCAGCGCTGTCATGCGCTGTGGTCACCGATGCTGATGACGAGGGGGGGGGGCGACTTTCTGACAGGTACCTGGGGCGGCGTAGCCGTCGGAGCGATCGTGCAGGATACAGTTGTCCACGTCCACTTTTCCTGCACCCTCGGCGATTTCCCGCGTCCC
>JBQTHK010000036.1:0-90153 GCA_052389935.1 Gemmatimonadota bacterium | reverse complement strand
GCACTGGTATCAGCGACCGACGGCACGGTACCAGACGTCCAGACCCAAGCGGCGTTGGCCGGTATTGCAACCGAACTTGCGATCGGTGATCTGGCACCTGCGATGAAGTCAACCTTCTCGGGAGGCGTCGCCTGGGCCCCGGCCGACGCGCCGGCGAGCGTCAGAAGGAGAGTAGCGCCCGTAACGCCACAATAGCTCAGCCGATCGATCTTGGTCATTTCGTTCCTCTGGTCTGAATGGCGGGATCGTTATCACGGCTCAAAACTACTTTGACGCTCGCCGTTTTTCCCGCCGCCGAGGGAGGGGGGGGGTGGGGGGGGCGGATCGGAGCGGGACTCTGCGGATCAGAGCGGCGGCGGGCGGCGGATCACAGCCAGCCTACCGTATGCGTAGTGCCAGTCGGTGGCCGCTCCCGTCCTGGAATTGCTCCCAGGCGTAATCGAGCACCAGGCGATCGAGTGATAACCCGAGACCGGCAGTGAAGGGACGCTGTTCCTCGATTTCCGGCCGCCTCAGTCCCTGGCGCAGCGCGAAGCTCAACCCTTCGATCGGCACCCATGTCAATTCAGCTCCTACGGATGCGCCGATGAATCCTTCGGCGAGGACCGCTACACCGGCCGATCCGGAGAAGTCGACCCATGGTCCAAGCGGAAGTCCCTGGCCGAAGGCACTGAGGGCCACTCTGGTGGCCGGTTCCATAGTCTCGCCACCCGTCCGGAGGGTCGGACCAAAGTTCTGAACCGCGAGACCTATGGTGCCATAAGTGAAATCTCTGGCGGCCCCCACATCGGCGAGCAGAGCTGATTCCCTGCCACCCTCGACGCGCTCCTCCGCGTATTTGACGCCGAGGCCCACTCGGATGCCTTTGACGCTCATGGCTGCGGCCACCATGCCAACCGTACTGGCTGAGTAGAAGGCGCCGCCGCTGAGCGAGCCGGGGACAACGTCGGACACAGCCACCGAAGCACGATAGTCGAGGTGTGCTGCCCCGACGCTCAGGGCAATAATGCCGTAGGTGGCGGACGCCGCTATCGAACCGGCGTGGGCATCACCGTCGCCGAAGCGGGCTGCCGTCACGGATGTCGATGTGATCGCTCCCGCAAGGGCGGGATTGCCGAACAGGCCTTCAGGCTCACGCAGCGCCGCCGTTGCGCCGCCCAGGGCCAGCGCGCGAGGGCCGGTTGTTATCCGCCCTACAATAGGATAGCGTCCATCTTCCTGGGCCACCGCGCGGCCGCTCGCGCCGGCGAACATGACGGCGGTGAAAACGGCACCGCTGACTGAGCGCGCGAGATTCATCTGTTGGAGCCCTGGCCCGGCGGCTCAGCGGCGAAAAAAGCAGGATCCATTCTGGAAAAGCCTATGCTGTCAAGCCAGACCGTCCCGGCTTCGGTGTGGTCGAAGACCCATCGCACAGACCTGAGTCGGGCAGCGTCGAACCCCGGAGTACGGGCGAAATCGGCGAGTGGGATCGTGTAGGTCTGAAGGACGATCTCGAAGACGCTGCCGAAGCGTTGGGCATCACGTCCGGCCCGGCGGTAGATGTTGGATTCGAGCGGGCGGCGCACCGGACTGTAGGCGGAAAGCCGCAGCCTCGCCTCCCTGCCGGCCGCGTCCACGGCGACCACCGACAGATCCATGGCAGTGGTGTCTTTCGGCGGCGGGCGCTGTGGCGGCCGCCGCGGCGGCCGGGCGCGTGTCGAGTCCTCGCGCGTCGAATCGCGCGCCTGCTGCCTCGGCCCCGGCACGGCATCGGTTGGGGCCAGTGAGAACACGAGCACCGAACTGCCGTCCACGGCCCACGCCGAGCGAAGCGAATCACCTAACGACATTGTGTATGACGCGGGCGCACCGCGCTTCGTGGTATCGTCACCGGCGATGCGGCGGTTCCAGGCCAGCATCACCGCGTTGTGGGCCTGCGTCCCTCCGCGAAAACGGAATGGCACCGCCGCCTCCTTCCACGTCGACAGCGAATCGCCGCTGAAGCTGATGCCGGCGACGCTCCCCGACAGGAGGTCGACGTCTTCTTCATAGTCGCCCGCTGCACGGAACGCGCTCTCCTGAAAACGCGTGATGTACATCGTTCGCGGCAGCCATCGCCCGGCAGCGCGGTGATCGCGGAACATCGGCAGGTATTCGCGCCGGCCCTTGAGCGTCGACTCGAGAAAGGCGGTGATATAAACCTCCGCGAAGCGACGTTGATCCTGCTCGCTGATGAAGCCGCGCAGGTCGAGCGAGCGCCGGCTCCGTGGGCCGCCGTCGGTGCTGCCCCAGACCGTGTTCCACTGTCCATGGTTTGCCCGGTAAACCAGGACCGCCGACTTGAAGTAGGTCTCCTTTCCGCTGAAGCGGAGCCGCTCCCACTGGGTCAGTCCCGAAAAGTTGCTGACATCGCCGTCATGCGAGCCGTGGAAGAGGAGATAGTTGTAGTCGCTGAGCGGTGTCGGCTTTTCTGCCGGCCGATACTGGCCGTCGACCGGCGCGATCGCGACGAGGGACCGAATGTCGTAGTTGAAGTCAAAGGTCACCGTCGCATCGTCCGGATAATGCCTGAGGCGATTGAACATCCCGGCGACGGCCACCGCTTCGCCGCCGCGTGAGTGCCCCATGAGCGCGATCCTCGACAGGTCCACGCGCCCGCGAAACGGAGAACCAACCGAGTCGTTGAACGACTTCCAGGCCCGGATGTGCTGGAGAAGCATCCATCCACGTGCATCGTTTTCGCCGCGGATGTTGCCGTTGAGGAAGTTTTCGTCGACCGATGCGAGGATGAAGCCGCGCGACGCGAGCAGCTCGCCCAGGTATCCGTAGCCGGGATCGGAAAACTCCTTCATGTTGTGGTTGCCATGCACGATCAGAACGAGAGGAAATGGACCCTCCCCGTCGGGATACCAGACGCGCCCGTTTATCGGCAGCCTGGTGAAGTCAAAGCCCCAGTAGCTGCGCCTCTGGCGACCGAGTGCCGGTGTCGGCGCTGACGCGAGCTTGCTGCCGTCGACGGTGCCCGTCCTGATTGTGACAGAGTCGCGGAACTCAGGCCTGTTCCTGTCGTTCCCGCTGCCGTAGTAGAGCCGCTTTACGGCGAATGAGCCGCGTTCCGCGGGGTCGGCTGCTGCAATCGATAGGTTGGCCAACTGCACATCGGAGTCATCCTTCGCAAGCTTGAGGGGCGCGGCGATACAGCCGGCCAGGATGATCAGGGCGATCGGGCTGGCTTTGCTCACAGGATTGAGGTCGCGGCGATCGTGAAAATCATGAAGAGCTTGAAGTGGATGACGACGATCGGGATGGTCAAGGGGCTGGTGCGACCGGGTGGCGAGCTACGACATCTGTCAACTGTCAGGCCTGCTTTCGGCCGTTGGTTGACTCATCCCGTCATCGCTCTCTGCGTTCACTCTCCCTCGTTCACCCTCCCTCCTGCGTTTCCTGCTCCTCCACCCTGGACCCGCCCTGCCACCTCGCCCCTCACTCGATCCAAAAAATCGGTCAGAGGCATGATCTCCTGCTTCTTACCCTCCCCGCGCGCGCGAACCGCAACTGTCCCACTCTCGGCCTCACGCCGGCCGATCACCGCCATGTACGGCACCTTCATCAACTCCGCCTGCCTGATTCGGTAGTTCAGCGTTTCGTTGTGCGAGTCCAAGCGCGCCCTGATACCGGCCGCGCGCATGGCCGCCGCCACCCGGTCCGCCTCCGTCGCCAGGTCGTCGGAAATCGGGAGCACCCGCACCTGTTCCGGAGCCAGCCAGACCGGAAATGCGCCTGCGTAATGCTCGATGAGAATCGCCACGAAGCGCTCGAATGAACCGCTGACTGCACGATGTATGACAACCGGTCTGTGCTCCGCGTTGTCGGCACCGACATAGGTCAGATCGAAGCGCTCCGGCGCTGCATAGTCGAGTTGGATGGTTCCCAACTGCCAGGCCCGGCCGAGTGAATCTTCGACGTCGAAGTCGATCTTGGGACCGTAGAACGCCCCGTCACCGGGTTTCTTCGCGTATGGCATCCCGGTGGCTTCGAGCGCCGCCAGCAGAGCCGACTCCGCGCGGTCCCACATTTCATCGGTCCCGACTCGCACCTCGGGCCTCGTCGCGAACTTGACGCGCGCAGCGAGTCCGAACGTCCGATAATATCCGAGGATGAACTGCGTCAGTCGCCCCACTTCTTCGGCGATCTGGGACTCCATCAGAAAGATGTGACAGTCGTCCTGCTGGAACTGTCGCACCCTCGTCAGCCCTGAAAGTGCTCCCGTCAGCTCGTTGCGATGCAACACGTCATAGGTGTTGTAGCGCAGCGGCAGGTCCCGGTACGAGTGTCTGGTCGCATTGTACAGCACGTAATGCGACGGGCAGTTCATCGGCTTGAGTGACATGTCGTGCTCACCGGTCTCGCTGTTGAGCACGAGGAACATGCTCTCGCGGTACTTCCCCCAGTGGCCCGACTGCTCCCACAGCGACTTGTTGTAGAGCAGCGGCGTGCGCACCTCCTGGTACCCTTCGGCATGCAGCTCACGAAGGTAGCCGTTGATGGTGTTGATGAGCATCGTCCCCCGCTCCGTCCAGAAGGCCGCTCCCGGCGAAACCTGACTAAAGAAGAAAAGATCGAGCGATCTGCCCAGCACCCGGTGGTCGCGGCGTTTGGCCTCTTCGATGCGGTAGAGGTGCTGCTCGAGGTCTTCCTTCTTCCAGAAGGCAGTCGCGTAGATGCGCTGCAGCATCTGACGCCGCACGTCGCCACGCCAGTAGGCACCAGCTGTATGCAGCAGCTTGAAGTGCCGGAGATACGAAGTATCGGGGACGTGTGGCCCGCGGCAGAGATCGACGAAGGGGCCGTCTGTATAGGTCGATATGATCTCACCCTCCGGCAGATCACCGATTCGCTCGAGCTTGAGTGGATCATCGGCGAACAGCCGGCGCGCCTCGTCACGGTCAACTTCTGCACGAGCGAACGGAAAGCGGTCTGCAACGACCTTGCGCATCTCCGCCTCAACGGCGGCGAGGTCTTCGGGCGTGAACGGTTGCGCGACCTCGAAGTCGTAGTAGAAACCATCGTCGATGGCCGGTCCGAACCCGATGTGCGCGTCGGGCCGCAGTCGCCTGACGGCAGTCGCGAGAATGTGGGCACCCGAATGCCTGAGCACGGCGAGTGATTCGGGATCGCGTTCGGTGAGCACTCGAAACGCGCCGCTGGTGCGGATCGGAGTCATGAGGTCCTGAACCGCGCCGTCGATCGAGACCGCCACGGCCGCCTTGAGGAGACGCTCTCCTATGGTCGCCACCACATCTCGCGGCATCGTCCCCGCGGGGACCTGCCGCACGGCGCCGTCGGGCAGAACAAGATTGATCGTCGTCTCGGTTGAAGTCTGCATTGGGGGTGCGTTCAGGGAGCCGTCACCGACCCCGAACTTTCGAGGAGCGGCGGGATTCGCGACCTGTTCGCCACGGCGTAGACCGCTCCGGCCGCGATCGCGATCCAGAAGAGCAGCCAGAGAAACCACGAGCTTCCGGGCTGTCCTTTCGCGGGCGAAGGGTCGGTCATGACGCAACTTAAGGGACCGTGGAGGTGAGTCGCCATGCCCGCCTCGTCGGCGCCACCGGGCTGCCTTCATTGCGTAGATTTGGGCATGACGTCCACGAGACCCCGCACCGCGCCGGAGATGTCGGCGCACTACGACCACGCAACGAACGACGCGGCGCTTTACGCGGAATGGGAGCAGTCCGGCGCTTTCCGCGCTCACGCAGAACGCGTTGATCGCTCAGTCAGCGGCGGCCGGCGTCCGTTTGTCATCGTCATCCCGCCACCCAACGTCACCGCGATCCTTCACATGGGTCACGGTCTCAACAACACCGTGCAGGATGTGTTGATCCGCTGGCGGCGGATGGCAGGAGACGAGACGCTGTGGGTGCCTGGCACCGACCACGCGGGCATCGCCACGCAGAACGTGGTAGAGAAACAGCTCGCCAGCGAAGGCAAGACGCGGTTCGAGGTCGGGCGGGACGCGTTCGTGGCCCGCACGGCGGCCTTTGTCGAGGAAACCGGCGGCACCATTCTCCAGCAGTTGCGAGCGATCGGGGCTTCGCTCGACTGGTCGCGAACGGCGTACACCCTCTCGCCGCAGCTTTCACGGGCCGTCCGCGAGGCGTTTGTGCGCCTTTACGACAAGGGGCTGATCTACCGCGGACATCGTGTGATCCACTGGTGCCCGCGCTGCCTGACGTCGCTTTCGGATGAAGAGGCGGAATCTCACGAAAGCGACGGCCGGCTTTTCCACATTCGATACCTGCTTACTCCGACACGTGCGGGGGAAGAGTCTCGACATATCACCGTCGCGACCACCAGGCCCGAGACACTGCTCGGCGACGTTGCGGTTGCCGTCAATCCAGCTGATGAGCGATATCGAGACCTCATCGGGCGCACTGTGCGCCTGCCTTTGACGGCGCTCGAAATTCCGATCATCGGGGACGACTACGCCGATCCGGCGTTCGGTTCAGGTGCGGTCAAGATCACTCCCGCGCACGACGCCAACGATTTCGATGTCGGCCAGCGGCACGGACTCGCGATGCCGATAGTCATCGGACCTGATGGTGAAATGCTTGCCGACGACGGACCGGAGGCGAGAGTTCCGCCCGACCTTGCGGGGCTGGACCGCTTCGAGGCGAGAAAACGCATCGTCGCGCGTCTTGAAGCAGACGGCCTGCTGGACAAGGTCGAGCAGCACCGCCACGCCCTGAGACGCTGTTACCGGTGCGACACGATCGTCGAGCCGCGTCTTTCGGAGCAGTGGTTCGTGCGCATGCGCCCACTGGCAGCGCCCGCGCTCGAGGCCGTGCGGCAGCGCCAGATACGGATCCTCCCCGAACGTTGGGAGGCTGTGTATGTCAACTGGCTCGAAGGCATTCGCGACTGGAACATCTCGCGGCAGTTGTGGTGGGGACACCGTGTGCCCGTCTGGTATTGCGACGGTTGCGGCAAGGTATCAGCAAGCCAGCAGGATCTCGCACGCTGTCCTTCCTGCGCCGGTCCTGTTCACCAGGACGAAGACGTTCTCGACACCTGGTTTTCGTCGGCCCTGTGGCCGTTTTCGACGCTGGGCTGGCCCGATGAAAGTCCCGACCTGCGCGCCTTTTACCCTAACGACGTGCTCGTCACCGCCCCCGAAATCCTTTTCTTCTGGGTCGCGCGCATGATCATGACCGGCTACGCGTTCATGGGCGAGGCCCCGTTCCATACCGTTTACCTGCACGGGACGGTGCGCGATACCAGGGGGCAGAAGATGTCCAAGTCGCTCAACAACGGCATCGATCCTCTCGACGTCGTCGGGCGATACGGCGCCGATGCGCTGCGCTACACAGTTGTTGCTGGAATGGGTCTCGGTGCGGATTCGACGCTCGATCCCGACGACCTCGAGCGGTCATTCGCCCCCGGACGCAACTTCGTCACCAAGCTCTGGAACATCGGCCGGTTCCTTCTCGGCAACGTCGGCTCCGACCCGGTCCGGCCGGTCAGCGAGCTGGACCCGAGTGAGCTCACCGCCGTTGACCGCTGGATTCTGGGGCGACTCGACGCCGCCATCGCCGGCTGCGATGCCGCGCTCGGGCCACCCCGGCCCGACTCCGACAAATGGAGCGAAGCAGTACTGGGATCGGGCCTTCGCCTCAACGAATACGCTGAGTCGGCACGCGCCCTCGTCTGGAACGATCTGGCTGACTGGTATGTGGAGGCCGTCAAGCCGCGCCTCGCGCGGGCGGGCGAAGACCGTGAAGTTGCGCGGGCGATTCTCGTTCACGTATTCGATCAGTCTCTGAGGCTGCTGCACCCGATTGTCCCCTTCGTCACCGAGACGCAATGGCGGCTGCTTCCGGTAGCTGGCCGACAGGACGACGAACAACTCGTTACTGCGCAGTGGCCGCGCGCCTCGGCCCGGATACCCGGTCAACTCGATTTCGCTGTCGTCAAGGAAGCAGTTATCGCCATTCGCCAGTTGCGTGCCGACTACAGCATTGCGCCGGGGAAGGTCATAGCCGGATTCGCGGTGCCCGCCAACGGTGATGGCGCGATTCTCGAAGCGGAGCTCGAGACCATCGCCCGCCTCGGCAAGTGTGCGCTGACCGTCACCAGTGTTGCGCCGCCGGGCGCCGCCGCACACCAGGTTCTGACGGGAGGGACCGAGCTCGTCCTCCCCCTGGCCGGGATGATTGACGTCGACAGGGAACGTGCGCGGCTGCGGTCCGAAATTGAGCAGCTCGACCGGCAGCTCGAGGGCATCAGGGCGCGGCTTGGCAACGAATCGTTTGTCGCGCGGGCCAGGCCGGACGTGGTGGAGGGTGAGCGCAGACGGGAGGCGGAATGGACGGCGCGCCGCCAGCAGCTCGCCGGCAAAGTGGCCTCATTATGCGGCTGAAGTGGGGGGGTGGAGCAGGAGGACTCGCCGCCGCCCTCCTGCTCTCTGCCTGCGCCCAGGCCAGTGTCCCACCAGGCGGGCCACCCGACGACGAGCCCCCCCAACTGCTCCGCATCCGGCCTGATTCCAACAGCGTCAACGTTCGTGACGGCGCCGTTGCCTTCGAGTTCGACGAGGTAGTCAGTGAGCGGCCGCAGGGCGCCCAGTCACTTGCTCAACTGTTTCTCATCTCCCCAAGTGAAGGCGTGCCGCAGCTTTCGTGGCGGCGTACGAGAGTCGCCGTGCGGCCGCGTGGAGGGTTTCGGCCCAACACCACCTATTCCATCACTCTCCTCCCCGGAATGGTGGACCTCGACGGGAACATCGACTCGAGTGGCGCGAAGGTGGTTTTTTCGACCGGATCAACCGTCGCGTCCGGCCGGATTGCGGGCCGCATCTTCGACTGGATGGCTGAACGCCCGGCAGCGCAGGCGTACGTCGAAGCAGTGAGTCTCCCCGACAGCGCCCGCTACCTCGCCTATTCAGATTCACTCGGCGAATTCGAAGTCGGACACCTGCCGCCTGGTCTCTTTCTCGTGCGCGCACTCATCGACCCCAACCGCAATCGGCAGCTCGACCCACGAGAGCTGCACGACACGGCGACAGTACAGCTCGCGGATTCGATCACTCTCGCGCTCCACGCGATTGTGCGCGATACACTGGGTCCCGGACTCGAAGGCGTCGACGTTGTCGACAGTCTGACTCTGAGGCTCCGCTTTGATCGCGTTCTCGATACGGCGATGACGATTGCGCCGGCCGGTTTCACCCTCAAACAGGCCGACTCGACCTCGTTGCCGATAGCATCCGCGGTCGGAGGGAGGGCGTGGCAGAAAGCCCGCGAGGACTCGGCGTTCGTTCGGGCCACGCGTGACTCGGTGCGCGCCCGTGCCATAGCCGACTCGGTGGCTCGCGCTGACTCCATCGCCGGTCGGCCGCAGCCTCCCGCGCGTCCCGCACCGGAGGAGGTGCGCCCGCCCGCGAGGCCGGCCACCCCTGACTCAGTGCGCCCGATTCCCCGACCGTCGGTTCGCATCCCCGAGCGCGAAGTTATCCTGACTCTTGGCGCACCTCTGCGTGCAGCCACGGCGTTCCGGGTCCGCGCGATCGACGCCCGGTCGATCGTCGGCCGATCCCGCAGCAGCGAGCGCCAGTTCTCGACACCGCGCGCGCGGCCCCCAGCCGATACGGCATCTGCCGGTGCGCACAGGCTCGCCATCGGAATGTCTGGAGGTGCAAGACGCGGAGTGCAGGACCGGTGACCGACACACGACGTACACTCCCCGCGGTTGGTGCCCTCCTTTCGCTGCCCGCCATCAGCGAGCTGATGACGCGCGAACCACGGAGCCTCGTCGTTGAGGCCGTACGTCGCGCAATCAATTCGGTGCGCTCGGGGCTGCCTGCTCCCGACTCAGATCAGGCGTGGACCGAGCTTGTCCGGCAGGAGGTGGTTGCCCTCGGGACACCATCACTCCGTCCCGTAATCAACGGCACCGGGGTTGTCCTTCACACGAATCTCGGGCGTGCGCCGCTGGCCCAGTCGGCGATCGCCGCCATGACAGAGGTCGCGTCCGGCTTTTCCAATCTTGAATACGACCTGACGCGCGGTGGCCGCGGATCACGCCACGACCATTGCGTCGAACTCCTCAGGGAGCTCACCGGTGCCGGCGACGCGCTGGTCGTCAACAACTGCGCTGCAGCACTCGTTCTGGCACTGAACACCTTCGCTGATGCCCGGGAGGCCATCGTCTCGCGGGGCGAGCTGATCGAAATCGGCGGCAGTTTCCGCGTGCCGGACATCATGGCTCGCAGCGGTGCCCGACTGCGCGAGGTCGGAACTACCAACCGGACCCATCCAGACGACTATCGCAAGGCACTCAGCGCCGACTGCGGAACCGTCGTCAAGATCCATCGCTCCAACTTTGAGCTCATTGGCTTCACTGCCGAGGCCTCCCTCAGAGATCTCGCGCCAATCGCCGGTGAGGCGGGTGTCCCGCTTATCTTCGACTTCGGCAGTGGCCTCCTGATTCCACTCGACGAGTTCGGCCTCCGCGGTGAACCGGTTGCGGCTGACGCGGTGCGAGACGGGGCCACCCTCACGGTCATGAGTGGCGACAAGCTGCTGGGCGGCCCCCAGGCTGGCATCATCGCCGGGACTCCCGAGGCGGTGGCGGCCTGCCGTCGCAACCCCCTGACGCGCGCGTTGCGCGTAGACAAGCTGACTCTTGCAGCGTTGGAGGCCACGCTCAGACTTTACCGTGACCCGGTCGAAGCAAGGCGCGAGATACCTGTGCTCAGGATGCTGGGCACGTCGATCGAGACCCTGGCGACCCGTGCTGAGGCCATATCCGCTGTCCTTCCAGCGGGAAGCCTGGCCGTGGTCGACACGACAGCCACTGTCGGCGGTGGCGCATTCCCATCAGCGCGCATTCCATCACTTGGGCTCGCCCCCGCCGGTGATGCGATGGCGCTCGACCAGGCGTTGCGCGGGGCGGCCTTCCCCGTCGTCGGCCGAATCGACGGCAATCGACTGGTCATCGACCTTCGCTCGACTCCGCCGGAGTTCGATGACCGGCTGACGCGCTCTCTCGCGACCGCCCTCGGCGGCGGGCGGCTGCCGGCTTGACCGGGCGCCCGGCCGCGTTCCTCGACCGCGATGGTACGCTCATCACCGACGCACACTATCCGGGCGATCCGGCCGCGGTCCGGATCGTCCCCGGGGCCGCCGCAGCTATCCGAAGACTCAACGGATCCGGCATTCCAGTTGTGGTCATCACCAATCAGAGTGGAATCGCGCGCGGCTTCATCACCGAGCAACAGTACCAGGCGACGCACGACAGGATGGTGACCCTGTTCTCTGCCGCCGGCGCAACGATCGACGCCACCTACCATTGCCCGCACTATCCGGAGGTGACCGGAACGTGTGACTGCCGCAAGCCGGCAACAGGAATGTACCTTCGCGCATCCCGCGATCTCGACCTCGACCCCGGTTCTTCACTGTTTGTCGGTGACCGGAGGCGTGACGTCGAGCCGGCGCTGACGCTTGGCGGTTTCGGTGTGCTTGTTCCATCTCGCGACACTCCCCGCGAAGAGCTGGCCTGGGCTGTGGAGCACGCATCCGTCGCCACAGATCTCGCGGCCGCGCTGGCGGCATCCAGTCTGTTGCGTGCGTCGGCGGATCCGCAGTGACGGCGCGGATCGCCGTACTGGCTTCGGGTGGCGGGTCCAATCTCCAGGCGCTTCTCGATTATCTGAGGCGAACCCCTGATCCGGGCGCCGCGGTCGTCTACGTCGCGTCGGATCGCCCGGAGGCCCGAGCGCTCGCTCGATCCCGTGACGCCGGTATCGAAGCCGAGGCTCTGAGCGCCGACGTGAGAACGTCGGGACTTGCATCGCGGCTCGCAGCCCGGGACATCGACGTCGTGGCTCTCGCCGGATATCTGCGGATGCTGCCCCCTGGTGTCACCACAGGCTGGCGGGGGCGCGTTGTCAATGTCCATCCCTCCCTGCTCCCCGCCTTTGGTGGTGCCGGGATGTACGGCCACCACGTACACGAGGCGGTCCTCCGGCGCGGCGTGCGGGTCAGCGGAGCTTCGGTTCATTTCGTGGATGAACAGTACGACAACGGTCCAATCATCGCCCAATGGCCGGTGCCTGTTCTCCCGGGCGATGGCGTGGAGTCACTCGCAAGCCGCGTGCTTGCCGTTGAGCACCTGTTGTATCCACCAGTCGTCACCGCTGTCGCCACGGGTCGCGTCCGTCTCTCCTCCGACGGACAGGTAACGGTCGATGTCCCGCTCGGCTGGGACGCAACATTGCCCCAACAGACTCCACCACCAAACCTCCGCTGACTGTGGACCTTCCCACGCCGCCTGGCTCACGTGCACGTCGCGCACTCTTGTCGGTTTCAGACAAGGCAGGAATTGCTTTCTTCGCAGCGCGACTCTCCGGCCTCGGCTGGGAGCTCGTCTCCACAGGAGGGACGGCGGCGGCGCTTCGGGCTGCGGGACTCAGGGTGGCCGACGTTTCCGAGTTCTCGAGTTTTCCGGAGATGCTCGACGGGCGGGTCAAGACGCTCCATCCGGCGATCCATGGCGGCCTCCTCGCCCGGCGCGACCTCCCGGAACACATGGAGGCGATCGCGCAACACGGGATCGGCCCTATCGACCTGGTCTGTGTAAATCTCTATCCGTTTCAGGCAACAGCCGATCGGGTGGGCGTCGCTCCCGGCGACGTGGTCGAGCAGATCGACATCGGTGGACCATCGATGCTCCGTTCCGCCGCCAAGAACTTCGAGGCGGTGTGGGCGATCGTCGACCCGGGTGACTACGAGCGGGTTGCAGCTGCGCTCGAGAGCGGTCACGACGACCTCGACCTCCGGCGCCTCCTCGCGGAAAAGGTGTACGCCCACACGGGAGCCTATGACATTGCCATCTCTTCATGGCTCGCCCGCCAGCGACGAGAGCGCTTCCCCCTGGGAATCGGCTTCACCTTCGAGCGCCATCAGCTCCTGCGTTACGGAGAGAACCCCGGCCAGGAGGCCGCGTTTTATGTCGAGCGTCCTGGCACAGGCCTGGCTGGTCTCGTCCAGCGGGGAGGCAAGGAGCTCTCGTTCAACAACCTTCTTGACCTCGAAGGTGCGCTCCTCGCCACGGATCCGTTTCCCGACCAGCCGGCGTGTGCCATCGTCAAGCATACCACGCCCTCCGGACTGGCCGTCGGCAGCACGTCACTGGAGGCATACAACAGGGCGCTGGCGTGTGACCCGGTGTCGGCGTTCGGCTCGGTGATCTCGTTCACAACTCCGGTTGATGCGCCGGCGGCGGAAGCCGTCTCCGCGCTGTTCGTGGAGTGCATCGTGGCTCCAGAGTTCAGCGACGAGGCGGTTGATATTCTGGGTCGCAAGAAGAACCTGCGAGTTCTCGAGGGAACAGCTCGGTGGCCGCGCCAGTCGCTCGACGTCCGCCGCGTGCGGGGAGGAGTGCTTCTTCAGGACCGTCCTCCGGAGACGCTCGGCGATGACTTGTGGCGCGTCGTCACCCGGCGGGCGCCGGATGAGCGGGAGCGTGCCGATCTTCTCTTTGCATGGCGCGCCGTGAGCAGCGTCAAGTCAAACGCGATCGTGCTTGCCCGTGATGGAGCCACGATCGGCATCGGTGCCGGCCAGATGTCGCGCGTCGACGCTTCCTTCCTTGCCGTGCACAAGGCGCGCAGCGCGGGACACGCAACCAGCGGGGCAGTTCTCGGTTCGGACGCGTTTTTCCCTTTCCGGGACGGTGTTGATCAGGCCGCCGAGGCTGGGGTATCGGCGATAGTTCAGCCGGGTGGCTCGCTGCGTGACGAGGAGGTGATCGCCGCCGCCGATGAACGTGGGATGGCGATGGTCTTTACTGGTCAGCGGCTGTTCCGGCACTGATCTTCCGGCCGCGGTTGTCGGCGGCCTTTCGGCCGCCCGTACGATGTGATAGTTTTTTGTCTCCTTCGTCATTACCCGGGGATGATTCCCTGCTCAGCGACCGTCTCTTCTGATGCCCAGCACCACACAGTCTCCAGCCAACAGCCAAGCGGTTCACAGCGAGCTCGACTACCGGCCTTCGTACGGGGCGGCTGCGATAGCGGCGGGGGCGGTGCTCCTGCTCTACATCATCACCCTCGGGTCGTCGACCGCGATGTGGGACACGAGCGAGTACATCGCCGCCGCGTACACGATGGGGTTACCGCATCCACCTGGCAATCCGTTTTTTGTCCTTGTCGGGAGGGTTTTTTCGATTCTGCCGATTGCGCCCAGCGTGGCAGCGCGGGTGAATCTTCTGGCGGCGATCTGCAGCGCCGTATCGGCCGGGATGTGGTTCCTGATCACGGAACGGGTGCTGGTGAGCTGGTTCGCCGAGCGGTGGCAGCGGATCGTTGGAGGTTCGCTGGCGGCCTTGATCGGCGCCAGCGCGTTCACGGTGTGGAGTCAGTCGGTCGTGAACGAAAAGGTGTATACCGTTGCCCTCGCGGGTGTGGCGCTGATTGCGTGGCTGACAGTTCGCTGGTGTGATGACCCCGATGGGCCGAGGGCCGACAAACTGCTCGTCCTCATCGCCTTCCTGCTCGGACTGGGCTACTCGAATCACATGGCCGGTTTTGTCGCCGGGCCTGCGGCGGGGCTGGCGGTCCTCATCAGGCGCCCGCGGACGCTGCTGCGCTGGAAGCTGATGCTTGCCTGCATCGGAGCGCTTGTGCTCGGCCTGACGCCGTTCGCCACGCAGCCTATCCGGGCGGCCTATCAACCGGCGATCAACGAAGGAGAGCCGACTGGTTGTCGTCACGGGCTGACTGCCGAGTGCACTTTCAGCAGCGAAACGTGGGATGCGTTCATGTACAACTTCAACCGGGAGCAGTACGGAAAACCTCCGGTTACCGAGCGCAACGCCCCATTTTCTGCCCAGGTCGGCATGTGGTGGCTCTATTTCAAGTGGCAGTGGTGGCGTGATGCCTACAACGAGAACCAGGCACTGCAGGCTGTGCTGGCGGCGCTATTCCTTGTGCTGGGGCTGTTCGGAGGCTGGGTGCACTGGAAGCGGGACAAGCAGTCGTTCTGGTTCTTCGGACCCTTGATGTTCACGTTGACACTGCTCCTGATCTATTACCTGAACTTCAAGTACGGAGCGTCGCAGGCACCGGAGCTGGGTGATTCGGTGGACCGCGAGGTCCGCGACCGGGATTACTTCTATCTCTGGAGCTTCTCGGCGTGGAGCGTATGGGCCGCGCTGGGTCTCGTGTTCATCTGGGAGTCGGTAGCGGCGCTGATCGGGAGCGAAACGGTCAGGCTCGGCAAGCAGATCCTGGAGCTTCCGAGGCGGCGCAGCTGGCTGATGGCTTCGCCGCTGCTGCTGGTGGCCTGCGTTCCCCTTGTGGGCAACTGGAGCGCATCAAGCAAGAAGAATGACGTGACGACGGCATCGTTCGCTCACGATCTTCTGAACTCCGTGGAGCCATACGGGATTCTTGTCACGGTTGGGGACAATGACACGTTCCCGCTGTGGTACGCCCAGGAGGTGGAGGGGATCAGGCAGGATGTTGTGGTGGCGAACACGTCGCTGCTCAACACCGACTGGTACACGCGCCAGCTCATCCGTAATCCGATCCGGGAGTACGACGAGGAGGCGGGTCCGGCAATCTATAACGGTGGGAACTGGCCAAAGCCGACGACACCGCCGGTGTCGTTGACACTCGATCAGGCGGACTCGATTCCGCTGGCGTTCCAGTTATCGGATACGATGGTGTTTCGCACGGCGGAGATCGAGGCACAGATAACACCGAGGGTTCTGACACGGGCGGACATCTTTGTGCTGCAGATGATCAGGGACAATCCGGTGCGGCCTATCTATTTTTCGAGGACGGCTGGGAGTTATGGGCGGGAGCTGGGGTTGGAGCAGTATCTGGTAACGCAGGGATTGGCGCGGAAGCTGGTTCCTGGTGGGGTTATGCCGGGAGATCGGTACGCGTACGTGCCGGGTGAGGGCATGGTGGACATTGAGCGATCGAAGGTGTTGTGGGAGGAGGTGTTCAAGGCGCCGGCGGCGTTCATCAGGAAGGATGGGTGGGTGGACAAGCCGTCAGTGGGGATACCGGCGCTGTACGTGACCACTGGATTCATGATGTACGACATATTGCAGTCACAGGGTGATGCCGAGGGGGCTCGCAAGGCGCTGGCGACGACACGCCAGGTGGCTCAGGGTGCCCGGATCTCGGAGTTTTTCAACTTTGATGCATTGCCGGAGTCGATTCTGGCCCCGGCGACTCCGGGCGATGTGCGGCCGGCCGTTCCGCTGAGCGTGACCCCAAAGGGGGACAGCAAGTAAGGTTCGACTTTCCCGGGGAGGGCTAGACCTAACTGGTAAGGCACCGGTCTTGAAAACCGGCGCGCAGCGATGCGCTTGTGGGTTCGAGTCCCACGCCCTCCGTCCCAACTCGCGTGCCCCGCCCCGAGGTCCGACCAAAACGATCAGAAGATCGGGGCCAACTCGACGAACGTCGCGTTCCGTCCCCTCTGGAAGCGCCTCTCGACCGTGAACCGGATAGTGCCACGGGTCCCGGGAAAATGCAGGTTGACGTACGGCAGAAAACCGCGACCCGCCCCATCCGCGGCCCGGTCCTCCACACGTGCACCAAACGCTACAAACCGCGACGGGAAGTACTCGGACTCCAGAGACCACTGTCCCCGCGTTGACCCGCCCGTCCGCCAGACACCGGTGACAGCTGTCCAGTGCAGTGACGAACCGCCCCCGGTAGCGACAACGTTCGTGAGGTAGCGCTCCCTGTCGTCGTAGAAGGCATGAGCGCCCAGCGAAACCACACCACGCCTGAGAAACGACTCGAGGACCACACCCTTGGGCCTCCACTCGAGTTCGTTACTCGCCTCCACGCGAGCCTTCGAGTTCAGCGGTATAGAGAACTCCCCGGATAGTGGCAGTCCAGCCGAGGTCGACCAGCGCCAGCTGTCCTGCCCGCCACCACGAACCCAGGCCACCCGCGCCGCGGGAGACCGACCCGATGGCGAGAAGGCGCGTAACGCGCGCTGCCGCGACGTGCCTTCGCTGCGAGTCGATGGCAGAGACGCGGAAAGCGCGAGTGGTTCGCTCAAGCCAGGGCGACGAGACACGTCCACCTGCCCGATCTGCCGGAACTGACCAATCGTCAGTTCGACCTGGCTTCGGCTGGCCGTCACGAAAAGGTCCTCGAATCGACCTGAACGATCGCGCAGTGTCCCATCTGACCGGGATTCCCTGCTGATCGCTCTCCATTCCACGAAGTAACTCATCCACGGCGCCACCACCTTGCCGCCGGAGATAAGCTCAACGCGATTGATGTACGCCTGCGATGCCTCCGCAGCAGGACCACGCACCCCAGGGAGTCGCTCCGAGCGCGCACTCACCCATACGGCCAGCGGCACCGTTCGGCGCGATCGAAGCTCCGGCATTTCGTAGCCGTTAGCGACAAACTCCTCGCCATAGGCATTCAGCTTTGGCGGGGAAACGTGACAGCGCGAGCAGGAAACGCCGAACTGCCGCGCGAAGTGTGGGGTGGGGGTGGCCGCTCGCGGCATGGCCCCGTCAGCGGTTGTCACGCCCACGATCAGTGCCCAGTTCCAGAGGCCGGAAACTCCCAGAGCGATTGTCATTGTTTTTTTGTCTTACCTAAACTTTTCTTTCTGATTGCCTCAAGTCTTGTGAAACACCAGAGTGGAGTCAAGGTGCAATTCCGGGTTGGCGGTGAGGAACGAGGCGTACTTCGCCAGAAACGTCCGCCTCGGGACGCGCTTCGACCGGAATTGACACTGCCCGCATGCCACGAGGACCCCGCCCATGGACGTCGTGAGATCGAAGTTCTCAGCAGCTGGGTGCGCACACTCGAGGCTGCCTGTTAAGTTCGTCCCTCGCGGGTTTGCGCGCGGCCTGCCTCGCGGCTACTGCTTCAGTGTCTTCGGAGAGGCTACCCATGCTGTTCACGATCTGTCTCCTCGCCACCTCACTCACCCACCCCGTTCGCGTCGATACGCTTTCCGCGAGTGATACTCTCAGCATTGAAATCGGCTCACCGCTGCTCGATGGTTCGGTCTACAAGCCACATGCAGCGCGGGTCCGGGTTCGCGCCGCCGCCGGGGACGGCCCCGTTCTCAACGAGTGGACGAATGAGCTGACGCTCGGGGATTCGGCTGGGCACAGGATAATGCGTTGGGTAACGCGTTACTACCCACCCAGTGCAGGCGGACGCGAGACAGGAGTGCTCTACCAGACCTACGACCTCCGAACACTCCAACCCTACTCTTACCTCAACGTCAACTCGGTTACAGGGGCCCGCATCCAGCTGTGGATTGCCGACGGGAAGGTCACGGGTACCTCACGGGCAGCATCGGACGCCGCTGAGACGCCGATATCGAGAGTAGTGCCGAGGATCGGCTACATGGCCTCGGCATCCGACCTTGTGCCCGCAGCGGTCGGATTCGTGAAAGGCAGGGTTGTTGTAGCTCCGATCTGGGGCCCCAACATGGCCACAGCGGAGACACGGATCTTCACCTTCATCGACGAGATGCCGGTCGACGTGGAGGGGACGCGGGTCATTGCATGGAAGGTCGAGGAGCGGCGGGAGTCAGACCGCGTCCACCTCGCCGACTGGTACCTGCTCGACAGGTCGCCTTACATGGTTTACGGAGTGGCCTACCTGCCGAACGGTCAGGTGCGCCACTATTCCGAAGTCGAAATCCCGATGTCTGGCGCAGCGCGATGATGACGTGAGGAGCTTTGAACGTATCTTCTCCTTCCGCTGTTCACACCCGGCACGCGGGGCAACCTCATGACTGACGACGACCATCTCCCACTCCCGGAGCCGCGAGCGTCCCTCGTCCCACCCGGGCGCGTGCCCCCGACCGCGATCGGTATCTCAACGCCACCCCCGCCCGAACCTCGTCACTTGCGAAGCGTTCTCCGGCGCCCCCTGCTATGGCGGTTTGTTCAGGACTGCTTCAGCCGCCTCGACCGCCTCGGAGACGCGGTCGCTCACACACTCCGACTGCGCTGATCACCAGTCACCAACCGTGTCTCCTGCGGGTACTGGCATGAGTGGACGCGTGTAGCGACCTTCTGCAGATGCGGTACGCTGCCGACACAGTCTGTTGCTGCCGACACGGTCTGTACGAAGGAAACAGTTGACGAGCATCGGAACGGGTAACGACTGGACGCCAGAAGAAGTCGAGGCCATCGTCGCCGACCACCTCGACATGCTCGCCCTTGAGCGAGCGGGCGTGTCGTACAACAAGACCGAACATCGACGCGCGCTCCAGCGACTCCTGCGAGACCGGACGGACGGCTCGATCGAGCGGAAACATCAGAACATCAGCGCCGTCCTCAGCAGGCTCGGTATACCCTGCATCGAGGGTTACAAACCGCTTGGCAACTTTCAGCGACTGCTATATGAAGTCGTCGTCGCGAGAGTCGAGGAAGCGCGCGACCTGTTGGCCCGCGTGGCCAATGAGGTCGTGCAGCCAGCGTCGACCCCAACCATGGATGATATCCTCGCAGCCCTTGTCGATCCGCCAGCAAGCGAGAAGAGCTGGACGTGGCCGGCAACCGTATCAAGCAGCTCACAGACGCCGCGGATCGTCAACTACCTGGAGATCGAATCCCGCAATCGTTCGCTGGGGGCCGCCGGTGAGGAGTTCGTCATGCGTTATGAAGTTGCACGCCTCGTTGCCGAGCGTGCCGAACGGTTTGCCGCGCAGGTCGAGAGGGTCTCGGCCACCCAGGGCGACGGGCTTGGTTATGACGTCCTATCGTTCGATCGAACCGGTCGCGAGAAGCTGATTGAGGTCAAGACAACCGCTTACGCCAGGGAGACTCCGTTTTTCGTCAGCTCGCATGAGTTGAACGTCTCGCGGGAAACGCCGGAGAACTATCACATCTGCCGTGTGTTCGACTTCCGGAAGCGGCCCCGGCTCTACTTCAGACGTGGCCAGATCGATCAGGCGTTCGCCCTCGATCCAATGGTCTACTCGGCGCGGCTGCGATGAGCGAATAGCCATACAACATCGGCGTATGTGTGCGCTGATGCTTTCGCTCGTTGCCGCCCAAAGGGCGACTGCGCGCCAGAAGCAACCAGGCGGGCACGAGGACGATCGCACCGACGATGATCTGCACCACCCAGTAAACTCCGGGCAAACCTTCGTCCGCGCCGATGGTGCTCATTGGAGCACCTTCTCCTCAAGGCAGGCAGACATCTCGCCACGATCGACAGGTAGCCGCCGCTGCGCGCGTACTGCCGGGCCTCCAGCTGGTTGATCGTCACCCGGGTTCCCGCGGCCCGTGGGTCGGCACGGTCACCGGTTTCGGCAGATCCGCTCCAATCCGTCAGAGCAGTTCCCCGGACAAGGCGTGCGTAAACACGCCGCAGATCCGGGGCCTCCCGGGACCTGGGATTGAAAGAGCAGTTCCCCGGACGAGGCCTGCGTAAGCACGCCGCAGATCCGGGGCCTCCCGGGACCTGGGACTAAAAGAGCAGTTCCCCCGACAAGGCGGGCGAGCCGGGGGCGCCGCTGATCGCCGAGATGCCTGATCGCTACATCAGAGCCAGCCTCCACAGGACCAGTGAGTATGCGCTCGCCGATCCGCTGTGATGCGTTTGCCAACCCTTGAACGGTCTGGTCGCATCCCAGAAACATTCGCTCGAACCGCCACTGAAGTCCGGGTCAGCAACTGGCAGCTCGCGAGCCTGCACGCAGCCGCCGGCACCCCCGGCCGGGTTCACCCGTGAACCGATATTCTGTGAAACGCCAACGACCGGGAACAGGAAGGCGTCAGCGGAGCCGTCGCAACTGTCCTGACCATAGTGACCACGGTCGCATGACGCGCGATCGGGGTACATCGAATGTTTGCCGCGGGCAACCAGCACCACCGGCCCACTGCCGCCCTCCTTGCGCCAGCTGAATCGTGCGAGCTCGGCCCCACGGTACCAGCGGCACTGACCTCCCGCCCGCCCTCCACAATGCGCTGACAGAAGAACGCCGGAGACCATCCACTGTCCACCCTCCATGGAAGCAAGGTCGACAACGATCAGCTCGGAGTCGCCGGCGTGATCGCTGCACCGAGACCCTCTGAGAGTGAGCAGACAAACCGCCGGACGCCACCCACAATCGCGGAACCAGGCGGGGAGGTAGGCGATCCGCACCCCACCATCTATCCGTTGTACAGCGAAGCGGTATCCGCCTGCGAGGGCCCTTGACCGTGGAAGCCATATGCAATCACCGGGATCGGCCAGAAGAACTGGAGCGAACGTTCGCGCCAGTGAAAGTTCGCACTCGTCACCGATGGAATCGGCGTCGGAGTCCCTGCTCTCACCGCAGTTACCGACCGCCGTTGCGCCCGGCGGCACGATTGCCAGGGGTTCCCGGACAACCATGCCGCCACAAGCTGTCGAGAGCA
This sequence comes from Gemmatimonadota bacterium, assembly GCA_052389935.1. Taxonomy (GTDB): domain Bacteria; phylum Gemmatimonadota; class Gemmatimonadetes; order Gemmatimonadales; family Gemmatimonadaceae; genus JBQTHK01. Next base: position 68,754 of record JBQTHK010000036.1, on the reverse strand, counting down.
GCGCGAGTACACACGCTCGCGCTGCCGGGATCCCTGGCGTTATTGGCCGCGCCTTGCCTTCCACTGCTCGAGAAGTGCGCGCTCCCTCTCCGGCGTGAAGCCCGTCCTGATCGCCGACTGGCGTTCAGCCGGCAAGGTGCGCCACCACGCCAGCGTCTCCCGGGCCGTCACCTCGGTCGGTCTGAAAGTCATGCCGGCGCGAATCTCGGGGGTCAGGTCAAAACGCGCGAACCCGGCGGTTCGGCCCCTCATCACCTGAAAGACCGGCAGCTCCCGACCGTACGGCGGTGCGCCGTTTTCGCGCAGAAACCCGGCGTCCACCCACGTAAACGTCGCATCGCCACCCACTCCCTGCCTGATCCGGTCCACGAACTGCCGGAACGGCTGGCCTCCCTGCGGACCCACGGCATTGAACACCCCGTACGTCCGATTCTCGATCAGCCGTATGTTGAACTCCACCAGATCCCGGACGTCGATAATCTGAACGTGATCGCTTCCGTCACCTGGAACCAGAACCTCCCCTCCACGCGCTATCCGAACGGGCCAATATGTAAAGCGATCCGTGTCATCTTCCGGCCCGATGATGAGTCCGGGCCTGACGACGGTCACACGTCCGGGCATGATCGCGTGTGCCTCTTTTTCGGCGTAGGCCTTGGCGTGACCGTACGTTAGAGGCCTTCCCTCGGCGATTGGCGCGTTCTCCCTCGTGAGGACGGGCGCATCGACGGTCATCGGCACCCGGCTGGTATCGAAGTACACCGACCGAGTCGAGACGAACAGGTACTGATCGGTCGAGTCCTTGAGTAGGTCTGCCGACAGTTTGACCCATTCGGGCGCCGTGCTCTGTGACGCTGATTCGTCGATTACAGCATCCCACCTTTTGCCCCTGAGCGCCTCGATGTTGCTGGCGCGATCACCCGCGAGCTCCTCGACGTCTTTCCCGAACATGCCTGGAGCACTCCGCCCGCGGTTGAAGATCGTTACCTGGTGACCCCGGGCCAGCGCGTGGCGCACCTGGTGTGGCCCCACGAAACCCGTGCCTCCAAGGATGAGTATCCGCTTGCGTGTCGGCTGCTGAGCCAACAGCGATGGGTCGTACAACGCGGCGGCACCAAGAGTGGCAAGCCCGGTTCCGATGAATTCTCGTCGTGTGGTCATTGGTCGAGTGATGCGCGCGTGGTGGGTCCTCTAAACTACGTCACGTCCCCAGTGCCGTCGACGCCGACCCGCGCCAGCGACGCGGCGGTTCGGCCGAGAGACGGTAGCCGCGACTTGTGGAGCCAGGAGGCCGGGTTCCGCCCAGGCTTTCAGTCCGCGATAGCGTTACCTCAACTGCCTGCCGGTCAGGTTCAACAGCGGACGCGCCGAAACGCGAACGGCACCTCGCGCCGCTGGCCGCCCTCGCTGCCGGCCGTCACCGCCGTCACCGAATCGGGCGCGTTGCGACGGTACGTTATCTCCTGCGGGAAGTCGTGCTCGGGGTTTTCGAACTTCACCAGGCCAGGTTCGACCAGCGTGGCGGTGAAGGTGGCAGGCGGCTGACCGGTGATGTGTGCGATGTATTGCAGCTGCCCGCCCGCGGCCCGGAGCAACAACATCTCGTATGCACGCAATGTATCGTTCCTGATCGTTGCGCTCATGCCGAACATCGCCGCGGCTCTGGGGGCGAACCATCGTTCGGTAGTGATGGATCCCGACCGTGCTTGCCGCTCCCAGCACCCTTCGAGCCAGCTGACCGCGTCAATGGTTGCTGGAGCGGGCGGCCGACCCGCGCCTGCCTGACTCAGGGTCGTGGTCGCGGTGACTCCCAGCAACCAGGCGACTCCTGCTGCCCTGACGGTTTTCTTCATTTTGCTGTCCCTGGTTAGTCACTCGGCGCGGAGCGCGACGATGGGATCCACAGCCGTGGCCTTCCGGGCTGGAAAGTAACCGGCTGCCAGCGCCACGAGTGAAAGGAATATCGTGACTCCAACGAAGCTGGCCGGATCGCCCGGACTGACAATGAGGATCGATTCCACCAGTCTCGTCACCCCCAACGCCACCACGAGACCGATCACAATGCCGATCGTCGCCAATCGGAGGGCTCCCTTGATCACCAGCCCCAGCACCCGACGCCTCTGGGCGCCGAGTGCGATACGCACCCCAAACTCCTGGGTGCGCTGGGTGACGCCGTAGGAGATGACGCCATATACACCAATCGCCGCCAGCACGAGGGCGACACCACCAAACACCCCGAACATCCATCCGAAGAGCTTGTATTGCCAGTACCCGATCGCCCTCACCTCATCCATGGGCAGCACGTCGAAGACCGGTATCAGCGGGTCTGCCGAACGGATTTGCGACCTGACCGCGTTCACAAGCGACACCGGATCACCACTCACCCGCACGATGATCCCCACGTTGCGCGGCACCGCCCAGGCAAGGGGCATGTAGGCGCTCGCTGGGTCCTCGTCAACGTCGCCCAGCTGACTCTGACGCCAGGGACGCGCCACTCCAACTACCGTGAACCAGGGCAACGTCGAATCGGGGCCGGCGCGGAAGGTGCGACCCAGTGCGTTTTCTCCCGGCCAGAGGAACTGAGCGAGCTTTTCGTCGATAACCGTAACCGGAGCCTCCCCTCCAGCCTCGATCGCCGTCAGGTCCCTGCCCGCAACGATCTCGAGGCCCAGTGCCTTCGACCAACCCACCGTCACGCCACTCCACCACACGAGCGGAGCGTCTTCCTCCCGGAACTCGCGGCCCGGCACCTGAACGCGCGACCAGATCCCACCACCGTCGAGCGGTATCAGGTTCGACGCACCCACCGCCTCAACTCCGGGAATGGACTCGACACGCCGCACCAGGTCCTCCACACGCAAACGACGGGCGGCGGCGGAGTCGTAAGGCACCCCCGGCAGAAAGGTGCGGAGGGTCAGGAGTGGCGCTGTATCGAAGCCGACACCGGCGCCGGCCAGCGCGGCGAATGATCTTACGAAGAGCGACGCTCCAACGAGCAGGACCAGGGCGAGAGCCACCTCGGTGACGACAAGGATCGATCGAGTGCGGTTTTTCGTCCTGCTCTGTCCCGAGCCGCGGCCGCCCTCCTTGAGGGAGGCATGCAGGCTCCCCGATGTCGCCTGCAGGGCAGGCACCAGCCCGAACAGGACTCCCGCCGCCAGTGCAGCAGCAGCTGTGTAGGTAACGACCCGCGCGTCGATGCGCCAGTTTATGTAGTAGGGGATGTGATCGCCGGGCGGGATCGCACTGTCGATCAGGTAGAGCCCCAGCCTGACGAGCGGAATGGAGACGACCGCTGCCATAAGGGCAAGAATAGTCGCCTCGAGAACAAGCTGACGGACGATCATCCCCCGGCCGGCGCCGAGTGCCGTGCGCACTGCGATCTCGCGCTGCCGCGACGACATCCGTGCCAGCATGAGGTTGGCGACGTTGGCACAGGCAATGAGCAGCACAAACGTCACCGCCCCCATCATCGTCAGCGCGATCAGCCTGACATCATCCGGGATGAAAGCTTCTCTGAGGAGCTCAATGCGCCCCGTCCATCGTTCGCTGGCCAGACCTGCCTGACTTTCGATCCGCTCGAGGAGCGCCGAGTACTCGCGCCGGGCGGCACCAACGTCGACACCGTCGCGCAGGCGCGCGAATGCCCACACGTAGCGCTGGTTTCGTGCATCATTACGACCGAAGTCCCCGATCGGGACCCAGAGTTGGGCTGTTTCCGGGAACTGAAAACGCGGCGGCATGACACCAATCACGGTGTGCGGGCTGCCGTTGATCTGGATCGCGCGACCGATGATGGACGAATCCCCGGCATAGCGGCGCTGCCAGAGTGCATCGCTCAGAATCGCCACTGTTGGGGCGGACCCGGCATCTTCATCGGCACGAAATCCGCGCCCAAGCGCTGGTGACTTGCCGATCAGCTGAAAGAGATTCCAGCTGCTCGAAACTCCTTCGACCCGCTCGGGCTCCTCACCATCAGTGATCGTCAGCGAGCGCTCGACGATTCCGGCGATGCCATCGAAACTCCGCGCTCCTGCCTGAACGTCGCGGAGAGTCGACATCGCCAGCCCGGCTTCCCCGTCGCCCCGGCGAAGTTCCATCCGCAGGGTCACCAGCCGCTGCGGTTCGCGAAGATCAAACTGGCGCCAGAGAATTGTGTCGAAAACCGCGAACACGGTTGCGTTGACGGCGAGACCGAGTGCCATGCAGGTCACGACGATGGCCGTGAAGCCGGGCCGTGAGGACATCGACCGCCAGGCGAAGCGAAGGAGAGACACAGTAGTCAGCGGACCGGGTTCACCAAAACTCAGCACCAACGTGCAACCGCGTCTCTACGGATGACACGGCAGCAAGGTGTCAGGTTCTTCCCGAGGGCGCGACCGGAGCGCAGCTTCCCGGCGTCACTCGCCCACACAGGTATCTCAATGCGCGGATCCCGCCGTCTCCGTATGAGTATTGCCGGCGCATTCGCCGGCAGTGCAATCGTCGCTGGCGGTGGGTGTCGCGCCGAGTCGCGCGATCCCGCGGACAGCGCGGCGACGGCTGGGCCACCAGAGCTGGCCACCGTCTGGGAACAGCCACCTGGCGATCCCCTCGAACACGAGCTCGCCGGCTTCGCCAAGATCCTCTGTTCGGCGGTCTTCGTGACCGGACGGACCCTTGCCGATGCGGCCGAACAGGATGGTCACTTCGTTACGCCTGTCGAAGCACGAGCACAGGCTCGCGACACGATCGTAGACCGGGCCCGGAAGACGGTTTCGGTCATCACGCCCTCGGGTGTGACCCGGTCGGCGAAGTTTTTTGGCGACCAGGGGTGTGTGACACTCCCGGCCGGACAGGACTCGGTGTTCTTCCGTCCCGTTGCCGTCAGATCGGCGTTACCCGATCCCGCGACACAGCCCTGGCCGATGGGTGACGTCCTCCCCAACGATCCACTACCTCCACAGGTCAATGCCGACAAACTCTCTGCAGCGATTGACTCGGCGTTTTCACCCGCTGAAGGTCTGACCGCGGCGCTCGTGATCACCTGGCGCGGACGATTGGTCGGCGAGCGTTACCAGGAGGGGTTCAACCATCAGACGCTGCTTCCGAGCTGGTCGATGGGAAAAAGCCTGACGGCGACGCTGATGGGAGTGCTCATCCGGGACGGTGTTCATGACCTCTGGCAGCCGGCCCCCGTACCGGAGTGGCAGGGTGAGTCAGATCCGCGGCGCGAGATCAGAATCGCCGACATCCTGCGGATGTCGAGTGGACTGCGATTCCCGGCTCCCCAGGACCCCGATTACGACCGGAGCCGCGGCTATCCCGACCACCTCTACGTGTACACGGGAGCCATAAACGCGCACAAATGGGCGGCAACACGGCCACTCCAATGGCCCCCGAACACCGTGGGCCGCTATCGCAATTCGGACCCGCTGGTGACGAACTACCTCGTCAGGCTTGCTGTGGAGGCAAAAGGAGAAGAGTATCTATCGTGGCCGCAGCGCCGGCTCTTTGACCGGCTCGGCATCAGGGGCATCAGGCCCGAACCCGACCCGTGGGGCGGGTTCCTGCTGCAGGGCTACGAACTGGCACGCGCACGCGACTGGGCCAGGCTCGGCAATCTCTATCTGCAGATGGGTAACTGGAACGGCGAACAGATTCTCGATTCCAGCTTTGTTGACTTTGTGCGCACGCCCGCGCCGGCATGGTCCGCACCGCAGTACGGAGGATTCTTCTGGCTCAACCGGACCAACGCTCTCCCGCTCCCACCTGACGCCTACTACATGGCCGGTGCAGGCGGGCAGTACGGCATCATCATTCCGACCCATGACCTGGTAGTCGTGCGACTCGGACACTACAAAGGATCTGCCTCCGGCTCGCGGGCGCTCGACCGCGCGCTCACCCTGTTGCTGGAAGCGGTGCCGAAGGCCCGTGAGCCCTGGACTCCACCGACGGACGCCAGGTAGGCGCTGGCGTTTGTGGTCAATCCCGCAGTGAGGGGCGCCGCTCGCACAGTTGACGCTCCTGTCAACCGCGGCTATCCTCCCCAACTCTTCCGGCCCGCGCCGGAAACTGGAGACGTGGCCGAGAGGCTGAAGGCGGCGGTTTGCTAAACCGTTATAGGGCCTTAAAGCTCTATCGAGGGTTCGAATCCCTCCGTCTCCGTCGCGGACGACGAGAGACCCTGTGAGCCGGTACAGTGAATCGCACCCGCGCCAGACCCCGCGTGAACGCGCAGCCAGTCCACAGCGGCCTCCGCCCTCTCCGCGAACGACGATCGCGCCGACACGCCTCCTGATCATTTGACCACCGACGCCGCCCAACACCCAGACGGAAGTGCCGGGCCGCGCCTGCGGTTCGCGCCTTCGCCTACCGGCTACCTCCACGTCGGCGGAGCACGAACCGCTCTCCACAACTGGCTCTTCGCCCGCGCCACCGGTGGCCGCTTTCTCCTCAGGATCGAAGATACCGACCGGGCGCGCAGTACCGACGAAAGCACCCGCGCGATCTTCGACGGGTTGAAATGGCTCGGTCTCGACTGGGATGAAGAAGTGGTTTTCCAGGGGGCCAACGTCGAACGCCATCGCGCAGACGCCTATCGCCTGCTGGAGTCAGGCGCCGCCTACCGCGACTTTACCCCAGCCGATGAGCTGGAAGCGATGCGCAAGGCGGCTGAGTCGCGGGGCGAAACTTTCGTCTTCGACCGCAGGATCGCCGAATACGCGCCCGACGACGTCCGTCGGCGGCTGGAGCGTCGCGACCCATACACGATCCGCTTTCGTGTTCCACCCGGAACCACCAGCTGGGACGATCTGGTGCACGGCACGATCAGCTTCCCCAACAAGGACATCGACGACTTCATCATTCTGCGCTCTGACGGAACTCCGATATACAATCTGGCTGTAGTCTCCGACGACATCGCGATGAGCATCAGCGTCGTGATGCGCGGCGACGATCACATCTCGAATACTCCAAAACAAATTCTTCTCTATCAGGCTCTGGGAGTGCCCCTCCCACGCTTTGCACATCTGCCCAGTGTCCTGGGGTCGGACGGACGCAAGCTCTCCAAGCGGCACGGCGCAACAGCACTGGGTGACTACGCCGGTCTCGGCATCCTGCCCGACGCGATGAGGAACTTTCTTGCGCTCCTCGGCTGGTCGCCGGGGGGAGATCGCGAGATCATGACCACCGCCGAGCTGATTCAGTTCTTCAGCCCCGATGGCCTCCTCCCCAGGGCAGCCGTGTTCGACGTGAGAAAGCTCGAGTGGATGAATGGCCAGCACATGAGTCGCATGGCCCTCGCGGAAATCGATGACCTTGTCCGGCCCTTCATCGTTGTTGCCGGTCTCGCGAGCGAGCACGAACTGTCGGAGCGCGCGGACTGGTGGCCGCGGCTCCTCGAACTGCTCAGGGTCCGCGCGAGGACGCTGGTCGAGGTCGCGAAGCTGGCTGAGCCGTACCTCCGCGACGCGATCACTTACGACGAGGCGGCGGTCGCCAAACACTGGAAAGACGCCGAAGCGACGAGGTCGCTGCTGGGCGCTGTCGACGAGGCGTTGCGGGGCAACGAGTGGACGGCTGAAGCTCTCGAAACCAGGCTCAGAGAGCTTGCGGAGTCGCTGGGTGTCGGGACCGGAAAGCTGTTCCAGCCGCTGCGTGTGGCGCTGACGGGGCTCGCCGAGAGTCCCGGGATCTTCGATGTGCTGCTGGTCCTCGGCCGCGACCGCTCGCTGGCGCGGATCCGTTCAGCGATCGGGATGCTCGGTGGCAGATAAGAGCGATCGGGAGCCGGCCTACGATCCGCTCACGCACGATGAGCGACGGGTCTATCACTACCTCATCGACTTCCTCGCCGAGAACACCTACCAGCCCAGCGTTCGCGAGATCGGGCGCAAACTGCGGATAACATCCACGCGCGCGGTCCACGAACTGCTCGAGGGGCTCGCCGACAAGGGGTTCGTTGAACGCGGCAACGGGAGGTCGCGTGGAGTCAGAATCGTGGGCTTCTCGTCAGCGCGACGCGTCCAGCCGGTACCGCTCTATGCCCGCATCAACGCCACCCCGCCGCACCTCACCAGCGAAAACCGCGAACGGTTCGTGGCCATCGATCGGACGTTCATCCCTGCGCCCGACGTGTACTTCCTCAGGATGGTGGGCGACGAACTGTCGGCCCGCGGTGTCAGTGACGCCGACTGGATCCTCGTGAATCCCTCGGCACGTGCGATCGACGGATCACTGGTCGCGGCCCGCGTCGGTCCGCATCTCAGGGTGCGCCTCGTATGGCATCTCGGGGCAGTGGTCTCGCTCTCAACCGGCGAAGCCGGCGTTGCCGAGGAGTTCCTGGGCCCGTCCGATGACTTCGCCATTCTGGGAACGGTGGCCGGCGTCTGGCGCCCCTTCCACGATCACATGGAGGACGAGGACTGACGCCGCATCGCCAGTGGCGACCCCGGAGGCCGGGAAAGCCTAACGAGACGGTGGCCTTTCGCCGCTCGAGATGACCCTCGTCTCTTCCTTCTTCTTCTTCTCAAGGAGCGCCTTGCGCTCCTTTTCCTTGCGGTCACGGATGGCCTTGACCGCCCGGCGGAACTCCTCTTCGTTCATCGCAATCTGAGCGTGTTCGAGAATGTCGGTTCTGATCGCGGCCAGTCGCCGCTCACGCTCGAAGGCGATCGGATTCCCCTGCACCTGATTGAGCGGGAGCAGGCCCAGCAGCGCGGTGGGAATGGAGAAGCGGCCGAGCCTGATGAACTGCTGGTCGATCCCGTACTTCTTTCCGTCTTTGGTCTCAACCGTCCAGTCGCCTCGCTCGAAACGATTGGGAGCGTAAGTGCTGGCGAGCACAGAATCCCGGTAAGCGTTGATGCGAGCCGCAACCGCAGAGTCCAGCTTTGCGTCGCCGGTCAGCGGCGGGGCGCTCGCGATCGTGGGCTCGACCCAGATCCTGGGCTCCGAGTAGCCGGGCTGAACTCCTCGGACAGCACCCTGCCCTCCGACGAGCGGTCCGCTGGTGGGACCCCTCACTGCCGGGGCCGGTGCCGGCGGCAGGCCCGATGGAACTTCTGCCGGCGGAACCAGAGGCTCGGGAGTGGGCCTGGCCGGAGTTGCCGGACGCGGTGCGGCACTCGGCGCCACCGCTTGTCTCGCCGGCAGCACCGCCACTCCAGTACGGGGCAGGTTGGTCAGTGGGGGGGCGGGGGCGAGCACGACAACGTAGGCGACTCGCTCCGGGACGGGCTGGCGCGGGGCGGTGAAGAGGTCGGGGATCAACTGCGGGAACTGAAGGACCTCCCAGATCGCCACGAGCAGCACACCGTGGATCGCAACCGACACAACGCCCGAGCGTACCCTGGCCCTCGTCCCGAGCGCGGGTTCCGATCTCCTGTCCCGACGAAGTGTGAGCAACGGTGCTGGGTGAGGGTGCGGTGCCGGGTGCGTGCTCCTGCATGGGAGACACTCGATGTGAGAGTGTCCCAACGTGCGTTCTGGTTGCTTCTTCTACACCAGGAGGCGGTCGCCCGTTGATGGTCCCTACTCGCCCCGAGTGTGCCCGCCACGGTTGCGAACGGTATTGCGAACCCTGCTATGACCCACGATCTCGACCTCGACCACGTCCCCTGAAGATAGCCGTCCGACACCAGCTGGGGTTCCCGTGGCGATCAAATCGCCCGGTTCGAGGGTCATAATGCCGGAAATCCATGAAACGGCGAATGGGATGGGAAAGTGCATCTGGTTGGCCGTTCCGCGCTGCCTCTCGACACCGTTGAGGCGGGTGATGACCTCGAGCGATCCCAGATCTCCGTTAACGGGGGATGGCGCTCCGACGGAGCAGAAAGTGTCAAAGCCCTTGGCTCTGGTCCATTGCGAGTCCTTTCTCTGGAAGTCGCGCGCGGTCACATCGTTGAGGGCGACCACGGCTGAGATGGAGCTCAGCGCTTCGGTTTCCGAAGCGCGGGTGAGTCTCCTGCCGATGACGAGGCCGATTTCGCCTTCGTATTCGACGTGACTCGACTCCGGAGGGAGGACGATGTTGTCGCCGTCGCCGATGAGGCTCGACGGTGGCTTGAGAAAGAAGAGGATCTCTGATGGCAGCTCGTTGCCCAGTTCCTTCGCGTGGTCCACGTAGTTACGTCCGATACAGACGATCTTCGACGGCGTGAGGCGCATTTCTCGTTTGGCTTCCAGGGTCAGTTGGTGAGAAGATCGCAGCCGATTGGCGCTGCTGCAATGAGCGACCTACCTGAAGAACTTCTCGACCGCACGGCGCACCTCGGACGTGGTGCCGACCACCCGACGCGCGGGCGGCAGCCCGTCGAGCAGCCCTTCTCCATAACGCATCGTGGCCACACGCGGATCCATGAGCAGCACCACACCGCGGTCGTCACTCCGCCTGATCAACCGCCCGAATCCCTGCTTGAGCCTCAAGGCAGCATGCGGAACCATGTACTCCTGAAAAGAATCGCCGCCACGGTGGTTTATCGCTTCGCAGTGCGCCGCGGTCAGAGGTTCGGTGGGGACCTTGAACGGAATCTTCGCAAGCAACAGCGCTCGCAGAGCATCACCCGGCACGTCGACCCCTTCCCAGAATGAAGCGGTGCCGAGGAGCACCGAGTTGCCCCCGGCCCTGAACCTCCGCAGCAATACATCGCGCGTTTCCTCCCCGTGCACCAGCAGCGGCCAGCGGGACGAAGCACCCCGGGAGCGAAGCGCAGCCGCAGCCTGCCTCACATCGCGGTGCGAAGTGAACAACGCAAACACTCCACCTCCGGCGCAACCGGCCAGATGGTCGAGGGCGTCGACCACAGCCGCGAAATGTCCGCTCCCATCGGTATTGGGGGGCGGCGTGTCGACGGGCACGCCGAGGAGTGCCTGTTCTCCGTAGTTGAAGGGTGAGGGAAACACCGCCGCTTCGGGCTCGAGGTCACTGTCGTCCAGGCCGAGGCGCCGCGCGAGGAATCCGAACTTTCCGTCGGTGGTGAGGGTCGCCGACGTCACGATCGCCGTGTCGAGCCGCCGGAAGAGGTCCTCACGCAGAATCGGCGCGAGGTCGAGCGGAACGGCGACTGTGGCCACATTCCGCTCCTTCCCGCGCAGCTCCAGCCACCTCACAGTAGGCATTCCATCATTTGGCGGCCGGAGGGCGGCCCGCAGAGCGTCACTGGCCATGTCGAGCCGCCGCGTCACTCCCCGGATCTCGCCCATCAGGTGCGCGTGCGCCTCCAGTACATTTTCGTCATTCTCCAGCCTGTCCCTGATGAGCCGCAGATTGTCGCCTAGCAGGCTGAGCTCACCAAGGAGGTCGTCGAGCGAAGCGTCGAGGCCGGAACTCCAGACAGGGTGTGCCGCGAACTCCGCGGTCAGGCGCATCGTCAGCGCCCCCTGTCCGACCATCACCCCTTCCAGCAGATCGAAAACAATGTCGGCCTGGCGCCGCGCGGCGGTGGCCGCGGGAAAAAGGCGAGAGTGCACGAGGTCGAGGGAGGCCGTGCTCAAAAGATCGTGGCGCGACCCCAGCCTGCCGACCAGCGTCGGTAGCAGTCCGCGACCGTGACGCTCGAGGCGACTGAACAGCCGCACCATCGCATTCCTCGTTATCGTCGCGCCAAGGTGGCTGGCCGCGGCGTCTTCCACGTGATGGCCTTCGTCGAGTATCAGTCGCGAATAGGGAGGGAGAACCGCTGCATCGTCCCAGTTTTGTGATGATCTTCGAACCGCCAGGTCAGCCAGGAGCAGATGATGATTGACGACGATCACATCCGCCTGCGCGGCCTGCCTCCTGGCGCCGAAAAGAAAGCAGCGGTCGTACATCGGGCACTTGAGCCTGAGGCACAGATCAGACTCGGCGGCCACCTCGTCCCAGATCTCGGCACGAGGTTGTACCGGCAGATCGCTGACCGTGCCGTCGGCAGTCTGCTCCGACCAGTCCACCAGGTCCTCGAGCTCCGCGCGCACATCGTCGTCAAAGAGCGTCGGACCGGCCACACGTGCCTGCTCCAGACGATAAAGGCAGAGGTAGTTGCGCCACCCCTTGAGAAGGGCGAACCGCACCGGCTGATCGTCGAGCGCGGTGGCGAGAAATGGCAGGTCCTTGCCGACCAACTGCTCCTGCAGGTTGATGGTGTTGGTCGACACGACGGTTCGCTGTCCGTTGGCCGCCGCCCACCGCAGAGCGGGAACGAGATAGCCTAACGACTTGCCGACGCCGGTACCCGCTTCCAGCAGTCCGACCCCGCCGCTGTTGTAGAGTTTTGCGACCGTGCGCGCGTACGCCCTTTGGCTCGGCCGATCTTCGTACTGCCCGAGAGCCCGGCCGACGGGACCGGCGACCCGTAGCGCCGCTTCGACATCTTCGGGCGCAATCGGTACCCTCTTCGCTTCACGAGGAACCTCAAGAACCACGTACAGTTCGCGGGCGAAGTTGTCGGTTATCGCAAACCCGACGCCGCAGTCGTGCATCTTCGCCGCGATATGGAGATCGGCGTCGGACGGATCGAGGTTCCCCGACGGGTGGTTGTGAAGGAGCAACTCACCGCGCTGGGCAAAGCCAGGTAGCGCCAGAACGCTCGTGGCATCGCCGCGGGCGACGACGCGCGCCGTGACTACTTCACCATCTTCTCCGACGGTGCAGACGAAGCAGACTTCGCGCCCGCCGGCGAGCCGGATGGCGGCCCTGACTGCGGCTCTTGCTGTGCTGGAGAACAGCGTGCTGGGCCGCTCAGGTCTTGAGCGGCTTCTTCTTGGCGGCGGGGAAAAGCACATTATTGAGGATCAGCCTGTACCCGGGAGAATTGGGGTGCAGTGCGAGATCGGTCGGCGCCGCGCCGATGTTGTGCTGGGGATCTTCGGGGTCATGCCCGCCAAGGAAGGTCCACGAACCCTTGCCGTATTCGCCGTGAATGTACTTTGCCCACGGTGCACCCTCTTCCTGGGCAAGGACCGTCACCCCCTGCTTGAGAGTGGACTTGGTGAACGACGTCGTGACTCCATAGAAATCGGGGATCACGTTGCGGTGATTCTGCACGAGCATCGACGCTACCGGGTCGAACTTGGCGGAGAACTGAAACAGCGAAAACTGGCCGAGCGGCTGCCTGCGCCCCGGCACGTTGACCTGATGCCCATCGATATCGGACATCGAGTTCACGAACGGTGATGGTTCCAGGTGAACGCCGCGAAAGGCGAAGGACCTGTCCCAGTCCAGCTTCTGGTCGGCGTTTTCGTCAATTGGTGTGTTGTCGGCGAAGCTGCCAGCGATGTCGACCTGGAATCCGGCGATGGCCAGGGCGAGTGTTTCGGTCGCACCGCACATCGCGAACAGGAAGCCGCCGTTTTCGACAAACTGCCGCATCCGGTCGGCAACCCCCTTCTTGAGCGCCGGCAGATTGGGTAATCCCAGCTTTCGCGCGGTCGCCAGCTGGCTCTCTCGCTGTTCGATGAACCACGGAGCATCGCGGAAGCCGAGGTAGAGCTTGTTCAGCTGACCGGTGAAGTCCTCATGATGCAGGTGGAGCCAGTCGTATTTGGTCAGCTCACCGTTCATGACTTCTTCGTCGTACACCGACGCGAACTCGATCCCTGCGTATTGCAGGGCGAGTGTGACGGCGTCGTCCCACGGCGGAGACTTGGCAGGCCGGTAGATGACAACTTTCGGGGCGCGTTCGAGCGAGATGACGTCCATGTTCGAGCTCGCGATCTCGCCGCGGATCTGTGTCACAGCGGCATTGGTCACGGGCTGAAAGAAGATTCCGTCAAGGGTGGCCTGCTTGCGGATCTCGGGGAGGTCCTGGAGGAGGAATGCGCCACCGCGATAACCGATGAGCCAGTCTGCCTTGTTGCCGTTACGGAGCGAGTTGAACGTGAGGCCGTACGACTTGAGGGCGTTGGTCTGGGCATCGTCCATCGGCACCAGTAACTGCTGGGCGCTTGTGGGGCCCGCCGCGAGGAGAGCGGCTGCGACCATGCTGAGGAGTATCCCTTGCTTCATCTTCAGGCGTGTGAAAGGCGGAGTTGGTCACGGCCCCGGGACCCTACTCCGGTGGAGTGCGGCCGCGAACGATATCGAGCTCGCGCCGGGCCTGCGGCACAAGCGCGCTCCGCGGATAGGTCAAGATAAGATGTTCGAGGCGTGCGATGGACCCCGCCGAGTCGCCGCGCTGTCGCAGGACCCGCGCCCACTCGAGGTCGGATTCGGCGGCTTCCGGAGATTCGGGGTGGTCGGAGATGAGGGTTCCCCAGATTTCGACGGCGCGGGTGGTGTCCCCGGCGGCGGCGAAATAGCGGGCGGCGGCGCCGAGAAGGAGGGGTCTGGCGTCCGTGAGTTCGCCGGCGGCCTCGACGAACTTGCGAGACGCTGCCATCGAGTCCCGCCGTGACAAGAGGAGAAACGCATCACCGACGGTCGTCGACCGGATGGCTGTGGTGCGCGACAGCAGCGCCATGGCGGTCACTACTTCGCCCGATGTTTCGTCGGTGCGGCGCAACCCGCGGCGTGCCGATGCCAGGTCACCCTCGTAGAGGGCGATCCACGCCGCCACGCGATCGTCGTCTTCCGTTCCGCCACCGGCCGCTTCGAGCGCCTTTTTTGCCTTGCCGAGGTTCCCGGCCCTGATCCAGCCCCAGGCGAGGGCACGCTGGGCGTTACGCATGGCTGGATCGTCGAGGGCGGCGCGCTGAGTATCAATGAGCTTCTCGATCTCGGCTGGCCTGCCGACGATGCTGAGCGCACGTATCCGGAGCACGAGAACGTTGGTGAATTGTGCGGCCGGGATGTTGCGTGCCGAGTCGAGGATGGCGATGGCTGACGCAGCTTCACCGCCGGACATCGACGCGGAGGCGGCGCGAATCATGTGCGCCGGATCTGATGCCCGATGTCTTGCGATGTGCGCCCATGCGTCGCGCGCCGTGAGCCACGTTTCAGCATCTTCGGCGGCACGCGCGAACTCGATCCACGCCTCGACGGCGCTGTCCCCCGCCGGCACCTGCGACAGAAAGCTCCACGCCGCCCGCGGTGCGTTCCAGCGCAGCTCGAGGCCGGCGAGGACGCGACGCGCGCCGAGGGTGACGGGCTCGCTGGCGAGGATGGTGCGCACCGAGTCCCTGACGTCTGCAGGCACCGCGAACAGCGAAAACACCGCCGCCTGCTCGAGGTACGGCATCTGCTCGCTCGCCTCGCGCCAGCTCGCCGCGGAACGGGTCCAAAGACCAAGCGCAGCTTGCATCTGAGCGAACTCCGACGACAGGGCCCGCCCGCCACCGGCACCAAGCCTCCCGACTGCAGTGCCGAGCACGCTGTCCGCGGTCAGCGCCCGGCCCTGCTCGAGAAGAATCCTCGCATAGGTCCGATAGGGGGCAGGCTCAGCCGGAACCGCCGTGGCCCACGCCTCGAACGCCGCCGACAGTCGCTGATCGGCGTGCATCGCCGCCAATGTGCGCATCTGTACACCCCGCAGCGACGGGTCGGCCGGGCGCCGCGTCAGGATCGAGTCGATCAGCGGGAGCAGCGAGTCCGGCCGCCCGATCGCGTGGTAGCAGCGCTCAAGACCGAGTATGGCTCCTGCCGGATCCTCGACGTTGATGGCCTGCCGATAAAGCGGGATCGCTTCACGGCACTTGTTGGCACCCTCCAGGTCGAGCGCCCGATTGAGCGCCGCTTCGGCAGTGTTCCCTTCCTGCGCCCTGGACGCCCGCGGCCATGGCGCCGCGAGCGCAAAGGTGATGACGGCGATCCACCTTCCCGCGCTGATCCTCCCGGCGAAGGCGAGACCGCCAGTCACTACGGCCTGGCGTTGATCCGCTTGAAGTACTCGAGCACGAGGCGACGCTCTTCGGATGTCAGGCCTCGAAGGTCGTTCCAGGTCGGAGCGGTAAACTTCGATGCGGATTTACCCGACGCGTTCGTGGCCGACGGAGTGTACACCTCGTCACCCGTCCAGGATTTCGCCTCGCGCTTACCCGTGTCCTCCCGCTCCTCTTCCTCGAGCAATCTGCCGGCATCGAGCATTTTGCGGAACAGCCGCTGTTGGCGTTCGAGGACCGCCGGATCGAGCTGACCGGACTCAAGCTGTTGCGCGATCAGTCGCGCCTCGCGGGCCAGCTCCTCAGCCCGACCGGTGTCTTCACGATCGCTTACATCCTCCAGCCGGGCCGCGACCTCGCGCTGTTCGCGCGCCAGCTGGCGTGCCTCTGCCTGCGCCTGCTGACTCAGCTGCTGCTGAACGTTGCGTGGCAGCAGGTCCTGCACGGCGGAGTTGAGGCCCTGCTGCTGTCTGGCCATCTCCTGCAGCTGCTGCAGCATTTCCGCGAAGCCGGTCGCCGACTCCGAGTTCTGCGTACGCTCGCGATCGCGGACCAGCGATGCCGCGGCCTGATTGAGAGACTCGGAGGCTTCACGCATAGCGCTCGCCATCTGCTGCCCGGTCTGGGCGCGTTGAGTCTGCGTCGTCGCCTCGCCGACCTTGCTCTTCGCGTCGCCCATCATGCGCATCGAACGCTGAGAGAGCAGGTTGGACTTCTGCCCCGCCTCCTGCAACCGCTCCATGGCCTTGTCGACGCCCTGCTGCAGCGTGCTCTGCCTGGAACGCAGTTCTCCGGGCTGCGCACCGGAGCGGGCTGACTGCTCCAGCTGGTCCTGCTGGCGCGCAAGCTGGAGCATTTCCTGGATCGACTGATCGAGTTCGCCGGTCAACTCCTTCTTCCATTCGCCGATCTGCTGCTGCCTTGCCTTATCCAGTTCGCTGGCCGCCTGCTCCATGGCCTCGGCAGCCTTCTGGGCGGATGCCTCGGCGCTACTCTGCTGCTCTCCGGTGCGGTTCCCCTGATTGCCGGCAGCGGACTGGTTCTGCGCCTGCTGCTGACCCTGCGAGCCGGTCTGGCCCTGCTGCCCCTGCTGGCGCTCACCCTGAGCCTGCTGCCGTTCTCCGGCCTGGCCCTGCTGATTCCGGGTGCCCTGCTGCTGTTGCTGCTGGCCCTGCTGTCGCTCACCGGTCTGTCCCTGCTGATTCTGGGCGCCCTGCTGCTGACCCTGTTGCCCCTGCTGCTGCCGCTGCTGCATCGCTTCCTGCAGCTTCTTCATGGATTCCTCGATCTTTTCTCCCGCCTCACGTACCCGCTCCGACCCGGCTTCGGCGTTTTCCTGCTGTAGTCTCTTCTGGAGATCGGCGACGTCCTTCTGGAGTTCCTTCGCCTTCTCCTGCATCTCCTTCACCATCTGCTCGGCCATACTCTGTTCGCGCTCCCGGTCCGCCTTGCGCAATGAGTCCACCAGTTCCCGCTGGCGGCCGGCAAGATCGCGAGCTTCGTCCTTGAGAGTTTCCATCGAACCCTCGAGGGCAGCCCGCTTGAGCATCTCGACGCTCTTTTCCAGCTGTTCACGCAGCTTGCGCTGCTGGTCCGCGAGATCCTGCAGTGCCCGCTGGGACTCCGCGGGGGACATGTTCTGCGACGCCTGTTCGAGCTGACGCAGCTTTTCTGCCAGCTCCGGAGTCAGCGCTTCGCGCATCAGCTTCTGAGCTTCGCGCAGACGCGACTGGAGCGCGCTGTCGAGGGCTCCTGCCTGCTTGAGCTGCTTCTCCAGATCGCGCGCAGCGTCCTGAACCTGCTGCATCCGGTCCGCCAACTGGCGCTGTTCCCGTGCGAACTGCTTCGCCTGCTCCGATGCCTCGTAGCTCATCGGATTGTCCTTTCCTTTCTGCCGTTCGGCTTCACGGGCGCGAGCCCTGGCAGCGTCTTCCGTGCGCTGGTTGAGCTGTTTCTGGGCGTTGGCGGCGGCGAGTGCCTGGTTAACCGCCTCATTCGCGGCCGCACGGGCCGCATCCCGCTGCTCAGATGTTGAAGGGAGCCTGAGAACAAGCTCACGGCTCAGCCCAACCTGCCGCCATGGCGAAGCGTCGGTGGCGATCGCTGTCAGTCTCATCGCATCGCCAGGCACCAGCGAGTTCATCGCCAGCGACATCGTGCCGGCGAACTGGCCGCCAGTCGCTCCAGGCAACGGACGTGTTGTCGAGGTGCGCACGTCGCCGTTTGCCGATGTTATCGAGATTCGGAGCGACGCTGCGGCAAGTCCGTGATCGTCGGTCGCGAGAACCGAAACCGCGATCGTGTCGGCGGTATTGACGACACTGTCGCGCGATGGCGAGATGATCTCGACCGTAGGGGCGGAATCGGCCAGCACTTCGAGCTCGAGAGCCGGCGGCAGGTCGGCGATGGCTCCCATGGTGCCGGTGGCGCTCCACTCGAAGCGCCCGCTCGTCGATGCCATCAGGCGACCGGTGAATGAACGGCCGCGCGGGGCAAACTCGACCCGGTCGGCACCACGCGAGAGAACCACGCTCCGCAGCTCCGTCGACGACTGTCCGTCGATGTCGAGCACCGTACCGCGCGGAACACGAACCACCTCACCCAGCGGAAGAGTCTCTTCCCTGCGGCCAAGGTAGGCCGGAAAAGATGCCCGAACGTTGACGTCTCCGACGAACGGCTTGTCGACGACTTTCACGGTTGCGGTATCACTGGTGCTCCGTCCGTCGGTTACGAACAGTGACAGGTCTGCATCGAGCGGACCGAGCCGCACTAACGCCGAATCACCTGTGATGGGAACCGCCCGCGTTCGCCACGAGCTTCCCGTGACCCGTTCCGCGAATTCGACCTGTTCACGACCCGGTGCATGCAGAACCACCTCGATCGCTTCACCCCGGAGCACGGATCCCGGGACCTCTCCCAGCTCCACCGCACCCAGGAGCGTCCCCCGCCAGGCTGCCACCGGATGCAATATTGCCCTCAATCCATCGGGCGCGGCGGCCGCGGCCGAAACCATCCCCAGCACTCCGGCGAGTGTTGCGCCTCCTGCAAAGGCAGTGCGCCTGGCGGCCCTTCCGCGGTAAGCAGGCGCCAGTGAGGGTCCTCCCAGTCGCTCCAGTCTTTGCGACATCACCGACGCCCCCAGTCGGCCGAGGGCTCCCGAGTCAGCGACCTCAAGTACACCACGGAGCGACCCCACCCTCAACTCCCTCTCGTTTTCGACGGCCTGGGCAACGCGCGCCACCGAGGCGTCCGGAGAGAACGTCCTGCGCAGGAACCTGACCACTGCCCACCCGGCTCCAGCCGCGGCGAGCCAGAAGAGGAAAGGCAGCGCGCGTGGAAGCGACAGCCAGCGCGATCCACCGAGGGCGACCACACCAAGAAGGAGCACAGCCACCGCACCGGCGCCGGCGAATCCGGCAACGGCCAACGACAGAAAGCGGGCGATGCCGCGCCGCTCACGCTCTACAATCTGGTGGAGAGTCATGTCACCGGTCGGCTCATTACCGCGTAGACAAAGAGGTTGACGCCCATCCGGAGGGCCGCTTCATGGAGCTCCGGCGGATCGTTGTATGTGCCCTGATCTTCCCAGCCGTTCCCCAGATCCGATTCGTGTGTGTAGTACACGGCGAGCCGATCCCCGATGAAAATGCCATACCCGCGGGCTGGCTTGCCATCATGTTCGTGAATCTTCGGCAGTCCGCGAGGGAAATCGTACATCAAATGATAGATCGGATGCGATAGCGGTA
This sequence comes from Gemmatimonadota bacterium, assembly GCA_052389935.1. Taxonomy (GTDB): domain Bacteria; phylum Gemmatimonadota; class Gemmatimonadetes; order Gemmatimonadales; family Gemmatimonadaceae; genus JBQTHK01. The sequence goes on along the minus strand of JBQTHK010000036.1, from coordinate 49,237 downwards.
CGTCGACCAGAGGTCTGTCAGGGAAGACCCGTGCAATTTCAGCACGAAACGTTTCGTCCATTCCGTAGTTGTCGTCGACGTGGAGGAAGCCGCCCCTGAGCAGCCACTCCCTGAGGCGAGCAATCTCGGCGTCGGAGAACTTGATGACTCCGTGCCCGGTAGCGTGCAGAAAGGCGAAGTCGAAAAGCCTCTCGTCAGAAAGCGATAGCCGCCCCTCTGAGGGTTCGACACGGAGAGTGGTCCTTTCGTTGATGGCTTTTATCAGGTTCGAGAGGCTCGAAGGGTTCGCATACCAGTCGCCACCACCATCGTATTGAAGACGGGCAAGACCAAGCCTCGGCACCTGGCTGCGGTCGCTGGCCGGCGCCGCCCCGGAAAGGAGCGCCACGGAGGCGGTTAGTGACGCGAACAGTCGAAGCATATTCACTCTCTGGACCCCTCTCGTTGTTCTGCAACTTCGCGGGCCATGGCGTAGGCGACGTTCCGCGCAAGTCCGCAAACTCCCATCAACGCCTGCGCGACATCACGCGTTGAGCGTCCTTCTGCGTACAGCGTTGCTGCTATGCGCCGAGGGCCAGACTCATCAGGTTCACTGGTCTCACCCTCCGGCCTGGCACCCTCGACCACGAGCACGACTTCCCCTTTCGGTCCCCCCTTCTCGTAGTACGCGGTCAATTCTCCAGCCGTTCCTCTGGCGATCTCCTCATACCGCTTGGTCAGCTCGCGGCAGACTGCGACCCGCCTCGACTCACCACAAGTCCTTACCAGATCGACGAGCGTTTCCGCCACCCGGTTACCAGACTCGTAAAGTACGCTCGGGTAGGCGCTTGCGCTGATTTCAGCGAGAACCCGGCGGCGGGCCGGGCCTTTCCGTGGAGGAAAGCCGAAAAAAGTGAAGGGGCCGCCCGCGAGCCCGCTTACAACAAGCGCGGCGAGAAGAGCGGAAGCTCCGGGGATCGCGAGGACCGACACACCGGCTTCCACGCAGTCGCGTACGAGCCTGGCTCCGGGGTCCGATAACAGTGGTGTGCCGGCATCCGAGATCAGCGCCATGCGCTCGCCGGCAAGCATCCGTGAGACGAGGCGCTGACTTACCCGCTGCTCGTTATGCTCGTGGAGCGCAAGTGTCGGCACACTGGAGGACACGATGTCGAGCAGCCTGCGCGAGTACCGGGTGTCTTCGCAGAGTACGACATCGACCTCGCGCAGGGTCGCCGCAGCCCGTTCGCTCATGTCTCCGAGATTGCCGATCGGCGTGCTCACTATGTAGAGACACCCCGCCGGTCGCGCCGAGTCGCCGGATTCGTCAGGCATCTGACAAAGGCGAACGGGGCGGGCGGGCTATGCGCCGCGCCCACCCCGCGATCACGACGACGAAGGTCGTCAAGGTCTCAGCCGATGTGCTGTTTGAGCTTCGCCTCCAGAGCCGGCTTGGGGGCCCAGCCGATCACCTGATCGACGAGCTTGCCGTCCTTGAAGAAGAGAATCGCCGGAATCGAGCGAACGTTAAACCTGATCGTCGATTTGGGATTCGCGTCGACATCGAGCTTCGCGACTTTGGCCTTGCCGGCGTATTCGTTGGCGAGCTCCTCGACGATTGGCCCCACTCGTCGGCAGGGACCACACCACTCCGCCCAGAAGTCTACAATCGCCACACCGTTCGACTTGTCGATCTCGGCCTCGAAATTCGCATCCGTCAACGCCATCATATTGCTCATCACAGCTCCCTTGGCTCCGTTGTTTGCGCGTGATTAAAGATAGTCCTGATCTGCCGGCAACCCGCCACCCTACGTTCTCTCGCTACCAGCTGAAATGACCCGGATCGCCCACATCGGGATCGCCGTCGCCTCGATCGAATCCATCCTCCCTTTCTACCGTGACGTCCTCGGCATGAAAGAGGTCGAGCTCGATGACGCTGATGGCGCGCGGATCGCCGGCCTGGAGGCCGGAGACTCGCTGGTGGAATTGCTTGCATCAGATAAAGCCGATTCACCCATCGCCAGGTTCCTGGCTCGTCGAGGGCCGGGGATTCACCACGTCTGTTTTGCAGTCCCGGATCTCTTGGCGACCCTCGATCGCTGCCGTGACGCCGGTGTCAGGTTGATCGACGAAAAGCCGCGGATGGGTGCCGAAGGAAAGTTGATCGCCTTCCTCCACCCCTCGTCGACTGGCGGGGTCCTTGTGGAGCTGACGGAAGAGTGAACGTCAGGCCCGACAGAGTTCCTGCATCGAGGCGTAATCGGCATCTTCGACCAGCCATTGCCGGGAAGGTCCGCGCACCACGGTAAAGCTGGGCGTTTTCGTCACGCGCCCGCGGACCACCGAGATTCGTACGAAACGCTTGCCGTCGGGAGCTGGCGTTTCCTCGATGACGCGAAAAGTGTCGTGGTTGTAGCAGCGCTGGATGAGCAGCAGCCGTCTGTCGAGCTCCGCGCGCGGCAGTTCCTCCCGAACAAGTCCCTTGGAGGTCCCCCAGACCGCAGAAATTCCCTGGAGATCCTGCGCCTTGACGGCAGCCATGAACAGTTGCACGGCCGATTGAGGTGCGCTGCTTTCGGGAGTAACGACGGTGACACCGCGGCTGCAGGCGGCGAAGATCAAGACGGTGAGTAAGGCCTTTTTCACAACAGGCTCCGGTCAGTTTAGGGGCATCTCGAATGATCGCGCGATTCGAACCACAAGATACAAGGGTCTGGTGCCGAAAGTTCGCGCGTGGGTCTCCGTTCCGGTGACTGGTGGCCCTATTTTGTGGCATGGCCCAATCCGGTTACCAGCGGCTCTACGTCAACGTCGATCACGTTGCCACCCTCCGCCAGGCCCGTCGCGCTGTTGAACCCGACCCGGTTCTGGCCGCGCTCGAGTGCGAGCGTGCCGGCGCGGACGGCATCACGGCGCATCTGCGTGAAGATCGACGCCACATGCAGGACGACGACATCGCGCGACTGATACAGGGCGTCGCCACCGTAGTGAACCTGGAGATGGCGTGTTCCGACGAAATGATGCGGATCGCACTCGCGGTGAAGCCCTTTCAAATAACCTTCGTCCCCGAGCGCCGCGAAGAAGTAACAACTGAGGGTGGGTTGGACGTGGCGCGTCATGCATCATGGCTGCGGCAGCAGTTGCCGCGGCTCATCGACGCCGGAGCTCGCCCTGTGTTCTTCATCGATCCCAGTGAAGATCAGGTGCGCTTTGCGGCTGGCGTGGGCGCAGAGGCTGTGGAGCTTCATACGGGTTCCTACGCTCACCGCCCTGATGATCCGGTGCAGCTCGAGCGGCTCCTGCGCGCGGCGACGCTGGCCGGCGACCTTGGACTGTCAGTCCATGCCGGTCATGGGCTTACTGTTCGGAACGTGGCCCGTGTGGCGGCGATAGGGCAGATCGAAGAGCTCAACATCGGCCACTCGATTGTCAGCCGGTCAGTTTTTGTCGGCCTCGGGGCCGCCGTGCAGGAGATGCGCGTGGCGATGGTCGCCGCTCGCGCGTCTCTACAGGGTGCGCTCTGACATGAACGGCTCTCCGTCTCCCGAACTCCTGGAGTTCTACCTCGTCGAGGCAACCGAATACGTCGACGCGATGGACCGGCTCGTGGCTGGAGGTCACACCGCCCCCGACCTGAACGCGCTCATCGCGACGGCCCGGGCGCTTCGCGGAAGCTCGGCGATGGCGAAGGTAACGCCGATCGCCGAGATCGGTCGGATGGTCGAGCAGGTGGCACAGCGGTGTCGCGATGGCGATGAACGGTGGTCGAGCGATACTGTGGTCGCGCTGCGATCGACGGTTGATGACCTGCGTATGCTTGTTCGTGATGTGCGCATCTGGGGAGAGCGCGAGTCAGGGCGCGCTGAATCCTGCCGGGTCCGACTGCAGCCCTTCCTTGGCTCGGGCACGACTCGTTCGGCGACGCCAACCTCGGGGTCGACAACTCCGGTTTTTCTGGCGCTGCAGGCGGCCGCGATCGCCGCTGAGCTCGACGCGTTCGTCGACAATCCCGCGAACCGACGCTCGCTCGACGACGCGCTGACCCGGTCAAGGACGATGCGCGGCATTGCCGGCATCGCCGACTATCCTCCGCTGTCCGACGTTGGAGATGTGATCGATCGCGTGGGCCGCCAGCTTATGCCCGACGCGCCGCTGACGCCTGACCAGCACGAGCTTTTCCGCGCCGGTGCCGCTTTGATGCGGCGCGCGGCGGAGCAGTTGCGCACCACCGGACGCCACGAGCCTGACCAGTCGGACGTGGCACGCTTCGCGCGCGCGGTCAGCGCGATCGATTCACCACCGCCCGGCGAAGCCACCGTCGTCCGAATAGATCAACTGTTTCATGTCGATGACGGACCACACGTCGTCCGTCGCTCGCAGAACCCACCCGTACAACCTCACCAGAGACTCGCCCGCGAGCTCGTCGCCAGGTCGGAGCACCTCCGTCGCCTCGTCGCCGATGCGCGCAATGCCGCCGACACGATTTCCGCCGATCGTGCAACGCGGGAGCTGCGACGCGCACTGGGCGACCTGTCTGCACTTACGCAGAGCTTTGGCGCTGTTCCACTGGCTGATGTAGCCAGCTCGCTGTCGCGCACGGTGAGCGCATCATCCCCCGGCGCTCTGTCCTCGACGGACCAGTTGATCGAGGTGCTCGAGCGGCCATTCGGCGCGATCGCCGACCTCGCCGTGCGGGCTACGGCGCTGGCAACGACCCCGGTGGCTGCGTCGGCGTTGGGTCGCGGAGCGGGCGGCACTGCGGCGCCAGCACGTCCCCAACTCGCCCCCCGATCGGCTCCGCAGAATCGACTCACCCCGCCCCAACCACGAAAAGCCGGGAATGCACGGACCCCAACCGGCCGCGAGCTTCAGAACCTTCTGGCATCTGGTGTCGAAGCCCTGCGACCTCTGGAGGCAGCGGTCGTGACCGAGGTCGAAGATGACCGCAGCACGCCCGTTCCGATCGAAACGCTGCTTTACCGGGGACGGGCAGCCATTGACCGGGCAATCGAGCTTCGCGACGCAATGCGACAGCGCGGCGAGACGGACGTCGCGTCTCTGGAGGAGATTTTCGATCTCCTCGGACTCGCCAGACAGGACTGATGCGGCTGGACTGGAAGGGCGCGCTGGGAATCCTGATCTCGGTCGTGCTCCTCGCCTGGACGCTGCGCGACGAGTCCCCGGCCGAGCTGTGGCACGTCATCCGGCAGTCCGACGTTGGGTTGCTCCTGCTGATGATGGTGACGGCGACCCTGACTTTCCCCGTTCGGGCACGGCGCTGGGCGGTGATCCTTGAGCCGGTGGAACGAATCAGCTACGGCCCTATATGGCGCGCGATCGCCATCGGCATGATGGCCAACAATGTGCTGCCGGCTCGTGCCGGTGAGTTCGCCCGGGCCTACGTGATATCGAGGGAGATTCCGCGGGTCTCCTTCGCGGCCGCTCTTGGATCACTGGTGGTTGACCGCGTCATGGACGCGGTGGCCGTTCTCCTTCTGCTGTTCGCGTCTCTGATGGTATCGAGCTTCCCGGAGTCAGCCACGGTGTTCGGCTATCCGCTGGCGCGGCTCGCCCGACTGGCGGCGCTGGTAACGGCGGTCCCCCTTGCCGGTGTGGCTCTCGTCGCCGTACGACCCCGCTTCTTCGAGTCGGTGGCGAACCGGGTACTGGGCTGGCTGGGTCAGAAGTTTCACCGGAAGGCCATGCCGCTGGTTCAGTCGGTCCTCCAGGGCTTCGCATCGCTGCGCAGCCCGCGGCGCTTTTTCCTGATCCTCGCGTGGGCACTCCTCGGCTGGGTCCTGATGGGCTTTTCGTTCTGGCTCGGCTTTCGCGCTGTAGGTATCGATGCGCCGATGGCGGCCGCGTTCTTCCTGCAGGGGCTGATCGCGTTCGCGGTCGCAATCCCGTCCTCACCCGGGTTTTTCGGAGTGTTCGAATACTTCGGAAAGGAAGGCCTGCGGCTATACGGCGTTCCTGGAGAACTGGCCATAACCTGGGCGCTGGTCTACCACATCCTGACCTTCCTCCCTATTACACTCTTCGGCCTGTTCTACTTCGCGCGCCTGGGACTGCATATGAGCGACTTCGGAAGGAAGCCGAGCACGGCATGACCCGCCGGACGGCCACCGTCGAAGCACAGGCAAAGGTCAATCTCTTTCTTCACATTCTCGCCCGGGAGCAATCCGGGTTCCATCAGCTCGAAACCCTGTTTTGCCGCCTCGAGCTGGCCGATGGCGTGCAGGTCATGGCGAACGATCGGGGTCGGAGTCTCGACACCGCCGGCCCGCAGAGCGGTGAAATCGGGCCCGTGGAGAGCAACCTCGCCTGGAGGGCAGCCGTTGCCTACAGCGAGACAGCCGGATGGCCAGGTGGCTTTGCCATCGAACTTGACAAGCGCATTCCGGTGGGGGCCGGCCTTGGCGGCGGGAGTGCCGACGCGGGAGCAGTGCTCAGGTGCCTCAACGCTCTCGCGCCCGCTCCATTGTCCGTGGATCAACTGCTTGGGGTCGCGGCGCGCCTCGGCGCCGATGTGCCGTTCCTGACGCAGGACCGATCGACGCTGGCTCTGGCATGGGGCCGCGGAGAGCGCATGCTGCCACTGCCGCCCCTTCCTCGCCGCCGCTGCCTGGTGATGATGCCCGGGTTTCGAGTGTCGACGGCCGATGCCTATTCATGGCTGACTGGCCGGGAACATGAGTGCAGCCCGGCCGCGCAGCGGGACCTCGCCGGCTTCACCTCGTGGAAGCGCGTCAGCGAGTCAGTCTTCAATTCCTTTGAGGAGGTTGTAGTCGCCAGGCACCCTGAGCTGGGTAAGCACCTCGCGCTGCTGAGGAGCACGCCACAGTTCGACGCGGTTCTCATGAGTGGGTCGGGGGCGGCGGTCGTGGGGTTCCCAGCCGGGGACAGCGGCCCCGCAGCCCTGCCAGGGTGGAAGGTCGCGGAGTCGTGGACGGCCGAGGCGGTGGCGGCGATGCGAGTAGCAGGATGAACGGGATGAACCGCGTCATTTGAGACGACTGAGATGGTCGCCGGGCGAATGGATTGGCGGAGTCGATCATCGCGCTCCTCCTCGTCACACTGTTCATCTGCTCCTTCTGTCACGCTACCTTTGAGTTCTGCTGCCCCCTCGTCCAATGGCAGGACATCAGACTTTGGATCTGAGAATGGTGGTTCGAATCCACCGGGGGCAATCAACTCCGCGTAGATTGGTGGTCTCGATTGTTGACTCAACTCACAGTCTGAACTAGAGTTAGAGGTTATACGGCAAATGGACCATCTGCCAGGCATCCTCCGGGGATTCAAACTCATCTCCGGGAATGCCAACAGAGGATTGGCCGAGGAAATCGCGCGGAGTCTCGGTGTCGAGCTGGCCAAGGTCACGCTCTCCCGTTTCGCCGACGGCGAGATCTTCGTACGAATCGATGAAAACGTTCGCGGCGCGGACGTGTTCATCGTCCAGCCGACGAATCCCCCGGCCGAAAACGTTCTCGAGCTTCTGCTCCTGATCGATGCGGCCAGGAGAGCGTCGGCGGCGCGGATCACCTGCGTCATGCCCTATTACGGCTACTCGCGGCAGGACCGGAAGGACCAGCCGCGCGTGGCCATCGGTGCAAAACTCGTGGCCAACATGATCGCAATCGCAGGTGCAGACCGCGTTCTCGGCCTCGATTTTCACCAGCATCAGCTGCAGGGCTTTTTTGAGCAGCCGGTTGATCACCTCTACGCCGCACCTGTTCTCGTCTCGCATTTCAAGAAGAAACAGCTCGGCGAACTCGTGATCGTAGCCCCTGACGTCGGTTCGGCCAAGATGGCACGCGGCTTCGCCAAGAGACTGAATGCCTCGCTGGCCATCATCGACAAGAGAAGACCTGCAGCAAACGTCTCGGAAGTGGTCAACGTGGTCGGTGAAGTGGAGGGCCGCAACTGTATCATCCCCGACGACATGATCGATACGGCGGGGACGGTGACGGAAGCGGCGAGGGCACTAAAGGGGCTTGGAGCGCGCGACGTGTATGTCTGCGCAACGCACGCCCTGCTCTCCGGGCCGGCAGTTGAACGGCTGAAGAACGCCCCGATTACCGAGGTCGTCGTCACCGATTCAGTCTCGATTTCTCAGGAAAAACGATTCGACCAGCTCGTGGTTCTCAGCGTAGGTGACCTGCTGGCCAAGGCCATCCGCTTCACCCACGGCGAACAAAGCGTCAGTTCCCTTTTCGATTAGCATTCGAGCAGGCAACACCAGTGCCCCAACTGTCCGCACCAACTTTCCCGAAATCATGGCAACTGCATCACTAACCGCTTCAGTCCGCAGCAACGTCGGCAAGGGCGTTGCCCGTTCTCTGCGCAGAGACGGCCGGATTCCAGGCGTCATCTATGGCCACAACCGCCAGCCGCAGCCGGTCGCACTCTCGACTCGCGAGCTCGATCGTCTGCTCTCGCAAGTCAACGCCGAGACAACCGTCATCGACCTGAGCATCGACGGTACAAGCTCCCGGACTCTTATTCGCGAGATCCAGCGCCATCCCCTCTCGCAGTCGGTTATCCACATCGACTTCCAGGAGCTTGTTGCCGGCGAAAAGGTGATCGTGAACGTCCCGATCGTCCTCCTTGGCATACCACTCGGCGTCCGTCTGGCCGGTGGCATAATGACCCAGGTGTTGTCGGATCTCGAGGTCCGCGTCGATCCGGCGGAAATACCGTCACGAATCGAAGTTGAGGTCACGGAACTGGCCATCGGACACAGTCTTCACGTGTCGGATCTGAATGTCCCCGCGGGCGTCGAGATAATGAGCGGCAGCGATGAAACCGTCGTGAACGTCGCCGCGCCAAAGGAGGAAGTCGTCGAGACCCCGGTCGCGGAAGCCGAAGCGGCGGTAGCACCAACGGAGCCCGAGCTCATCCGCAAGCCCAAGGCGGACGAGGATGCCGCGGAGAAATAGTCTTTCTCTCTGCAAATGAAGCTGCTCCTGGGGCTTGGCAACCCCGGTCGATCTTACGAGAGCACACGTCATAACGTCGGCTGGATGGTCCTCGACCACCTCGCCGACGTTTGGCGCCTCGGGGGCTGGCGACGCGACGGCGACTCACGCGCAACAGATGCCGTGGTCGCGAGCACCCGTGTCAGGCTGATAAAACCGCAGACCTACATGAACCTCAGCGGTGCGGTCCTGCGACCCTGGGTGCGCCGCGAGACCTGGCATGCCGGCAGCGACCTTCTTGTGATAGTCGACGAGGTAGCACTGCCGCTTGGCGGCTTCAGGTTAAGAGCTTCCGGTAGCTCCGGCGGGCACAACGGCCTCAAGTCGGTCGAGGGCGCGCTCGAATCCCGGGAATACGCAAGACTCCGCGTCGGGATCGGGCCTCCCGACGAGGAGCGAGAGCGCTACGGAGATCTGGCCGACTTCGTCCTCGACCCATTCACGAAATCAGAGCGGGCGGTTGTGAACGAGCTGTTGCCGCTGCTGCAGCAGGTAGTCGAATCGTGGATCCGGGACGGCGTTCTCGCCGCGATGAACGCCTATAATCGCCGCCGAAGCACTTGATCGGATCGCGTCAGGCGCGCCGAGGGCGCGGTGTTCGACCTCCGCGGAGGTGCCGGATCAAGCCTGTGAGCATTCGCGAAACTTCGTCACACCGGGCTTCGAGCCTCGCCTGTTGAACGCGAGACACAACTTCGAGATCGGCGAGCAGCTCAGCCAGCAGCGAGACCTCACGGACGGAGGCGAGCGAAGAGTGGAGCCCCTCGAGCATCTGCGGCGTCCCACCAAGCTGCATTCCGACCGCGATGTTCACTGTCATCGAGAGTGCAGCAGCGCGAAGGCGACAGACGAGTTCGGGATAGTCACCCAAACGCCCCCCTGCGGTAATGCGGTGCACCTCCGCTGCGAGCGCCTGCCCTTTGTTAAGGACCTTGAGGTTGCCATGGGCTGTCATGAATCCAGGATAGCGCCGGCCAGGCCAGGGAGGTTACCGAAATCCTGCGGGTGGTGTTGTTTGGTTGCGTTACAGGGATGGCCGGGTTGAGCGTGAGGCTCTCCTGCTCGTCACGTCGTCCAGCTCCATATGATCATCCAGTTCGTCCGCTCACTCCGCCTCAACCAGACCCGCTCCCTCCTCCTCCGACCGATTCACGCGCGTCGATACCCGCCACGCTCGCAACAGCTCACTGGGGAGCGGACGTGCGAGATCAGTCAATCTCGCTTCCGGTGTAGTCGGATCGAGCCAGGCTCCGAACGAGTCGGCCGTCAACAGGACCGGCATCCGATCGTGAATTGGCTGTAGCAGCGAGTTGGGCTCCGTGGTCAACACTGCAGCCGAGACCACCCCACCCCCAGCGGGCCGGCCGGATTCCGGCAGCCAGTAGTCCCAGATGCCTCCCAGAGCCATCGGCAGCCCGCCTTGTGGCGCAATTGCCCACGGCTGCTTCTGCTTCTGCCCTGGAACGACCTGCCATTCATAGAACAAGTCCAGCGGAATCAGACAGCGCCGTCGCCGCATACTCTCGTGGAATCCTCCCCGTGCCAGCGCCTTCTCGACCCGGACGTTCGCAAGTCTGTTTCCTGGTGACGCATCCTTGGCCCAATGGGGGATCAGGCCCCAGCGAACCAGGTCGGCCAGGCGGCCTGACTTGTTGACTCTCACGGCGATGACGGGAGTCGTCGGCGCAATATTGAAACGCGGCGCAACCGTCGGAAACGCAGGAATGCCGAAGATCGCCGGATCAAGGCGTTCCGGGTTCCCCAGTCCGAATCTCCCGCACATCCAGAACAGTCTCGGTGAAAGGGCCGCACTTCTCCGGGTCGTTATGATAAGCTAGCTTGAGCTCTCACATACCGGCCGGCCGGCCGACCCTCCCCCAGCCTTGGCAACCAGCCGGGGGCGGATAACGACCAAAGGGAGGATTGCCACGTGCCTCGCAAATACGAGGCGGTATACATCTTCGACTCGACACTCGAAGATTCCGCCATCCAGGAAAAAATCGCTCGCCATCACGCCCTGCTGGGGGTGGCCCCGGAGAATGTCAGCGTCGACAACTGGGGCCGCCGTCAACTGGCCTACAAGATCGGCCGTCGCGACACCGGCTACTACGCGCTTGCACGTTTTGATTGCGAGCCGACCGCGCTCCCTGAGTTCGAGCGCGCGCTGCGCCTCGACGAAGGGGTCGTCCGCTACCTGATCACCCTGCACGAGCATGAGCTCGGCGCACCGATCGTCGACCCCGAAGCTCTCGTTGGCGGCCGCCGCGAAGAGGAAGAGGAGGATGAAGAATGATTTTGAGAAGACAGAAAAAGGCTTGCCCCTTCTGCGAAGGCCGGGTGCATTACGTGGACTACAAGGATGACCGGTCGCTGGGGCGCTTCATCACTGACCACGGGAAAATCCTTCCCAGCCGTCTCAGCGGCGTCTGCGCGCGTCATCAGCGTCAGCTCGCCACCGCGATCAAGCGCGCGCGTTACCTCGCCATGATCCCGTATCTCAAGGGTCACCAACCCACCTGATCAGTGAGCGAGACCGCGAGCCCGGTCCCGCCCGGCTCACCATCACTCAGCCCTGCCGTGGCCGTGGCGCCCCGGGAGCAGGGCTGGTGGCGGCTGTTACTGGCTGTTGCGATCGCGCTCTCCGTTCCCTGGGTCGCCCAGCTCCGCGTGATGATTCCAGTCGAACAAACGATCCTTCTCATTGCACCCGCCATGGCGGCCTGTGCCTTGGCGAGTTGGGGGAGCGGTGGCAGGGTCATGACTTTCATCGCCTGGGGGTTGCTCGCCGGCTGGATGCTCACACTCGCTGTCCCCGGCGCCGGGCGGTTTGACCCGCTCACGAGGGGGTGGGCACTCATCCTCGCTGCATCGTTCGCCCTCGTCTCACTTGTGGGCCAGCGTTCAACCTTCCTCAAACGTGGGCTCTCGGCTCTGGCTGTGGCGTTCGTTTGCACCGCAGTCGTAGCGATCGCCAGCGGCGTGCGGCTCGAAGACCTGGGGCGAGCCGTCTCTGGGGAGTTCGCCCGCCGGCTCGACGTGGTGACGCAGTCGCTCGAGCAGCGTATGCAGACGCGGGAATGGCAGGACTTCGCGGAACGTTTCCCGGGCGGCGCCGAGATCGTGGCACAAGGTGAGCAGCAGCTGCCACGCCTTGCCCGCTACGCGATTTCACTCTTCCCGGCGCTGCTTGCCCTCGAATCTCTGGCGATATTGGGCCTTGCCTGGTCGCTATACCATCGCGCGAGCCGCTCCCGCATCGGGCCCCCGATTGCGCGGCTTTCGGAGTTCCGGTTCAATGATCAGTTCGTGTGGGGGGTGATCGCAGGAGTGGCCCTCGCGACGGTCCCGGCGCTCAGTGAGCTGAGACCGCTTGGCCTCAACCTGCTTGTGTTCTTCGGAGCGCTCTACGCGTTGCGTGGGCTTGGCGTACTCGCCTGGTTCGTCGCACCCGGCAAGCCGACACCGATCCTTCTTGTTCTCGCCACTGTTATCGCGGCGCCCTTTGTCGGCGTGTTCGCCGCTGGGCTGGGCCTTGTCGATACCTGGCTCGACTGGCGCAGTCGCGTGCGACCGCCCGCCGTCACCTAACCATCAGGAGCTGTTCAACCATGGAAGTCATTCTCAGACAGGCCGTCGAGAACCTCGGCCACCCCGGGGACCTCGTGAAGGTCTCCGCCGGATTCGCGCGCAACTACCTCCTCCCTCGCGGCTTCGCGGTCGAAGCCACGGAAGGGAACCGGCGCCGCATCGCCCAGGAAAAAGCGAGACTCGAAGCGGCCGAGGCCGCCCGGCGGAGCACGGCGGAAGAGTACGCTGCGAAACTGGAACAGGTCTCGCTCACCTTTTCCGCCCGGGTGGGAGAAGAAGGAAAGCTGTTCGGGTCGGTCACCGCGTCCGACATTGCCCACCAGTTGGAGGCTCAGGGTCATCAGGTCGAGAAGCGGCAGATCGACTTGCACGAGCCGATCAAGGCTCTCGGAGTCTATCGGGTGCCGATCAAGCTGCACGCGGACGTGAAGCCCGAGATCAAGGTGTGGGTCATCAAGCAGTAGACCGGCAGGTGGCCGCTCGAGATTCGCAGGATGACCCATGATTCAGTGACGGGCCGACGAACCTGAGCAGCTAGGGTTCGCGGCCCGTTGGCGTGTCGCCCGGGAGTGAACGTCGCATTATGCTTGTCGAGTGCATGCTGTGACTCAGCGTCGTCCGGGCAACGGGCGGGTTGGGCCACGCACCAGGACTGCGCGCCTCGACGAATGACGAATCCGAAAAATCAGGCCTCGTTCGATCTCGCCCAACGCATCGCCGCCATCTGCCTCGACAACAAGGCGCACGACATTGTGATCCTCGACCTCGGCGGCGTATCCGACATGACCGATTATTTCGTGATCGTCACTGGCACGTCGGACACACACGTTCGCAGCACGGCAGAGCACGTGATGGAAGCGCTCAAGGCCGAGGGCAATCCGGCTCATCACAACGAGGGTGTGATCCAGGGCCGTTGGGCGCTGATCGATTTCGTCGACGTCGTAGTCCACGTTTTTCACCCGACGCTCCGCAGCTACTATCAGTTGGAGCGACTCTGGGGCGACGCTGAAACCGTACCACTGCTGTCTCAAGGAGCATCGGCATGAAGTCCATCCGTCGGTTTGCGATCATCACCGCGATTGCGCTTGCCGCCAACCCGGTCGGAGCGCAGGGCTACTTTGGCCAGAACCACGTCCAGTTCGACCAGTTCAGGTGGAAGGTCCTCGAGACCGAACATTTCCTCGTGCACTACTATCCCGAGGAAGCGGACATCATTAACGACGCAGCGCGGATGGCGGAGCGGGCTTATGGCCGGCTCTCCCGGATGCTCAACTATCAGTTCCGGGAAAAGAAACCGCTGATCCTGTTTCGTTCGCGTACTGATTTCGGGCAGAACAACGTCACGGGTGACCTTGGCGAGGGGACGGGTGGAGTGACCGAGGCCCTCCGGCACCGGATCCTGCTTCCCTTCACCGGCGACTTCCAGAGTTTCGAGCACGTGCTGGCGCACGAGATCGTGCACGCCTTCCAGTACGACATCTTTGCGCGCGGACGGGCCGGGGGTGGGCTCCAGACGTTGTCTCAGGTACAGCCACCGCTGTGGATGATGGAGGGCATGGCGGAGTACCTCTCGTTAGGTCCCAATCACATCCTTACGCAGGCCTGGCTGAGGGACGCAGCACTCAACGGCAACCTTCCGTCGATCGAGCAGATGACGCGGTTCCCCGACCGCTTCTTCCCCTATCGTTTTGGGGAGGCCCTCTGGGAATACATCGGAGGTCGCTGGGGTGACGACGTGATCGGGGAGATCCTCAACGCCACTCCCAACGTCGGCGTCGAGCGCGCCTTCAAGCGCGAACTCGGGCTCTCGCTCGAAGAGCTGAGCGACGAATGGCGCGAGGCGATGCAGACCAAGCACCTGCCGCAGATCGCGACAATGGACCGGGCGCGAAAGTTCGCCGAGCCGCTGCTCAATCAGCGGAAGTCGGGGGGAATCGCGCAGCTGTTCGTCGCACCCGCTTATTCGCCGGACGGGAAATACATCGCGTTCATCGGCCTCGGCAGTTATCTGCGGGGTGAGGTGTTCCCGGCACTGTGGCTGGCCGATGGTGAAACTGGAAAGCGCATCAAGCGGCTGGTCAATTCCGTGACCGACCCCGACTTCGAGGAACTGCGCATACTCTATTCGCAGAGTTCCTTCTCGCCTGATGGGCGGACTCTTGCCTTCACGGCCCAGAAAGGTGGCAAGGACGTCCTCTACCTCCTCGACGTGCAGCGCCGGCGGGTCAACAAGGTTTTCGACCGGTTGCCGCTCGACGTCGTCATGTCCCCGGCATGGAGTCCTGACGGAAAGGAGATCGTGTTCTCCGGCTACAACTCGAGCATCCACGACCTCTACATCATCGACGTCGCCACCGGAAGTCACCGGCAGTTGACGAACGACAAGCACGCCGAGCTGATGCCGCAGTGGTCGCCCGATGGCAAGACGCTCGTCTTCGCGACCGACCGCGGCGAACGGACCGACCTCGACATCCTCCGCTTCAACAAATGGAGGATTGCCACAATGGATCTCGCGACACGTCGCATCGAGGTCCTCCCCAACCAGGGCGGGCTCAACCTCAACCCGATGTGGGCTCCCGACGGCAAGGCGGTTGCATTCATCTCCGACCGCAATGGAACCGCCAACATCTTCCTCTATGATTTCGAGGCGAAGGAGCATTTTCAGCTCACCAACCTGATCGGAGCGGTTTCATCGTTCGCCGAGTACTCGCCGGCAATTACCTGGGCGCGTGAAGCGGATCGGCTTGCCTTCACCTACTTCGAAAACGGCGACTATACCGTCTGGTCGGTCAACAATCCACGCCGGCTCAAGAACAGACCGTGGCGCGATCCGGCACCGGTCACGGTCGCCAGCGCCGAACCTGCCCTTCCGCGCCTCACCCAGGCTCAGATTCAGGACGCGAACTCGGCCGAAATGCTTCGCGCAATAAACTCGGCAACCCGCGCGGCTGACACCACGCGGCCCCGCGACACGGAGCAGGTATCGCTCTACAGATCGGCAACAGGGATTCGTCCGTCCGGCGACGTGCCTTCCTCGACGGAACGGTCCGGCAACGCCCCGATTTCCGTGGCCGCACTCCTCGACAGCGCCAGCCTCGCCCTTCCCGACTCGAGCACCTTTCGCAGCTACGACTACAGGCCGGGCCTTCAGCCTGAATACATAGCTCGCCCCAACGTCGGCTACGCCCAGGACAACTTCGGCCAGGGACTCTCGGGTGGCACCGCGATCATTCTCGGCGACCTCCTCGGCAACAACCGCGTCGCCCTCGCCGGCCAGGTCAACGGCCGACTCAGCGAAGCCGCGTTCTTCGCGTCCTACACAAGCCTTGCAAGACGCTTCCAGTACACCACCGGCGTCTCCCAGTCCCCGTATTACATACTGCTCGGCGGCGGAGCGCAGCCGGCGGGCGGTTTCCGCGAGATCGAAGTCTACCAACTCGGTCGCTACATCGTGCGCCAGGCGTTTGCCGTCGGGATGCGTCCACTCAACCGCTTTACACGCTGGGAGGTGGGCCTGAATCTGAGTGACGTGTCGACGTCGGTTGCAACGCTACAGCGACTTATCGACTATGGCACCGGCTTCGTCGGTGACTTCCAGATCGCCGATGTGGTCGAGACCGGACGATTGTCGTACGGTGGCCCAACTGTCGCGTTTGTCTCGGACAACGCCCTCTATGGCTACACTGCACCGATATCGGGACGCCGCTACCGCTTCTCGATCGAGCCCAACATCTTCGGACGCAAATGGACCGAATTCGCGGCTGACTACCGCCGCTACTATCCGATTCTCTTCAACTTCCTCACCTTCGCAGTTCGCGGGCAGGCCAACCTCGCCGTTGGTCGCGACGAAAGCACGTTCCCCAAGTACATCGCGCGGCCGGAGTTCATCCGTGGCTATGACCGCGAGCAGGTCGCCGGTCAGTTCTGCGGTGGACTGGTAAACGATCAGGGATCCTGCAGCGCTACGGAACTGGTCGGCTCACGCGTTGCGTTTGCCAACGCAGAACTGCGATTCCCGTTGATCAGGCGGTTCGATCTCGGCCTTCTGCCCATTTCCCTTCCTCCTGTCGACGGCCTCGTTTTCTACGACGCCGGTCTCGCGTGGACGGGAGGTCAATCAATCTCGGTGAGCAGGCCCGACAACTACGACCCGGACGTCAATCGCTACGTTCTGCGCAGCTACGGTGCAGGAGTAAGGCTCAACCTCTTCGGGTTCGCACTCGTCCGATGGGATTACTCGATCCCCCTCGACCGCCCCAACCGGAAAGGCTACTGGATGTGGACTCTGGGCCAGTCGTTCTGAGCAACTGACACTGGTGGTCGATCGAGTACGTCGATCGACTACCGGCTCAGCTCTCGCGATTGCGCTCCCGCAATCCTAGTTTTCGGGGTGCGCGCTGAGCGTGTTCTCCTCCTGATCATCGCCGCGGTCGTCGCCTGCAGTCGCGAGACCGCCAGTGTGCCCTCCTCAGCGACTGCCGTCGCCGCCGGACCTGATCCTGTTGTCCTCCGCATTCCGCGAGGCGGAGGTACAGTGCGCGCCTACATCTATCCGGCAGTCGACTCTGTGGTCTGGCGATCATCGCAAGCGCTACCCGCCGTGGATCGCGTGCTCGCGTTCGACGCAGAAAACGGAGTGCTCGCGTTCGCAGACTCCTCCGGCGCTCCTGGGTGGCTCGACCTGCAACTGGGCTCGGTGCGCCGCAGCGACAGGCGTCGATTGCGCAACGTCGTTTCCGCCGACGGCTGGTCGATTTACGGCATCCTGAGCGAATCCTCCTTCGTTCGCACAACGCCCAGCGGAGACTGGACCTTTTCCTCGCGAAGGAGGCTGCGCCGACTGTTCCCTTTCCCTGATGGCAGCCTCGTAGTACTCGGGGGCGTTCCGGCGAGCGACGAGTCGTCGCTCTTCAGACTTCGCCCCCCCGAGGAAACCGTAACCGACTCCGCCGATGTGCCGGGTGCTGACCGGGTGGCGACAACGCCTGTCGGCGAGCGACTGTACCTGAGTTCGGGCCGACGTCTTCTCGGCGTTCCGCCGAATGAGATCGGTGCCCTCGTTGAATACAGGGCGCCGGACGACATCCTCGCCATCGCCCCCACGCCGAGCGGTGACCGCGTGTTCGTTGCCCACAAGGGGAGCGAGCGACTCGAAGTTGTTGACAAGTATTCCGGCGACATGGAACCGTCACTGCGACTGCCCGGCTTCGCGACAGAGCTGCGCATGGATCCGGTTGGACGTTTTCTGCTGGCGAGACCGACCGCTGGCGATTCGGTCTGGGTCATCGATATCGGAGCCCAACGACACGCCGCCACGCTGCCAACGGGGTGGCGGAGCGACCTGCCGTTCGTGACGGTCGACGGACGAGTTGCAACGCTTGCCGGAGGGGACGTCGTTTTCGTCGACCCCCTCGCGGATGCAGCGACTCCGCCCCTGCGCGTACGCGGTGGCGCACTCGATCACTGGTTTTTTTCGCGCTGGAACGGATTCCGTCCCCGCGCCAGAGGCATTGATGTGCCAGTCGCGTTCCAGATCGCGTCGGACGCGGCGCCAGTTCCGTCGATCGTCGAACCTCGCGACAGCGGGGTGGCGGCCGAGCCGCCGACGCCACCACCGCCTTCACCAGCTCTGCCGGCCCAGACGCGCCCCGCGTGGATCGTGTCGTTCGCCGCTGTTTTGTCGCCCGATCGCGCTGCGGAAATCGCGCGTGACATAACTGTTGACGGCAGCCCGGCGCGAGTTATCGTCGGCGAGACCGCTGGAACCAGGGTTTATCGGGTGATCCTTGGCCCCTACGCCACTCGTGACGATGCCGAGCGCGTGGGTCGGGCCTCTCGTCACTCCTACTGGGTTTACGAGGCCGTCCCCTGACCACCGACGAGGAAAGAGCCGTCGAAGCCAGTTGGGAGAGCGCCGGGCGCAGAGTCGCATCGCTCCTCGACGGTGTCTCGGCGGTTGCCGTGGTCGGTGAAGATGCCAGCGCCACTGCGGCGGTCGCCCTCGGAGTGGCGCGGACCCAGGCTTTGCACCGCCGCGTATTCGTCGGTGACTTGTTAGGCGCAGGGAGTCCGCTGCAACCCCACGCAGGCGACGCAGAATACGGTCTTTCGGACATGATGCGTTACGGCGTCTCCCTCGGTCGCATCGCGATTCCCCAGCCTGATTCCCCCAATCTCTTCGCCGTACCCGGCGGCGCGGATAGCCCGCTGAACGAAGAGGTGCTGAGCGCAGATGGGTGGCGGTCGTTGAGCGATCAGGTTCACCGTGCAGGTGCACTTCTCGTGATTGCCGCCCCGTCGCGTCAGCCCGGTCTGGACCGTGCTGTTCGCCAGCTCGACGGCGTCTTGCTCGTGGACGATGCTGTACTGACCGGCAGCGGCATAAAGTCGCTCGGCGAAGTTCGGACCGCGGCGACAATGCGGACGCCTGCAATGACCTCACGAGTCGTGCCGGGTCCTGCGAAGCGCTCGTGGCTCGAAGGCAGAGCCGCGATGATCGGCGGTGGCCTGGTTCTCGGCGCCCTTGCTGTGGCGCTCGCGGTGCCGTGGGTTCGATCGCGGCTGCTCTCGCCGTTCGGTGGTGATAGCACGTCGGCCTCGGCGACCGACCTTCCTCCGATCCCCCCTCCGATTGAACGTCTGCGGCCGACGTCGGACGCGGCGTGGAGCGTGGAGCTGATGTTCTCGAACTCGGAGGACAACGCGCTCGCCCGGGCAATCGAGCTTGCCGATTCGGTTCCGGCTACAACCTTTTCTGCACCGGTCATAGGAACCGATTCCACGACCTGGCAACGTCTTGTTGCAGGTGCCTTTTCTGACAGCCTCTCGGCTGAGAGTTTTCTGTCGTCGCTGCGCACGCGCGGATTGATTGCCGCCGGAGCGGGCCTCGTTCTGCACACGCATCTCGCTTTTCTTCTCGATTCCACCCTCGACGCATCATTGGCCGGCATACGCGTCAGTGCGTATCAGGCTCGCGGCATTCCCGCTTACGGGCTGCGTGACTCACTCGGAGTCTGGCGGATCTGGGCGGGGGCGTTTGGCGACTCTGCCGACGGCGGGCTTATGCGTCGGCGCCTCGACAGCCTCAACATTCAGTCGATCCTGAAAACCAGGGTCGGGAGCGAACGTTAGTGCGACTGACAAAGCTCGACATGCAGGGATTCAAGTCCTTCGCTGATTCGACGACGATGGTCTTCGATGACGGAGTGACCGCGATCGTCGGGCCCAACGGCTGTGGCAAGTCCAACGTCTCGGATGCAGTTCGCTGGGTGCTCGGTGAACAGCGAGCCCGGATGTTGCGCGGATCGAGGATGGAGGAAGTCATCTTTCAGGGCTCGTCGGCGCGTCGCGCTGTCAATGTCGCCGAGGTCTCGCTCCACTTTTCCAACGAGGAAGGAGCATTCCCCGTCGCGTTCAGGGAAGTCGTAATCACACGCCGGCTGTCCAGGTCCGGTGAAAGCGAATACCTGATGAACGGCGCTCTCTGCCGACTTCGCGACATCCACGACATGCTGCGCGGCACCGGTCTTGGCGCTGAAAGCGGTGTGGTAATCGAAGCACGCATGATCGATGCTCTCCTCAGCGACCGGCCCGATGAGCGGCGCGAGCTTTTCGAGGAAGCCGCCGGCATCGGCCTCTACCGTGACCGGCGCCGCAGCACCGAGCGCCGCCTCGAGGAAACGACCCTCGACCTCGCGCGACTTGACGATGTTCTGGGAGAAGTACAGAGCCAGGTCAGATCGCTGGCACGCCAGCGTCGCCGCGCCGAGCGCTACGACGAATTGCGCACGAGGCGCTTCGCCGTCGACCTGACCCTCGCCAGCCGCGAGATGGCAGCGTGGAGGGAGGAGCTGCAGTCACTTGACGCAGGACTCGCTGGGCTGCGGAGTGCGGCGCCGGCAGCATCAGCGGCGGTTGCGGCGGCGGAAGGCGCTCGCGACACCGCCCATTCGCATCGTTCCCGCGCTGAGGCCGCCCGCACCGCCTGCACCCGCGCCGTCCAGCAGCATCAGTCGGAGGTCCAGGCTCGTCACGCCGATCTGGCTGTAGCCGTCGAGCGCCGACGCAACTCCAACGAAAGAATGCAGCGAGCCGGTGAGGAGCGGCAGCAGGGTCTCGCGTCCGGCGAACGCCTCGAGCTCGAGCGCCAGGCAGCCCTTGCCGAGCGGGAGAATCACGCCGCCGAGGTCAAGGCGGCCGCCGCCGCCCTCGCTCACGCCGAGTCGCAGGAGGAGGCGGCACGCCTGTCACTGTCAGCTCACCGCGATTCGCTGGAGAGCGCCGAAGCGGCGCTGCGCGAAGCGCGAGAGAACCACCACGCACTTGGACTCGACAGGGACGCCCGGCTTCGCGAGGTGGACGAGGTGCGTGCGCGCATCGCCCAGATCGCGTCCGAACACGGCTCTCTCGTCGACACCGCCGGCTCACTGAGCCGCCAGCTGGAAGACGCCGAGGCCGTGCTGCGGGACGCGACTCGCGCAGCCGGCAGCGCGGCCGGGACTCTTTCAGCCGCCCAGGATGCAGCGCGGCGTGCCCGTGATGAAGATGCGCTGGCGCGGGCCGAGCTGGCCCAGCGCGAAGATCAGAGAACTTCGCTGGCCGGTCGCGTCAACGCCCTCGAAGGGCTTGAACGCGAACGTGTCGGATTGGCACCCGCCGCGGCGCGGCTGCTGCGGGAACGCCAGGACTTCGGCGAAGGAGCAATCCTCGGTCCCCTCTCTGATTTCGTGAGCACCTCAACACCCGGTGCCGCGACGATCGAACGCTTCCTCGGCATGACCGTGCACGCCGTCGTTGTCCGCGATGCGGGAGTCAGTGAGGCGGTGAGGCAGTGGCATGTGCGCATCAGCCCGGGACCGCTTCTCCTGCTCCCGCTCGACGCGGTCGATGGGGCCGATGGTGGAGGCGATCTTCTCGGCACGGTTGAAGTTCAGCCGCAGCTCGAACGCTGGGTGCGGAGTCTTCTGGGTCGTGTCCGGATCATAGGCGACGGCGCAGCTTTCGTTGACGCGCGCGGTGCGGTATGGCTCCCCGGATCTGGCGCTGGACCCGGGCCCCTCCGGCGCCGCGCGGAACTGTTCGCTCTGCGCGCTGAGCTCCTCGCGGGCGAAGACGCGCGCGACGCGGCCAGCAGGCGTGCTGATGACGCACGAGCGAGATTCGTCGCGGCCGAAGAGTCCGAGTCGACCGCCCGCGAGATGGCTGTCAGCGCCAGCACTGCGCAGCGTTCCGCCAGCGACCGGCACGCTGACGCCGAGCGCGAACTTTCGCGCGCCGCGCGAACCCTGGCTGACGCCGAAGCGCTCACAAGCCGCTTGCGCGCGCGCGAAGCCGAGCTGTTGCGGAGACTTGGTGATCTTGAAGCCGATGGCGCCAGCGCCCTGATTGCCGTGCAGGAGCGTGAAACGGCGGTCGTCGATGCGCGCGATGCGACGTCTGCCGGCGAACGGGCTGTGGAAGCGATTCGTGAACAACGGGCAACCACGCAGGTTGTGCTGGCGCGCGCAGAGGCGCGACTGCAGGTAGCTCGCGAGTCGGCCGAACGTGTAGACCGCGAATTCTCCGATGCTGCGTCGAGGCTCGGCTCCCTGTCGCGCGAACTTTCAGAACTCGAGGATTCGAACCGGCTCCTCGACCAGCAGATCGCTGACTGGAATGCGATGCTTGAGGAGCGGACGGCGGAACTTGAGGCGGCCGAGGCACGCCTCGCGACCGCCGAGCGTGAAGTGCAGGCTGCTGATGAAACACTCATCGCAGCTGAACGCGCCCTGGACTCGGCGCGCCGGGAAGTGCAGCGAGCCGAGGCCGACCTCCACCACAGCGAGGTTCGGTTCGTCGAGCTATCAGGACGCCGGACGGCAATCCGGGAGAGGCTGGAGACCGAATGGCGACGACCCCTCGAAGACCTGCTCACCAGCTATCAGCCGGTAGAGGCGAGCGACGATGAGTTGCGCGTTGAAGCTGAGCAGACACGAGCCGACATCGAGAAGCTCGGACCGGTCAACCCGCTCGCCATCGAGGAGCACGAGGAGGAGGTCAAGCGACTCGACTTCCTGACTGGTCAGCGCAACGACCTGAGCGAGGCACGTAACAAGCTGCACCTGGCGATCAGGGAAATCGACGTCACCGCCAGGGAGATGTTTCTCCAGACCTTTGCCGAGGTACGCGAGAACTTCAGGCAGATCTTCATGACGCTCTTTGGCGGCGGTGAATGTGAGCTCCGGCTCGAGAACAGCGAGCTCCCTCTCGACTGCGACATCGAGATCCACGCATCACCGCGCGGCAAGCGGACCCAGCGCATTCACCTCCTCTCCAGCGGCGAGCGCGCATTGGTCGCCTTGTCGCTCCTGTTCGGGATTTTCCTCACCAGACCCAGCCCCTTCTGCCTCCTCGACGAGGTCGACGCTCCGCTCGATGACGCAAACATAGGACGGTTTGTCAGGATGCTGACGCAGTTCAAGCAGCGGACGCAGTTCATCGTCATCACCCACAATCCGCGGACGACGACGGAAGCCGCCGACTCGGTCTACGGCGTCACGATGCAGGAGCCGGGCGTGTCGTCCCTGGTCAGTGTCCGCATGCGCGGGACACACGTGGATGAACCGGAGAGGGGAGAGGCACCCGAAGCAGCCGCCTGACGTCCCGTGCGGGTCACCACTGTCGGAACCGGCACGGCGGCACCACATCCGTCACGGGTGCAGAGCGCTGTTCTGATCGAGGCGGAAGGAAGCAGCCTGCTGATCGACTGCGGCAGTGGAGTTGTTGCCAGAATGGCTTCACTCGGGCTGCCCTGGCAGTCGATCAGGCACCTCGCCTTCACCCATTTCCACTCCGACCACTGCGCCGACCTGCCCACGCTCGTCTTCGCGTGGCGCTATGGCATGTCACCGCCTCGGCGCGATCCGGTGGTCATTGCCGGGCCGCCCGGCACCGGGAACTTTCTCGACCGGTTCGACCGCGTCTTCACGATTCCCCTGCGATCAGACGAACTGAACCTCGACGTTCTGGAGCTCGCAGCGCATACGCCACAGCAACTCGGCCCGTTCACCGTCCATACCCATCCCGTTCCCCATACCGCGGACAGTATCGCCTGGTCCGTTTCCGCCAGCGGCATGCGGGTTGTAGTCTCCGGTGATACCGGGTTCGACGAGTCCTTCGCCAGCTGGGCGACCGGCTGCGACCTTCTGATACTCGAGTGTTCCCTGCCCGCAGATCTGGCGCTGCCGATCCATCTGACACCCGAAGAGTGCGGCCAGGTGGCCGCCATTGCCCGGCCAGGGAGGCTGGCGCTGACCCACTTTTACCCACCCGTCGAGGTCGTCGACGTAGCGGGTATCGTTCGGCGGTTGTACCCGGGTCCCGTGGACCTTGCCGGCGACGGCTGGAGCGTTGTGCTGGGCCCCTGAGCGCCAGTACAACGGACACTTCCGGCCGCCAGGAGTCGTATCTTTCAGGGTCGAAACCTCAACAGCGGAGCACGGTGAATTGCTCGTAGTGATGCAACACGGCGCGTCGGCCCGGGAAATCGACGCTGTATGCCGCGAAATCGAAGCGATGGGTTACCGGGCAGCCCCCATGCCCGGCGAGCAGCGTACGGCCATCGGCCTCGTCGGCAACGACGGGCGGGTCGATGACTCTCGCATCTCGGCGCTGCCCGGTGTTGCTCATGTCATCCACGTTTCGAAGCCGTACAAGCAGGTCTCACGCGAGTGGAAGCCGGAAAGCACCGTGGTGTCGATCGCACCCGGCGTCGATTTCGGGTCTTCCGGTGTGGTGGTCATCGCCGGCCCCTGTTCCGTCGAGTCCGAGGAACAGATAGTCACGACTGCCTCGGCTGTGGCCGCCGCCGGCGCGTCTGCTTTGCGAGGTGGTGCTTTCAAGCCGCGCAGCTCTCCCTACACGTTTCAGGGGCTGGGGCGCCGGGGACTCGAGCTGCTGGCACTGGCACGCGCTGAAACGGGACTTGCTATCGTAACCGAGGCGATGGACGAAGGCGGCGCCGAGGAGGTCGCCCAATTCGCCGACTGCATCCAGATCGGCGCCCGCAACATGCAGAACTATTCCCTGCTCCGCGCAGTTGGGCGAATGCGGATGCCCGTTCTCCTCAAACGTGGTCTTGCCGCCACGATCAGCGACCTCCTTCTCAGCGCCGAATACATCCTCGCCGAGGGCAATGACCGGGTGATCCTCTGCGAGAGGGGTGTGCGCAGCTTCGACAGCGCCTCACGCAACATGTTCGATCTGAACGCGATCCCGATCGTTCAGAAGTTGTCCCACCTGCCGATCATCGCCGATCCCAGCCACGGCACCGGCCTCCGTGACCGTGTGACGCCAATGGCGCGCGCTGCGGTTGCGGCCGGTGCTGACGGCATAATAGTCGAGGTTCATCCACAACCCGATCGCGCTCTCTCCGATGGCGCTCAGAGTCTTGCACTCCCTCAGTTTTCCGATCTGATGGATGAGCTGCGCGCAATCGCCACCGCCATCGGGCGGCATGTGGCAGTCCCGGCAGGAACCGGCGCTTCCGGATCCGTGTAACAGAGGCATGCGATTCATTCTATCTGCGCTCGCCTGCCTAACGCTGGCGTCACCCGCCGCTTCGCAGACGGGAGCCGCCAGTCCGGCCGACGTCGCCATCGATCGCGCCGTAAGAACCTACGCTTCGGTGCGTACGGCCCGCGCGGTCTTCGAACAGTCCATTACCAACGCCCTCACCGGATCGGTTCTCGCCAGCAAGGGCCAGTTCGAACAGTCCCGCCCCGACAAGTTCGCCTTTCGTTTCAGCGACCCCAAAGGCGACCTTATAATCTCCGACGGCCGCTTCGTGTGGCTCTACCAGCCCTCGTCGACACCGGGACAGGTGATTCGTGCGCCACTCACCGCTGACCTCGAAGGCTCGATCGATCTCATCGGCGCGTTCTTCTCCAACCCCAGGGCGCGTTACACCATCAGCGACGGGGGAAGCGCCCTGATCTCGGGACACCCCACGAGGCTGATCAACCTGACCCCAAAGACGAAAGACATCGCATTCCAGCGGGCGCGGGTCTGGATCGGCACTGACGACGGAATCCTCCGCCAGTTCCAAGCGACGGAAAACAGCGGAATCACGCGCCTCGTGCGCATAACAACGTTCGAGATCAATCCCACGGTTTCGCCGGGCGCCTTCACGTTCACCCCACCCCGGGGCGTTCGCGTCGTCGACAGCAAGGAGATCACTGGCCGGGCCTCAAGCCCTTAGCCGCGATTCCACCCCGTCAGCCAGAGCGGGCGAAAACTCCTGCCTGCGAAGATGCGCCGCCCACCAGCGCAGCGGCTCTCTGAATCACCTCGTCGTCACGGATCGAGCGCCTCGCCTCGGCGTCAGGGTCAAAGACGTAACGTGCAAGTTCCCGACCGAGCAGCCTCGACACGAGTCTGCGCGCGCCGTCGAAGATGGAACGCTCGAAGTCGAAACCGCGTCGCTGCAATAGCTGCCACACCTCGCTCAGCATGGCGGGTGTAACAGGCGCAAATGGATCGCGAAACCGCCCGCTGCCACGGAGAGAAAGGGCGTAAGCCGTGAGTGCATCGCGGAACTCCGGAACTCTCTCCCCAAGCGCCATCTGCAGCAGCATCTCCTCGCTCGTCAGGCCCGTATCTCCCGCCGTCACATCGGGGATGATTCCACCACCCCCGCGGACGCGCCGCCCTGCCGGCGTAGTAAAGATGCGTTCACCAACGGCGGTGTCCTCATCACCCGGGTCAATTCGCTCGATCGACCTGCCCAGCGGCGTGTACCACCTCGCGGTCGTGAGTTTGAGCCCCCCACCCGCCGGGGTCTGAAAGACCGCCTGCGCGCTGCCCTTGCCGAAGGTCGGATGGCCGAGAACTATCGCCCGGTCATTATCCTGCAGTGCGCCAGCAACGATCTCCGCGGCACTGGCCGAGGAGTTGTCCACCAGCACCGCAACGGGCAGTCCAGGCCAACGCTGTTCGATCGAATCACGGTAACTGCGCGTTGTCTCGGTTGTCCGTCCCTTCATCGACACGATCACTTTACCGGGATCGAGGAAGAGCTCACTCACTGCCACTCCCTGTGTGAGCAGTCCTCCGGGATTACCCCTCAGGTCCAGGACAAGTGATGTCATGCCGGCCCGCGACAGTGAATCGACCGCGCGAGCGACCTCGATCTCCGTGGAATCTGAGAACGCCTTCACGTCGACGTAGCCAACGCGATTGGACAGCAGGGCCAGCCGGCGCACGGCGGTCCGATAAATCTCGCCGCGTATCACTGTTACCTCGCGGCGCTGCCCGAGCCCGGGACGCTCGACCGTAAGGATGATGCTCGTCCCTGGCGGGCCACGCAGCGCGATGCGGGTCTCCTCGTCGGTCCAGCCCCGGGACGGGCGCCCGTCGACCTCGACGATCCGATCCCCGGCCAGAAGACCAGCCCTCTCCGAAGGGCTGCCGGGTAGAGGAGCGATGACAGTCGGCCAGCCGTCGCGCGACGCCACGCGAACACCGAGCCCCGTGTAGATCCCGGAAGTACTCTCAGCAAGCCGGCGAAGTCGATCAGGTTCGAGATACGTTGTGTGAGGATCACCCAGTTCTTCGAGCATCCCCGTCAGCGCCTTTTCGAAGATCTCATCCGTCGGCAGCGAGTCCAGGAAACGCCTGCCCACATGTTCGACGACCTGGTCGAACAGACGCTCGCGCGAGTTTGTTACACCGCCGGAACGACCTCCCCCGGTCATCCCCCGGTTGAGGAGTGAGCCCCCGCTGACCAGAGCTGTCAAAACCACTGCCAGCGCGACGCTCGTCCGTGCCCGA
Source organism: Gemmatimonadota bacterium (assembly GCA_052389935.1). GTDB lineage: Bacteria > Gemmatimonadota > Gemmatimonadetes > Gemmatimonadales > Gemmatimonadaceae > JBQTHK01. The sequence goes on along the minus strand of JBQTHK010000036.1, from coordinate 21,884 downwards.
TGCGGGGTCATCTCTATTGAGACCGCAACCGCTCCGAAAACGTTTCCCCGAGCACCCGGGACGCCGCTTCCCACAGGCGCTCCGCAACCTCCTCGACGCTTCCACTCCCGTCGACCGACCGGATCGGGCCGCACTCCGGGTGCTCTGCCTGCCAGTCGCTCATGGCGAAGAGCGAAAAGGCCGCTTCCACGCGCGCGTGAAAACCGGCGTCGGCCGCCTCCATCCGATCCGACGGGCCCCGGTTCTCGACCCGCGCCAGACCCTCGGTGCTTTTGAGCTTCAGAAGCAGGGTCAGATCGGGCCTCAGCCCCCCGGTAGCGAAGGCGTTGATGCGACGAACGTCCTCTGCGGCCAGACCGCGCCCGTATACCTGGTAGGCGTACGTGGAAAGAAAAAAGCGGTCGGCGAGCACTATGACGCCAGAATCCAGGGCAGGTTTGACCAGCTCGCGGACGAGTTGCGCGCGGGACGCCATGAAGAGCAGCGCCTCCGAACGTGCAGTCAGGTCGACCCCGGGTCGAAGGAGGAACTCCCTGATCTCGTTCCCGGCCCGCGTCGACCCTGGCTCACGCACGGTCAGGCACGAAAGGCCCGACATCGTCAGTCGCTGCCCGAGCCGCCCGATTTGAGTCGTCTTGCCGACCCCTTCACCACCTTCGAGGACTATCAGGGTGCCGCGGCCCATTTATGACAGCGTGATAATGGAGCTCTCAGCTCCTGACTTCATACCTTCGCTGATCCATCCGTTTACGCGAACCATGAGCTTGTCGAAGTTCTCCTGCGTGGACACCGCCTTCTGGTATGCCACAGTGACCTGAACCTTGCGCAGGAGTTCGTCCAGCTCCTGTTCCATCTCCGGGGGTGGCTCCTGCCCGTGAGCGATGAGATTCTGCGCCTCGACGCGCAACTGATCCATCCTCTTGAGTGTCGCGACCGCCTCGCCGTCCTCTGACAGCGCTTCGTTGGCGCGTTTGACGGCGCGGTATTCGTCGCTCTGACCGATGAGTCGGCCAAGTTCACGTGCTTTCTGGTCAATCATCGTTCGGAATGGTGACAGGCTCTGCGTGCAAGGAGAAAGCGGTCGCGACCGGTGAGGTCACGACGGATTGATACGTTACTCCAGTTTCCGCTGGCGGTTGCGAGTTCAGCGGCCTGCCGCGCCCTCCTGCTGTCGACTTCCAGCGCCAGGAGTCCTCCCGGATTGATGTTCCGCGAGGCGTTGAGAATCAGCTCTTCCGCTACCGCCAGACCTTCGCGATGACAAATGAGGGCCTGCGCCGGCTCCCAGTCCCGCACCGACGGAGGGAGTTCGGTTGCTTCTGATGGCGCTATGTAGGGTGGATTCGAGACCACGACGTCGAACATTTCGTCGCCGAGGGGAGCGAGGGTGGCTCCGCAGCGGAAGTCGACCGGCGCGTTGAGCGACGTCTCGTTTTCGGCCGCATTGAAACGCGCCACCTGCAGTGCGTCTCTTGACACATCGGTGGCAACGATCCTGCTGAATCGCCGCTCGGTGGCGAGGGCGATTGCGATCGCACCACTGCCGGTACCGATGTCAGCCACCGTCTGTCCGGGGTGTGCCTGCTCGAGAACCAGTCCAACCAGCTGCTCCGTCTCGGGTCTGGGGATGAGCACGCGCTCGTCGACCGTCAGCGTGAGAAAGCGGAAGGAGGCCCGTCCCACAGCGTACGCAAAGGGCGCACCGGCCGCGCGCCGCGCCGCGGCCACCCGAACCGCAGCCGCAGTCTCTGCGTCGGCAACGACGTCTCCGTGCAGCGTCGGCCAGAAGCGGGGTCGGTCGAGAACGGCTGCCACGAGATCACGCGCTTCGGACCGCGCCGCCGCTATTCCCCTGCCCTGCAGCAATCCCGCCGTTTCGCGGACAAGCCCGCCTAACGAGTGAGTCGCTGAGCTCACTGCGGCCCCACTGGATCGCCGCTCAACCTTTCCTCGATGTCCGCCAGTCGCAAAGCCTCGATCAAGGGGCCGATCCCACCATCGAGGACAGACGGAAGGTCGTGCAGCGTGAAGTTGATGCGATGATCGGTCACCCTGCTCTGCGGATAGTTGTAAGTCCTGATTTTCGCCGACCGGTCACCCGTAGACACCTGCGAACGACGCATCCTCGAGCGCTCCGCCTGCTGCTCGGCGATGCGACGGTCGAGCAATCTCGCCCTCAATACGTCCATCGCCCGCGCCTTGTTCTGGATCTGCGAACGCTGATCCTGTTGAGACACGACGATCCCGGTCGGAATATGCGTGATGCGAACCGCCGAGTCGGTGGTATTGACACCCTGCCCACCGGGACCGCTGGCACGATAGACGTCGATCCGCAGGTCCTTTTCCTGGATGTCGATGTCGATCTCCTCGGCCTCCGGCAGCACAGCCACAGTGGCGGCAGAAGTGTGTATCCGACCCGACGCCTCCGTCACGGGCACTCGCTGTACGCGGTGAACACCGGATTCGAACCGAACTTCGCCGAACGCGCCTTCACCGACAACCTTGAAAATCACTTCCCTGATGCCGCCGAGGGTGCCGTCTGAATGAGAAAGCACCTCTGTGCGCCAGCCGCCGCGACGCTCGATGAAGCGTGTGTACATGCGGTACAGGTCAGCTGCAAACAGTGCCGCCTCATCTCCTCCAGTACCTGCCCTGATCTCGACGATAGCCGGCCGATCGTCGAGTGGATCGTGCGGGACCAGCAGCGGACGGACTTCAACAAGCAGCTGATCGATGGAGCTCTCGAGGCGGCCGACTTCGGCTTTCGCCTCGGAGACCAGCTCGACGTCATCCGAGGTGACCAGCTCTCGCGACTGCGCCAATTCGACTTCGTGCTTCTCGAGACGGCTGGCCAGTGCGACAACAGGGGCAAGACGCTGGTGCTCCCTGCCTAACGCGGCCAGGCGTCGGGTGTCCCGCGCGACGGCCGGGTCGGCCAGCTCTTCTTCGACGCGGGCCGCGCGGCTCACCGCATCAGCAAGCCGGTCGCGGAGGCTCAGGGCGTTGCTGTCTTGCGGCCGAACTTCTGGCGGAAGCGCTCAACGCGACCCGCCGTATCCACGAGCTTCTGCTTGCCTGTGTAGAAGGGGTGGCAGTTGGAGCAGATGTCGAGATGCAACTCCGCAACTGTTGAGCGTGTCTGCCAGGAGTTGCCGCAGGCGCAGTGTACCTGCGCGGTGGCATACTCGGGATGGATGTCAGCTTTCACTTCTGCCTCGGACTGGACTTTGGATAGCTGAGAAAGATACTGGGCTCTGTGCGTGAAGTTCAAGTGGGGTATGGAGTTAGGGAAGAGGCGAGGGGATCAGGAACCGAAGGAGCACGGACAGGCGGAAACCGAGGGCGAACGGGACGAAGAGGGCGAAGAGGGCGAAGAGGGCGAAGAGGGCGAAGAGGGCGAAGAGGACGAAGAGGACGAAGAGGACGGCGCGGCCGGTGCCGTCTTGCTCTGCTTGCTCTTTCGCTCCTCTTCATCCTCCTCATCCTCCTCGTGTCCTCCTCATCCTCACCATCCTCCTCATCCTCCTCATCCTCCTCACCCTCCTCGTCCTCCTCGTCCTCCTCATCCTTCTCATCCTCTTCCTCCTCCTCATCCTCATCATCCTCATCATCCTCCTCGTCCTCCTCGTCCTCCTCGTCCTCCTCATCCTCCTCATCCTCCTCATCCTCCTCACCCTCCTCGTCCTCCTCGTCCTCCTCATCCTCCTCATCCTCCTCGTCCTCCTCATCCTTCTCATCCTCCTCGTCCTCCTCATCCTCCTCATCCTCCTCGTCCTCCTCATCCTCCCCATCCTCCTCATCCTCATCATCCTCATCATCCTCCTCGCCCCTCTCGCTCCCGCTTCCTCCCGCAGACTGTGACCCACGGCACAGCGCCTTGGTGCTCAGGCTGGCTATACTTGCGCGCCACCCCCGCAGAGACAGCGCGCAATAACGCACACCGCTCGCGGCCCTTGAGTCAGCGGCTGTGCAGTTACTCGCCGCCCCGGACGTGCGTCCTGTCACTCAGCGGGCACAATGCCGTCCAGAAGCCGCCCCAACAATTCCGGATTAATGTCTACATTCATGCTCGAGCGTCCCATTCGCATGGATAACGCCGCCTTTCTCAGGTCCATCCCCCTCTTCAGCAAGCTCGACGACAGCGAACTCAATCGCTTCGGGGAGATGACGCGGGAAAAGAACTATCCCAAAGGCAGCGTTATCGTTTTCGAGGACGACCCGGGTGATTCCCTTTTCATCGTACGCGACGGTCGAGTCAAGGTCGTCCTCATCGGTGAAGATGGTCGCGAAGTCATCCTCGGCGTGATGGGAGTTGGAGAACATTTCGGCGAGCTGTCACTCATCGACGATCAGCCTCGCTCGGCGCACGTAATCGCCATGGAGGAAACCAATCTCCTCGTATTACGCCGCGACGATTTTCGCCGCCGTGTCGAGTCCAACCCGGCGGTTGCGTGGTCCCTCCTCAGCGAACTGGCGCGCCGCCTGCGCCGAGCCGACGCCAAGATCCACGGCCTCGCGCTGCTCGACGTGCCCGGCCGGATCGCCCGGCTCCTGCTCGATTTCGCGGACGAGGCCGGTGGTGAGTCGATCGAAAAGCCGCTCACGCATCAGACGATCGCTCACATGATCGGTGCCAGCCGGGAAACGGTCTCGCGGACCATTCGCGATTTCACGATCCAGGGTCTGATTCGGGTCGAACGACGGCGCATTTCACTCGCCAATCGCGAGGGGCTCCGCCAGCTGGCTCAGGCGCGGATCTGACCGCGCCGCTCGCGAGAGCAGAGTGCGAGAAAGGGGGTTTAACAGGAGATGCGAGTCCGATTCTGGGGGACACGCGGCTCGTGCCCCTCGCCAGGCCCCGACAGTGCCCGCTTCGGCGGCAATACGACCTGCCTCGAAGTCCGTACCGACGCCGATGATCTGGTGGTCTTCGACGCTGGCACCGGCATTCGTGCGTTAGGACGTTCTCTCACCCGCCAACAGAACGGCGCTCCGATCAGGGGCGACCTCTTTTTCAGCCACGCCCACTGGGATCACATCCAGGGCCTCCCGTTTTTTACTCCCGCGTTCCAGGCCGGGAATCACTTCACCCTGTTCGGATCGCCGTCACTCGAGCGCAGCCTCGAAGTGGTGCTTCGGCAGCAGATGAGTCCCGTGGTTTTTCCGGTCGGTTTCGATGAGCTGCGGGCACGCATGGAGTTCGGCCAGTTCAGCACCCACCGCCATCGAGGACGGGGCTACACCGTCGACGCGTTGAACGTCCGTCATCCGGGTGGTGCCCTTGGCTTCAGGATCAGGCCCGACCCTGATCAGGAAGGCAAGTCCATCGTTTTCATCCCCGATAACGAGCTTGACCGCGATGGAGATCTGGCCGACTCGGCGTCAACCAGAGATGAGCTGGTCGAATTCGCTCGCGGGGCCACGATTCTCATTCACGACGCGATGTATACCGGCGCCGAATACATGGATCACCGGGGCTGGGGGCACTCGTCCTATCGTGACGCCGTTGACTTTGCGATTGCTGCGGAGGTCGAGATGCTGGTAGCCTTCCATCATGACCCTGACCGGACGGACGATGCCCTCGAATCTCAACTTCAGCTGAGCCGGCGAATGGTCAACGAGCGGAATGGCGCGGTGAGGGTGATTGGCGCGGCCGAGGGCTTGACGTTGACGCTTTAGGTCGGATGGCGGTCGGGACGAGCACATCCTGTTCCTCTCGCCCATTCCGTTCATCCCGCTGATCGGCTGTCCGTCATCCACCGTTCCCCCAACCGCCTCCCCCCGGCGTCTCAACCGTCACCACGTCTCCAGGTGCCAGTTCCACCCTGCATTTGGCAGGTAGGGGCTCGCCATTGAGGAAGTTCCGCCCCGGTCTCCCGTCACCCGCTCCTTTGACGCCACGAGGTGCATGACGTCTCCGTTCGGTCACGAGGGTCACCGTACACGGCTCGAGCACGCGGTAGCTGCGAATCACACCGTCACCACCCGGGTAACGCCCACGACCGCCCGAGCCACGCCTGATCGAATACGCGTCGATCCTGAGAGGATACGCTCGCTCGAGCGATTCGATCGGCGTGTTGCGCGTATTGCTCATGCCGACATGTACGGCAGACGGCCCCGCTCCACGCGAGCTCGCCCCCTGTCCACCGCCCAGAGTCTCGTAGAACGTCCATCCGGCGCCCCCGAAGGTGATGTTGTTCATCGTTCCCTGGCCCTGCGCGGGAACGTCGACCCCGGCGTCGGCGAGTGCGGCGAAGAGGGTGTCGGTGATGCGTTGTGACATCTCCACGTTACCCGCCGCCACGGCGGCCGGCCATGCAGCGGCGATGGCGCAGGGCCTGGGAATGATCAGCCTGAGCGCCCGAGCGATTCCGTCGTTCGTGGGGACGTCGTCGGCCAGCAGCGTCCTCAGCACGAACACGGCCGCCGCCCGCGTTACCTGGAAGGGGCAATTGACGTTGCCCCGGACTACAGGTGAGGTGCCGGCAAAGTCGATGACCAGGCGACCATCTTCGACGGCGATCGACGCCCGCACCACGACATCGTCATCGCTGACCCCATCTCCCTCCAGAGCATCGACGGCAGTCCCCCGCAGCGCTCCGAGCTCGGCGATACGGGCACGGGCCCGCCTCTCCGTGTAGTCGAGAAGCTGGTCGCAGGAGTGAGCAAGGCCCGGGGGTCCGAGTCGGCGGCGGAGTTCCAGCCAGCCAACGGCGCCGGCTCCACACGCCGCCCGCTGCGCCTTGAGATCGCCCAGCCGCTCGACAGGTGTCCGAACGTTGGCGAGGATCAGCGCCAGCACGTCGTCGCGCCAGCCATCGCTGGTCGCGATGCGCGTCGGAGGCAGGATCAATCCTTCCTGCACCAACTCTGTAGCCCCTCTTGGCATGCTTCCCGGACTCATGCCGCCGACGTCGGCATGGTGCGCACGCACGGCCGCGTAACCTGTGATTCCGTCACCTGGTCCGCCTCCGATCACCTCGACGAGCGTGAGATCGGGCAGGTGTGAGCCGCCACGGTAAGGATCGTTGAGGATGAAGACGTCGCCCGCGATCGGGCCTGCTTCGATCACCGCCCTCACCGACTCCGGCATCGCCCCGAGGTGCACGGGGATGTGCGCCGCCTGCGCTATCATCCGGCCGGTCCCGTCGAAGAGCGCGGCCGACGCGTCTCGTCTCTCGCGGATGTTCGGCGATAACGATCCACGCTCGAGCACCGTGCCCATCTCCTCGGCGATCATGCTGACCGCGTTGGCGAAGACGGTGAGTGAAAGCGGATCAAAACTCATTGTCACGACTCCAGCAGCCAGCCGCCGGTGGGTAGGGCGCGCGCCGTCCACCCATCAGCTATGACCATCGTTGCGTCAGTCAGTGCCAGAACCGCCCGCCCCGATACTGTGGCGTCGAATGCCCCGCCATCGTCGCACAAACCGGCTGGCGACCACTGCGTGAGCCCGGCCCGCGAGAGGTGAAGGGCCGGCGCCTCCAACGACCGCGTGCAGCGCACGCTGACGCTCTCAACCGGCGCGTCGAGCGTAAAGCCGTAGCGCGCCTGGTGCGACGCGCTGAACCTTCCGGCGAGGTTGGCGCCAGTTTCTTCAGGCTGGTAGCGGATCTCCAGCTCGTGCCCCTGGCCAGCATACCGGAGCCGCACGATCCACTCAGGTTTGCCGGAACCTCCCGCGGCCTCGAGCGCATGGCCAGCTGCAGTTCGCACAAGCCCGATCGTCGACTCGGAGAGCAGATGAACTGCTGATGCCATTCCCGTCCGCTTTTCGGGCGCCACGGCGAGGCCGAGGGCGCTGAGTACGCCGGCGAACGGGGGGACGAGAATTCGCCGCATGCCCAGCGTCTCGGCGAGCCCGCAAGCATGCAATGGCCCGCCACCTCCGAATGCAACGAGAACGCAGTCGCGCGGGTCGATGCCACGCTCCACGCTGATGCGTCTCAACGCCCGTGCCATGGTCGAATCGGCGCTCGCAATGAGCGCGCGCGCACAGCTCATGGCGTCGGTCCCGTTACCCAACCGACTGGCGAGGTCTTCGATGACGCCGCTCGCCAGGGCACGGTCAAGCGTAACCTCGCCTCCAAGTCTCGTGGCTTTGATGTTTCCCGCCACAACGTGCGCATCTGTAACCGTCGCCTCGATGCCGCCGCGGGCGTAACAGGCGGGCCCGGGTACTGCCCCAGCGCTGCGAGGACCAGCGCGCAGTGCACCGCCTTCGTCGATCCAGCCAACAGAACCACCTCCCGCCGAAACAGTTTCGACTAGCACGCGGGGGAGCGCGATCGGTACGCCGGCTATGGTGCCGCCGGCTTCCACGAGCGGCTCACCGTCAATGATCAGTCCAACGTCGGCGCTGGTCCCACCGATGTCTATCGACAGTCCATTGCGGAACCCCGCCGATCGCATCACGAGAGCCGCGCCGGCGACACCTCCGGCGGGACCCGAGAGCGCAAGCGAAGAAGCCTCCCGTGACGCTTCAATCGCGGAGCGCATTCCGCCGTTGGAGCAGACGACGCCAGGCTCTGGCGCCCCCAGTTCCCGGAATCGGGCAGCAAGACGCTGGAGGTACCGCCCCGCCCCGGGCCTGGCGTACGCTTCGCAGACCGCGGTCGACGTTCGCTCGTATTCCCTGATCTCCGGCAGGACTTCACTGGACAGTATCACGTCCCTGCCGGGGAGGGCCTCACGTATGGCAGCGGCCAGGAGCCGTTCGTGCGTCGCATCAGCGTACGAATGAAGCAACGAGATGCACACCGTCTCTGGATTAATTTCAGCCACCTGCGCCGCAACCTCGTCCGCCGCACCATCGGTGAGAGCCTTGCCGTCGACCCGGTCCCCGACCGTCACGCGCTCGGGAACGGGGACGACGCGTTCTGGCGGTACAAGGGGTGGCGGATGGTGGCGGCTGAGATCGTAGAGTGCCGCTCTTTCCTGCCTTCGCAACTCGAGGAGATCCGTAGCCCCTGCCGTGGCACAGAGTACGACGCGCGCGCCCCGTCGCTCGAGCAGCATGTTGGTGACAATGGTTGTGCCGTGAACGACACGCTCCATGGAAGCGGAACCATTGAGAACCGGTGCCAGCACCGCGACCACACCCTGGCTCTGGTCATCGGGTGTGCTCAGCACCTTGTGAGCGACGGGTGTGCCGCTATCCAGGTCGACGGCAACCAGATCGGTAAAGGTGCCTCCGACGTCGATCCCGGCCGTGTAGCGGATCATCTGCTCAGGCGCCGCCCACGTTCCTGGGGAGCGCGGGCTCCGCACGACGCAAGAGCAGCAACGAAAGCACTGCCATGTTCGGAAGCACTGCGAGAGCTGCAGTCTGAGCGACATCCTGCGGCATCGACCCCGACAGCCAACCAACGACGGCGAACGAAAGCCCAACTATCGAGAGCGCTTTGAGTGCGGTCGCCAGTCGTCTCACGAACATGCTCGGCACGGCCGCACGAACGATGGATGGCACCAGCATGAGCCAGAGTGGATTGAAGAACAGCAGATTCACATTGCGATAGGCCCACACGTGAGAAGTGGCCGTCCACAACGCCATCAGGAGCAAACCCACCACTCCAACCACGAGACACCACGCGACGGCGGTCCACCTGGCCCAGCGTCTCGCGGCGCCGAGTGTTACGAGGAGCGCGAGAACACCCCCGGCGAGAAGGTACCGCAGCGTAAAAGTCGAGCCGGGGCCGGGATCAGGGGGCCGTTGCGCTCTGAACAACTCGCGCTCGGCAGTGACGAGTGGCATTGACGTACCGTCGCCACTTTCGATCGTCACCTCACGCAGCCCCTCCTGAAGGACGGCAGGGAGGAACATGTGCTCCCAGCGCGTCATCTCCCTGTCTGCAGGTGAGCCCAGCCCGATGTCGATTCCCGTATAGAGGAGTGGGGCATCGGACGTGAGTCTTCGAGCCTCGTCACGGAACGAGCGTCCGCTTCCGGGTTCGCCAAACTGACGTCCGAGCTGGCCGCGCAACAACCGGTCAAGTACGTCCCTGACGCGGGTCGAGCAGTTGTCGCCGAAGTAGTCGTACCGGTAGTAGCGGTTCTCGGGGAGCACATTCAAATCGACGGCATTCCGTATTTCGAGTCTCTGGCCAGCGGTGAGGTTGAGCTCCTGAATCCAGACCGATCGATTGAGCTGCTGGTAGGCGCCGACTGTCTGCGCTGCGTCGTCCCGTTCGACCCAGTAACGCATGTGCCCCCTGAGAAAGCGCGGCAGGAAGTCGGATTCGCTGAAAGAGAATGTTCCCCAGTTGTAGACAACGTCGGTGCCACGGCTCCGGTCCCGGATTCCGAGCGCGTTGTGCCCGAACTTGGCCCAGACGGGGTCACCTCGCCCCATCGTCATCACGTAGACTTCCAGTTCGCTTCCCGGTTCCTGCGGTGCCGGTGCCTGCCCCCTCAGCGACACGGGCTGGAGAGTGAGTGTGCCGAACAGAATCGCGCTCGCCAGGTGTTTCATTGGAGCCGTCCGGGAACAGTACCGGGATAATACGCGGCGAGGATCTGACGGGCGTCCTGGCCGGCTCGGGCTCGACCGATCGCTCCCCACTGGCACATCCCAACTCCGTGCCCGTTCCCGCGGCCGCGCAGGACGATCACACCGGCAGACGGTCGAGCGATCGTAAACGAAGTCGAATTGAGGATTGCGCCGTCGCGGTCCCGAAGCGCAAAACGAATGTCGTTGCCCCTCAGTTTGACAGGCTCACCCTCGGTTTCCACGGTGAGAACCGAGACGCGCCCTGATGCAGTCGTCGATTCGGCGCTCAGCCCGCGCAGCGAGCTGATGTTTCTTCCTGTGTGGCGGCCCACCACCGCAGCCATCGCTTCCCGGGTAAACGCCCGTTCCCAGACAAAGCGGGGTGAGGCGGAGCACCATGGCTGGCCGTTTTCGTCGATATCGCTGACGCGGCGCAGGTAGGCCTCGCCCACCGCACCAGGTCTGCCCGACCAGATGTCGCCTGGCGCCGCGGTCGTGCCCCCGCATGTCGAACTGTAGGGCGCGCGGACCACTCGGCCACGCCAGGTCAGCACTGCGCCGGCGCTGGCCCGTATGCCAACGTCAGCCAGCGGGTGCTCGACGTCGATGCCACCATAGACCTGGTCGGAAGTACCTGCAACTATATCGTAGGAGCGTGTAACGTTTTCGAGGGCCCGAACCACTGCGTACGAACGCGCAGCGATCGCCTGCGCCTCGACTGCTGCACCTTCGGCGCCGCCCCTGACACCGATTTCCACCGGAACGACCCCTCGCAGGTACTCCTCGAGTGCAAGGACGTTGACAACCAGTATGGCTGTGTCAGCCGCTACCAGTCGCAGCTCTCCGCGATAACGCCGCCCGTTCCAGGTTACGGGATCACCGGCGCTGGTTGGGACGATCGCAAACGGCTCATCGCTCCATGCTCCCGCCACTCCTCCCTGAGCAACCACGCGCAGCCGGTTTTCACGCCGTTCCAGTTTCCACCCATCCGGAGACCCGGTAGCACCCGCTGCATGCGTCCGTCCCCAGGCGTCCACGAGACGCCAGGGAAGCTGCCCTGTCGATATGGAGGTTACTGACTCCGGGGCGGCAAGTACGACCCGGATCTCCCGCGGCGCCCTGATGACTGGCAACTGGCGCGGGCCGCCGTCATGAACGGTCCCTGCCAGGAGCAGGCCCCCGAGATGGCGCGCTCTCAACGGCGCACCCCAAACGACCCCATGCTTGCCGGTGCGATCGGAAGAATCCGGCGGTGCCCGGCTGAACCCCGAACCGGTGCGGCGTTCAGCACCCCGGCCTCGACGGCGACGAAGTCATGTCCATTCACGACTTCCTCGATCCTGGCCTCGATGATCGTTCCGGGTTCGTGCAACGAATCGACCAGTGTGATCCCGTCGATGTCATCGGCCTGTCCGGTTGTCCGGCCTTCGGCTCGCCCGCTTTCGCTGATCCGGTCGATCATGACGCGCTCGATCCTGCCTGTCAGCCTCTCGTAGCGCTCCTCGGTTATGAGGCGCTGGAGCTCCAGCGCCAGCTCTACACGCTCCCGTTTCACTTCATCGGGGACGTCGTCTTCCATGGCCGCCGCGCGCGTGCCCTCCTGCGGTGAGTAGCCAAACACGCCCAGCCGATCGAGTTGCGCCTCCTCCAGGAACGAGAGCAGTCCGTCGAACTCCTCCACCGTTTCGCCCGGAAACCCGACGATGACCGTGCTGCGAATCGCGAGCCCGGGGATTCGATCACGGAGGGCGGCGATCCTCGCCAGTTGGCGTGAGCGCCGCTCCGGCCTCCGCATCCGCGCCAGCACGCTGTCGACGCCGTGCTGCATCGGAATGTCGAGGTAGGGCACGATTCGATCCCCGGCGGCGATCAGGTCAACCACTTCGTCGGTCAGGCCTGCACTATAAATGTAGAGCAGCCGGTACCACGGGACCGAAGTTTCAGCCACCAACCGGCGGAGCAGATCAGCCAGCCGGCTGCCGTCCCGGCGGTCGCGACCGTAGTGTGCGAGATCCTGCGCCACGAGGTTGATCTCGCGCGCTCCCTGCGCATCGAGCAGCTGCGCCTCACGAATGACTTCATCCGGGTCAAAGGAGCGGTGCCGGCCCCGCATCAGCGGGATCGCGCAGAACGCACATCCGTGATCACATCCCTCCGAGATCTTGAGATACCGCACGTGAGGTGTGCTGCCGTCGTAGAGCCGGGTTCCGGGATGCGAGACCAGCGGGCCAGCTTCGAGAAGTCCCCGTGCGATGACCTCGCCCACAAGCCGGTCTGTTTCCGACGCACCGAGAAAAAAGTCCACTTCGGGGATCGATTCTCCCAGCTCGGCCTTGTGTCGTTCGACCAGACAGCCTACAGCCGCAACACAACGGACTTGTCCGATGTCCTTGAGGGCAGCGGCGCCGATGATCGCGTCGATCGACTCCTTCTTCGCAGCATCGATGAAACCGCAGGTGTTGATGACGATGAGATCCGCCGTCGCCGGCTCACCGACCATCGTTGCACCGTGCGCGACCAGCTCCGCACTATAGCGCTCGCTGTCAACGGTGTTCTTGTCGCAACCGAGCGTCACAACGTGAAACCTCATGCGGCCCTCAGCCGGGCCGGGGCGCCTGCGAAACTCCACGCGGAGATCACGACCGGCATGACGTCAGTACTCCCGATTCCGGTCGACGGCCCAGCGTGGCAGCACGCCCCGTTCAAGGGCATCGAGGCATTCGAGAAATCCCGTCCCTGCTCCCTCAACGGTAGTCAGTCCCGAGATGTGTGGTGAAATCATAACCCTCCTGTCCGCCCAGAGCGGCGATCCGGCCGGCAGCGGTTCCACCTGAAAGACGTCGAGAGCTGCACCAGCCAGCCACCCCGAATGGAGAGCCTCGGGAAGGGCGCCTTCGTCGATCACCGCGCCGCGGCCGGTGTTGACGAGAAAAGCGCCGCGGCAGCGCTCCAGCACTGCTCTCGATATCAGCCCCCGGGTCGACGCGGTCAGGGGCAGCGTCACAATGATCCACTGCGCATCGGACACCAGCTCCGGGAGGTCGCTCACCGGATGCACGACGCCAACCAGCGGCGAGTCGGTGCGCGCTGTCCTTGCCACCGCCGTCACCGATACATCAAACGTTTGCAGCCGGTGAGTGACGGCACGCCCGACGTCGCCCATCCCAACCACCAATGCGCGCGTGCCAGCGATGCGCCTGATCTCCAGCGGTGACCAGCGGCGCCCGGCCTGGGCCGCGGCGAGCTCGATGAGCCGCTGGGAAGCTCCAAGTATCCTTGCCATCACCCACTCGGCGATCATCGGTCCGAACGATTCCGAGGTCCGCGTGAGGAGGATTCGGCGGTCGAGCTCGACGGGAAAGAGCCACGAATCGACGCCGGCTCCGGTACAGTGAACCCAGCGGATCGATCCCATGGTTGGGGTAGCCGGGCGCAGAAAGCCAACGTACGCCTCGCCCCATTCGAGCATCGCAGTCGTTACCTCAGAGGGCCGAGCTCCGCGCATCTCCAGCAACGGCCTGCGCGCGCCGATCCATGTCGCCATCGCGTCGTGGGCGCCGGCCCCGATCACGATCCTGGTGGGAGGAGCGATCACCACGCCTAACGATAATTCCCGAACTTGAGTTCCACGCCGAAATCACCACGGCGCAGCAGCGCCATCGCTTCCTGAAGGTCGTCGCGGGACGGTGAGCTGACGCGCACCTGATCCCCCTGGATGGCTGCCTGCACCTTGCGGAGCCGGGCCTCCCTGATCGCTGCCGCGACCCGGCGGGCCGTGTCAGCGTCGAGCGCCATCTTGAGCCCGATTTCGCGGCGCACGATATCGCCCCCGCCCGGCACGATCTCACCAATATCGAGGTTCTTCACCGGCACTCCGCGCTTGATCAGCCGGCCCTGGAGAACGTCGAACAGTGCACGCATCCTGAAGTCGTCGTCGGCGACGAGTCGTATCCTGCCTTCGTTTCGATTGAAATCGATCGACGCTTTGGAGGCCTTGAAGTCGTAGCGCTGGGCAACCTCCTTTTGCGCCTGGTTGACGGCGTTATCGACCTCCTGGAGGTCCACTCCGGTAGTGACGTCGAACGAGTGGTTGTCTGGCATTGGGCTTGTCTGCGAACCGTGAATCTAAGTGACGTGGATATTTCGGGCGTGATAACGGCCATCGCCGTCGCGCCGAAACATGATCCCGAGCTTCCGGCCCCGGACTCGATCCCCGGTGCAACGGGAAGTCACGCCGGAGGTTGGAACATGAGGTCGAATGCCAGCCACACCAGTTTCGAAACGGGGAAGTCCCGCCGTTCGGGCACCGCAGGGCACGTACCCTCACGATCAGTTCGAGCGCCTCGGCGCCTCGGGGGAAGGAAAGTCCAGACTCGTCGTCAGGTTCCCGCATCCATGCGGGCCCGGTCACCCCAGGTACGATTCGAGGGCCCGCGCGCGACTGACGTGGCGGAGCCTCGACAACGCCTTTTCCTTGATCTGCCTCACACGTTCACGCGTGATGCCGAGGAGTGACCCGATCTGTTCCAGGGTCATCGGCTCTTCTCCGTCCAGCCCGAAGTAGAGGCGCAGAATCCGCGCTTCCCTCTCCTTGAGACTGCGAAGCGCCTCCTCGATCGACTCCGTCAGCGCCTTCTCGAACGTCTGTTCGTCCGGCGTCGGATTCAGGTTGTCGGGGAGGTAGTCGAGGAGCTTGTTGTCCTCACCGGGCGTAAGTGGAGCGTCCAGGGAGAGGTGCGCCTGGGAAATGGACATCGTCTTTGCCACTTCCTCGACGCTGATGTCCATGCCGTCGGCGATCTCGGCGTGCGTGGCCTCGCGACCCAGCTCCTGAAGCAGCGCACTCGCCCTTTTCCCGATCCGGTGCAACGTCCCCGCGCGGTTGAGCGGAACGCGGACGATCCTCGACTGCTCGGCCAGCGCCTGAAGAATCGCCTGCCGGATCCACCAAACCGCGTACGAGATGAACTTTATTCCTTTAGTCTCATCGAACTTGTGTGCGGCCCTGATGAGACCGAGGTTCCCCTCGTTTATGAGGTCCGAAAGCGAAACACCCTGGTTCTGATACTTCTTTGCCACTGAAACGACAAACCGCAGGTTTGATCGCACGAGCTTGTCGAGCGCTTCCTGATCCCCGGCCCTTATCCGTCCCGCGAGCACAACCTCCTCCTCCCTGGTGATAAGCGGGTAGATGGAGATGTCTCTCAGATACTGATCCAGCGAACCCTCATCAAAAGCCGAGCGCCGCGGGCGGGAGCTTCCCGCGCCATTCCTGCGCCGCTCCGGGGCGGCCTCGGCCGGGGTCGGCGTGGCCGGCAGCGGAAGTGCTTGCGGGAAGGGGAGAATCGGGGAGGGGTCTGTCACGCCTGAATACTAGTGGATTCGCTCGCCGAGTCGGGACCACCTTATTCGCGTCAGCCAGTCCAGTCGCGATGCGGAGTCCGGTTGGTAGCTGTAGTAGACCACGAGTGGAGTCCCGCGAAGCAACGAATCCGGAACGAACCCCCAGTACCTGCTGTCGAGGGAATTGTCGCGGTTGTCTCCGAGTACGAAGAAGTGGTGATCGGGGACCACGATCGGACCCCAGTTATTGCGCGATGGATGGTAAGACGAGGACGCTTCCGCCGTCGGGACAAGATGTCCACGTTGCCAGCGGAAATCTTCTCCTGCTGGATCGATGCCAGGCTCGGTGCGTTGGACGTAACCCTCGCTGATTCGGACGCCGTTTCGCACCAGCGTCCCGTGAATCATGGAGAGGGTGTCACCGGGAAGCCCCAGGAGTCGCTTGACGAAGTTCTTTTCCGGATCTGGCGGCCAGCGAAAGACCACGACATCGCCGCGGAGCGGGGCTCGCACAGCCGGCGAGCGTCCCGGACCGAACGGCAGCGGTGCGCCGTAGACGGCTTTGTTTACCAGAAGGAAGTCACCAACGAGGAGCGTTTCCTCCATGCTTCCGCTCGGAATCTTGAACGCTTCTACAACGAAGATGTGCATTACGAAGAAGAGAAGCAGCGCAGCCGCGAGCGACCGGGCCCACTCCCACGCCCAGGACACGATCCTGGGTCTTTCCCGATTGACGCGACCCAGTGCTTCGGCCTTGTGTTCGGCTGAGATCCTCGTTTCCCCCGTCTGTGTCAGCGACGTGGCTGCGTCGCTGGACGGCGGCGTTCGCTCCTCTGCGGTCACGACGTCACCCAGCAGTGAGCGCCGATCTTGAGCGCTGCTGTCCTGACGTCTTCTACCGAGGTCAGCGGCACCTCACAGCAAACGACCGAATGGCGCCCTTCGGTCGCGGTGCCGAGCGTCGCGGCGCGCAGGTTCAGGGGCAACGCCGCCCGCAGTCGTGAAGCGAGGTCGGGCATACTGTCTGCACGCAGGACGACAACATGCGTGCTGACAGCCGCCTCGACGTTAGGCGTCTCTACGCGGGAGGCCACCCGATCGATTGCGGCCTCCAGCTCGCGCCTGCTCACCCGCTCCGGCGCGAGCAGGGCCTGAACCCGCGCAGCCAGCCTGGTGCGGTCGGTAGGGGACAACTGCATGCTTCGGCAAATTTAAACGGAGGGGCGCTGGCGTGTGGTAGGGGGCCTGGCCGGACTGGCCGGCGGCTTCTCATGGGTCCCGTTCATTTGCATTGCGCTTATCCAGTTCCCCCTCGGCCCGCTCTCTTCCGTCGTACGTATCAATCTGCGCCCGCTGCAACGCCCCGGAGTAATCGACATAGCCGACCTTGGTCTCGCTGTAGAAGTCATAAACCTCCCACCCACCTTCCCTGTGGCCGTTGCCGGTCTGCTTGACGCCCCCGAACGGCAAATGCGCCTCCGCTCCGATCGTGGGGGCGTTCACATAGGTGATGCCGTTGTCCAGCTCCGACAGTGCCCTGAAGGCGATCTCCACATTTCTCGTGTAGAGAGACGACGACAGCCCGTAACGAACCCCGTTGTTGACCCTGAACGCCTCGTCGGCATCGTTCACCCTGATGACCGACAGCAGGGGACCGAAGATCTCTTCCTGTTCGAGCCGCGTCCCCGGCTTCACATCCGCGAAGATCGTGGGTTGAAAGAAGTGCCCGTGATCCAGCGTTCCACCCGTCGCGCGCTCGCCGCCGATGACCAGACGCGCGCCTGCTCCCCGCCCGATCTCCACATAACGCTCCACCTTGAGTCGGGAGTCCTCGTGAATAAGCGGACCAACCTCGGTTCCCGGTTGTCGGCCATCACCGAGGACCAGACCCGAGGTCCGCTGTGCCAGCCTGTCCACAAAGTCGTTGTGTATCCCGGACTGCAGTATCAGCCGGCTCGTCGCCGTGCAGCGCTGCCCGGTTGTTCCGAACGCCCCCCACAGAACACCTTCGAGGGCGAGATCGAGGTCGGCGTCATCGAGCACGATCTGTGCGTTTTTTCCACCCATCTCGAGCGAAAGCCTCTTGTGCAGGCGCCCGCAGGTCTCCCCCACGATACGCCCCGTTTCAGTGGACCCCGTGAACGAGATCAACGGCACGTCCGGATGTTCAACGATCGCCTTTCCGACAACCTCGCCAAAGCCGTGGACCAGCTGGATCACCTCCGGAGGCAACCCGGCCTCCAGCATGATCTCGACCAGCACGTGACCCGTATGTGGTACATCTTCGGCCGGCTTGAAGACGCAGGCGTTCCCGCAGACCAGAGCCGGAAACATCTTCCACGTCGGTATCGCCAGCGGGAAGTTGAACGGTGTGATGATGCCCGCCACACCGATCGGCCGCCTGAAGCTCATCGCCCACTTGTTACGCAACTCACTGGGCACCGTGTGGCCGAACAGCCTCCTCCCTTCCACCGCGGCGTAGTAGGCGGTATCTATGCCCTCCTGCACGTCACCTCTTGTCTCCGCGAGTGGCTTGCCCATTTCACGCGTCATGAGGCCCGCCATCTCCTCCTTGCGCGCCGCCAGCAGGTCGCCGATTCGGCGCAGAACGTCGCCACGGAGAGGGGCCGGAGTGCGCTTCCAGCCTTCAAAGCCGCGCTGCGCCGATTCCACCGCGCGCGCTACATCGGTTGGACCCGACCTCGGGAACAGCCCAATGACATCCGTCGTGTCCGCGGGATTGATGTTCTCGAAGTGCTCACCGGTCGACGGCTCGGTCCACCGGCCGGCGATGAAGTTGCTGAATGGCATCGATTCAGAAGATTGAGATGACGATGAGGACGAGGAAGCGAGGGACACGACACCGCGATCGACTCCTCAATGGACGGAAGTCTACTGCGTCGCGCGCGCGATTTGCGCGCGCATTCCTACTCGCAGAGCCAGACCGCTGGACGCTCGGGCGTGGGCGTAGCGTAGCCGACCCTGGGGAGTACCTCGCGCGCGGCCAGTACGGCTCCCCACGCAATCAGGAGCAGCGACAGGATATGACCTCGTCCACTCCTGTGCCTCCACGTCCAGCGGGCGGTCCAGACGCCTGCAGCGGCCACAACCGCGGTCGAAGCGAGATAACCAATGAGGGGGAGGCCGCAACGGGTGCCGTAAGGCCAGAAAGCGATACCTATACCCAGCCCAACCGCGAGCAGCAGGCGTAACATCACGCCGAGGGTACTGGTGGTCGCCTGCTTCTCGATCGCCTGTGCCTTTGCGCCCGGTGTCGGAGCATTGCGAGCGGGGAGCAGCGCCTCGTCGGAGATGCCTTCGAGCTGGCGGTCGATCTTCTTCAGCTCATCTTCCCAGTTCCGGCTCATGTTTCGCGCTCCAGTCCGTAGCGCTCGATCTTCTTGTACAGGTTGGAGCGGGGCATGTCCACGGCTCGCGCCGTCTCAGAAACGTTCCAGTTGAACTCGCGAAGCTTGTGGAGCAGATAGGTTCTTTCAGCAGCCTCGCGAAACTCCTCGAACGTCCTTGCGTCCAGCAGTGCGCCGAACGCAGCACCCTCGATCGGGCGGGCTCCGGACAGCCGCTGCACGTCGCCGCTCGTGATCCGCGGGCCCGGTGAGAGAATCGTCAGGCGTTCGATCGTGTTGCGCAGCTCACGCACGTTGCCCTGCCATTCCATGTTTGTCAGGGTTTCGAGCGCAGCAGCATCCAGTGTCCGCGGGACAACACCGTCGGTAGCGGTCATCTGCTGCAGAAAGTGCTGGGCGAGCTGCACTATGTCTTCCCGCCTCTCGCGCAGCGGTGGCACGTGGATGGGAACCACGTTGAGCCGGTAATAGAGATCTTCGCGGAAGCGACCGCCGGCGATCTCCTCCTCGAGGTTCTTGTTCGTCGCCGCCAGCACACGCACGTCCACCTGAATGCGGCGACTTCCACCGATCCTCGTGACCTCACCGTCCTGCAGCACTCTCAGAACCTTGGCCTGAGCCGCCAGACTCATGTCCCCGATCTCATCGAGGAACAGCGTACCCTTGTCGGCCTGCTCGAACTTCCCCGCCCGATCCGCAACTGCGCCGGTGAACGAGCCCTTCATGTGGCCGAACAGCTCGCTTTCGATGAGCTCCGATGGAATCGCAGCGCAGTTCACCTCGACAAACGGCTTCGCGGCTCGCGGTGAGAGCCTGTGGATTGCACGCGCGACGAGTTCCTTTCCGGTCCCGTTTTCACCGGTTATCAGAACGCGCGCCGGCGTTACAGCCACTTTTTCGATCTTTTCGGTCAATGATCGGATCGCGAACGATGTTCCCACGATTTCGTACCGCGATTCGACCTTTGCCCGGAGCCGGGCGTTTTCCTCCTGCAGAGTAAGGTGCTGGAGAGCGTTGCGGAGCAGGACGAGAATGCGATCAGTATCAAGCGGCTTCTCGAGTATGTCGTACGCTCCGAGCTGTGTCGCTTCGACAGCGTTCTGAATCGTCGCGTGCCCGCTGATCATGACGACGGTCGCCGCCGGATCCAACTGGCGAATGCGCCTCAGTGCGTCGAGCCCATCCATCCCCGACATCTTCACGTCCATGAACACGAGCTGAGGGCGCCACCTCTGGTATTCACTGAGACCGTCCGTGCCCGACGTCACGGCGCGAACCTCGTAGCCCTCGTACTCGAGCAACTGCCCGAGGGCTGCCCTCACACCCTGCTCGTCGTCCACTATGAGTATGCGCCGGCTCATGGAACCCGCTTGTAGACCGTCAATCCGCCCTTCGACACCCGGAGGTCAGCAACGTGTCGCGGCAGAGGGAAGGTAATCTCGCTGGAAACTTCCGCTCCTCCTCCAGGCGTCGAGTCACGCCTGATCAGCTGATCGAGGAACGCCGACATCACCGGTCTCGGCACATGAATCCGGTCGATCGTTATCGATTCGACGGCAAGCACTCCAACTCCGGGCTCACGCACCGCCGGATGACCCGCTACCTGGAGGTCACGCGGTGAGTCCAGGAGTGACGCCAACGGCCCCAGGCGCGCCAGACCCGGCGCCCCCGACAGATCCACGCGCGCCGAGATCCGCAGCTCGTCACCGACGACAGCGCCACGCACATCGCGCAGCGATCCCGGCTGCTGCCGATTAGCGGCCGACATCACCAGCGCCGCGATCTCACCGGCCGTTATGTTCGTATAGACCGGCCCACTCGACTTCGCGATGTCCGCCAGCTTGTCCGCCCCCGACCGGGCGAGTGCGTCCGACGCCCCGCTCCAGTCGACCTCTTCCGACACTGCCCGCGGACCAGCGACCCTTTCGAGCCACAGCTCTCTTGTCATCCAGCCGACAACGCCAATGATGGCGAGCATGAACAGGCAGCCAAGGCGCCTTGCGAGTCTGAACATCTCTATGTTGTTGGTTCTTCGAGCCTGTCAGGTCCGGATCTATGAGTTGAGACTACGGCCCGTGAGCGCTCTGGATTCGCCCCTGATACACTCCTGCGGGCCGTGTTGGGCGACGGAAAAGACGCGCAGCGTCGAATTCGGAGGTTTCGGGGGCAGATGAACCCTGAATCGTCAGATCTCGATCGCAACATGGGTGAACCCATGGGCCATTGCGAGCTCCACCACCTCAACACGCCTCCCGGCAAGCTGCTCGACATTGCAGGTGTCGACTCTCAGTATCGCGAGCCCACCGGTCACTTCCACCGTGGTGTCGAAAGCGGCGGCCCTGAGCGCATCTTCGAGAGCGCGGGAGGCTGCGGCCGACCCGTGATTTCGGAGCGGTGGGTTCATGGAGTCACCGGGTCCTGGACGGCGCCCGCCAGCACGTTCAATGAGCCGGAGCGGAAGCCCCGCAGGTCGACGACGACGCGGGAGAATCCACTGGCGAGAACTGCAGCGCGGAGCGCCAGCCGTCGGTTCTCGCTGGCCAGCCAGGTGACAATGGTCCCAGCCTCGAGTTCCACACGCGCCGTGTCCCCGTGATATCGGACCCTCAGGTCTCCGGTCACTCCAATAGCTCGCAGGGCATCCTCGGCACTACCGATCCGCTGCAGCCGATCGCTCGTCACCG
>JBQTHK010000035.1:0-148675 GCA_052389935.1 Gemmatimonadota bacterium | reverse complement strand
CTCGGCGACCAGCGCAAGGGAGAAGGGAGAACCGCCGCGAGCAGAGCAGCCTCGTTGCGGGTCAACGACCGGGCCGACTTCCTGAAGTGACTGCGGGCCGCCACTTCGGCCCCAAATACACCATCTCCCCACTCGGCGAGATTCAGGTAGATGTCCAGGATCCGGTCCTTGGTCAGGCAGGTCTCGAGCACCAGCGTGAGGTACGCCTCCAGTCCCTTGCGGACATACGACCTCCCCTCCCACAGAAAGAGGTTCTTCGCCACCTGTTGCGTAATGGTTGACGCCCCACGCAAGCGGCGGCCGCGCCGCGCACGTTCGAGAGCGTTTTCGATCTCCTCGAAATCAAAGCCGTAATGCAGGTAGAACCTGTCATCCTCGGCAGCGAGTACGGCTCTCCGCAGGTTCGCGGAAATGCCCGCTCGCGAAACGACATCGCGGCGTGGATAGACGGGTCGCTTGCCGTCAACAAGCCGCTGCACCGTGCGTCTCAGCATCACCGTTGTTGTCACGGGCTGGATGAAGTTGAGTGGCAGGACGAGCAGCCAGGGAAGTACCAGCCCGGCCAGAACCATCAGCAGGAAGAGACGGCCGATGCGCCGCCAGGGGATTCTCGAACGCCGCGAAGGTGCGGCGAGAAGGGCCGTTTCCATTCTCCAAACTCTGCCCCTGTTTCCGCCGGCGGAAGATCACTGACCGCGTCGGTGACATGCCCACCGCGCTCACATTATGATCCACCCATGCCTCCCTTCCGCTACCATGGATCCCGGCTGCTGCTGGCCCTGGCGATCATCGCGTGTACCGACCGGGCCGAGACCCAGCCACTGCGCAACGAGGTGCAGCCAGCCGGAATTCGGCTCGGGATAGAGGTGCTCCTCAGCGATTCGCTGCACCTCATCCAGGGCAAGCGCGTCGGCCTGATAACCAATCACACAGGAGTGGGTGGCCCTCTGGGGCGCAGCAGCGCCGACCTGCTCTTCGCCGCATCGGGTGTACGTCTCACAGCGCTCTTCGGGCCCGAACATGGAATCCGCGGCCAGGCACGCGCTGGCGACAAGGTAGCCTCGTCGGTCGATTCCGCTACGGGACTGCCGGTCTATTCGCTCTACGGCGAGACACGCATCCCTACACGGGAAATGCTACAAAACGTGGACGTGCTGATATACGACATCCAGGATGTAGGAGCACGAACATATACGTACCCATGGACGCTGGCCGAAACCGCCGAGGCAGCTGGTCTGCCCATGATCGTCCTCGACCGGCCGAACCCGATCAGGGCCGACCGCGTCGAGGGCGGTGTGCTTGACCCGCGCTTCAGTTCCTTCGTGGGCAAATATCCGGTGGCCTTACGCTACGGACTCACGATCGGCGAGCTCGCGAGCTATCTGGTCGGCACCGGTCAACTCAAGGCCGACATCAAGCTGGTGCCGATGCAGGGGTACCGACGCTCCATGTGGTGGAATGAAACAGGGAGGGCGTGGATCAACCCCTCACCAAACATTCGCTCTCCCGACGCCGCCCTGCTGTACCCGGGTACCGTCCTGTTCGAGGGTACCAACCTGGCCGAGGGCAGGGGTACGACCATGCCCTTCCAGATGATCGGTGCCTCCTGGCTTACGGACGCTGGTGCAATCGCGCTCGAGCTCAACGCGAAAAAGATCCCGGGCGTGGTCTTCGATTCTGTAAGTCAATCAATAGAAGCAGGTTACAAATACGGAGGAGAAACGATTCCGATGATCCTGATCGTCGTCTCAGACCGTGACCAGGTGAAGCCGATCAGCGTTGCGCTCGAGCTTATGCGGGCGATCCACCGACGTCATTCCGACCGGTTCACGTGGCGCACTGAAGCCATCGACCGGCTCTTCGGCTCCTCGCGATTGCGCGAGGCTATGGCTCGGGAGAGTGCAGGAGGTATCGAAACGCTGCTCTCGGCGCTCGATGCCGAATCACAGGCTTTCGAAGCCCTCGCGTCCAGGTACCGTCTCTATCGCTGAGGCGACGAAACAACCGCTTGGGGCAATTCGTATCCAGAGTCCATGCCATTCCTGGAAGCAATCCGCCTCGCCCTGAGTCAGGTACGGGCTCAGAAGCTCAAGAGCTTCTTCACGTTACTGGGCGTGACCATCGGCGTGATGTTCCTGATAGCGATTGTTTCGATCGTCAACGGGATGGGCCGGTTCATGGAGGAGGACCTTGTAGGAAAGCTGATTCCGAAGAACTCCTACGAAGTCCGGCGCCGCCCCAACATCACGATGGGCGACATCGACGATGCGACGTGGCGCGAGTGGTCAACGCGACCCCGTCTGTTCGACGACGACATCCAGCCGATCGTCGAGACCCTTGCGGCAGACGCAACGTGGGCAGTCTACTCCGAAGACAACGTGACGGTTGAGTCGCGCTACGGTCGCCCGCGCAACATCTCGCTGGCCGTTGTCGAAGGCGCGTGGTTCGATCAGAAGGCGATGGAAACATCACTCGGACGCCTTCCGACGCAGCAGGAGTACGACCTCGGATCCACCGTCGTGGTAATCGGCGAAGACGTGCAGAAGCACTTTTTTCCGTCGGTAGATCCGATCGGCAGGGAACTGCGAATCGGGGCGATTCCCTATCAGGTCATTGGGGTGGCGGAGACCCAGGGCAGCGCCTTCGGGATTTCGCTGGATCGTTTTGCCGTAACTCCTTTCAGGGCACCCGCCAAGAGACTCGTCAACCCGAGCGGAGTCATCGACGGGATCATCATTCAGCTCCCGACGGAGCCGCAGATGCTATCCTCGATGGAGGAGATCCGTGAGGTCATGCGGTCTCGGCGGGGACTGAGGCCGGCCCAACAAGACAACTTTTCGCTTCAGACGTCCGACAGCGCGCTGGAGTTCTGGCGCAAGATCCAGGGCTACCTGGTAATGGCGGGTGTGGCGCTGCCTGCAATTGGTCTTCTGGTAGGTTCTATCGTGATCATGAACATCATGCTCGTCGCAGTGGCTGAGCGCACCCGCGAGATCGGTGTTCGCAAGGCGCTCGGCGCACGGCGTCGTGACATCCTGTCCCAGTTTCTGGTTGAATCGACGACGCTCGCGATCCTCGGTGCTGCGGCTGGTATCGCGTGCGGCTTCGGGCTTGCCAAGGCGATCGCTGCATTAACGCCGCTCCCGGCCTCGGTGGAGCTGTGGTCGATCGTGGTCGGGGTCACCGTTGGGGCAACCGTTGGGATCGTATCCGGCGTGTACCCGGCGAGCCGTGCGTCGAGGCTCGACCCGGTTGCAGCCCTGCGGCAGGAGTAGAGAATGGGATTCGGGTCCCGCGTCAGCGGTTTGTTCGAAGGCGTGGTAATGGCCGTCGACGCACTGCGTGCCAACCGGGTCAGAGCGGCACTGACGATTCTTGGCATCGCGATCGGAGTATTCGTGGTGGTCGTGATGTCGGCTGCCATACATGGTATCAACCGTGGTGTTGCCGCCGAGTTCGAGGCTGCCGGGCCGACAACCTTTTCCGTTTCGCGTTTCCCGATCTCGCTTGAGGCGTGCGACGGAACGGATGAGACGTGCAAATGGCGCAGCAATCCACCGATCCGCCTGAGCGAAGCCGCAACGATACGTCGCCTGCCGAGCATTCTCAGCGTCAACGTTCAGGCCGGGGGTGGAGCGTCGGTCAAGTACTTCGACCGGATACTCCCATCCGCCCGCGTTCGGGCGTCGACACCCAACTGGGTGGAAACGAGTGGTGGCGACATCGCAGACGGCCGCAACTTCACGGAGGCTGAAGACCTGAGCGGGGCGCGGGTGGTGGTGATAAACGAGGAAATGAAGAAGCGCATTTTCGGAGAGGAATCGGATCCGATCGGGAAGGTGTTGCTGGTAAACAAGTCCCCCTACGAGGTGATCGGCATCTTTGACGGGGGAGCTGAATTCATGAGCTCACCGACGCCACGTGCCTATGTGCCGCTCAATACCGGGCGCAAATACCTGAATCTCTGGCTCGACTGGATCGATCTCACGGTCAAGCCCCGGGCGAGCGTGAGTCGCGATGAAGCGATCGACGATGTGGTTGCGTCGCTGCGGGCGGAGAGAGGACTGCGACCGGCGCAGGAGAACGACTTTGCCATCATCACGCAGGACAAACTGTTTGAAACATGGGGTCAGATGACGGGCGTGTTTTTCCTGGTGATGATCACGCTGTCTGGCATCGGCCTGATCGTCGGTGGCGTGGGTGTAGTCGCGATCATGATGATCAGCGTCACCGAGCGCACGCGTGAGATTGGAGTCCGCAAGGCGCTGGGTGCCACGCGCGCGGTGATCATGTGGCAGTTCCTCGTCGAGGCGGCGACACTGACAGCAATCGGGGCGCTCTGCGGCCTCGTCGTCGGCTGGGGTGTCTCACTTCTGGTACGCAGCTCAACCCCCCTTCAGGCCTCGATTCCTCCCGGGGCGGTGGTTGCAGCGATGCTGGCGAGCGCGCTGACCGGCATTCTGTTCGGCCTTTTCCCTGCTTCGCGGGCGGCCCGGCTCGATCCGATCGAAGCTCTGCGTTACGAGTAGTCAGCGGGTGGCGAGCGCCGGCTGGCCCTTGTCAGGCATCTGTTCAGTCGCCCACTGGACCGACTCGGTGTAGATCCGGGGCAGGCCATCCTTGTCGATACCAATTCGCGTCGCAGCTTCGGCGGCAGCTTCCCAGAGGCCGAGCTCATAGGATTCCACCACAACGAGGGGATCGGCGTACGGTCCTGACCGGTCGAGCAGTGCGGCCTTGACGTCATCATCGATGTTGACGCGCTCGAGTACCTCGGACATCGGCATCCGAAAAACGGCGTCGAGCAGGGAGAAGAGCCCCATCAGGAACAGCGTTCCCTTGTCGAGGCCGGCGCGAGGCGTCGCGAGTTGCTCACAGAAGCGGGCGCGCTGAACGGTCTGCCTGATGAGTTCATCGTCCACGCCGCGCTTGCCGGAACGCGAAGTAGCTGACGCGAGCGCCAGCCAGCGAATCACATTGTTTCTCCCAACCAGCCTCAACGCGTGGGGAATGGACGTGATCCCGCGGCCACCGAGGGCAGCCGAGTTAACGATCCGCAGCAGTTGGTAGGTGATACCGGGGTCAGCGCTGATGACCTTCTCGAGCTCTCGTTCGGGAGTATCGGGATTTCTGGCCAGCGCCATCAGGCGGAGGGCGGCTGCGGTGGAGGTCGGGATTTCGGCAGCCGGAAGGGGTTCTGGCCGGCTGAAGTGCGGTCCCAGAAAAATGTCGAAGCCGAGGGCCAGGCAGGCCTTGTGTTGCTTCCCGTCGAGAACGTGATCGGCGACCACCTTCTTGGATTGACGCCGGAGGGCCGAGATGAGGGGTCCAAGCTCGGTGGGGTCCTGGCAGCGGAGGTCGAGGCGCACGAGGCCGGCGAGCTGAAGCAGACGCAGTACGGGCGCGCCGAGTTCCCGCGGAAGCTCGAATTCATCGAGAACGATTTTCACGCCCCGACCGGCCAGAGAGCCGATCGCGGTAACGACGTCGTCGTCTGCACCGACCTGAGGGGGGACGACGAGGACCAGGTTCCCCGGGTCTGGCGTGTCGAAAATGCCCTCCAGGAGCTGGCTGCGACCGCAACGCACCCAGGCCGGCAGGCCGGCACGGAGGAACTCGAACGACCCGCTCATGTAGCTTCGGGCGAAGGGGTCGCCCTCTTCGGCACCGTCGCGAAAGCGAAGTTCGTAGCCGACCGCTGTGTCAGAGCGGTCGAATACGGGCTGGCGGACGAGGAAGATGTCGGACACTGCTTGATGTGATGGGCGGTGCTGTCCCAGAGAAGTATCGGACGGGTTGCTGGGTCGCTTCACTCGGTGGTCCGCGGCCGTCCGGGTCGCCAGGTTACTCTCCAACTCTTCAACCAAGGCGAATGATTCAGTTGCCCGTTTCACCGGCCGATCTTGCGCAAGCGAGTTGGACCGACATCGCTCCCTACTACGAAGCCCTTGAGGGTGAACGCGTTGACAGCGGGTGGGTGGGCAGGTGGTCGCGGCTGCAGGAAATCGTTGAGGAGGCCGGCACACTGGCGCTGATCGAGTACACAAGGAACACAGCCGATGCGACGGGCGAAGAAGCCAACCTGCGCTGGTCGGCGCAGATATTCCCGCTGGTGCACGAGCAGAATGTTCGCCTGAGTCGCAAGCTGATCGACAGCGGGTGGAGCGAGCCGGGGATGGAGGTGACGTTGCGGGAGTTCCGTCGTGACATCGAGATCTTCAGGGAGGAGAACGTCCCGTTGGTTGCGCAGGCCGAGGAACTGATTGCGCGCTATCAGAAAATCACGGGGGGACTCGAGGTGGACTGGGAGGGAGAGAGGAAGACGATTCCGCAGTTGCAGCCATACCTGAAGGTTCACGACCGCGCGATCCGCGAACGTGCGTTCAGGCTCGGTTCGTCAGCCTACCTCGCACGGAGGGAGGACCTGTCGTCTCTGTTCGACGAGATGTTCGACCTTCGCGCGCGAATCGCTTCGAACGCGGGGTTCGGGGACTACATGTCGTATGCCTTCGCAGCGAAGTATCGATTCGACTACACACCGGATGACTGTGGGCGCTTTCACGAAGCGGTGGAGCGGACCGTAACCCCTGCGGTCGGCAGGCTGATGGAATACAGAAGACGGGCGTCGGGTGTGGCCGTCCTGCGGCCGTGGGACACTTTGGTACAGCTCGAGGCACGTTCACCGGTCGTTCCGTTCCGGAACGTGGAGGAGCTGATCGAGCCGGCGACGCGAGTGTTTGCGGCTCTCGATCAGGAGTTGGGGGCGTGGTTCGGTATGATGGTGAGCGACGGCCTGCTCGATCTCGAGAGTCGGCCGGCCAAGGCACCGGGAGGCTACTGCACGCGACTCGCCTTCAGGGGGAAACCGTTCATCTTCATGAATGCGGTCGGGGTGCCCGACGACGTGAACACCCTGATGCACGAATCAGGTCACTGTTTCCACGACATCGCCGCCCAGGCCCAGCCGCTAATCTGGCAGCGTTCGACGGGTCACGAAGCCGCAGAGCTGGCGTCGATGAGCATGGAGCTGCTGGTGATGCCCCATCTTCGCAGGCCGATCGGGTACTACGATGACGAAGCTGCGCGCGCCGTGGAGATCGAACAGCTGGAAGACATTCTGACCAGCCTTGCGCACATCGCCAGCGTCGATGCGTTCCAGCGCTGGATCTACACAAGCGGAGAGGGGGCTGACGCGACGGCGAGGGATGAGGCATGGCTGACAGTGCGCGCAAGGTTCGAAGCCGGCGTCGACTGGTCAGGACTCGAAGCGGAACGGGTGTCGCGATGGTACCGCCAACTCCACATCTTCGAACTGCCGTTCTACTACATCGAATACGGCATCGCGCAGTTGGGAGCGCTGCAGATCTGGCGCGCCGCGCAGCGCGACCCGGTTGCGGCGCTCGACCGATATCGACGCTTTCTGAAGGTAGGGGGTACGAGGCCTCTTCCTGACCAGTACGCAGAAGCGGGGGCGCGCCTCATCTTCGACGCGGAGGCGATGGGAGATCTGGTCGGACTCGTTGAAGAGAGGCTCGAGACTCTGCGCGATGGTGGGGCTTGACCCGGTCAGGCTCCCGGAGGATCGCCCGGTTCAGTCCTGCTCAACGAGCCACCGGGGTCACGTTCAACGGCAATCGTGAAATCAGCCGCTACAGCGGCCACGGTTGCCACGGCTGCCCACAGCGGAAGGAGAACGATTCCGGCCAGGCCGGCTGTGAGGGGGATATCGATGAGCGTGCGCCCCTGAGGATTTTTCAGCACAACCCGTCGTATGTTTCCCTCACGCAAGAGCTCCTCGAGTCTGGTTTTCAGGTTACGACCCTGGACCTTGATCTCCTCCATAAAACCTCCGAGCAGAGTACCCTGATCCTACCGGGGGGGCGGTTCCCGGGTTTCAGAGTACCGCCGGCAAGGCATATTCGTCCTGACAGGAGCAGCGCGGACGCCTGACGCCTTCAAGATGACCAATCTGATAGTAGCTCGTTTCGCCGACGGACGAACCGTGAAGGGGCGCAGCCTGGACGTCGCCCAGAATCGTCCGACCTGCCATGTAAGGACCGAAGATGGCTCGATGGTCGAGATTGCGCTCAAGGACCTGAAGGCGCTCTTTTTCGTGAAGTCACTCGACGGCGACTCGGCCCACGTCGACGGCGACACGATCAGCGACGAGGACGCGCGTCTGCGGGGAGCGCATCTGGTGGAGGTTCGCTTCCACGACAACGAGCGAATCGTCGGGCTCGCGATGCGTTATCCACCGAATCAGCCTTACTTCTTTCTGGTGCCGGTGGACATGTCAGGTAACAACGTGAGAATCCTGATCAATGCGGCGGAAGTCGCCGCGATTCAGACGGTCAAGCGGGGATGAGGTTCGCGTCGCGGTGCTGCGTTGCAACGTTGATGGCGTGCGTTGTGGCTGGTGAATCGCCCGCACAGAGTTCTGTTCCCGGGACGAGCGCTGGTCGGGTAACGGCGCAGCTCGTTGGTGGCGTTGTGGTCACGCCGCTTTCTTTCTTTGGAGCCGGGTACGCAGCCAAGCGCGTTGCGGCAGGAATGGGGGCGTCGCCGGCGACGGCGAGCCAGGCCGGCTATATCGCGGCATACACCGGACTCTGGATTGGGGCGGCCGCCGTGCCGGCAGGAATCGGGCAGGGTGGTTCCCTCGGTGCGGCATTGGCCGGCTCAGCCGGAGGGATGGTGGTGTCCTGGGGAGCGGTGAAACTGGGGAATCGGCTGTACGACGGGGGTCGGCGTCGTTGTGGTCCCTTTTGTCTGCTGCTTGGCGCGGTATCGGTGGCCGGCGCGGCCACAGGGGCGACGCTCGCCTACAACGTGAGCCGCTGACCTTGCGTCCTCCGGGAAGCGCGGCTACGGTCAAACAGAGCCGGCGGTTTGGAGACGACTGACGAGTGGGGTGGCGCCGGCACCCGTGCCCATGAGGATCCTGAATGAAGAAAGTGTTTGCGCTCCTCGCCTGCTGCGGCGCCGCTGCGATTGTGGTAGCGGCAACGGCATCGGAGACGGCGACTGCCCCCGCTGATGCAGCGGCTGAGCCACAGCAGAAATCGGCCGCCGCTCCGGTGCGGATCGAAGTCTACAAGACCGCAACATGCGGCTGCTGCAAGTTGTGGGTTGACCACGTTCGCGCGGCCGGTTTTGATGTGCGTGCAACCGACCTTGAACAGGCTGCTCTCGACGCAAGGAAGGCGAGCCTGGGCGTAGGGGCGCGACTCCAGTCGTGTCACACGTCGCTGGTGAACGGCTACGTCATCGAGGGTCACGTGCCGGCCGATGACATAAAACGGCTGATCCGCGAAAAAGCGGATGTTGCCGGGCTGGCCGCTCCGGGGATGCCGGTGGGATCACCGGGGATGGAGGTGGGTGGCCGCAGGGATCCCTACGACGTCATCTCCTTCACCAAAGCCGGTGCGCTGAAAGTCTACGCGAAACACTAACAGCCGTGTGCTGGGGATGATCGCGGCGGCCGCCATGCTGGCCGTCGGACAGTCATGCGATGACAGTGGCCGGATGACAGCGGAGTCCCTGCGGGCCGCCGCAACGTCGATCACCGTGGACGGCGATCGGTGGACCCTCCAGGTGGAGGCCTGGCGCTCGTTTCAGCCCATCGTTGGGGCCGACGGAGATCCACTGATCGTCGTGAGCAGGCTCACTGGTTCGCGGCCGATTTCCGCAGATGTTGTGGGTCGGAGGTTGCACCTGATTCTGGAGGCAGGCGAGCCATGGTCGGGACCTGCAAGCGAGGAGCAGACACGGGACGCTCAAGCGACGACAGTGGAGTTCGTGACGCGCAATGGTCCCAACTGGAGCCCGGGCACGGCTATGGATGCAATCCTCGAGTTCACCACACGATCCGGGGAGGTGCAGTTCATTCGCGCACCACGCACCACCGTCCTGCGGGTCGACTGACAGTGCTGCGGTTCGCCGCTCTGCTCCTCCTGCCGGGCTGTAGCGACAATCGACCGTCGGAACCACCAGCTCCACTCGTTTTGTGTGTAGTCCCGCTGACGGTCAGTGTCACCGGATCAGCAGCGCCAGTTTACCGGTGGGCCCCCCCTTGTGGAGCCACCTACCTGGAAGTCACGAATCCGGACCGGTCCCAGGTTCTCTGGATCGTGCAGGGTGATTCCGGCAAGATCGCACCTGGTGTGACGTACGGAGTGGCGCCGCCGGCGTACACTTCGCGATTCGGCCCGCTTCCGCTTGAGCGTGGACGTTCGTACATGGTGCGGGTCGGAATCATGATCGAGGAGGATTCGTTCGCCATTTTTGGTGAACGCGAATTCACCTACTGACCAGAGTGGGCCGCCTGATGGCGGCCTGGAGCACCACCTTGTCCACACCGGCAATCATTGGAGTACCTTGGGATGGAGCATCGTCCTTCATGCGAGGGGCAGCGCTCGCCCCCGCAGCGATCAGAAAGGCGATGCAGTCACCGGCCGGCAACAGATGGTCAGAGCGGCTGAGCGATACCGCGGCTCTGGGCGCTTGTGTTGATGCAGGCGACGTGGCCGACGACGGGCCGATGGAGGACGCGGTTGACGCGGCAGTCAATCGGCTGCTCGAGAAGGGGCACAGGCCGCTGTTGCTCGGTGGAGATCATTCGATCACGTGGCCGGCGGTGCGGGCACTTTCACGCTCGTGGCCGTCGATCAGCATTCTCCACTTTGACGCGCACAACGACCTGTACGACATCTACGAAGGGAACAGGCTCTCACATGCCTGCCCCTTTGCCCGTATCATGGAGAGCGGTAGCGCTCAAGAGCTGGTGCAGATCGGCATCCGTGCGATGACGGGCCATCAACGGGATCAGGCCGATCGATTCGGAGTTGACGTGATCGACATGCGGCGATGGGCGAGAGGTGAGCGCACGTTCAGAGTGACCCATCCTCTGTACGTCTCGATTGACATAGACGTCCTCGATCCGTCGCATGCGCCTGGTGTTTCTCACCGGGAGCCGGGTGGTCTGACGGTTCGTGAGCTTCTAACGGTGGTTCAGGGGATCACGAATCCGATAATCGGCGCCGACATTGTCGAATACAACCCGACGCGCGACGCCGATGAAATGACGGCCATGGTTTGTGGCAAGCTCGTGAGGGAGATGGTCGATGCGATGAATCGCTGCCCTCCTCCATGTTGAGTCGAAACAGGAATCGAAAAAGGAAACCTGGACCCGGGACACATGTGGAGTTGCTGGAGCGCTGAGTTTGCCCTCAAGGGAGGGTTATTCCGGGGGTGCCGGCCCATCGCCATCGAGCCCCGAATTCGGCCGGTAATTCCAGATGTTCCGGCATGAACACCAAGCGTCGGTGACTGTAATTGCTTGTCAGCCAACGAGTTAGTGGCGGCGCCACGAATCGGCAATCGAATTGACAATTCTTCGAGCGAGAGGTACCATCGGGTGTGATCACCAGAGATGCGGCCGTCACCCTCGGCGACCTCGCGCGCCACTACCCCGTGGTCTCAGTCACTGGCCCGCGGCAATCCGGCAAGACCACGCTCTGCCGTGCGACCTTCCCGGCGCTCCCCTATGTCAGCCTCGAGCCGCTCGACACTCGGGAGTTCGCGACTTCGGATCCCCGCGGCTTCCTTGCCATGAGCCCCAACGGCGCAGTCATTGATGAAGTGCAGCGTGCGCCGGATCTCTTCAGCTACCTGCAGACGGACGTCGACGAGAACCCAACACCTGGGCGCTTCATCCTTACGGGATCTCAGCAGCTTGGGCTGACAGCTTCGGTGACCCAGTCGCTGGCCGGGCGCACCGGGTTGCTCGAACTGTACCCCCCCAGCTGGGGAGAGCTCAAGCGCTTCCCGTCGGCACCGACCGAGTTGTTCGAGATGCTCTGGAGCGGTGCCTACCCCCGGATTTTCGACCGTCAGATCCCGCCGCATCAGTGGCTCGCCGACTACGTCGCGACCTACGTGCAGCGCGACGTGCGTCAGTTGCTGAACGTCGGCAACCTGCGGGCGTTCACGAACTTTCTGCAGTTGTGCGCCGGGGGCACCGCCGGAGAAATAAATCTCTCGCGGCTGGGCGCTGATGCCGGTATCTCGCACAACACGGCGAAGGCGTGGTTGTCAGTCCTTGAAGCGACCTACCTGGTGTTTCGCCTTCCCGGCTGGCACCCCAACTTTCGGAAACAGGTCGTGAAGTCGGCAAAGCTTCATTTTGTCGACACCGGGGTGGCGTCCTATCTGTTAGGCATCCGCGAGCCCGAACAGCTGCGCACGCATCCGCTCCGTGGGGCTCTGTTCGAAAGCTGGGTTGCATCGGAAGTCGTCAAGCGCGGGGCGCACCAGAGCATTCGTCGCGAGCTCTTTCACTATCGAGACGTGGCCGGCCTCGAGGTGGACCTGGTCTCGGCCGATGGCAGAAGCGTGACGCTGATCGAGGCCAAGTCGGGTGCGACCATTGCCAGTGACTTCACGCGGTCGGTCGATGCGTTGGCAGACGGTGTGCGCCAGCGCGCGGGCGACCCCACGATCGCCACCCGCGTCATGTACGGAGGCGGCACACGACAGATGCGCGGCAATACGCTGCTCCTGCCCTGGCACGAGATCGACCAGCTCTCCTGGACTGACTCGAGCGAGACGACATGAGCGAGCCCGGGCGCGTCTGACGTGCGCATTTGGCCGGGCGTGGCCGCCTCGCGGCTCCTGATTATAGATCGCGAGGTGACGCTGAACCTCGTGCACGACCTCAAGCACGACCGCGACGTCGCGCCAGGGTGCTCAAGCTGGAGCCGGCTACAGTGTGGGGCGCCGACCGGTTCGTGGTACGGCCGGGTTGCTTCCCGACGGCGAATCGGAAGATTCACCGGGGATTCGGTCCAATGCGTGGCAATCAACCGGAGGAGCCAGAATGCTTGCATCGCACGTCACGATGTCGACCCAGCTCGATGGATACAGGATAGAGGAGACGCTCGGAATAGTTCGGGGGATTGTCGTTCGCTCGCGATCGGTCTTCGGGACGATTGGAGCTGCGCTCCAGACGCTGGCTGGTGGCAACATCACCATCATGACGCAGCTCTGCGAACGTACACGTGGCGATGCATTCGCGCAGATGATCGGACACGCAGAAGAACTGGGTGCAAACGCGGTGATCTGTGTTCGCTACGACGGCACCGAGATCATGCAGGGGGTGACCGAGGTACTTTGCTATGCGACGGCGGTCCGCGTGGTACCGGAGTGAAGCCGGATGGTGGAGTGGGACCGAACAGTGTGAAGTTCGCCTGCGGGAAGAGACTGGATCGTCTCAGCGGATGATCTGTTGGTGACCAGGCGGAGAAAACCGGATGCAACATCGGGGGCCCGAATGGGCCTGACCCGGTTTCTTGATGCTGCCCGACGCTGGGATTCCGAGATGGTGGGCAAGGCGCTGATGCGGGAGTCGACGCTCGCGGACCTGACTGATCGGAAGGGGCGCACCGGGCTTCACCTCTGCGCCGGGTCCCAGCTCAGCCGCATGCGCAAGCCGGCGTCGCAGTCGGTAGCGACCGCTCGCTACCTCCTCGGTGCTGGCGCGGACATCAACGCGGTACAGTCGATCACGGACCGCGGTGAGATATTCCCGGCGCGGGCCCTCTGGCACGCGATTGCGCGTGGCGGCAACCGTGCACTGGCCCGTTTTCTTCTCAGGGAAGGGGCCAACCCCAATCATTGCTTCTGGGCTGTAGTCTGGAACGATGACGTGGTAACAGCCAGGCTGCTGGAGCAATTCAAGGCAGATCTCAACCTGACGTTTCACTCGGAAACACCGCTCCTTTACGCGACGCGGCTGCGCCGCACCCGCATGCAACGCTGGCTGATCTCCCACAGCGCCGATCCGAATATTGGAGACGCGGAGGGCAGAACACCTCTCCATCTTGCCATCGCCCGACGCCATCCGTTGTCGGAACTCGAACTCCTGCTGAAATCGGGCGCCAAGCCTGCTCTCGCCTCGAACGACGGAACTACGCCACTGGCGCTCGCGCAGCGAACCCGGCAGCCGCGGATCACGGCGCTGATGACTCGTTTCATGTGACCTGCTGCCGCAAGTGTTTTAACGGGTGCTGAGGGTGCAGATGTTGAAATGTCGACATGTGGACTCACGCCGGCCGACTGAAATCGTGCCGCGAATGGTCGCCAACGGGAACGCCCGGCCGGGGCGGACCGTGGTGGAAAAGCGGGGCCAGGCTTGTTCGCTTTCGCGTACGCCCCATTGCCCACGCTGCCGGCGGCAGGTGCGACGGAACCGGTTGGCAGAACCGTTTCTACTCGTAAGGCATAACGCTGCCTGACGAGTGCAGCCTGATCAGCCTAACGGGACTGCCTTACGAGACGCGCAGACTGTGCTTGACGGGAGCGACACGTCAGGCAGAGATTGCTGCACGCAGCAGTCAACTGATACGCGCCGCGCGGTGTCGAGCCGCCGGCCAAAGCCCCCTGACTCAATGGCAGCAAAAAAGGCATCGCGGAGAAAATCCGTCGCCAAGGGCGCGGCGAAAGGTCGCGGCACCAACAGCGGTTCAGTCCCCGGCATTAGTCGCATAGACCAGGAATCAACGCGAACCCACGGTTACTTCGTGCGGGTCGGGTACCACCGCACCAAGGAAGGCGCCTGGCGGCCCAAACACCGGGCGTTCTTCGGAGACGCGAGTCATGGCGGCAAACCGAAGGCATTCAAAGCCGCCGTCAAGTGGCTCAAGTCGAAAGCCCGCTGAGTCCGGCGGGCAATTGCGCGGGCGAGTGAGATGGTGACCCGATGCCGGGGTACCACCGGAAGTGACTGAGCTGCCTCCTCGCGCCCTCATCGGGCGCTGGCGTCTGCTACGTGCTGATCCGGCGCTGGATTTCGCCCCCGGCGTCGAGATGGAGTTTCAAACAGCGGATCGGCTGCTCTACAGCTTTGATGTAGGTGACCGGCGCGAAAGTATGCAGCTCGGATATCGCGTCAGCGGCGATGAGATACGCGCCGAGTACCCGCAGGCCGCACACGAGGCCACCACTCATTTCAGGTTCGCAGCCGGCGGCATCCTGGTTCTCGACTTCGCTGGCGCTCAGGCCTGGTTCGTCAGGGAGCTGGCCTCGCGGGGGTGACAGTGGCAGGCGTCATAGTCCGAATCTGGAGCAAACGGTCGGTCCGTGGTCCAATGGATCCACTGGACAGCGCTCACCTGATCCCCGGGAAAGGAATTGCGGGGAGCGCCTTTTCCGGCGGCAAACGACAGGTCACCCTGATCGAAGAAGAGTGCTGGACCGAAATGATGTCCGAGTTGAAGAGGGAGGCTGACCCGGTGGCCCGGCGAGCCAACGTCATGGTGAGGGGTTGCAGCCTTGCCGGCTCACGTGACCGCGTGCTACGGCTGGGGGAGTGCCGGCTCAGAATCGCCGGCGAAACGCGCCCTTGCGAGCGAATGGACGAAGCCGTACCCGGCCTGCGGCGCGCCATGGCCATTCCATGGCGGGGAGGCGTATTCGCCGAAGTGCTTGAGGGTGGCACGATCAGCACAGGAGACACCGTCGAGCTGGAGCCGATCGAGAGATAGTTTTCCGTACGGCCGAACCGTGGTGCAGAGTGGCGTTTTTCAGAAAGTCCATTTTTTCATCGGAATGTGACGAGTGCCGGTCACGCTTCGCCGTGACTACCGGTGGAGTCTGCGAGCGCTGTCGCCGAATTCTCTGCGGCGCCCACCTGCACGGGAGCATTGCGCGCAAGATTGCCATCGGTCTGGGTGCGCAAATGCTTTGTGTTCGATGCCGGTCCGAGGCGAGTGCGCCCGGAAAGCCATGACGGAGCGGCTTTACTACACTGACGCATACGCCGTCGAGTTCACAGGACGCGTCGTGGAACAAACGGGATCAAGAGTCTACCTCGACCGAACCGCGTTCTACCCGACTTCGGGAGGCCAGCACCACGACGTCGGGACTCTTGGTGACCGGCGCGTCGTCGACGTCATCGACGAAGGGGACCGAATCGCGCACATCATCGAGGGTGTGGTGCCTGCGGCCGAAGTGACGGGCGTGATCGATTGGACGCGGCGCTTCGATCACATGCAGCAGCACACCGGTCAGCATCTCCTCTCCGCGCTGATCGCCGCGCAGTTCGACCGGCAGACAAAGTCTGTCCACTTCGGACCCGACTACGCCACCATCGACTTCGAAGGCGAGCCACTCACGGATGAATACATCCGCGCCCTTGAGCTCGAGGTTAACCGACTAGTGGCGGAAAACAGGCAAGTCACGGTGACGTTCGAGGAATCGGTTTCCGCTTCCGAACTGCGCAAGCCGAGCGAAAGAAGCGGCCGACTGAGAATTGTCACAATCGACGGCCTCGATCGAAGCGCCTGCGGTGGGACGCAC
This sequence comes from Gemmatimonadota bacterium, assembly GCA_052389935.1. Classification (GTDB taxonomy): domain Bacteria; phylum Gemmatimonadota; class Gemmatimonadetes; order Gemmatimonadales; family Gemmatimonadaceae; genus JBQTHK01. The sequence goes on along the minus strand of JBQTHK010000035.1, from coordinate 132,319 downwards.
GTCAGCGGGACAGCCGGGATCGGCCCCGTACATCTGCGTACGCAGGAGCGCACGAAGGGAAACACTCGGCTCGGCTTCCGCTGCGGAACGCGGGCGGTCCGACGCGCTCGGCAGGACTTCGAGCTGCTGTCGAGTACGGCACGATTCCTGTCGTCGGCGGTTGATGAAGTTCCGGTCGTGGTCGAAGCACGGGACCGCGAGCTGAAGGACCAGGCTGCCCAGTTGAGAAGACTGGGGTCGGAGCTCACAACCCTCCAGGCCCAGTCGCTGGTGGCGTCGGCATCGGCGAGATCAGACGGACTCCGCATCGTCGTTCACCAGGCCGATGCGGGCGAGCAGAGCAAGGCCCTGGCGCTCGCGGTCGCGGCTCAGGATCGTGCCGTCTACGTCCATGTCGACCCGGCCCGCCGCACGATAGTAGTCTCGGCGTCCGCCGATTCGGGGATCGACGCTGGGCAGATTCTCAAGGCCGCGCTCACTACGGTTGGCGGTCGCGGAGGTGGCTCGTCAACTTTAGCCCAGGGTAGCGCTCCCGATGACGAGTCTCTGGTACAGCTGAGCAAGGCAGTGGAGATGTCGCTGACATGAAGCCCGCCCAAATCAGGACGCTCAAGCACCTTATTCTTCCCGACGAACACGTCCGGGAAACAGGGGGAATGCTCGCAGTCTGGTCCGAACAGAAAAGGACCGGCGATTGGGCGATGCCGAGACAGATGCGGGTACTTTCAGTGATGGCGAGCGCGGTGATTGACCTTCGGGAGGCACGAATACCGGACGGTCATTCGACGATCGAGATTTTCTCGCTTTTTGGAGCCGTCGAGATCATCGTTCCGCCAGGAGTTCGTGTCGATTGTGAAGGATCATCGCTTGCCGGTGAGTTCTCCTTCACCTCGGATCCGACTGAGTCGGCGGACTTTGACGCTCCAACGATCCACATCAGGGGCGGTGCGTACTTTGCGAGCGTGTCCGGTGAGGTGCGCTACGCCAGCGAGTCGCAACGAGCGGCCCGGCAGAGAATCAAGGCAATAACCCGCGGAGAAACGTGAGATGTGCAGGAACATCAAGACACTGTTCAACTATGAGCCTCCGGCGACCGACGACGAGGTCAGAGCATCAGCGCTGCAGTTCGTCAGGAAGCTGAGTGGTACCACCAGGCCATCAAAGGCAAACGAGGCGGCGTTTGAAAGGGCCGTGGATGAAGTGACGGTTGTGGCGCGCCGCCTTGTCGACAGTCTGATCACCACCGCGCCGCCGAGGAACCGCGAGGTCGACGCAACAAGGGCGCGGGAGAGAGCTGTTGAACGCTACGGCCCGTCCTAACGCCTGGATCAACCAGGTGCGGCCCTCAACGGCGTTCGCAACCTTCGGTGCGCCTGGTATCAGCGAGGCCGATTATTCGCCAGTCATCGCCTTCGCGCACGAGGAGAAAGTGGTCGACACCGCAGTGCGAAAAGCGCTCGCCGATCCAGAACGTGTAATCGACCCAGACCGAAGCGAGCGCGCCGTCGACGTTGATCTTCTCGTTGAAGATGCGCTCATCCCATTTCGTTTCACGGGGTGAGCCGACAGCGGTCACGAAGCCGTCGATGCTGCTTTCGATCGTTACCCGCGGCTGTCCCTGACGCGAACTGAGCGTTACAAGGCGTGCCTGTGGGTGAAAGACTGAGCGTGCGGTCGCACTGTCGGCGGCACGCATGGCGTCAAAGAGCCGGCGTACAACGGTCATGATAGCGTCGTCGGGCTTCTGCTGGGCGCCGAGAAAGCCGGGCATCAAACCGGCAACAGCGGCCACGACCAGTAGCGTTTTATGCATTTAGTCGGAGGTATGAAGTGTCAGTACCGCGGTGGTGCCGCGCCAAAGTCGGTCGTTGTGGCCATTAACGGCGGTCGTCCGCGGCCGTCTCACGATGTGAAGTCAACGACCACAGGAGTGACATATGAAGAAGATTCTGGCCCTGGCAATACCGGCCGTGCTCGTCCTGGCAGGAAACGATGCCAACGCCCAGGCCGGCCGCCGGTGCATCGAACGCCCGCTGGCCTGTGACCGGCTCGAAGACGTTCGCGACCGCCGTGAAGACCGGCGCGACGTACGTGAGGATCGACGTGATCGGCAGGAGGATGTGAGGGATCGCCGCGAAGACGTGCGCGACAGGCGCGAAGACGTGCGCGACAGGCGCGAAGATCGCCGGGACGCGATGCACAATGGCGGTCTGCGAGATCGACTGGAAGACGTTCGTGACAGACGGGAGGACGTTGCTGATCGAAAGGAAGATGTGAGGGACAAACTGGAGGACCGACGGGATCGCCGCGAAGACGTGCGCGACAGGGGCGAGGACCGTCGCGACCGCAGGCGCATGCCGTAAGGCGGGCGTCGCGGGTGGGGGAGCTCGTTCCTTTCTTCCCCACCCGCCCTGTGCCTAACGCTGACCGGACCGGAGTTCCCGCTCCTCGAGGTGTTCCGGTACGTCGCGGTCCATGACCGGAAGCACGACACGATTGCCTGACGTCACCGCCTGGAGCGCCAACCGTGACGCCAGTGCAACGACCGGAATACCGACTCCCGCGCCGAGCAGGAAGATGTTTGCTGCCAGCATGCGGCCCGTCCAGCGATTCACGAGTCCGCGGTCGCGTGTCAATGAAAACGCGACGACCGCGAAGCCGTTCAAGAGCACGAATCCGAGGGCCGACCACCTGAAAACGGCCGACCCGAGCTCGCCGAGCCAGACGATGATCGGGTCAGGCATCAGTCGGCGGCAAGGAACTCACGCGGAGGATCGGTGTCAGGGCAGCGTCACCCGGGCGAGGGTATTGGCATCGGTTCCGAACCAGAGCGTCTTGGTGGGCTTGTGATAAATCACATGGCGTACCGTAAGGCCGCCGCTGGGAACGGTGATGCCGGGGACAAACGTTCGCGTGCGTGGATCGTAACCGATGATCTGGCTTGGCCGGTTGGGCGTGTTCTCCGAATACCAGAGGCGGTCCCTGTCATCCACAGTAAGGGCGTAAGGCAGGCTATTGGGTCCACCGGGACTTTGAATCTCCTCCACCTTGCCCGTAGCGGGATCGAGATGACCGAGGAAGCCGCGCGTGTAGTCAACGTACCAGACCTGATCGTTCGATGTGACAGCGATCCGCCGGCCGCGTGAGCGCTCGTGCGGGAGAACGAACTCCCTGAGTTGCATGGTCCGGGAATCGATCACGCCGATCTTGTTGGTCCCGAAGAGGTTGAAGACGGGGTTGTCCTTCGAGTCCATCATGATTCCGTATGGACGAGTTCCGGCGTGGTTCATCTTCACGAGGCGGATGTTTCCGCTCTTCGTATCGAGGTGGCCAACGAACCCGCCGTTCTGGACTGTGAACCAGATGTTTTCGTTTTGATCGAAAGCGAGCGTATGCGGATCACGCGCCGCCGAGTCGGGCATGTGATACTCCCTGATCGCCCCGGTTTTCGGGTCGAGGCGGCCGATGCGAGCGTTCATGTTGCCCGCATACCATATGTTGCCAGCCTTGTCTATGATCAGGTTGTGCGGGTTGGTCCGTTCCGGCAACTCATAACGCCTGAATTCGCCGTTATCAGGATCGAAGACGGCGATGTAGTTGCCAGCCTGTCCGCAGAACCAGACACGACCGTCGGGCGCGACAAAGGGATCACGCGGTCGTGTGCGATCCCACGGAACTTTCCACTCGTGGATGAGGATTGAATCGGCGGGCGCCGCCACCGGAGAAGGTGACGACGTGCTGGCAGCGACGGCTGCCAGGGCCGCAAGGGCGATCAACATCGGAAGCTCCTCGACTGGAACAGGTGCTGAACGCTTATGCGCGGGCCGCCCGGTGGCAAGATGCCGCGCCGTCTGGGGGCGCCCGGCGGCGCTCCGGGCGAGCTATCTTGGGGTACACGGGGCAGCTGACCAGTCACCCGTCAGACGAAACCCAAACGACCCAATCCAATGACCACCAGGCTCGACAAGACGATTAAGCGAGAACTCGATATCAAGGGCGTCACGTACACCCTGAGCTTTTCGCCGCAAGGGATCAAGATCGTGGAAAAGGGAAAGCGAAAGGGCAAGGATCTCACCTGGGACGAGCTCGTCGGTGGGGACGTGGAGTTGGCGAACGATCTGCGGAATTCGATTTCCCCGGGCTCTCCAGCTGAGTGACAGATGTCGCTGTCCGGGTTCCATCCCCTCGTCAAACGCTGGTTCAACGACCGGATCGGCGTTCCGACGCCGGCTCAGACGAAGGGCTGGGCGGCGATAAGGAACGGTGCGGACACGCTGATAGCGGCACCCACAGGATCAGGGAAGACTCTGGCGGCTTTTCTCATCTCGCTGGACTCTCTGATAAGGGAGTCGCTGGGAAAGGGGCTGCCTGATGAAGTCCGCGTCATCTACGTCTCCCCACTAAAGGCGCTGAGCGCCGATATTCATCGCAACCTCGCCGAGCCACGAAAGGAGCTTCGCCGGCTCGCCGAAGGTGAAGGCCAGGTGCTGGATCAGATATCGGCCGCCGTCAGGACAGGCGACACCGGAGACGCGGAGCGGGCCGCGATGCTCCGAAGGCCCCCACACATCCTTGTCACGACACCGGAGTCGCTGTACCTCCTGCTGACTTCCGAGCGCAGCCGCGAGATGCTGCGCACGGCACGAACCGTGATCGTCGACGAGGTCCATGCTCTCATCGAGACGCGGCGCGGCGCACACCTGGCACTGAGTCTTGAACGACTCGACCACATATCTGGCCGCCGGCTCCAGCGAATCGGACTGTCCGCAACTCAACGTCCGATCGAGGAGGCTGGGCGATGGCTGACGGGCATGGACTCCTCCGGCGATGCGCGGCCGTGCGCGCTCGTCGATGAAGGGCACCTCAGAGACCTCGACCTTCAGCTGGAGCTTCCCGGCTCACCGCTCTCGGCGGTGATGTCAAACGAGATCTGGGAGGAGGTTTACGACCGGGTCGCGGAGCTGGTGAGGCAGCATCGCACGACGATCGTATTCGTCAACACCCGACGATTGGCCGAGCGTGCATCGCGACACCTGGGTGAACGGCTCGGCGAGGAGCAGGTCGCGGCACACCACGGCAGTCTTTCACGCGAGTTGCGGTTCGACGCCGAAGAGCGATTGAAAGGGGGGCGGCTGTCATGCCTGGTGGCGACAGCGTCGCTCGAACTGGGAATCGACATTGGCCATGTCGATCTCGTCTGTCAGCTGGGAACTCCCCGTCGCATCTCGACGTTCCTGCAGCGCGTTGGTAGGTCAGGTCACACAGTCGGAGGGCAGCCAAAAGGGAGACTCTTTCCGCTGTCACGCGATGAACTGGTCGAGTCGACAGCGCTGTTTCGCGCCGTTCGAAGGGGTGAACTCGACAACCTCGTGGTCCACGAAGGTGCGCTCGACGTCCTGGCGCAGCAGATCGTGGCTGAAGTCGCTGCCGAAGCCTGGAAGGTCGACGATCTCTATTCAGCTGTGCGGTCATCGCGGCCGTACAATCGACTTGAGCGCTCCAGCTTTGACGATGTAGTAAAGATGCTCGCCGAAGGTTACGTGACGAGGCGAGGGCGGCGGGCGGCGCTCGTACATCACGACGCGATAAACGGAATGCTGCGCGGGCGCCGCGGCGCGCGCCTCGTTGCCCTGACATCAGGGGGCGCAATCCCGGAGAACGCCGACTACCGCGTGATCGTCGAGCCCGAGGGAACCTTTGTCGGGACAGTCAACGAGGACTTCGCGATCGAAAGCATGGCTGGTGATGTCTTTCAGCTCGGAACAAACTCGTGGCGCATGCTGCGGATCGAGCGAGGCACCGTGCGCGTGGAAGACGCACACGGCCAGCCGCCTGGAATCCCGTTCTGGCTGGGTGAGGCACCAGCGCGCTCACCGGAACTGTCACTGGGCGTCTCCGATCTGCGACGTGAGCTGTCGGGAAGGCTTGATAACCCCGACGCAGCACGGTCATGGCTGATGTCCGAATGTGGAGTATCCGAGGTCGCGGCTCTGCAGCTGGTGGCGTACCTCGGCGAGGCCCGGCGGATTCTCGGTTTGCTGCCAGATCAGAGCTGTGTGCTGGCTGAGAGGTTTTTCGATGAGTCGGGAGGGATGCAGCTAGTGCTGCATTCTCCGTTTGGTGGACGGGTGAACCGGGCGTGGGGTCTGGCGCTGCGAAAGAAGTTCTGCCGACAGTTCAACTTCGAATTGCAAGCCGCCGCCACCGAGGAGGCGGTGCTGCTTTCGCTGGGCCCACAACATTCATTTCCGCTCGACTCCGTTTTCCGGTTCCTGAACCCGGCGACCGCGCGAGATGTGCTCGTACAGGCCATGCTCGACTCGCCCCTGTTCGCGACGAGGTGGCGGTGGAACGCGAACATATCGCTCGCCGTCCCCCGCTCGCGGGGTGGTGGTCGCGTTCCTCCCCAGATTCAACGGATGCAGTCTGATGATCTGCTGGCCGCGGCCTTTCCGGATGCGGCGGCGTGCCTCGAGAACATTCCCGGCGACCGCGAAATCCCTGATCATCCCCTGGTGAAACAGGTTGTTCATGACTGCCTTACCGAAGCAATGGATATCGAACGGTTTCTCGATCTTCTCGTGGGGCTCGATGAAGGCAGGGTGAGGGCGGAGTCACGAGACCTTCCGGAGCCCTCGCCGCTTGCTCATGAGATTCTGAACGCCCGGCCGTACGCCTTTCTCGACGACGCACCGCTGGAGGAACGCCGAACGCAGGCTGTCCATACACGTCGGCCCTTCGAACCCGGTTCAGCTGCCGATCTCGGGGTGCTCGATCCGTCGGCGATTGACCGGGTGCGCGACGAAGTCGCGCCGGACCCCGAAACACCCGATGAGCTGCACGACGTACTGATGGTGGCGGGGTTCCTGACTGATCGAGACTGGACTAACGACAAAATGGATGGCCTCTGGGGCGAGCTGGAGAAAGCAGGCCGCGCGACAAGGCTGGGCCCGCTGCGGGTAGCGCGCGAAAAGCTGTCCCTGTTCAAATTCACACATCCTGACCTCGATCAGAGTGAAGTACTTGCCTGGTCCAGCCCGCCGCCGGAGAGGGCTGAAGCAGTGGTTGAACTCGTGCGCGGACGACTCGGCCTGTGCGGCCCTGTCACCGTGGCCAGGCTGGCTACGGACGCGCTACTGCCGGCGACCGAAGTGGAATCAGCACTGCTCACTCTCGAAGCCGACGGCGTCGTCCTCAGGGGACGATTTACACCGGGCGGCAGCGAGCTTGAGTGGTGCGATCGAAGGTTGCTTGCGCGCATTCACCGCTACACGCTGAACCGGCTGCGCGCCGAAATCGAGCCGGTCTCTGCCGCGGATTTCATGCGATTTCTCTTCACGTGGCAGGGGCTCCTGCCCGGAGAACGCCGCTCCGGACTCGGCGGTCTCTCGCACATCCTCGACCAGCTCGACGCCGTCGAGGTTCCGGCAGGTGGATGGGAGACCGAAGTTCTGAGCGCGCGCTGTGACGACTATGATCCGCAGTTGCTCGACATGTTGAGTCTGACCGGTCGGGTGGGCTGGGGGCGCCTCGACATCAGGCAAAGCGCCGAAGCGAGCGCGTCGCGCCCGATCCGCAGCACGCCGGTGGCATTGTTCGGAAGGCAAAACGCGGACAGCTGGATAGCCCTCAGGAGAAACGGAGGAAACGGGACACCGCGAGTTACCGCTTACGCAGCTGCAGTGCTGGCGGCCATCGACGGACTGGGAGCATCGTTTTTCGGCGATCTCGTGGCGCAGACTCGGCTCCTGGCGAGCCAGGTTGAAGTTGCGCTGGCTGAGTTGTCGGCCGCGGGGCTGGTCACTTCGGACAGCTTCGCCGGGCTCAGGGCGTTGCTGGTGCCTTCCGCTCGCCGGAAGCCCCTCGGCGGAGGGACGAGGCGGCACCAGACGGTTTCTTTCGGGATCGAGGCTGCGGGCCGCTGGTCGAGGCTCGCACCGCAGCTGGAGCCGACACGCGAGGAATCGATCAGGCTGCTCGCAAGCACTCTGCTCCGCAGATACGGAGTTGTGTTCTATCGACTCTTCGCGGCCGAGGGGTTCCAGGTTCCGTGGCGCGAGCTGCTTATGGTGCTGCGGCGGCTGGAGGCGCGAGGAGAAATCCGCGGAGGCCGCTTTATCGCGGGGGTGACGGGAGAGCAGTTCGCCCTGCCTGAGGCCCTCGCGACATTAAGAGGAGTGCGAAGGTCACCACGTGAGGGGACGCAGGTCGTGATAAGCGCTGCGGACCCGCTCAACCTGACCGGCGTGGTACTGCCGGGCGGGCGTGTTGCGGCACTGGCGGGTAACCGGATCCTGTTTGAAGATGGCGTGCCGCTAGCCGCCAGCGAGGGTGGAGAGATCAGGAAGTTGTCGGACTATCCCGGCGAACGTGCGCTCGAGGTCGAACGTCTGCTGTCGCGAAAGCAGATCAGCGCAGCATTGCGAGCCCGGCTGGGGATTCGCAGCCGGCCGGCAGCGGTATCGCTCAGCCGTCTAACTGCTCGCAGCCAAAAGCCCGTCGGGCGCGGCTGAGCTCGCGCGGAGAACCGCGCTCCCTTGGAGGTGTAAGCGGAAAAGGGCCCCCGCTGCGCCGCTGCGGCTCGGCCTGAACGAATCCGCCAACCGTTCGAGGGGACGATGCGCGCACGAGAGATCATGACTCCGAATCCGGCCTGTTGCGTGCCGGATGACACGGCACAGGATGTCGCAACGTTGATGCTGGACCACGACTGTGGCTGTATTCCGATCGTGGAACCGTCTACGCGTCGTGTGATAGGCATCATCACCGACCGTGATGTCGCGGTTCGTGGCGTGGCACGCGGACGAGGGCCCGACACGCTGGTGCGTGAACTGATGACGTCGGTGACCAACTGCTGTCATGAAGACGATGATCTTCGCGACGTCGAGCGAACGATGGCGAGCAACCAGGTGAGGCGCGTACCGATCGTTGATTCGACGGGCAACTGTACAGGCATCATCGCACAGGCCGACATAGCTCTGGCCGCCAGGCGCAGCCCCGCGGTAACAGATCGCGAAGTGGCGCTGGTGGTCGAGCGAATATCCGAGCCCAATCGGAAGTCGGCGACGGACCGCACCGTCGACGCCTTCGAAGACCCAAAGGAGCAATTCTGACCACGATCGCGAGTGAACCCTACAGGCAGGATGCGGAAGGACAACAATCGCGGAACAACATCACGGGAGGGATAGATGTCACGCACCGAAACACCACGACCGATCAAGGACGAAAACCCACGCCAGGGCGCGAGCGGTGCACTGGGCCGCGAGAGTCCCGGGGCAGAGGAGTCCGCGGGCAACACAGGTGACCGCGAGCAGTCGATTTCCAGGGAAAGCGATCTGCAGCAGGCAAAGAGCAACAAGCGGAATCGAGAGCAGCCGGCTGATTACACCTGGCCAGTGAGCCGCAGCCCGTTTTCGCTTTTTCGGAGGCTGACGGACGATATGGAGAGGATGTTCGACGATGTCGGCTTCGGACGTCGCACTCCGCTGGCGCCGCCACTGAACATGCTTGAGCGCTCCGTGCTGCCGCGACGTGGTGCGAGCGGGACGCAATTCTGGTCGCCGCACCTGGAAGTCCGGCGACGGGGGGACGATATCATCGTTCGCGCGGATCTTCCGGGAATAAGAAAAGAAGACGTTTCAGTGGACCTGGATGACGGGATGCTGACGATTTCGGGCGAGCGTAGCGACGAGCGGACCGATGAGGACGACGGCTATTTCAGTACCGAGCGTGGTTACGGTTCATTTCACCGGACAGTTCTGCTCCCTGACGGTGTGGAGGCCGACAGTTGCGACGCGAGCTTCAAGGACGGGGTGCTGGAGGTAAAGGTGAGGGCTCCGAAGGAGGCGCCGCGCACGACGAAAAGGATAGCGGTCAAGGGCTGAGGACGATAACGGAACAGCGAGTCAGCGTCGGGTGAACGGTGCGTCGGCGGCGCGAATCCGCCGGGACGCGTGTGTGACTCCTGCCCTGGCTCGTCTCACCCGAGACAACCGTTTTCACTGGACAATCACGGTGGATGAAAGGATCTCACCGTCAGGCTGGCGTACTTCGATGCGGAAGGGGTCGGCAAGTGGGGGTGCAACGCGCTCGATGTGTTGTAGACTAACGGGCATCTGAGCGCAGTTGCCACTCTTGCGCTCACCGCGAAAAGCGATGCGCAGGAGACCGGGTCCACCAGCTCGCTCAACGCCTATGAGTCGCGAGCATTGGTCCGGTCCGACCGAGCCCCAGAAGCGGATAGCTAACGTGTCGGCAGAGCGAATCGAGTTGGGAGCTCCGATGCTGTCGACTCTTACGATGAATCCTGAGACATCGTCGCCGAGTCTGCATGCAGCGGAGGAGACCAGGGCCGCCAGGACCAGGAGGCGCAACGAAAAGGCGGGGAGCACCGAGGAAAGGTAGCATTGCACGTCGACTGCCACTCATGGCGGATCGCTCGCGCTGTTGAGCATGGGGGGGGTGAATGGCCCGTGACGACCAGCGACCGACGCTGTAGCTTGCGACAGGAACTGCCAAGGATCGCCTCATGACGATTACGCGTCGTGATTTCGTTGCCCGAGTGACGAACGGTGGTGCGGGAACTGCGCTCGGCGCGCTGGTCGGGCTGGGCGCCGAGCTCGCGCCGCTTCAGCAGCGCAGCGCCGAACTCAGGATCAGGAACGCGCAAGCGACGCCGAGCCTTTGCCCCTACTGTTCGGTCGGCTGCGCGACCGTGGTTCACACCGTGGACGGTGAAATCGTCAACATCGAAGGCGACCCGCGCAGCCCACACAACGAGGGAACCTTGTGTCCCAAGGGTGCGGCAATCATGCAACTGCACCGCAACCCCAACCGTGCAATGCGAGCGCTTCACCGTGCGCCGAACGCGACGCAGTGGCGCGAGGTGGACCTCGACTGGGCCATGGACCGGGTCGCGGCACTCGTGCGCAAGACCCGGGATGAAACGTTCGTCGAAAGGCTGAGCGACGGGACGACAGCCAACCACACCACCGCCATTTTTGCCCTGGGCGGTGCGACACTCGACAATGAGTGGAACCACATGCATCAGAAGCTGATGCGGGGACTGGGAGTGGTGGCGATCGAAAACCAGGCGCGGATATGACACAGCTCCAGCGTCCCCGGTCTGGGGACAAGGCTTGGTCGTGGCGCCGCGACGACGTATCCCCGTAACCTCGAGCATTCGGACTGCATAGTCATCGAGGGGTCGAACATGGCGGAATGTCACCCTGTGGCCTTTCGCTGGGTGATGAAGGCCAAACTTGCTGGAGCGAGGGTGATCCACGTCGATCCGAGATTTACCCGGACGAGTGCAATGGCCGATCATCACGGCCCGCTGCGCGCGGGGACCGACATCGCCTTCCTCGGAGGTCTGGTGAATTTCGTGCTGGGCAGCGAGAGGTGGAACAGCGAGCCGTTTTTTCGCAGGTACCTCGTCAACTACACCAACGCGGCGACGCTGGTCAGCGAGGACTTCCGCGACACCGAAGACCTCGACGGCGTCTTCTCCGGTCTGGTCGAATACAGCGGGGCGAAAGCCGAGTGGCCGCTGAACGGGTTCGTCGGCAGCTACGAGCGGGACTCGTGGGACTATGCCTTTCCCGGCGGAACTGGCCAGAATACCGAGAGTCGCCGTGCCGACCTACCACTCGACGAAACTGTTCGCGGCCTGCGCCGCGGGCGACCGGAGCGCGATGATTCACTGACGCACCCTCGCACAGTCTTCCAGGTGGTGAAGCGTCATTTCAGCCGGTACACGCCCGAGATGGTCGAGTCGGTAACGGGCTGTCCCCGGGAGATCTTTCTGGAGATCGCGCGCACGATCGTCGACAACTCGGGTCCCGACCGGACCACGGCCTGGGTTTATGCAGTCGGCTGGACGCAGCACACCTACGGGCCTCAGATGATTGGTTGCTGCGCACTGCTGCAGCTGCTGCTTGGCAACATCGGACGACCGGGTGGGGGGATACTGGCGTTGCGCGGGCACGCGTCGATCCAGGGTTCGACGGATGTGCCGACGCTCTATCACAGCATTCACGGTTACATGCGCGCGCCCTCGGCACTGGCGCGGCACGCAACACTGGGGGAGTACATCGGTGCCGAGGCCAGCGTCGGTGGCTATTGGGCGAACATGCCGAAGTTCATGGTCTCGTACCTCAAGTCGATGTACGGCGACGCCGCCACGCCGGGGAACGATTTCGGTTACGGGTGGCATCCTCGCATCGTCGGCGACCATTCGCACATGCCGATGTTCGTGGCGATGACTGAGGGGCGGGTGAAGGGGATGATCTGTGTCGGTCAGAACCCCGCTACGTCGATTCACGCGAGCCTCGAGCGGCGCGGCATGCGAAACCTCGAGTGGCTGGTCGTCAAGGACAACTTTCTCACCGAGACGGCGAATTTCTGGTCAACGGCCCCGGAGGTCAGGAGTGGCGAAGCAAGGTCCGAAGATATCGCGACCGAGGTCTTCTTTTTTCCGTCGGCGCAGGTGGCGGAGACCGAAGGGAGTTTCACCAACACGCAGCGGATGCTGCAGTGGCACCACAAGGCCGCGGAGCCGCCGGGGCAGTGCAGGTCTGACCCTTGGTTCACGTGGCAACTTGGTCTGCGGCTAAAGGAGTTGTACCGGGAGAGTCCGCTCCCGCGCGACGATGGTTTCAGGAACCTCGTGTGGGACTTTGGTGCGGACGGTCAGGCCAGACCGGATGGTGAACCCGATGTGCGGAAGGTTCTGAAGGAGATCAACGGATGGCACACCGGTGACCGCTCCCGGCATCTCACGGGCTTTGCCGAGTTGAAGGACGACGGCTCCACCACCTGTGCATCGTGGATCTACTGCGGAGTGAATCCGTCACCGGAGGTGAACCTGGCAGACCGCAGGCGTGCCGATGCGCCCGGGGTGAGCGGTGCGCACCTTGAATGGGGTTGGGCGTGGCCGGCCAATCGCCGCGTGCTGTACAATCGCGCGTCTGCTGACCCGGATGGACAGCCATGGAGTGAACGCAAGCGCTGGATCTGGTGGGACGGGAGCCGATGGACAGGTCATGACACACCAGATTTCCCGGTTACCAAACGACCTGATGCGCCCGGCGATCCAGCAGGGATCGGTCTCGACGCACATTCGGGGAGTCAACCGTTCATAATGAAGTCGGACGGCGTTGGCTGGCTGTACGATCCATCCGGGCTGGTAGACGGGCCGCTGCCGGTGCATTACGAGCCGATGGAGTCGCCGGTGCGGAACGCGCTCTACGGTCAGCAGACGAGCCCCGTACTCAAGAACTGGGAGTCGGCAGACGCCCTGTCGACCGCGCCTGGGGACACCCGGTATCCTTTCGTGATCACGACATACCGCCTCACGGAGCACTACCTGGCGGGCGCGATGAGTCGCTGGAACCCGTGGTTGGCGGAGCTGATGCCGGAGCTGTTCCTCGAGCTGTCTCCGGAACTGGCGTCACTCCGCGGCATCAGGAACCGGGAGTGGGTCACGATCTCCACACCGCGGGCAGCGGTGCGGGCGCGGGCGCTGGTAACGAGGCGCATGCGGCCGCTTGTCATGGCTGGGACAACCGTCCATCAGGTAGGACTTCCCTGGCACTGGGGGTGGGAAGGCCTCGTGACCGGCGCCGTGGTCAATGAGCTGACGGCGCTCGTCGGTGATCCCAACGTCAGCATTCACGAAGGAAAGGCCTTTGTTTGCAACGTGGAGCGTGCCGATGGCTGAAGCGATGGGCTTCTATACCGACACCACGGTGTGCATCGGGTGCAAGGCCTGCGAGGTGGCCTGCAAGTCCTGGAATCAGCTCCCTGCCCGCCAGGGCGACGAGCTCAGAATGAGCGGTCAGAGCTACGACAACACGGTCAGGCTGGACGGCACTCACTGGCGACACGTGAAGTTCATCGAGCAGTTCAGCGAAGATCGCTCCGATGGCCGGTGGCTGATGATGAGTGATGTCTGCAAACATTGTGTGCAGGCGCCCTGTCTCGAAGTTTGCCCGACCAACGCCATCGTGCGGACGGAGTTTGATACGGTTGTGATCCAGTCCGACGTGTGCAACGGCTGCCGGCTCTGCATTGCAGCCTGTCCGTTCGGGGTGATCGAGATCAACCCCGCATCCAACACAGCGCAGAAATGCACGTTGTGCTACGACCGGATGCAGAACGGTCTGGTCCCCGCCTGTGCGCAGGCCTGCCCCACAGAGTCGATACAGTTTGGCCCGATCGCGGGGCTGAAGGAACGGGCGCAGACGCGGCTGACTCAACTTCAGCGGGCGGGGGAAACCAGGGCGCGGCTCTACGGTGCGGATGACGCGATTCTTGGCGGTCTCAACTCCTTCTACCTCCTGGTGGACGAACCGGAGGTGTACGGGCTTCCCCGGAGCGCGGCTCTCCCGAGCCGCAATCTGACGCCGGGAACATGGCTGTCGGCCGTCTCCGCGATTTTCGCGACCGTTCTCGCCGCGTTAGGCATCAGGCAGCGGAGGAGCGAAGCTGTACGTGAAGCGGAAAAGCAGGGAGGCGCATGATTCCCGACTCGTTCTTCTCCGCCTCGCCTCGCTGGGGGTGGCTGATTGCGCTCTATTTCTTTTTCGGCGGCATCGCCGGCGGCTCGCTCTTCCTTTCCGGGCTGATGCACCTCGCGGGGCGGCCGTCCGATCGGCCCCGGGTTCGGCGCGGGCGCTACATAGCGTTTGCCGGCGCATTGGTCAGTGGAGTGCTTCTGACGGTCGACCTGACCAAACCCCTGAGATTCTGGCACATGCTCTGGCAGGCCGACGGCTCGCCGATGTTCAAGCTGTGGTCACCGATGTCGGTCGGCGCCTGGGGGTTGCTCGTCTTCTCCGCGATCGCAACGCTTTTGGCGGCGTCAAGTCTGGCGGAAGAACGCCGGATCAGGTGGGAGTGGCCGGCACGGCTGGGCAGGGCAACAGCCGGAAAGTTGTTGGCTGCTGCCGGCGCAATCGCGGGCCTGTTTCTGGCCGGCTATACAGGTGTGCTCCTGGCGGTGACGAACAGGCCGGTATGGTCGGATTCTCCCTGGCTCGGGGCCCTTTTTCTCCTTTCGGGGGTCTCCACGGGAGCAGCGGCGCTCATCCTCGCAGATCGACGGCAGGTGACACCAGCGAGCGAAGACTGGCTGGCTCTCTTCGATCGCCGAATCATGATCGCGGAACTGCTCGTACTGGTGGCGTTTGTGGCGTCGCTCGGCGCGGTTGCCAGGGTTTTTGCCGGGTTGTGGGGAGTTGCGCTACTCCTTGGCGTGGCCGGAGTGGGGATCGCGCTGCCGATTGCCACCAAGTCAGGCAACGAACCAGGGAGGCGGGCGGCGCTGATGGTTCTCGCTGGAGGGCTGATGCTGCGTCTCATCATCGTCTTCGCCTCGGAGGGTGTGCCCAGCGCTTCGATGGCGATCGGTGAACCATGAGGCACCTGATACTGGTGTGCGCGCTCACCGGCGCCGGGTGCGGCAGCCCGGAGGCCGGAAGGAGCCGGGGAGGAGGTCGAGGTGCGGGCGCCGACATCACGCAGATCGGCGGAGGCGTCGAGTTACAGGGCAGTCTTGAACCTTACCACGGCACTCCCTGTGTAACGCTTCCAGTCAGATGTGAAGGCGAGAAACCGGATACAGCACGATCTGGTTAGGGGACTGAATGGACGAAGCTGCACATTCCGGCGTTGAACAACAAAGGGTCACTGACGCTGCGCGCGGTCGGCCGGATGCACGGATACCGAACCTCAACGCAAGACTGCTGGAGCGTCTCGGGCGCGAACTGAACGGCCCCGCGTCGATATGCGTGCTGGCGGAAGGCATGGGAGACCATCAGTTCCCGGCGATGAGTAATGTTCGACTCCACGTCGACAGCAAACGCCTCCTGCACCTGCTCACTGACCTCACACGGATCGCGGCGCTCGAGGTTCCTGCCCGTTCGAGGCTGGCGTCTCTGGCGTTCGACCGGCGTTCCACACTCGAACTCGTGACGGCGGCCGTTGCGCAGGACCGAGATGGTACTGAACGTGTTGGGGGATTGATGGGTGTGGATCCCGGGGTGCTGACGATGCTGGCCGCGATGACAGCCGTCCCCGTGCTCGTGCAGGCACGTGCTGCCCTTTCGTACGAGTCGATGTTGGATCACTGGGGTGAGGGATGGTGTCGCGTCTGCGGTGGATGGCCTCTCTTATCCGAACTGCGCGGCCTCGAGCGGTCGCGCCGGATGCGGTGCGGGCGGTGCGGCGATGACTGGGAGTTGCCCTGGCTGCAGTGTGCGTTTTGCGGCGAGTCTGATCATCACAAGCTGTGCGAACTCCTTCCGCAGACTGGCGGCGAGCGCAAGGTCGATGGGTGCCGCACCTGCAACGGTTACGTCAAGTCGATCCCCGGCCTCAGTCCGCTGTCGATCGTCGGACTGCTCGCGGTGGACGCTGAAAGTGTACCACTCGATCTCGCCGCACTGGCCGAAGGGTTTTCGCGGCCTGCACCGCGGCGCGTGACAGGTGTCCACCTGGTCGAGCGATAATGATCGAACCGGCCGACTTCTGCTGCAGGCTGCTGGCGACGATCGATGTGGCGGACGGAACGCGTCGTCGTCGCAAACGCGATACCACTCCCGACGCGATCGGCCTCGAGCTCAAACGAGCGCTTCTCGAGAAAGCGGTCCTTGAGCGCCCGACGCGGGAGGACTTCGAACGCTGGCTCTGGTCGCGCGCGTCGTTCAGCGCGGATGGGCGCAGCGCAGCAGATGGAATCGCCTACCGCGGCGCTGTTACAGCCATGGCGGCGTCGATCCTTTCCGAATGGCGTCTCTGCGGAGAATCGGTGGAGTTTCGCGAGTGGTTGATGGCTGGCGCGCCGTCAGCCGACGCCAGCGTCCGGGAAAGTGATGCGAGAACACTTGAGGTCCGGGATCACTCGTAGGGGTCGTCGGGGTCCATGGCCGCCAGCTCGACGAGGAAGTTGCTGACCCGCGTCACGACAGCTTCGCTGTATCGTGCACCGCGTTCGGCAGTTGCCAAAGCAGGGCTGCCGATACCCGTATCGACGGTTACCTGAGACCAGCGGCGTGGGGCCCAGGCCCATCCCTCCCTGAACGCCGCCACCCGGGGCCGCCGCGCAGCTCCGTCGCCAGCCTCACTCAGCGGGCCTACGAGTTCCGGAGCCAGATGCATCATCAAGCTTGTCTCCAGCTCCCCGCCATGGTCTCCAGGTTCGGTAAAGAACTGCCTGGCGTCGACCGAGGTGTACCAGTTGAGCTGGCAAAGAAAAACCGGGGTTGAAGGTTGCAGCTCCCGGATGATCTGCCTGAAATCGTTTCCGCCGTGTCCGTTGAAGAGCACCAGCTTGCGTATTCCGTGCCGCTCGATCGAAACGAGGAGATCGGCGATAAGTCGCAGCTGGGTCGTGGGATTAAGATTGAGGCAGAACGGAACATCGAGCTGCCCCGTCTGAACGCCGAAGGGGATGGCCGGCAATACGAGGATCCGGGCGCCGCGTTCCCAGGCGATGGCCGCGGCGCGATCAGCATGGGAATCGCTCTCAATCGTATCAGTGCCGTACGGCAGGTGGTAGTTGTGAGCCTCGGTAGCGCCCCAGGGGAGCACTGCCACCTCGTATCGATGCTTCCGGATCAGAGGCAGCGCTGAACTGGCCAGACTCCACGGGCGCATCATCCCTCCAGTCTCCAGGTTTCGCGCAGTCCCTCGGCAACTCGATCCGCGAGCGCCATCACGGTGACGTAGGGATTTATCTCGAGGGAGTCGGGGAACAACGAGGCGTCTGCCACGCGGAGCCATGGGAGGCCCCTGATTACACCGCGCGAGTCACTCACGGCCGCTCCCGGTGCTCCCATGGCACAGCCTCCCATCAGGTGAGCTGCTGAAACGCTGACGCGGCCGGGGAGGAAGTGTCGCTCGTCGATGAGATCATCGATTCGGTAGGCATCCTGCCGGTCGATCAGCGGCGGATCGGCAGCTGGCGCATGCACGCGCCGGGCACCGGCGGCGAAGAAGATGCGAGCCGACGTGCGTGTAGCGGAAACGAAGGAGCGAATCACCTGTTTCGTGAACGAGTAATGAACCACTGGTCTGCCAGACGGATCGACCGAGATGCGGTTACCAGGAGTGGCCTTGTCGCAGGCGAGGACGAGAATCATCTGAAGCCTGGGGAAGGCCCGCATAAGAGTACTGTGGGGCTCGCCGAACCCGGTCAGGTTTTTCGCCGTGACAAACGGGAAATACATGCAGGTCTCGAGCACATAACCGTCAGTCTCGGACCGATCGAGGTAGTAACTCTTGGGATGTCCGACGTCGTTTGTGATTTCGTGGTCGTGCTGGGCGACCAGGATATGAGCGGGGTGGCACGTAAATCGTTCGCCGAGTCCCCGGAGGCCTCGCGTCGGTTCCGACCGGAGGAGAAGGGCCGTGGAACCGATCGAGCCGCCACAGAGCACAACCTGTCGAGCCCTGACGCGGTACTCCCCGGGCGGCCATGGTGACTCGAGCCCCTTGGCTCCATCCGGCTTGCGGGAGACCCGGACTGCGAGCGCTCTCTCCTCGACGCGCAGGACTTCGGCTCGCGACACGATCTCGACGCCCTGCCGGCGTGCCTCGGGGAGCTGGACCCGGTGCGTTCCCATCTTTGCGCCGTTGGGGCAACCCAGGTTGCAGAGCGACGAACCACGACAGCCCCGGAGATTGAGCGGAAACTGCTCGGCCCTGAACCCGACCCGATGGCAACCGGTAAAGAACAGCTTGTTGTTTTCGTTGACGAGTACCCGTGGAAGGAAGTGCACATTGTTCTCGATCATGTACTTGCGCGAGCGACGTTCGATATCGGCGTGATCGAGTCCGGGTACGCACCACTCCCTGATGACGCGGTCGGGCGCTACAAGCGAAGTGCCGGTGTAGACGACGGTAGAGCCGCCAAGGACCCGCCCGAAAGCGAGGCTCATCGTTCCATCGGACGTGAGGAAGCCTCCCCCATCCTCGTAGAGTGCTTCGGCCATGTCGTGCTCACGGCCGGTAAAATCGTCGTTCCCCAGTTCCGGACCCTGCTCGAAGAGGAGGACCTTCAGTCCCTGCGACACCATCGGAGCCAGCTCCCTGGCGACGGTGCCACCGCCGGCCCCCGAACCAACGATGGCGATGTCGCAGCTGACCTCGATCACGGGAGCGAATCCCTCATACCGCCTTCGTCATCTGTCGACAGGTCCGGGTCGTTGAGGATGATTGCAGCCTGTTCGCCCGACGTTGGTGGCGATTCCCCGATCGTGCGCCGTTTCTGCCAGCCCTCGCGATGTGCGCGATATCCGATCGAGTCCTGGATCGCCGGCTGATAGTAGTAGCCCATCATGATCAGCGTGCGCAGTCCCCAGAAGCCGCGACGGAGTACCAGCAGGGGCGATGATTCGAATGCCCGCAAGACCGCCGCCCGGCGTACATATCCAAGCTTGCGAAAGCGGCGGCCATAGCGGAGTGCAGGGAGCGCGTCCACAGCGCGCAGAAAAAGTACCAGCTGCTTCTGTACTGATTCACCCCGGCGCGAGAGGGCGCGCTCGACTGTCGCCTCGAGGGAAACCCATCCATCGTCATCAAGGTACCGGGACTCCGGCACCACCGTTTCAGCCACGGCCCTCAAAACAGGCCGGACTTGCTGCAGCACATTGTTATGCATTGCAGGGCGGCTCAGCGCCGTGAGTGACAGGACGGGGGGTGGGGAAGTCTCGCGGTGCGGCGACAAGGTACCGGACAGAGTGTCCACCGGCAACGCCCCGGCCGGTCAATAAGTGGAACGAACGGGTGATTCGTTCGTCTCCCTGTGAGCTCATGGAGAGAACGGTGCGTCCGATAACCGATCGCGAACCCGCCAGGACCGCCGGGGACGGAAGTTCGATCGCGACCAGCGAAGTCATCGCGGCGCTCTCGCGCGCCCTCGACCTGACTGGCGGTCAGCCGCTGGGCCACTCGGTGCGCACGTGCATCATCGGCATGAGGCTCGGCGAGTGCCTCGGTCTCGGTGAAGACGAGCTCGCGCAGCTCTACTACGCTCTTCTGCTCAAGGACGCCGGTTGCACGAGCAACGCCTCGCGGATGGCGGCGCTCTTCGGGTCTGACGACCGGCTGGTAAAGCAGCGCATGAAAATGGTGGACTGGGATGACCGCATCGAAACCGCCATTCACGCGTGGAGAAGCACGGGGCTCAGGGAGTCGCTCGGGAACCGCGTCGCTCACTTTGTGGAGATGGCCCGACAGCAACACACGCAACGCGATCTCATCGAGGCGCGCTGCGAACGCGGTGCCGACATCGCTCATCGGCTCGGGTTTCCCGACGGCACGGTGGACGCGATCCGTTGCCTTGACGAGCACTGGAACGGCAAGGGTTATCCCGCGGGGATGTCAGGAGAAGAGATTCCCCTGTTGTCGCGCATCATCAATCTCGCGCAGACAGTGGAGGTCTTCATCGCCTCGGGGAGTGTCGAGGACGTCGAAGAAGTACTGCGGGCAAGGCGAGGCCGCTGGTTTGATCCGCGGCTCACGGACGAGATACTGAACTGGTCGAGGGACTCTGATTTCTGGCGCCTGGTCCGCAGTGACGATGCCGAGTCGTTCGTGCAGACGCTGGAGCCGAGGTCGGAGGTGCGCACGCTCGATGAAAGAGGGCTCGATCAGGTGGCACAATCGTTCGCGGATATCATAGACGCCAAGTCCCCGTTCACCTACAGGCACTCCTCTCAGGTGTCACTCTACGCATGTGCCATCGGTCGGCAGCTGGGCTTTGATGCCGAATCGATGGCGCGGACGCGGCGAGCGGGACTTCTTCATGACATCGGCAAGGTCGGCGTATCGAACCTGATCCTCGAGAAGAAGGGCGGTCTGAGCGAAGAGGAGCGAAGGGAAGTGGAACGGCACCCGGTTTTCACATGGGAGATTCTGAGTCGGGTCCCCGCATTCGCGGGCTTCGCTCGGCAGGCGGCGACACACCATGAAAAGCTCGATGGAAGCGGCTACCCGTGGGGACTGCGCGCAACTGATCTCGACATGCCGGCGCGCGTGATGGTCGTTGCGGACATTTACGAGGCGCTCACCGCGGATCGGCCATACCGCTCGGGCCTCAGTCAGGAGGAATCGTTGGCGATTCTCGGCCGACAGCGCGGGACCAGGATCGATGGTGATGCAATAGACGCTCTTGCTGCCGCGCTGGAGAACGACGAGGTCCCAGCCGAATTCTGAGCTGACCCCCGGGAGGGTCCGATCGGAGCCCGGGATGAACCGAATTGACAGCCGATTTGCCTGACCTGCGTCGCTCGGACGGGACGTGTGAGTGGCTGGAGTGGGGAGTGTTGCGACCGGGCCTGCAGGGGTGCAGGTTCCCGCGCTCCACGTCCGCTCCTTCTGAAAATGGACTCCCGCGAAGAACGTCTCCGGCGACTGGCCAGGAGTCGGGCACGAGTTGCGACACTGCTGACGGCAGCGATGATCGTGATCTATTTCGGTTTCATACTGCTGATCGCGTTCAACAAGCCGCTGATGGGTCGACTTCTGACTCCGGGGCTCAGCGTGGGTGTGTTGATGGGAGCGCTGGTGATCGTGGCATCGTGGATTCTGACGTGGGTCTACATTCGCTGGGCCAACGTACGCTATGACGTCGAGCTGAGGGAGCTGTCGCAGTGATGGTGACCGAGGGTCTTGCCGCCGCTTTGCAGGGCTCCCAGGTGTCAACGCGGATCGGCGGGCCGAACGCGATTGCGATGTTGTTCTTCTTTGTCTTCATCGCGGTCACGATGGCGATCACGTGGTGGGCAGCCCGGCGGACACGCACCACCGATGATTTCTACGCCGCTTCGCGATCGATCACAGCCGGACAGAACGGCTTTGCTCTGGCCGGGGACTACATGAGTGCTGCCTCCTTCCTCGGTATTGCGGGGCTCGTTTCGACGACCGGGTTCGACGGGCTCATCTATTCGACCGGGTGGCTCGTGGGATGGCCGGTGGTGCTGTTTCTGATTGCCGAGCCGTTGCGCAATCTGGGGAGGTACACATTCGCCGACGTGGTGGCGGCGCGACTCAGGCAGGCGCCGGTGCGGGTGGCAGCAGCGATCGGAACTCTGGCCACGGTAGTTTTCTACCTGATTGCGCAGATGGTGGGGGCGGGCGGACTCATCCGGCTGATGTTCGGGCTTACTTACGAGTCGGCGATAGCCATCGTCGGAGCGGTAATGATCGGTTACGTTCTCTTTGGAGGTATGATCGCGACAACCTGGGTGCAAATCGTAAAGGCCGTACTCCTGCTCGGTGGTGCTACACTGCTGGCGCTGATGGTCTTGGCGCAGTTCTCCTTTAGTCCGATTGCGCTCTTTGCTGCTGCCGCCGAGCGCTATGGCCAGAGCGTGCTCGCACCGGGGCGGCTCGTTGCCAATCCGTGGGACGCGATATCCCTGGGAATGGCACTGATGTTCGGAACAGCGGGGTTACCGCACATCCTCATGCGGTTCTACACTGTGCCCGACGCGAAGTCGGCCCGCAAGTCGGTGTTCTTCGCAACAGGCCTGATCGGGTTCTTTTACCTGATGACGTTTGTGCTCGGGTTTGGTGCGATGGTACTGGTGGGGCCAGAGGTGATCAGGATGGTGGATGGCGGAGGGAACATGGCGGCACCGCTGCTCGCGGAAGCGTTAGGCGGTACGGCCTTCCTCGGTTTCATCGCGGCGGTGGCGTTTGCAACGATCCTGGCCGTAGTTGCGGGGCTCACGCTGTCGGGCGCCGCCGCACTTTCGCACGATCTCTGGGTGAATGTCATAAAGAAGGGCGCAGCTGCTCCCGCCGAACAGCTCCGGGTGGCACGAATCGCGACGGTCGGCCTTGGCCTCACGGCAGTGCTGCTGGGGATAGTTTTCAAGGGCCAGAACGTGGCGTTCATGGTTTCGCTCGCGTTTGCAATCGCGGCCAGCGCCAATTTTCCCGCCCTGCTGCTCTCCATCTTCTGGAGGCGCTCGACGACACAGGGAGTCGTGGCCTCGATGCTCGTGGGCACCGCCAGCACGCTGGCTCTGATCTGGCTTTCTCCCACGATTCAGGTGGACATCCTCAAACACGATGCAGCGATATTTGCGCTGCGAAATCCTGCTCTCCTCACGATTCCTCTGTCGTTCGTGACGGGGATCGTTGTTTCACTGACCACCTCGGACCCGGATTCGCTGAGGAAGTACGAACAGGTGGCGCGGCAGATGCATCTCGGCCATGCTGCCCACGATCGGGTGCCCTGACAACGGAGGCGGACGGATGCGTTTGTTGCTGGTCGAGGACGACAGGAGGATCGCCCAGTCAGTGGCGGTCTTTCTCAGGCAGTCAGGGTTCGCCGTCGACATCGCGCCAACCGGCGAGGAGGGACTGCGAATGGCTCGCACGACCGGATACGACGCCGCGGTCGTTGATATCATGCTCCCGGGCATTAGTGGTCTCGAGATGTGTCAGGCGCTGCGTAAAGACGGTTCGAGGTTGCCGGTGATCATGGCGACCGCACGTGACGCTGTTGAAGACCGCATCAACGGGCTGGAGACCGGTGCGGACGATTATCTGGTGAAGCCGTACGCACTGGGCGAACTGGCGGCGCGCGTCCGTGCCGTCCTCCGGCGCCCGCGGGCTCTGGTACCTGTCGTTCTCAGCGTTGGCGATCTCGAGTTGCGAGGGGACACGCGGCGTGCCCGGCGCGCCATGAGGGAGATTGAACTGACGACCAAGGAGTACATGGTCCTCGAGTTTCTGATGCGTCACGCCGGCGAGGTCGTGACGCGGGAGGATCTGGCGACGCACGCCTGGGACGAGCGCTACGATCCGTCGAGCAATGTCATCGACGTGTACATCGCGCGCCTGCGGCGCAAGTTGGACGGTGAAGGAGAGCCACCCCTGCTGACCACGATCCGCGGGTCGGGATACAGGATCTCAGCTGTCGAGAGTTAGTTGCCACACTCAAAGCGCATCCGCTTCAGGCTGACGGCATGGTATGCCGCGACCGCGCTGACCCTGCTGTCCGGGGCGGTCCTGGCGATGCGTCAGGTCGCGATCAGAGAAACGACACGGGAGCACGAAGCCCGCGTGGATCAGACGGTGCGCCTCGTGCGCCTCTTCTTCAACGGAGAGATGGTGCAGTTTGGCAAGGTCGACGTGACTGTTGCTCACATGTCTGCAGAGCTCGTGCTGCCGCACATGGTCGTCGAGTTTCACCTCCCCGACGGACGCAGGTTCTCGGAGCTCAGGCAGCCCAGTGGGGGAGTCGACCTGCCGGAGCCGATCCGGGTAATCGAAGCGCCACTGGATCGGTCGGCCGCACCGGGATGGAAAATGAGAATGCGGATGAGTGACGCGGACCTGCGAAACGCCCTGGCCAACATCGACAGGGCCAGCCTGGTCTCGATACCCTTCGTGCTCGTGGCATCAACGCTGGCTGCATGGCTCGTCACCGGCAGGGCACTCCGTCCCGTTGCGGAGATGGCGCTGGCGGCTGAAAAAATAGTGGCGACATCGTCCGCGGGTCGGCTGCCGATTGCCGATCCAAATGACGAATTCGGACGACTTGGGACGCGCTTCAACGCGGTTCTCGATCGACTGGACAAGGCGCTGCACCAGCAAAGAGCTTTTCTGGCCGACGCCGCCCACGAACTCCGGACGCCGATCGCCAGAATGCTGAGCGCAACGGAGGCGAGGCTGGCAGCTCCCGAGCCTCGCAGCGACCGCTCGACTCTCACCGAAGTGCGCGAAGACCTGGGACGCGCCAGCCGTCTGATTGACGAGCTGCTGCAACTTGCGAGGGCTGACTCCGGGGGGCGCGCCACTCTCGTTCCAGGTCACCTCGATGATGTGGTCGCAGACTCGATGGTTGCATGGCAGCAAGAGGCACGGCGCCGCACTATCGAACTCACACTCGATCACCTCGACGAGTCTCCGATGCTGCTCGATGCCCGGCTCATCGACCGACTCGTCAGCATCCTGATCGAAAACGCAGTTCGGTACACTCCGGGCGGGGGTCGCGTCGGCGTGTCAGTAGTCGTCGCGGCGACAGATACGTTCCTTGCGATCGAGGACTCGGGGGTTGGTATCCCGCTCGAAGAGAGGGAGAGGGTATTCGATCGCTTTTACAGGGGCGTACTCGCACGCCAGATGGAGCCGGAGGGGAATGGCCTTGGTCTCGCAATAGCTCGATGGATCGCGGCAGAACATGGCGGTGCGATAACGGTTGGAGACTCGGCACGTGGTGGCACACGTTTCATGGTGAGATTCGTCACCAGGGCAGGGCGAGTCAACGAAGCGCTGCGCCAGCCGGTCGCCGCCGGACCCATGCGCGCATAGAAACCTCCGGCAACGGCTCCGACGCGATGAGACTGGCGGTTATCAGCGACATACACGGCAACCTGATCGCACTCGAAGTCATCCTCGCGCACATCCGTCGCCACGCCGTCGACGTGACGGTCAACCTCGGCGATTGCGTCACCGGGCCGTTGTGGCCCCGGGAAACGTGGGAGCTGCTCAGTTCACTCGGGCTGCCGACAGTGCGGGGGAATCACGACCGGATCGTTGCTGCATTCCCGCGATCGCGCAGAACTCCGACGATCGAGTTCACCCACGATTCTCTCACCGATGCGCAGCTGATGGCACTCGGCGGGCTGCCGGAAACAGCCACGCCGGTTTCTTCGGTTCTTGCCGTCCATGGTCGCCCAGCGAGCGATTCGGATTATCTGCTTGAAGACCAGGTCGGGGGCCGGCTGAGGCTCGCGACGGGCGCTGCCCTCGCCAGGCGATTGCGCGGCGTAACGGCGAGACTCGTGCTTTGCGGGCACAGCCACTTGCAGCATGTGGCGATGACGACCCGCTCCCGGCTGGTGGTCAACCCCGGTAGCGTCGGCTGTCCACGCGGCGCTGACAACGACGATCCATTCGCCGCGGAGGCGAGCTCACCCCACGCCAGATACGGGGTGGCGACGCGCTCTCGCGGACGGTGGTCGGTCGAGCTGTTCGCACTCGACTATAACTATGCTGCAGTAGTTGCCAGAGCGCGCCGCAACGGTTTCGAAAAATGGGCCGCCGGTTTCAGCGGCCTCCGCGCCCACTCTCCTCGCTGACGGCTTTCGTCGTCCGCTTGAGAACGTGTTCGGAGAACCATTTCTCCTGTTCGACGTCGAGGTGCAACCTGTGGACCGGCTCGGTGATACCGTGCCCTTCGCGTGGATAGCGGAGAAACTCGACGGTCTTGCCGAGCTTCTTGAGCATCCGGTAATACTGGTCGGCCTGCGGGATCGGGACGCGAAGGTCGTTTTCGCCGTGTGTGATGAGAAGTGGTGTGGTGACCTTCGACGAGTGTTCGATCGGTGACCATCGTTCATACGTGGCCTTGGAGGCTGAAGGCAGGCCGCCGAATCCGAACTCGAGCAGATTGGGAATGTCTGTCTGACCAAAGAAGGAATACCAGTCGGAGATTCCGGCGTGACCGATGGCGGCCTTGAACCGGTTGGTCTGGGTAACGGCCCAGAAGGTCATGAAGCCCCCATAGCTGCCGCCCATTATCGCCAGCCGGTCGGCGTCCGCGACACCCGAGGCGATGACGTGGTCGACCCCTTTCATGACGTCGATGAAATCCTTGCCACCCCAGTCGTTCACGTTGGCGTTGCTGAAGGCGAGAGTGCGACCGGAACTGCCGCGTGGGTTGCCCTGGAGAACGGCATATCCCCGCGCGGCCCAGATCTGCGCGCCGGTGTTGAAGTTGGCCGTGAAGCGACCGTGTGGCCCACCATGTACCTGGAGCACGAGCGGGTAGCGTTGGCCCGGCGTGTAGTCGAGGGGATAGGTCAGAACACCGTCAATGTCCCAGTTGTCCGCGCCCTTCCAGCTGATCGCTTCAGCGCGGGCAACCCTGTATTCGCTCATCCGGTCGTGATCTTCAAAGATTCGTCGCGGCTGGCTGCCATCCGCGGATGCGAGGTATACGATCGATGGGTCGTCGAGCGTCCCACCGGTAACGAGCCAGCGCGATCCATCGGCGCTGAAGCTGAAGTTGCCAATGACAAAGTTCCGGCCGAACGGGATCTCGGTTGGCCTGCCCCCTGCAGCCGCTACTTTGTAGAGTCTGGAAGTCAGGCCTTCGGCAGCCGTAAAGTAGATGTACCGGCCGTCAGCCGACCACTCGATGCTTCCCACCGAATAATCGAGGTCAGCGGTAAGGTTGCGAGGTTGCCCGCCCGTCCCTTGAATGCTCATGATCTTCAGGTCACTCTGGTCGGCCTGGCTGTTCCTGAGATCGCTCGACGTATAGGCGATCCACTGTCCGTCGGGCGAAAAGGCAGCGCCGTTGTCGGGGCCCGGATTCACCGTAATCGCTCTTGGCTCCCCGCCGTCCGTCGAAACGAGGAACAAGTCGCTGTTGTTGCTCCAGTTGGCGTCGCGGCCAGTGGTGCCGGTGCGATTCGACGAAAATGCGATCCAGCGACCATCCGGGGAAAAGGTGGGGCCCTGGTGATCGTTATTGCCCGACGTGACCTGCTTCTTCTTCTTCGACTCGAGATCGTAGACCCAGATATGCGCCCAGGTCAGCTTCTTCTCCGCGTAATAGCCGTCGTCCTTTTTCTTGACCTTGTCGTCCCAGTCCTTCTTGTCCTGTCGTTCGGTCTGCTCGGTGTAGACGAGTTGTTTGCCATCCAGAGAGAACTGGCCGCCTGAAGGGACGCTGTCACCTTCGACGAGCCGGACGGCCTCGCCGCCGTTTGGCGATATCACGTACCAGGCGTTTCTGTTGTCCCGATTTGAGGTAAACGCGATGCGACCGTCGGGGAGGAATCGCGGGTTCGATTCACCGCGGGGCGAGCTTGTGAGCTGGAAGGTGCGCCCCGAGGTGATTTCGTGGAGCCAGATGTGACTGGTTGCGGCCCACTCCTTCTGGTCGCGGTCGGTCCGCAGGAAGAGGACCTTCTGTCCGTCCGGTGAGATCTGGTAGCCGCCATAGGTCGGGCGGGCCAGCATGTCTCGGAGGGTGATATTCTTCTGCTGGCCGGCGGCGGGGGAGAACGCAGCCGAAACGAGAACGATGAGGGTCGCAACTCTGCCACGGGACATGATTTCGCTCCTTGGGTCTTGACGCAGGTCGGGGTGCCGGAAGACTACGGCCTCGGTGCCAGGGACGTTGCCTCTTGAGAATACAGGTGTCCTGAGTCCGGAGCTACCGATGGCGAGTGCAGATAACTGACGTCGAGGTAACCGAAGCGGATCAGACAGGCTCGGCGCGGCTCAGCGCGAGGGTGGTCTGCGGGGGGGTGAGGACTCCCGTCACTGGGCGCGTGCCGGGAGCGACGCGTGAACGGTCAGCACGGGCCAACGAGGGAGAGCGAGTCTGGTTCGAGGTCGACAGCGGCATCTTTCCATCTCCATCGGGCGACGCGTTTGTAGCCGCGATGGCGCCGCTCGCGGCGACCTTGAGCGAGTCGATTGTAACGGATGCGCCTGTGGACGAGCTGCTCAGGGCAGGTGTGACGGAGGTATCGCGGGTGTGGCGTTCATGGTACCCGGCCACGGCGGTGGTAGGTGTCGATGCTCCTCAGAGCACTGCGGCGCCGAGTCGGGGGCGCACAGCTGCCTTCTTCACGGGTGGGGTCGATTCGTTCTTCACCATACTCAGGCACCGCGCGGGCGAAGGCACACCGTCAACCCTGCAGATCGACGACCTCGTCTATGTGCACGGATTCGACCTGCCTCTCGATGCCACCGCCGGCTTCAGGCGGGTTCGCGATTCGTTAGGCAGAGCCGCCGAACAGCTCGAGGCCCGCCTCGTCTGTGTGGCCACCAATCTCCGGGAGACCGCTTTCGCCCGCACCGACTGGTCGCGACTCTCACATGGGGCCGCGCTCGCTGGCGTGGCGCATGCGATAGGGTCCCGCTATGACACGGTGCTGATCGCATCGTCCGCCGGCTACAGGGATCTGCGTTTCTGGGGATCGCATCCACTCACGGATCCGATGTTCAGCTCGTCCTCGACCCGGATCGTACACGATGGTGCGGCGGCGATGCGCACCGAAAAGACCGAATACGTCGCACCATCGGCGATCGCACAGCGTCACCTCAGGGTATGCTGGAAGTCGCTCGACGGTGGCAATTGCGGGCGCTGCAACAACTGTTACCGGACGATGATGGCGCTCGACGCGATCGGAGTGCTTGACAAGTTCGTCACGTTCGAAGCTTCGGCCCTCGATTACGTCCGAGCGAGGCGGATCTTCTGCCGGCACGACTACGACACGAGGCAGTTCGGTTACGTTCTTGACCTCGCGCGTCGAAACGGTCGGAGCGATATCGCCACCGCCGTGCAAGCGGCTCTGGAAGGCTCGGGAGTGCTGCGCTCGAGAATCGAGCTGCTGCGACGAATGCGGGACTGGCCGATACTGTGGCGCTGGGCGCCGTTCCTGGAAAGACGCCTGCTGCGAAACTGGATTGACTGACGTACCGGTCCTCACCGTCGCTGTGTGCACACGCGACAGAAGAGCCCTCCTGGGACGGTGCCTCGACGCCCTTTGCGCCCTCGACGTTCCATCAGGACTCCAATGGGAGGTGCTGGTGGTGGACAACGCGAGCACCGACGGCTCGCGCCAACTGGCACTCGGCTACGGCGCCAGACTGCCTGTGCGCGTGGTCGTCGAGGAACGCCCGGGCGTATCATCCGCCCGCAATCGAGCTGTAGGTGAAGCGAGAGGTGAGTTCATCCTGTGGCTCGATGACGACGCGCTCGTATCACCAGGGTGGTTGGGAGCCTACGCTGCCGCAATCGCTGCCCGACCGAATGACGCGATCATGGGCGGGCCGATCGATCTGGAGTTCACTGAAGGGTTGCCGATCTGGTTCGAGAAGGTTCTGCCACGTGTTGCTCCTATTTTCGGCCAGCGGGACCTCGGACCGAATCCCGTTCCTCTTGCCCCGCGAGAATCAGCTATCCCGTTCGGAGCCAACTTTGCGACCAGGGTTGCGCACCAGCGCCGTTACGTCTTCGACCATGATCTCGGCAGGCATCCCGATCACCCAGGTCGTGGTTCGGAGGAGACCGAAGTGATGATGGCGATGCTCGCCGACGGACTCGAGGGACACTGGGTCCCGGGGGCACGGGTGCGACATCTCAAGGGCGCCGACCGGCTGAATCTGGAATTCATGTCCCATCACATCGCCGACTATGGCGAATACTGTGCGCGACGTGCGGCGCGTATCGGTGGCAAAGCCGGCCCCAGGGTCGGCGGCGCGCCTCTCAGCGCCTGGTGGCGTTACTGGAAAGGGTACCTGACGTATCTCGCCACGCGCGCGTTCCTTCCGGTCGAGAAGTGGGTGCACTCGTTTATCGAGATGAGCGAAGCGCGCGGCTGGCTCGAGGGGCACCGTCGCCTGAGCAGGCGGCGACAATGAGTCCTCGCGTGATCAGGGTCGCGACATGGCCGCACTGGTATGCGCCAAACCGGTACATCGATCTGTTTCAGTCGGCGATCGCGCCTCACGGATTCGAGCACCTGCCGGGAATCGACCTCGATGCGGGCGCAATGCGCGCAGCGGGTGCTGACGTTGTTCATCTCCACTGGGCGGAGTGGGCGTGGCAGTCCAGAGGCATCAGACTGCTCCAGCGAGGAGGGCTTCGCATGTTGGAGAGATTTCTCGACGGAGCTGCTGCAGCCGGTCTCCCGGTAATCTGGACTGTCCACAACCTTGCATCTCACGAGCGGTCAGGGGCGACTGATCGCCGCGGATTCGCTCTGCTGCATTCGCGAGTTCGTCTGCGGATTTTCCATTCGCGGTCGTCACTGGAAGAAGCACACGCGATGTACCCGGAGGCGGGTGAGGCGTGCGTGATGTATCATGGCAACTACGACGGCGTTTTCGCCGCGACACGGAGCCGGGCAGCGGTGCGCCGTGAGCTGGGCCTGGGTGGGCAGGAAGAACGGTTGCTGCTGATGGCGGGGAACCTCCGCCGCTACAAGGGTCACACAACAGCCGTGGCTGCACTGCAGTCGCTGTCCGGCGCGCATCACCGCTACCATCTCCTCGCGGCCGGTCGGGAGGGTGCGGGATCGCGGTGGAAGCTGCGAAACCGGAGGACGCCCGGCGTCACTGTGATTCCGCGCCTCATGAGCGACCATGAGATGGCGGACCTGCACTCAGCCGCTGACGCGGTGCTCCTTCCCTACGAACACGTGACTGGCAGTGGGGCCTTGATGACGGCATTGACGCTCGGTCGCGGGGTGATCACGAGCAATCACCAGTACTTCAGCGAGATGCTTGCTCTGGATCAGCGTGCCGGCGTGGTGGCGCGCGAGAACTCGCCGGCAGGTCTGGCGGCGGCGATAGGCGATTTCTTCGCGGTCGATCAGGGAGTTCGTGGGGAGGCGGCGCGCGGCCTCGCCGACGCACTCCGCTGGCCCGACCTGGTGGGCCCGATAGCCGAACGGATGCGGGCCGTGGTCGCTACTTTCAGTCGTTAGGGCGCCGGCGGCTCCGGTGACCCGCGACTCAGAAGTTGCTCGAAGGCGGCGAAGTTACGGAGGGGCGCCCAGGCCGGATCGAGCTGGAGCCAGCGCGCGGAATAGCCACCAGGAACTCTCAGACCCAGCTCGAGAGCAGCGACGGCGGCGTCGCTGTTACCGGTGAGCACGTGTACGCGGGCTTCGTTGAAGATCCAGGTCGGTCCGTCGAGTGCGTCGGACTGGAGGCTATAAGCCTGTTTGGCGGCGGCGACGGCTTCGGCGGCGCGCCCGGAGTGGGCGTAGGCAATGCCGAGTGCGCCGGCAACCCATGCCACTGTCGGCGCCGCGGCTCGTTGTTGCTCGAGGTAGCGGACGGCGGTGTCGTTTGCGGCCGCGCCTTCGGCGGCGCGGCCGAGTTCACGCAGGACTTCGCCTCGCGCGAGGTAGTAGAGCGAGGTGTCGAGGCCCAGGTGACCGGGTCGCATGAGGGCCAGACGCCGCGCTGCATTCCCCATGTAGATCCGGGAGGGCCCGTTGAGCCAGTGGCCGGAAAGCAGTCGCCAGCGGTCGGGAGGGACTACCCTGATCGCGCTGTCGAGCACCATTCGTGCAGCGGCGGTGTCGCCTGATCGATTGACCTGCAGGCCGGCCTTGATCAGAAACGCATCGAGAAAGGTGGGTTGGAGGGCGAGGGCCTGATTGAGGTAACGCTCGGCGTCGTCGTATCGCCGGATATGCGAATACAGGTGCCCGATGTTGAACGGGATGATATGGAAGCGTGGGTCGAGGCGACCGGCCTGTTCGTAGTCGAGGACGGCCTGGGTCCATTCCCCCTGTCGCCGGCGGATGTTGCCAAGTTGCAGCCAGACCCATGCGTTGCTCTTCTGTATAGTGCGGGCCCTTGTCAGCTCATCGATTGCGCGGTTGAAGTCCCATTCGCCCCAATAGTGATAGAGCCCCTGCGCGATGTGAGTTTCAGGGAGTTCGGGATCAAGCCTGATGGCTTCATCGATGGCGGCGCGGGCCATCGCCAGTCTTGCCGGTGTCTCATCGTGGCTGAGCCGGTGCATCCAGGTGTGAGTCTTGCCGAGCTGTGCCCATGCCAGGGCGAAGCGGGGATCGACCTCGGTCGCCTTGCGGTACATGATGACCGCGGAATCGACGTCGGACTTTTCCCAGCTCCGGTTGTAGTAGCTGTTGCCGCGGAGGTAGTAGTCGTAGGCGGTGAGGTTTTCAGTGTGGCGCGCCGCGAGGCGCAATCGCTCGGGGGCGAGCACAGTGATGTCGAGCGCCTTGAGTACGGCATCGGCTATCTGTACCTGCGTCGTGAAGACGTCGGCGAGATCGAAGTCATAGGACTGTGAAAGAAGCTCAGTGCGATCTTCGACATTCGTGACGGTGACAGTGATCCTCACCCCCGGCAGTCCGCGTTCCGAGCGGTTCCAGCGGACGGATCCCGACACCAGATAGGCGACATTCAGTTCGTCACCGATGGTCTCGATCGGCTTTTCGGTGTTGCGGTACTGCAGGGCGGAAGCCCGCGCGATCACAGCGAGATTGGCAACGCTCGAGAGCCGCGAAGTGATCTCCTCGGTCACTCCCTCCGTGAAATACTCGTCTTCGGGAGCTCCAACGTTGCGCAGCGGAAGCACAACCAGGCGCGGATTGCCATCAGGGTCATGGCCGGCGGCCGGTGACCTGTCGGATACGAACAACCAGACGAGAAGCACGCCCAGAACAGCGACCACCGCGCCCAGGTAACGCGTCTTGCGCACGGCGGCCACGTGGGCCGCGGTCATGGCGGTCGTCACGCCGCCAGCCATCTCGTCAGGCGTCGCCTCGAAAGGGGTGTCTCGCAGAGCCGCCGTCAGGTCGGTCATCGTCGCGAAGCGATCCGCTGGTACCTTGCTCAGCGTGCGCCGCACGATCGCTTCCAGCCCTGGCGCGAGGGATGGTCGGGCGACGCGCATCGACGGCACCGGTTCCATCGCGTGGCGCGCAAGCACCATCTGCGGAGTGTTGCCGGTGAAGGGCGGTTCTCCGACGAGGAGCTCGTAAAGCATACAACCGACGGCGTACTGGTCGGTGCGCCCATCGATCCGGTCGCTGGTCCACTGCTCTGGACTCATGTAGGCGGGGGTACCCACCGCGAGCCCGGTTTCGGTCAGCTTCTGCGCACCGGCCTGGTCGATGGCTCGGGCGATCCCGAAGTCACACACCAGGGCGCGCCCGCCGGCGAACAGGATGTTTTCTGGCTTTATGTCACGATGGATGACGCCGCGTTCGTGGGCGTAGGAGAGGGCTTCCGATACCTCGATCGCAATCCGGACAGCCTCACCAACCGGCAGTTGCCGCTCCCGCTCGAGCCGATCGCGAAGCGATTCCCCGTCAACAAGCGGCATGATGTAGTAGAGCGTGCCGCCCGAGGTTCCCGAGTGGAGCAGTCGCAGAATGCCGGGATGACGCAGCTCCGACGCGATCCCGATTTCGCGGAGAAAGCGATCTGCACCAACGGAACCGACGAGCTCGGACCGCAGGACCTTGACTGCCACTGTGCGCTGGTCATCGAGGTCCCGCACCTCGTAGACGGTCGCCATCCCCCCCTGACCGAGCTCCCGGACGACCTCGTACCGGCCGCCGAGCGCAGCCTGCAGCTCAGCAACGGGATTGGGCATCACGGTCCTCGAGCAGTAGTGTCACTCCCGGAAGGCGCAAAGTTCAGGCCGGAAAGTGGTGGCGGAGCACCCGGTCGTAAACCTTGGCGCGATGATCCCAGGTGTGATTATCAAGGACATAGCGCACCCCCGCGGAGCGGTCCCACCGGTGGTCAGCCGCGTCAACGACCAGCCTCGCCATCTGTTCCATGTCTCCGTTCACGGCGATGTAACCAAGCCCGGACTGCCGGACCACGTCGTCATTCGGGAAGCCCGACTCGACGACGGTCGGGAGTCCGGCCCTCAGGTAATGGTAGATCTTGGTGCTCTCGTTGTTGTGCATGAAGGCCCCCGCGGACACGACGACTCCAACGGTGGCGAAGGTCATATGGTCCCATGAATCCTGGTAAGGCACTACGCCAAGATGGGTCACGTATCGTCTGTCCAGTAGTGACGTATCACCGGGGCCGAAGACGAAAACACGGCTGCGGGCGCCGAGGAATCGACCGAGTTCGTTGAGCTTGCCGCTGAGTATTCGTGTGGCTTCGGGTTGGACATCATAGAGATTGCCGGAAAAGACGCAGCGGATCCCGGGCACAGGTGGGTAGGGGTCGCGGCCCGGTTGGGGGAGGTTGGCGTCAGCGGCGCCCGGAACGAGCAGGAACCCCCGGTGGGGTCCGATCGTCTCTTCCCAGAGTTGCCGTGCCGGTGAGGAAAGTAACGTTATGTAGCGCGCGTTGTCGTGTATCTGGCGTTGGACCTGAAATAGCAATTCACGCTGTCGGCCGTAGAAGTAAATCCCCTCCATGTCGGCAGGCCCGACGACTGATCCGAGTTTGGCGATCAGAAACGGATGCCCTACCCCTCCCCGCCGCCCCAACGTTTCGTAACCCTGGTGAAAGAGCGTCTTGACCGCGTCATAGCGATCCCACCTCACTCGACTGATCGGTACCCGCCGGAGCCGGGGAGCCATCTCACGGGGACCGCTCGCCAGCAGCGACCATTCACCGCTCGCAATGTCCACCTCATGACCGAGAGCAGCAAGCGCCTCCGAGATTCGCAGCCAGCGTATGTGTCCCATGTCCCGCGGCCGGCGGAGGACGCCCTGCTGAGTGTTGTAGACGGTGACTATGCGTGCCATCGGATCGACAGATGTGCGGGATAGCCGGCTACGTGCTGCGCAGACCGGCTTTGGAGGCCGGCCTCATCGAGGACATGCTCGGTGGAGTCCGTCATCGCGGCCCTGACGACGAAGGGGTTGTACTGATTGACTCGAGAGAGGGGCGCTATTTTCCCGCGGCCACGGACCGAACCACCTCGCTGATCCGGGAGCGAAGCGAGGAGGCAAGGCGCGCGAAGCGGGTGCACGATGTTGCTTTCGGCCATGCGCGTTACGCGGTGATAGATCTCTCGCACGCCGCGCACCAGCCATTCATCAGTCGCAGCGGCCGCACCGTTGCCGTGATCAACGGCGAGATCTACAACCACCTTGAGCTCAGGACCGAACTCGCGAAACTCGGCGTCCACTTCAGGAGCGCCAGCGACACCGAGGCACTGGTGGAAGGATACGAGATATGGGGCGATGATCTGTGGAGGCGGATGAACGGGTTCTGGGCGGTGCTGCTGCATGACGCGGTGGCGGGGAGGGTGGTAATTTCGCGAGACCGGCTCGGAGTCGCGCCACTCTACATGCGTGAAACAACAGCGGGGATCTTTTTCGCCTCGGAGATCAGGCCCCTCCTCGAACTCTCGCCCCGGACGTTTGAAATCGAACCCGATGCCGTGCGCGGGTTCATCGCCACCGGCTTCAGGGATTATGACGAGGGAACGATGTTCCGGGCTGTTCGCAGTTTGCCGCCGGCCAGCGTGACCACAATCGACCTCCAGCCGGAGTGCGGCGGTTCGCTGTGGGGTCAGGCGAAACCGAAGCGCTTCTGGCACTTCCCGGAAGCCCGACTTGGACCAGGTGAGATGTCGATCACTGAAGCGGCAAAGGGGCTTCGTGAACGCCTGGTCGGAGCCGTCGCCCTGAGGCTCCGGTCCGATGTGCCCGTTGCGCTGGAGCTGAGTGGCGGAACCGACAGCTCCTGTATCGCTGCTGCCGTCGCCGAGCTTGGGCGAAAGCCGGAAGCCTGGACCGTGGTTGTCACTGAGCGCAACGAATTGCCGTGGGCCGCGGCGGTAGCGGCCCACTTTGGATTCCCGCACAGGGTGCTGAACGATGCTTCGGAGCACACGGCGGACGGAGCGGCCTCGTTTGCGCGAATAATGGGTGAGCCGTGGCACTCCCC
The DNA here is from genome assembly GCA_052389935.1 of Gemmatimonadota bacterium. Classification (GTDB taxonomy): domain Bacteria; phylum Gemmatimonadota; class Gemmatimonadetes; order Gemmatimonadales; family Gemmatimonadaceae; genus JBQTHK01. The sequence continues at coordinate 95,917 of JBQTHK010000035.1, read as the reverse complement.
AAACGTGCAGACGTCATGGATGATGAGGAAGGCGATGAAGGGTGAGGGCGTCGGTGTGGTCATCTCGGGCTCGGGAGGAGACGAGATACTTGGCGGCTACGAACACGAATTCTGGGACGCGGCCCGCGCCGACCTGGTGCGAAACGGCCTGCGAACGCATGCCTTGGCGCACTCGATGGCGTACCGACTGGCATCCAGGGAACGGGTTGTACACTCGCTGCGCGAGTTGATCGGGGCGGGCCGCAGGCTGGTGGGGGGCGGGGGCGACCGGAAGGAGGAGACTGCCGTGCGGTCGCGCGCAGAAAGGCTGCTCGACGGTTACCCCGGTCTCGACTTTGGTGCCCGGGTGCGGTTCCACTGCGAAATCGCGAGGTTGCCCTATTACCTCCGGAACGGCGATCACCTCACGATGTCGCTTCCACTCGAGCATCGCTTTCCGTATCTCGACGTCGACCTGGTGGAGTTCGCCGCGACTATCCCGGTCGACCTCCTGTACGCGAACGGCTGGACCAAATACGCCTTGCGCAAGAGTATGGAGGACCGGCTGCCTGCAGCCGTGACCTGGCGACGCGACAAGATGGGCTTTCCATTCCCACTCGAGCGCTTTCTCAACGCCAGCGAAGGTCGGCTTCAGACACACACAGGACTGGTTGTCCAAAGGGGATACCATCCACCCGTCAACTACCGGCAGCTGGTGGCACGCGATCCTCACCGCCTCTGGCGTATCTGTGCGACCGGCTTCTGGCTGGCTTCAGTCAGTTGACTACCTCGACGAGCGGCCACAACCTCCGACCCCGGGTCGGATTCCTTGCACGAAACCTCGTGATTGGTGGAGCAGAGCGCGCCTATCTCAATCTCGTCAACGAGACCACGCGACTGGACGCGATGCCGATTCTGCTGCGAAACCGCGGTCAGCTCGCTGGTTCGATTGCGAGTCACCTGCATCTGCACGTTCTCGACGACGTCAACGGGCTTCAGCCGCGCGCAGACCTCCTCGAAGCCATTCCGCTCGGCTCGTTCGGTCTGCTCGCGCGGGAGTGCCTGAGACTGGCGCGGATCGTGGACGAGCACGGCATCGAGCTCGTCAGCTCGTTCCTGATGCGTTCCCACATCGTCGCGCTGCTGGTGAAGAAGTGGTTGAGGCCACAGCTCCGGGTCGTGATCAACATCCATGAACATCTGACGGAGTCCGAGCCGTACCTCTACGTGCGGCGCCGTGATCGGCTGGCGGCGAGAACGATTGCACGGTCGCTGTTCAGATCCGCGGATCACATCGTGGCCGTCGGCGATGAGGTGCGTCGGGACCTGATCTCCAACTTCCTGCTGCCGGAGGAGCTGGTTTCGACGGTCCACAACCCGATCGATCTCGAACAGATCAGGCGTCTCGGGTCAGCCGCCTCTCCGATCCCCGGCGACTCACCGTACATCTGCGCCCTCGGCAGACTCGTCTATCTCAAGGGTTACGACGATCTCATTCGCGCCTTCTCGATGTTGAGATCGATCAGGCCGATGAGGCTCGTCCTGATTGGCGATGGAGAGGAGCGGCCTGTACTGGAAGCGCTTGTCACGAGTCTCGGCCTGGATGACAGCGTGGTCTTCATGGGCTGGCAGGGCAACCCGTGGTCCATGCTCGCCCGCTCCGCGGCGCTGGCGGTCACGTCGCGGACCGAGGCGTTTCCGAGCGTGATTACCGAAGCACTGGCGCTCGGAGTGCCCGTGGTGGCGGTGGAGTGTTCGGCGGGAATACGCGAGTCGCTCGATGGCGGGAACGCCGGTTTACTCGTGCCGTCAGGCGATCGTGACGAACTTGCCGCCGCGCTTGAACGGGCGCTCGGCGATCGCGGCGCCATGAAGGAGATGCGAGACTACGGGCTGCGGCACGTCGAGAGGTTCGCCCTGCAACGGGCAGTAAGTGCCTACGAAGATCTGATTTTTCAGGTCATGGGTCGGAGTCCGCTCTCGTCGTGGGGGGCTGATCAGGACCAGCGCGGAAGGCGGGCCGCTCCCGGCACAAACACACCAAGACCGGCGGCATCGGCGAGACCGGCGACGAGCAGCGCGTGAACCCGGGCGGACGACATGCCGAAGAGTGTGCCGCCGTTGGCTTCGAGTGCTCTTCGGACGAGACGCCAGCGCAGCCGCCAGAAGCGTAGCGCCGAAAATCGCAGCGACTCGCTGGCGCCGGTGGGTAAAATCCGCTTGATGTAGAGGATCTCCGGGACCCGGACGAATTCCCACCGCTCGGCAAGCCGAATGGCGGCGTCGTAGTCCACTCCCCAGTCCAGAGACTCGTCGAAGCCGCCGATGGAGAGGAGGGCAGAGCGTCGGTAGGTGCGAAGGTGATTGACAACCATGCCATGCAGAATCAACTGACGTCGGACGTCGGCCGCCGGTGCTCGGGCGCTTTGGAAGAACCGGCGCCAGCGTTCCAGGTCAGCGGCCCGGCCGCCAGCGTCGGCGGGTACAAAGTCGCAATAGGCCTGAGCCGCCGACGGACAATCGAGGAGACGGGCGACCACACGCGCGATCGCTCCGGGCACCACGATGTCATCGGCGTCGACATGGACCAGCACTGGTGATGTACTGCTGTGGAGGACCTGGTTATGGCACCAGGCGATGCCGCGTCGTTGGGGGGATCTGATGAGACGAACACGAGGATCGCCAAGCGATGACGCTGCGTCGGCGGTGCCGTCGTCTGACGCATCGTCGACGACGCAGACGTCGAGATCGAGCGAGGGCTCGCTCAGAACCGACTGCAGGGCGTCCCCGATCCAGCGAACGGCATTGCGGGCGGGCATTGCAATCGTGACCTGGTAGCGGTCCGCGGCAGACGAGGCGCTCCCGCCGGTCACGGGAGTTCCCGCAGTCGGCGCCACTCGCGCGCGGTAGCGGCGCCAACGGCTTGCGCCTGGCCGGGCGCAAGAACGCTCGGTCGGGTCGGCGAGGGGGTGAAGATGCTGACACTGCCCAAACTTAAAAATGCTTCCACCTGGCGGGATGTCTCGTCGGGGCGAGCCACGAGGTGGGCGTGGTTGAGGACCAGCACCTGCGGATCGTTGTGGAGCTCGATCGCGAGGCGTGCGTTCGCAAGCCAGGTGTCGATGCACGCGTCGATCCCGAGCGAGACGATTGGACCTTGAGTCAGTGAATGGCCCCAGGTGCGGGCCAACATCGATGACACGACCTCGAGCGGGTCGCGGATCATGAAGAGAATCCGGAGGGGCGGGATCAGCGACCGAACGGTGGCAAGCCATCCGGCGTAGTTCGCATCAGGGACGGCTATCGGCTCGAGCGGCTCCTTTTCGACAACCAGCCGGGTGCCCGCCGACGCACCATCGATGGCACTGGTCGCCACGAGAGCGGCGAGCAGTTCCTTCAGTCGTGCGCGCCGGGAGGAGAGGGAGCTGAATCGTTCGACTTCTCTCAGGAACGCAACTGCGGCGTGGAGGATTCTGCTCTCTTCGTGAATCGTCACACCAGGCTGTCGGCCCAGCCAGTTGAGCATGGCAGTGGTGCCTGACCGGGGGCATCCGGTGACGAGCGCAAACGCACACATCGGCGGTCCGGAACGACGCCAGCGTTTCATGGTTCGGTCGCCCGGGAAGGGGAGGGGGAGGGGGGGGGGGCACTCAGGAGGGCTCGTGCCGCCGCAATGGCGCTGCTGCCGCTCTCGACGAAGGTGACGCCGGCGGCGTCGCGGGTCCACTGCGCATGAAAGCTGGAGATTTTTCCGTTGCGGTCGTCCAGCACAACATGTTTGGTGCCTAACATCGTGCAGAGGATATGCCCGTGGAGGCGGTTGGTGACGACCACCCTAGCGCTTGAGAGAAGGCGCACCGCTCTGCGTACACGCTGGCCTGCAAGGGGCTCGAACGTGGCGGCAAGTGACCATCGTAGCAGTGGGGTGCGCCTGTCGCGCAACGACTGCGAGAGGCGCCGGTTGACGCGGCGAAGGAGTGTCGACGGCTCATCAGCCCAGTCGACAGCATCCGGGTTTCGTGGCTGGGAGGGGTCGCGCTCGTGATCGGTGCGATCGAGCCAGAGAATGTCGCGTACGGGCTGTCGATACCGGCGCAGGCCGGTCAGAGCGAACGCCATGTCGGGGCACAACCAGCTACGAGGACCGAATTCGGTGCGCGCCACTTCGAGGCTTGCACGGTCACGCACCAGAAGAGTGAAATCAGGGTGATCGGCGATCAGTCGCCTGGTGTTCCTCAACGCGTCCGGCGACCCGAAGTGCAATGACTGCGGGAGCTGGACGATCGCCCGGTCACGGAATCGGCGCAGGATGTCTTCGCGAACGGTGTGAACGCGGGGCCAGAGGTCGCCGAAATTGCCGCCGCCACTCAAGAGGATCGCGCCATCTCCAGCTTCTGCGGCCAGGGTGTCAGCTTCGTAATCACTGACCGGGCAACTGTACGGAATCGGGTGGCCCAGTTTCCGGAGGCATGAGAGCTGGCCCAGGAATATCGCGCTGTCTCCGGGATTGGCGTAGTCAGGGAAATCAACGACAGCCGCCACCCGACGACCGGCAAGAACACGAGCCACGGTTTCAACGACCGTGGCGCGTAGATCTGCGACGAGGCGCGAATTGCCGCCATTCATCAGCGTCCGCTCCTCAACGGGTCGCAGAACCATCCAGCTTCTCTCTCAGGCGCTGCCAGAGGCTGGGCGCCGGAGCGGGCGCACCCCCGCGTATCAGCCGCTCGAGTACCGAGGTCAAGTCTTCCCTCCCCGCGGCGCGCAGCGGCTCAAGGACTTCAACAAAGCCGGCAATGCGCCCGGCCCCCAGGTCAAGGTTCTTCAGTTCCCGGATTGTGACATCATCAGCCTCGAACGCCGCGGTTCTGTCCAGAACGCCGAGTGCGAGCAGCGCGAGCATGGTCCGAAGGCACTTTTCACATTTACCGCAATTGATGCGGCCGTCGCCGGGGACCTCGATGTTGAGACACGGCCGCATTGCCGCCAGGGCGGCCGGCCAGTCCGCCAGGAGTCTGATCTTGTCGAGGCGCCGCATCGACGGCTGGCCGACGCGCAACTGCACGCGAGCGTTCGACAACAGCGGGAATACTCCCAGTTGTCCGACGATCTTCCTCATGAAAGGGGAGTTGCCGACCAGCTGCCCGTCGGACGCAAGCCACCCCTCGCTCCACTCCGCGCCCGCCAGTGCCGATGCGGCCAGCGCCGACGCGGACCCGACGCCGGCCCAGCTTTCGAAGTCGGGATAGAGAGAGCGAACGTTGGTGGACATTCGCACCAGGGCAAGGCCGCACTCTGCTGCGAGGGGACCGAGGCGTCGCGCGTGATCTTCGTGTGCGGCCAGGCGCGCCGGGTCGACCCTTCCGTCTGCGAAGTCGTAGCTATTGAGCCCGAACAGGAGCAGGCCGGTCGCGAACGGGGTCTGGGGAGGATGGGCAAGAAATCGCTCACGAACCATTGCGAGCGAATCCACTCCTCCCGAGAAAAAGGCCATCGAACGCTGGTTCGCCACCTCGACAACATCGCGCGAGCGGTGAGTGGGCGCGTGGAGCACCGGAGCCCTGAGGCCACTGAAGGACGCGATCCGTACCTGCGCCTCATTGAGGCGGTCGATGACGTCGCTCGAAACAGGATGCTCGACCGCGATCCGCCGCTCACCAAGGAGCATCGCCAGCGGCGCTGCTGCAGTGAGGAAGGCATCCATCAGATCATCACCGGCGAAGCGGTGAGTCGATTCAAACCAGAGGTTCGAGTCCCGGCGTTCCGACGCCTCCCACGTCAGGTGAACGCTGACCCTTGTGAGGCCGTCCACACTCTCTGAGCGCTCGGGATCATGGATCAGCATTCCGGCATCTCATGGATTGACGACAACAACATCAGTCCGAGAAGAAGGCGAGGGCGGAAGCCGTCACTGATCGGGTCCTTCAGTTTCAGAGGGACGTCCGGGGCCGGAAGCCAGCGTTTCAGCACATCCGCGTCGAACAGACCGAACAGCCGCTCCCGGAAGGGTTCGGCGAGGGTTCGAACGCGTCGCCAGCCATCGCCGTCCGGATCGTAGGTTCGCACATACCACCTGCGTTCCCCATTCAGGCCGAGGGTGTGCATGACCTGACGGCGCAGGCGCCGCCACTGAACAAGCTGACCATTGCAGCGCTGTCGCAGGCTGGTTGGCAGGAGAGGAATAGTGTCATCGCTGTTTCTGTCCAGCGGCAGTCTGGCCAGCTGCGGGAAGCGGGTCCGGAGAATCTCGTCCTGGGTACGTCGACCGGCCATGGTTGTGTCGGGGAGAGACGCCATGAGCCTGAAAAGTGATCGATCGAGGATCGGCAGAATCGGCCATGATCCGAACGTCAGGCGCCAGGGCACTCCACCGGCGTGCGCCCGCCACGCGTGGCCGAGCTGAAAGCGCCATGCTCGTTCACCGGCGTGACGGGAGCTCGCGTCAAAGCTTCGTTGCATGGCAGCGAATCGGTCGGCAGCGAGCTCCCGGAATTGGGGTCGGAGGAGGCGCTCGAGGTCCGAACGCTGGAATCCCCGGTGATGATGGGTACCGAGCAGGGCCGGAAGGCCACCGGCTACAGCCATGTAGTCCCGCACCTCGCGAAGGTAACCCGTCACAAACCGCGGAGGCAGCAGATCAAGATGGCCAACGACACTCCACATGTGAACATTGCTGAAGCCGGTGCCGAGATGCTCCCACTTCACCTGCCGGAGCGCGGCGGCCGGCAGATCGGCGACCGGAGGAGTCCGCACATGCTGGCGCTGGCCAAGCGCCCCCGCCACGGCACGGGCACACACAACCTCATAGTCTGATGAGCTGCCGAACGTCAGCGCCTCGGGGTGCAGTCCGAGCTGGTGCATGTATCCGGCGAGCATGCGGGTGTCGCGGCCGCCCGAAAGCAGGAGGCCAGTGTCGGCGCGACCGCGTATCTGGCGCGCGACGGCCGACCGGTAAGCGTAGTCGAGCATCTCCATCTGTTCGGCGAAGGAGAGGTCGGCGTAGTTGTCCCTGGCGTCGGCGTCAAAGTTGGGAAAGCATGAGACTCCCCCGGCAGTTGACCAAACCAGTGTATGTCCGGGCGACAGCCTGCTCACGCCAGCGAGAACGCTGCGTTGTTCGAGCGCGGCATGAGCCGCCAGCACGCCGACGAGCCCTGTCAAGTCGACACGGGCGGGGAAAAGCGGGTGCTTGCCGAACAGCCCGGGGCTCGACGACACGAGGACCACTCCCGGCGCTGATGCATAATAGACGGGGAAAAGTCCGAAAATGTCGGCCCCGACGCTCAAGGTATCCCCAGTGCTGTAGCGGAGCGCCGCAAAAAAACCGTCGAAGGCAGGCATCGATCGGGGCGACTCGTGGTCGGCAGGCGAGACCAGATCCTGCGCGCGTACAGCCTCCGTCTCAGCTCCGGCCTCACCCCAGATCAGGCCGAGGCTGTCTTCGCCAGCCGCGTGGTCGACTGGCGCTCGCGGCGACGCCGCCCAGGCGACGGCACAGCGCCCCACTGATACCTGCCCGACATCCAGCCCCTCGAACGGAGCCAGCCCGCGGATCGCGGCACGGAGAAACGCGGCCCTGCGATCAGCGTCCGGATCGACAAGAGCGACGAAGTTGGCCATCGTCAGCGTCCGGCAGTTGCGACGTCGAGGCTCCAGTTCAAACGGAGAAATGCCGCCGACGCGTCAGCAATTGCCCGGGCAAAGAGAGTCCGATTGGAGGGAGTATCACGGATTCCGCCGAAATGCGCTTCGATCTGGACCCCACACACCGGGCCACCGTCTCGGCAGCCGTGCCGGGCAGTGTTGTATCCTCCCGAAAAGTATTCGGCGCCGCCTGGTGATCGGTCAGCGCCGCTGGGCACGCTGCGGTAACCGAGCCCGACGAATATCGAGCCGAGCGAAGAAGGCCCGCGCACCAAAGCACTCGGCGGTACCGGACCCGACGTCGCCATCGTCCGGATAGAGCTGCCGGCGACTGCTGAATCGAGCGCGGTGTCGGAGAGTTCGAGAGTTGACGCCGAAAGCAGGTACCCGAGCTCCAATCGTGCGATCGCATGGCCGTGTCCGTGCAGGTCGATGTAGAAAGCTTTGCCGGCACGACTGGCTTCAGCGTCGGTCGCGAGCTCGACAAAGCGGTGGAACTCGCGCCACGCCGCTGCGGCCACGGGATCACCACAGGTTGCCTCGACGCTGTCGCGATTGGCATCGAGTCTGTCCCGGTGGAGCCGATTGATGATCACATGGGGCCATGCACCGAACCGTTCGTGGAACTCGACGTGGAAGCTCCGCGCGACATCCTGCGTGTTGAGATCCGAGGTATTGACGCCACATGTCCGCTCCGGTATCCCTGCCGGCCTGACCGTTCCACCGCGCGGCGCTGATAGCACAACAGGTGAATTGCCGGCGAGGTATTCGATGTGGCCGCCGGCCGCGAGATATGAGCGCCCTGGCACGTGGTTGGCGGCAGCCGGCGCGGCCGAGTCGGTGCAGGCGGTGGCGGCAAGGAGAAAAGCGATCGGGAACGTCGGTCGGCGCACGTCAGTCCGGAGATCGAGCGGTCGCCTTCCTGACGACAGGAGCGACCTCGCGGCCCAGTAGTTCGATGGACCGCATGACAGTGGAGTGGGGCATCGAACCGACGGTAATCTGAAGCAGCGCCCGGTCGTTCGCGAACAGTTCGTGTTCAAGAAGCAGCTTGTCGACCACCTCCTGAACACTTCCAAGGATGAGCGAACCACGCTGTGATCGCATCGCGTCGAACTGACTCCGTGTCGTGGGTGGCCATCCGCGCTCACGGCCGATTCGGGTCATGACTTCCGCCCAGGGCTCATAGAACGCCTGGATTGCGGCCGCTGTGGTGTCGGCGATGAAGCCGTGAGAGCTGATTCCAACAACTGCCGCCGAAGGTGGGTGCCCGCCCCGTTCAATCGCTTCTCTATAGAGGTCGATAAGGGGCACAAATCGTTCAGGTGAGCCTCCGATGATCGCGAGCGAGAGCGGCAGCCCGAGCGTCCCTGCGCGAATGACCGACGCCGGTGTCCCCCCGACTGCGATCCATACGGGGAGTGGGTTCTGCAGAGGCCGGGGGTAAACTCCCCGGGCTTCGATACGAGGCCTGTGATTACCCGACCAGGTGACCGTTTCAGTTTCTCTTAGTTTGAGCAGCAGATCGAGCTTCTCCGCGAACAGGTCGTCGTAGTCATCGAGGTCCTGCCCAAAGAGGGGGAACGACTCGATGAACGATCCCCGGCCCGCCATGATCTCGGCGCGGCCATTGGAGATCAGGTCCAGTGTCGCGAAGTCCTGGAACACGCGGACCGGGTCGTCGGAGCTGAGGACGGAGACGGCGCTGCAAAGTCGGATCCCTGAGCTTCGGGCCGCACCGGCCGCGAGGACCACAGCCGGCGAAGAGACGGCGTAGTCGGCGCGGTGATGTTCACCAACGCCATAAACATCGAGTCCCACCTGGTCCGCGAGTTCAATTTCCTCGATCAGGTCGCGCAAGCGCTGACCGGCAAGGCGCCCCATTCCGGCGCCGGCTCCGGGAGGAACTTCGGCGAAGGTATAGAGCCCGATTTCCATCAGATTGCTGCCGGCATCCCGTGTGTTGTCAGGGTGTGCGAGGGGGTACGAGTCGGATGCAGGTCGCGGGGTGCAGCCAGCTCCTGGCGAGCTTCTGTGACCCGGCTGGCCGCAACTCCATGCCCGAGCTCCCGCTGCACCGTGTGATGTGGCGCGAGGGCACCACCGAGGCGCTCGAGTCGAGTATCCTTGAGCGGATCAGGTCGGACCGCAGGGGAGGGAGGGTGCGAGTCGGACATCCCGGGAATCTAGCGGCCTCGGCAGGTGGTGCGTGTCTGTGCAAATGCCCGCGATCAGAAGCGGAGTTGAGCCCGGATCGTGAGTCGGTTGACGAGCTGTTCCGGACGAAGGTCAGGCAGGTTTCATCTTGAATCACCACAATCATGCTAAGCACCCAGGTCATCGATGTGGTCACCGGCGGGCCGGCCGTCGACGTCGGGATAGAACTGCTCGTGTGGGAAGGAGATCATTGGGTCTCACTCAACATTGCGAGAACGGATGGGTCCGGTCGGGTTCGGGAGCTGATGCCGATCCGCGTAAGCGATACGCTGCCCGGCGGTGCGGGGATCGCTCCTGGCAGGTACCGCATCGAAGTCGAGCTTGGCGGGCAGATCGATCAATCCCGGTCCCCGTTCTTCGCCGCTGCTGGAGTGACCATCGAGATTCCGTCGACAGCGTCGCACTGCCACGTTCCGCTGACAGTCGGCCCGTACACGTTTTCGGCGCTGCGCACCGTCTGAAGCTGAGGTTGGGCCACGCTCGTCAGCCGCCGGCGTGACACTGGCGACACTCCTCCTTTTGGGGTAGGTGCGCTCCTCACCCTGGGGCGAGGCAGACTTGCTCTCCAGCGTACTACTGTGAAGGCGCGATCACCGGTTAACGGCGCGCGCGGTCGCTGACCAACTGCCGAGATCGGTAAGCCTTGCTGCATTTCATGTGTGGCGCGCCGAACAATTCCGTGGCCGAGGGGTGGAACTCATCGATACATCCACCTCCGCACGGAAGTGGTTTCGGTCTCGATATTCACAGGAGTACCATATGAGGAACAGATTGTACGGCATCGCGCCCCTCGCGCTGGGGGCCGCGCTGGCCATGGGATCGACACCCGTGGATGCCCAGACGCCTGACTCAGTTCGGCGTGTAACATCGACGATGCGCGTTCCGGTCCGCAAAGATCAGGGGACCAGCTATTCGGCACAGCCGACGCGCGAAGAGACGATGATGTTGATGGATCGGGCCCGCCTCGATTCGATGTCGCGCGCCGCGGAAGCGGATCGCGCGCGGTTGCAGGCGCTCGAATCATCGCTGGCAGCTTCCACTGCTCGCGCAGAAGAACTCGGGCGGTCGGTTACCGGGCTGCAGGATTCATTGAGAACGGTCCGTGGTGAGTTGACGACTGTTGCCGCGAGGGCCGACGCGCTCGCCGATTCAGTCGCCACTCTCGATGCAACCGTCCAGCGGTGGCAGGATCGTTTCAATCAAGGCTCCGTGTTCGGAAAGAGCGGGTTCTTTCTTGGCCTGGGTTCAGGAACGAACCTCACAACGGGTACCCTCGACGACATCGGGTATGAAGAGGGGCTCAACGTGATAATCCCGATCGGATGGCACAAGCGGGGAACGGCCCTTGGCTTCCGGGCCGAACTCGGTGCCGAAACGTTCGACGGTGTGTCGTTCGGAGGCTTCAATAACACCGACCCGCGACTCTACTCAGCGGTGGGAATGTTGACGCTGAACATGGCTCTCAACAAAGCGAAGACACACCACTTCTACATCATGGGTGGCGGTGGAGCGTTCATGTTCCGCGACATTGATCCGTCGTCGACGATCAGTCCGAGGCTTGGCTCCAGCAGCAGCACGACCGGCACGAGGAACGAAACCAAGTTAGGAGTAACCGGTGGAGTCGGACTCGAGCTGCACGTACTCGGTGCGACCTCGGTGTTTGTGCAGTCGCGACTGACGAATCTGTTCGCCGACGCCCCTCCGGGTGGAACGGACGACACGAAGAGCCTGAGATGGGTACCACTGAGCATCGGCTTCATGCTCCGCTAGTTGGCTGTAGAAGGCCGGCACGGGCCGGCGAACCGACCCGTGACCGGCCCTGAGGGAAAAGGATGAAACCAGACTGGAGAATGCAGCGACCTCTGATCGCGATGTTGCTGCTGGCGGCCGGGGCCTGTGCTCCGGCTGTGGCGCAGAGCGGCTTCGCCAACGGTTTGACCGTTGCCGGAGATCCGACGCTTGCGCCGGAGGTCAGGGATCCTACCCGGTCCTCGATGATCGGTCCATCGGCGAACCACCTCGACCAGCCGGATATCACGGTCATGCGCAGCCTCGCCCGTTTCAACCGCGGGTCGAACCTCAGGCTGGTGGTTTCCCTGCGGGAGCGAACACTGGCAGCTCTCGCGGGTCGCGACACCGTCTACCGCGCACCGGTTGGAGTAGCGACGGGACTCACGCTCTCGTACGCAGGGCGTCAGTGGCGGTTCAGAACCCCGCTCGGAGGGCGGAGGGTGCTGCGCAAGACGAGCAATCCGGTGTGGACACCGCCGGACTGGCACTATGCGGAAGCGGCACGCGCGAACGGACTCAAACTCGTGGCGCTTCCCCCTGGTGGAGTCAGGCTCGAAAACGGTTACCGGCTCATCGTTCGCAACCGGACTATGGGAGTGATGATAGCCGGGGAAGGTTTCTTCGCCCTGCCCCCTGAAGAGCACGTGATCTTTGGAGACAAACTGTATATCCCACCAGTGGGTACCATCAATCGCAGAGTCACTGGTGTCCTCGGTTCGGCCGCACTCGATCTCGGTGGCGGCTATCTGATTCACGGCACCACGAACGCAGCGAGCGTCGGCCAGGCGAGTTCTCATGGCTGCCTGCGACTGCTCGATGAGGATCTCGAGTGGATTTATGCCAACGTTCCGGTCGGGGCGCAGGTGATCATTCAGTGACTGGCCGACCGCGACGTCTGACGAGGTGAGACGAACCTGATGTCGACACGTCCGGCGCGGGACGTGGTGTTCCTCAGCAACGGTCACGGCGAAGACTCGATCGCCTGCACGATCATCGACCACCTGCGGCGTCTGCCCATGACCGAGGGAATCAGCATCGACGGCTGGCCGATGGTCGGAACGGGAGAGGCCTATGCCGAGCGCGGGGTCACGCGCATCGGCGTCCGGAACGTCCTCCCGAGTGAAGGGTTCGCGACCCTCGACGCGCGTCTGATGCTTGGCGATCTAAAGGCCGGGTGGTTGGGTGTTCACTTCCGTCAGCTGCGTAGCGCGATCGGACTACGCTTCGGTTACCGCCTGGCAGTTGCCGTGGGCGACGTTGTACCAATCGCGGCCGCGGTGCTGAGTCGCGCTCCCTTTCTCCACGTAGGCTGCGCAAAATCAGACTACTACGGCACCCGCCACGGCTACACTCGGCTGGAGCTCCACTGGTTACGTCGGCACTGTCTCCTCTCCTTCCCCCGCGATGAACGCACAACGCGCACACTGCAACTGGCGGGGGTCCGCGCCCGGAGCGCCGGCAACCCAATGATGGACGGCATTGTGGGGAGCGGTGAGCAGCTGGTGTCGGGAGGGGAGGTGGGCGTCACATGCCTGCCGGGGAGTCGGCACGCTGCCGTAACGAACGCGATCGATATCCTCGGGAGGTTACCACTCAACGCAGACACTATTGGTGTCAGGGGCCGGCTGCATTACGTCTTTGCCGTTCCAGCCGGCTTCGACAACAGAAATCTTGCCGCACGAGTGAGGGAAGGGGAGGCTGGAGCGTGGTCGATAGGCGCGGTGTCGCCGCGCGTCGAGCTGGCTGCAGGTGATGGAAGCGCTGTAGCAACCTTCGCCATGGCATCGCTCGCCGATGCCGTCCTCGGCAGCGAGCTGGTTCTCGGGATGGCCGGAACAGCGAACGAGCAGGCGGTGGGACTCGGCCGTCCCCTGATCGTTCTGAACGGGCGTGGAGGTCAGGGAGCCGCGTACACAAGGATGAAGCTGCGCTACTTCGGCGCCGCCGCCCTCTTCGGGGGTGAAGACGGGACTACGCTTGAACGGGTGATGCGGCGCGTGCTTGGTGATGCGGCCCTTCGGGAAGAGATGCGGATAGCGGGTCTGGAGAGAATGGGCCCTTCCGGTGCGTCGGCGGTGATCGCGCGGGAGATTACGCACAGACTCGCGATCGCATGAGTGCCACAACCGGCCCGGCGAGCGAAGTCCCCTGGTACATTCCGGAGCTGCACGACGTGTCGGAACGACCGGGATGCAACCCGGCTCCGATGCTCGAGCTCCTTCCCCGACGTGCGCGTGAAGTAGCGGCGCTGCTTGTCGTTCCCGACTGGGCCGGGCAACATCCGCTCAAGTCAGGGAGCTCGCTCGTGCGGGAACTCTCTGAATTGCCCGGCGAAAAGGTCCTGCACGGGTTCAGACACCTGCGCAGAGCGTCACTGACACACAGGATCTTTTGCGGAACCGAAGACGAGGCTGAGTTTGCCCGCTGCAGAGAGGACGATGCACGTTATCGTCTGGCAATGGGGATCAGGCTCTTTCGTGATGCCCTTGCGGAGGCTCCCCGATGGTTCTGTGCGCCAAGATGGTCGGAGAGCACTGAGACCAGATATGTATTGCGCGAGCTGCCACTGAGGGGTCACATGCACCGCAGCGGATACACTCTGCGCAGCGCATCGAGTGGCGCTCCGGTCAGAATCAGTATCGATGCACTATGGTTCGATGACGGCGCGCGCTGGCCACCACGCCTGATCGGGGCCGCCCGGCGAGTGGTCAGACTGATCGAGCTGTTGCGTGAGAGGCGGCCCTTCCGGCTGGTGCTGCACCCGCGCGACGTGGCGTACCCGGCGACGTGCCGTGCCATAACCCGACTCGTCGAGCGGTTGTCGGCGGATGGCTGGGAGCCGCGCGGCCTTCCTCCTCTTGCCATATGACGCCGGCGATTTCGGTTCTCATAACCGCGCACAACGCAGGCAGTACGTTAGGCGGCTGCCTTGAATCGATTGAACGCAGTGACGCCGGTGGCGAGTCGCGGGAGACGATCGTCGTCGATGACCGGAGTTCCGACAACACCGCAGCGGTGGCGCGCACGACGTCTCCGGAAGCGCGGATCGTGCGGCTCGACCGCAACGAACGTTCAACACTCACAGCGCGCCAACTTGCCATCGAGGCTGGTGTTGCAGCCGCGCGCGGCGACGCCGTCCTCATGATCGACGCCGACGGGCTGGCCGGCGGAAACTGGTCCCGCGAGCTGTCCCGGCCGCTGCTCGCGGGCGAGGCGGACCTTGTTGCCGGTGGCGTTATCTTCGAGCCTCGCACCAACCGATGGAAAGCAAGAGCAATCGCGGCTTTGCAGACCGCTGATGCGGGATTCTACCTCCTGGTGTGCCGGCTGCTCAATGCGGCCGGCTTCAAGTCCGGCATCCTGTTCGGGAGCGCCGGCTTCAGGCGGGCACTGTTCGACGAAGTTGGTGGCTATCGCGACACCGGCCCGTCGCTCACCGAAGACCTGGAGTTCGCGCGGCTCGCGGTGGGACGCGGCGCACATCTCGTCTTCCGCACCAGGGCATCAGTGCGCGTCGGGGCCTGTTCGTCGATCACGGGGATCATAGACCGCGCTCTGCGGACTTCGGCCGGCGGCTGGTCAGCGCTTGGCGTAATTCTCGGGGCGTGGATGCTGCTGCTGATCCTGCTCGCAATGTCAGCGGCATTGGCCGGCGGCGTCTGGTGGGCGGCACTGGGACTCCGCTACGGCGCGGGGGCGCTCGCGACCGCTGTGGGCGTCAGGCTGCTCGGCGCGCGCGGGTCGTTGCCGGCGGCGCTGGTCTACGAGTCCGCAGCGATAGCGATCGGGTTTGCGGTATTCCTGCGACTTAGGCGCACAGCGGTTGTTCACTGGGGTGGTATTACCTATGACCGGCATCGCCAGCCCCGAGAGCAGCACATCTGATCGACGGGTCGAGATCAGACCCTACCGGGATCGGGACAGAGGGGCGATCAGGCGCATCTGCTGCACTACCGCGTTCAGAAATCGCGGGTTCAGCGTGCTGCTGGCCGACGCCGAACTGTTCGCCGACTACTGGACGTCCTACTACACCGATCACGAGCCCGAGTCGGTCCTTGTGGCCGAGTGCGGGGGGGAGGGGGACGGTGCTATCGTGGCGTACCTGACCGGGTGTCGTGACACGGCCCGGTTCCGACGAGTGATGACGAGGCGGATCGTGCCGCGGCTGCTGGCGGGTGTGGCGAAGCGCGCGATGTCGGAGCGGTCGCAGGCGGGCAAAGCGCGGAGGTTTCTCGGCTGGATGGTAACGCGGGGATGGCGCGAGGAGCCAAAAGTGGACCTGCTCGCCTTCCCTGCCCATTACCACGCAAACGTGGCCAGCCGCATACCGGGCCAGCGGCTCTATTCGTCGATGACACTGCGCTTCCTCGATCAGCTGGAAGGGGCCGGCGTTCACGGGATTCACGGCCAGGTCCTGGACGATGAGAACGGAACGTGGAGTCGGATGGTAGAGGCATTCAGAGCTGAAAACCCCGCCGTCCAGTTGAGGTCATGGGAGATGGAGTCGACGATAGGAAGAGTCCTGGATGGAACAACGAAGCCGCGGGGTCCGGAGTCGCGCCTGATCAACAGGGCGTTCGGAGCCACCGTGCCGGAGTTCAGGCAGGCGATCCGGTTTCTGGCCCGGCGATTCAGAATCTGACATGACGTCACCGGAACCGACCAAGCCGGTGCTCGCCGTCGCACCAGGAGTCAAACGACCATCTGCAGCTGAGTATCGGAGGGCGCCGGCGCGCGGGGATCTTCACATCATCGTGGTTGTGAACGGCCCTGGCGAAGTGGCGGCCTGGCTCTGGCCCCTTGTCGCAGCAGTCCGGGAGCGGGCCCCGGCGACGAGAATCACGGTGGCCCTTTCACCGTGCGCCTTTGCCTCCGGTGCCGAGCCCGAGGTCGTCGCGGGGATGGAAATCGACGACGTAATTCCAACCGGAGAGACGCTCAGCTGGGCTCTTGGCGGGCGCGAGCCGCAGTCAATCGAAAGGGGGAGGGGAAGGCGTGGATGCGTGCTGCATCTCGGTGGTGAACTGCTGCTGTCGGCGGTCCTGAGCCGACGCTGCGGCTGGCCGCTTGCGATCTACGCCGAGGATCGCGTGCGTCACCCTTACGTCGCCGATCTGGTCTGCCTCTCCGATCCGGGCGTCGCGCCTGAAGACGGCCGCAGGATAAAGGTCGTCGGCAATCTCATGGTCGACGCGGCTCAGATGCGTGTCCCCTGCCGGCGGGTGCGGGACGGTCGGCCGGCAACGATCGCCCTTTTCCCGGGAAGCAGGCTCTGGCAGGTCCGCGGAATGTTGCCTTTCCTGATACGTGTGGCAGGCGACGTGGCGCTGCAGAGGGACGGACTTCGCTGGATTATCGCCCGTTCGAACTTCGTCTCCGAGGAGATGCTGACCGCGATCGCCTGCAGCAGCGAGAGGAGTCCGCTCGAGGGGGAGCGCGCGCTTGTGACAAGCAGTCGGCAGTTTGGTGGGCAGGCAACCGTTCAGATCACTTCATCGAGAGGCGTACGGCTGGAGGTCCGCAGCGCCGCCGAGGCGATGCGAGACGCTGATCTCGCGGTCACGATTCCGGGCACCAACACGGCGGAACTCGCAGCTCTCGGACTGCCGATGCTCATGCTGCTGCCGACGCATAGGCTCGACGACGTTGCGCTCCCCGGACTGACCGGTCATCTGGGTCGGCTCCCTGTGATCGGTCGTCCGCTGACGCGCCTCGTCGCGAATTCGTACCTCCGTAGTCGCCGCTTCTGGGCACATCCAAACCGCCGCAGCGGCCAGATGATCGTGCCGGAGATCGTCGGCCGTTTCACCGCGTCGGATATCGCGGCGCGACTGCTGGCGCTGGTCGAATCGGATCTCGATGCAATGTCAGCAGCCCTCTCGACGACGATGGGTGCTCCAGGCGCCGCCAGCCGACTCGCTGATGAGCTGTTGACCCTCGCCAGCCGCAAGTGAGTTGGCACGCCGGCACAAGGGCAAGCGCTGCCCGGACCGGGCGACGGGCAACGATGTGCGCGGTTGTCCGGCAACACATGCGAAGCAAAAAGGCCGACTTGATTATCGTAGCGGTCACCACGGCGCTGATACTGAGGGCGATGCTCGAAGTACCGGAGTGGGCCGCGAAGCTGGTGAACGATATCGCCGGCAGCGGGCAGACCGGAGTCGGCCTGGCCGGTCATCTGGCGTCAGGCCTTCTGCTGACGTCGGGAATCTGCGCACTGACGTTCATTCGCGACTATCGGGCCATGGTTTCGGTGACCGCCTTCGTGGCGTCGGTCAGGGAGAAAGTGATCGCGCACCTGATGAGCCGCCAACGAACGCCTGGGTCGGAAACGCGAAGGGGAACCCAGCTCTCGACAAGCGGGACGGACATGGCCGTACTGCAGCAGTCGCTGCTCCGCGGCATTGCCATCGGAGTCCCCGGCGCGTTGACCGCCATTGCGCTTGCCGCAGCGATGTTCGCGACCTCTGCCTGGCTCGCTGCAGTTGTGGTTTGCCTCGCCATTCCCCTGCTTTTCGCCGTTGGCCAACCTGCCCGGCGACTTCACCACAACGCACTGGTTACCCAAAACACCTCTGCCGAGCTGCTGGCGGAGCTGGATGAGGCGTTGGACGGTCTGCGGGACGCACGCGTGTACGGTGAAGAAGGGAGGGTGACAACGCGGCTGATGGCGCTCAGCGAACGAGTGCGGGACAGTTCCGTCCGGGAGGAAAGACTGCAGGCGTGGCACCCGGCGTTTGTGACGCTTGTCGGCGTGGCAGCGATCGCAATACTGGTGAGCGTCGCCGCTGGCGCAAACGCGGCAGGTGCGCTGACCACGGAGGCCACGGTGAAGTTCTTCGTCCTGCTCGGCCTTGCAGTGAGTCCGTTGCAGGAGGGAGCGCGAGCCGCGGGTGCGCTCGCCCGCGGTCTCGCGATCATCGACAGGGTGAGCGATCTCCTTGATGCACCCATCGAACGCGAAAGGCCGCCGCGACCGGCGCGGGTGCCAGCAAGATGCAACATCCTACTGGATGATGTGACGCTCCACTATCCGTCGTTCACTCTGGGGCCACTGAGCTTCGGGATCGAGGACGAGAGCTGCGTTGCGATCGTTGGATCAAGCGGGGCTGGGAAGTCAACTCTGCTCGACCTGATGATGGGTCTGGCCGAACCTGCTTCGGGAGTGCTCGCGATAGGTGGCATGGATCTTCGCTTGCTTGACATCAAAGCGCTGCGAGCACGAATGGCACTCGTGGCGCAGGAGCCTTACCTCATAAGGGGGACGATCGAGGACAACATCAGGTTCGGGAATCCGCAGGCGACCGAAGACGATGTGCAACGGATCGCCGCAGCCTGTTACGTAGATGAGTTCACCGACCGATTCCCCCTCGGCCTCAAGTCTCCAGTTTATCCACGGGGGACAAATCTGTCGGCTGGCCAGAGACAACGCGTAGCCGTGGCGCGCGCGCTGCTGCGAAGCCCCCGAATCCTGCTGCTCGATGAGCCGACTTCAAGTCTCGACGCCGAGAGCGAGCGGATGATCGCGGCGACGATCCGTCGATTCAGGCCGGGCCGGACCATCGTGATCGTCACGCACAGCGCGCAACTACTCGAGATCGCGGACCGCGTGATCGTTCTTGAACGTGGCGGTGTAGCGGCGGCGAGTTCTCCGGGGCGCTTCGTCAGGCGAGCGATGGCGTCCAACGATCGGCACAACGTCGCACACTTGTGAAGACAACTGTGATCATACCGACGCGTAACCGCGCGTCGATCCTGGCCCTTTCGCTGCCCCTGATGCTCGCGCAGAAAGGTGACGGCGCTCGCGACGCGCAGATAATCGTGGTCGATGACGCCTCCGACGACGGAACAGTGGAAGTGGTACGCGCGCTGCGCTCACCGCGGATCACGCTGCTCAGGAATGAGAAGCGCAGTGGAGCGGCGGCGGCGCGCAACCGCGCTCTCGCCGTCGCCGACGCCGAGGTAGTGGTGTTCCTCGACGACGACGCGTTCGTGGGGCCCGACTTCATTGCGAGGCATCTCCAGGTTCACGGGCGCGCTCAGCGGCTGCTCGCTGCCGGCGGCATCGTGGAAGTGAGGGAACCAAAAGCAGGAGCTTCTCACCTTGCCACATCAGCCGGCTTTCACCGCCACCCCATGCCGGGAGGTAACTCAAGCGTTCGTCTCGAACATGTTCTCGCAGCCGGAGGATTCGACGAGGACTTTGACGCCTACGGGTGGCAGGATCAGGAGCTGGCCGAGCGACTACTCGATCGGGGCCTCAGGCGTCGGTTCGTCCGCGGTGCAGCGATCTTTCACTACAAACCGGCAGCAGTCGTGCTCGACGCTCGTCATGAACTCGAGCGAGAACGCGAGCGCGGGACAATGGGGGCGCGCTTCTATTTCAGGAGGCCAACCACCGCCGTGGGGATAACGACGAAGCTGTGGCCACCTGTCCAGAAACTCGAACGAATGCTGGACCGGCTCTTCTCGCTCAGCGAACGCTCCAGACGGATTCTCGCGGGTGAGCGCGTGATGGAGCGTTTCAGCGGACCGTGGGCCGTCATGTTGAGATCGCACGTGGAGATCGACGCGGGGCGGATCGAGTTGGCACGACTTGGTTCATCCCTCAGCAGAGGGCACCCATCGAATACTCCACGATCGACCTGAAGTCGGGGTATGCCGAGGAGACTCCGAAATCCTCGGGCATCGTCGTCACCACATGGGACATATCACGGCGTGTCATGCAGAAGCGGTCCCAGGGTGTCAATCGAACTCCATAAACCCTGGCGGCGAAGGCTTCCATCAGCCTGACATTCGCAAGCCGGCGGCGTTTCTGCTGCGTGAGCTCACAGAATACGTCGATAGCCGAATCGATCGTTGTGACAGGGCCACCGGCAACGATCTCCCGCACACCCTCTGGTGGCTGGCGGCAAAGAAGTCCTGAGATGATGCGGGCGAGATCGAGGGCGTGGATAGCGTGAAAGGCGCCGACACCGTGGACGAACGAAAGAGCGCGCTTGTGGCGCACGAGAGTCCTGAGCAGCGTGGTGAAGTGCGAACAGCGGATACCCCGCTCACCTCCGCCGGCGATCAGTGTCGGGTGGACAATCGTGACTGGCAGCCCGCTCGCCCCCTGACGGAGAGCCCCTGAGCAGGAAGCCTTGGAGCTGATATAGGGAGTTCCCAGAGACCCGGCTTCGGAAAGGGCGCCATTGTCCCGATCGAGAACGCTCGCCGATCCGACATGAATCAGGTGACTGCAGGACCGGAGGCGGCCTGCAATCGCGAGGTTGGCATCGACGTTGACCGCCTGGCTATCCGGCCCCCAGTCGGCGGCGACGAGAATTGCGGCATCGACCTCCTTCTCGGTGGCGGCGGACTGGATCTGCGGATCGCGCAGATCGCCGCAGACCAGCTCGACGCGCGGGTCGGCACTGACCTGCACTGGCAGGCTTGAGACATCACGCACGATGAGGCACAGGTTCACCCGGTGCCCAGCGAGAAGCTCCTCGACCAGGTACCGCCCGACGCAGCCGGAGGCGCCAGTAACGAGAATCCGCGCCGCCATCGTCATCTCAGCCTGAACGCGCTCTGACGCCGATCGCCAGGACGGGGAGCGCCGAGCCCCGTGCTCTCAGTGTGTGAAAAGGAGAGTTGCCTACGCGCGTACCCAGCTGGCCATAGATGTCGATACGAGAGTCATTCGACGCGTTCAGACGGCGGAAAAGAGCGAGAGTCCAGGGCACACGACTGATGCGGGCACTGTCGGTGAGCGCATTACCCCTCCCGCTCAAGTCGACGGCCACTTCGCTGATCAATGACCACGAAGGACCAAGGTGACCCCCGATCCCCGCCGTAATGCCGGCAGCCTGGACTCCACGACGCTGGACCAGCGAGGTCACGGGAGCGACCCAGAAACTGCCGGCGTCGCCGACAGCAATCGACAACGGCAGGGCTGCAGAGAGTATGTAGAGCTTCCCTTCGGCGACGTCTTCGTCTCCAAACGCGTAGCCACTGCGGGTGAGGCCTCGCCGTGTGAACTCACCCCCGTGTCCCGCGAGGAGGTTGACCATCAGATTGTTGGAGCGGGACGCCGAGGCCGTGAAACCCAGTGAACGTCCGCCGCCCGCGGGCGAGCCAAGAAGTCGAACCGAAATCGCAGCACCGAGTTCGCCCTCATCAACAACTCCGGAGAGATGGTCGAGGAACGCGGCAAAACGAAGTCCGTCCGCCGGACTCAGTGTGGCCGAACCGAATGTTCCGATCGAGCCCCTCGACAACGTCACCTCAGCGCCTGAATTGCCCGACGGTGCAAGGCCAATTACCGACAGCGGGCGCATCGCGACATCGGTGGATCGTTCACGGCGGCCGCGCCGGGGCCTGAAACTGACTCCGGTCCCGATGGCCGGGTACTCCCGATCAGCGACGAACGACAGGGCGCCTGTCTCGCCCAGAGCGTTCGAGACAAGGAGCGTCGCGTCCACGTCACGGCTGAGGCGAGCTGTCAACGAAGCGCTCAGGAGCGGGATGCGCACGGGTAATCCGGTCGTGCGGTTGACGGAGTTTCGCCCCGAGAGCGGTAGCACGGCGTCGACACCAGCGGTGACCCTCCCGGCGACGGCGAAGGCCGCTGCACCGCGAAGCGCGAGGACAGTCCCGAACGTGGTCGTGTCCGGTGGTAGCGTACGGAGATAGAGGGCGTGGTCGGAAGGGAGGAAGGCCCCCGCCACGCCCAGCGAAACAGCGGAACGATGCGAGTCGCCGAGGTATCGATCGAATGTGATTTCCAGGGTGGGAACCAGCTCGCGCCTGTTACCGCTCACCACGGCGCCACTGACGGTGTCCTGTGCGTAGTAGGAACGGACTCCGCGTGATGCCGTTCCGGCGAAACGCCACTGGCTGGTTCCCCGGCCGAGCCGCACCTCGAGTTCCAGGGTGGTCTCCTGGAGAAAGTTGCCGCTGCCCCCACCAGGTCCAACCGTGCGTTGCGCTCTGAAGCGACCCTGGTGACCGGGGCCGCCGTTATCGACCGTCTGGTTGTCAACCGCCAGCGACAACCAGCGGTAGGGAGACCAGCGAACGAGGACCGCGGGCTGGATGGGAAGACCATCAACGACGTGTGGAGGAATGACAAAAACCCGGTTGCGCAAAGCGACCTCGACGCCGGGGCAGGGGCGCAGCGACCGACCGCGGTGAGGTACCGGATCGTCGATGACATCGACCGCCTGACAGGGCGGAGAGGGGGCCCGCTGAGATCGGGACGTTGTGGCAAGGAGTGGAATGGCGAGCACGGCAATGAGGATGGCACGCGAGATCATGGCGGCGGTATACCGATGAGACGGCTGCCAGGGGCCGGTTGAGCCCCGGGAGCAGGCAGCCCGCGGTTCTCCGGGTCCGCGGTGGGACCGTGCCCGGGAACCTTCGATCACCAGAAACGCGATAGACATGAGGAAAAACGGGCTCCTGTTGTTCAGCCTGCTTTCTATAGTTGGACCGATTGCAATGCGGGCACAGGTACGCCCGACGACGTCACAGGCACAGCAGATACTCCAGTCACGGCCCGACGTCGTGGCGAGTCTGCGGGCCAGACTGCTCTCCAGTGGGCTTACCCCGGATCAGGTTCGGTCGCGCCTGCGAGCCGAGGGATATCCTGGCGATCTCCTCGACGGCTATCTGCCGGACCGCTCGGGCCGCCCGGCAGCGGACACTGCCGTGAGCGCCCGCACGATCATCGCGCTTCGTCGCCTTGGTGTCGTGGACTCGCTGGCGGCCGACACTCTCCTCGGAGTGGTCGCACCGCCGTCCGTAGACTCGACCATGGCAGAGTCAGAAACTGCCGACGCGGACAGCGGGATGGTTTTTGGACACGATCTGTTCCGTCGCAACACATCCCAGTTTGAACCGAACCTGGCTGGCCCGGTTGATGAGAACTACAGGCTCGGCCCCGGTGATCAGCTGGTGCTGGTCCTGACGGGTGATGTGGAGGAAGCCCACGAGCTCGACGTAACGCGAGAAGGCTTCATAGTGGTTCCGCGAGTTGGCCAGCTGTACGTGGCCAATCTGTCGCTCGGCGATCTGAATGAACTGCTCTTTTCACGCCTGTCGCGGGTGTATTCAGGTGTCCGGCGGGAGAACGCGACTACCCATTTCTCGGTCAGCGTCTCGCGGCTGCGCACCAATCAGGTCTTCGTCGCAGGGGATGTGAGAAGACCGGGGAGCTACCGTGTTTCCAGCGCCGGGACGGCGCTGACGGCGCTCTACGCCGCCGGAGGGCCGACGGAAAACGGCACCTTGCGACGCGTAACCATTCGAAGGGGGCGGGGAGTTGTGGACACGCTGGACGTGTACGATTACCTCGTCGACGGCGACGCGTCCCATGATCCCCGCCTGCAGTCGGGCGACGTGATCTTCGTGCCGGTGCGCGGTCCGCGGGTCGAGATCCGCGGCGAGATCGTCAGGCCGGCCATCTATGAGTTGAAAGCAGGGGAAACGCTGGCCGATCTGATCAGGATGGCGGGAGGTTTCGGTGCCTTCGCTTCGCGGAGCCGTATCCAGATCGAGCGAGTTCTTCCGCCACAGGAGCGGCAGGGTGAGGGCAGTGCGCGGGTGGTTATCGACGTGACGATGAGCCCCGGCGCACCGGACGTGCCTGCATTCGACCTTGAGGCAGGTGACGCGATAAGCGTTTTTCCAGTGAGTGAGCGCGTCCGGGGCAGGATCATGATCATCGGTAACGTCTGGCAGCCCGGACCGATCGGATTCACAGCTGGCATGACGTTGGCTCGAGCTCTCGAGCGTGCGGGCGGCGTGAAGCCCGACAGCTATCTGGGGCAGGTTCTAATAACTCGTCTCAATCCTGATTCCACACGCGGACAGTTACGCGGGACGCTACGCGATTCGAGTGGTGCAGTGATCGATGATATTCCCCTCCGGGAAGACGACGAAGTGCGCGTTTTCTCGAGGACCGAGTTCAGGCCGTCGAGGTCCGTGGCGATCAGCGGTGCTGTCCAGCGCCCTGGCCAGCACGAGTTTCGGGAAGGGATGACGCTTCGCGACCTGGTTCTGATGGCTGGAGGGCTGCAGCAGAGTGCAGACCTTCGTGAAGCGGAGATCGCTCGGCTGCCGGAATCGCGAGAGAACGGAACAACAGCGAGCACGGTCCGGGTCCCGCTCGATTCGACATATCTCTTCGAGCGTGGTCCGGATGGGCGCTACCTCGGCCCGCCAGGAATACAGGTACCGGCCGCATCGGCGCCCGACGTGCGCCTGTCGCCGTACGACAACGTTCTGATATTGCAGCAGCCCGGTTGGGAGCTGCTGCGGACAGTTCATGTCGGAGGCGAGGTACGCTTCCCGGGTCGCTATACGCTGACGAGGAGCAACGAGAAGCTCGCGGACGTGCTCCAGAGGGTGGGTGGGATCACACCCGACGGTTATCCGGAAGGCATCGAGTTCATCAGGACGAGGGGTAACATCGGGAGGATCGGCATTGATCTTCAGCGCGTTCTGCGCGACGCGCGTCATCGCGACAACCTCCTGCTCGAGGACGGCGACTCGCTGCACCTGCCACGCTACAATCCGGTGGTGAACGTTGGTGGTGCCGTGAACTCACCGGTAGCGGTGGCCTATGTTCCCGGCCGTGACCTCGGATACTACATTCGTGCTGCAGGTGGACCGAGCCGCAACGCGGACAACGCGCGGGCATTTGTGCTTCAGCCGAACGGGTCAGTGGAGAGCCGGGGGCGAAGCCTGTTCCTGTTCAGGAGCGAACCGGCTCCGAGGGCCGGGAGCGTCGTTACCGTTCCGGCAAGGGATCCCGCGGACCGCCGTGACTTTGCGGCGACGGCGACTCTCCTCTCGCAGCTCCTCGCAAGCCTGGTGGCGGTGATTGCGATCACACGCCGCTGAGCCCGCCATTCCTCACGAGGCTGCCTCGCTCCAATTACCCACTGCAGCAAGATCACGAGCTGACCCCTGCGGGTCAGTCAGAAATCGGCCGGGCGACAAATAGGCAACCGCGGGCTCTGCTGTCACCTTGGTGACAGCAACCGTACCGGTGGTGCCGCGGCGAAGGGAAGCGCGTCCTGCTCACGTGTCACTTGAACGGTGCCGGGCACCGAAACTCACGAGCAGTGATCAGAACTCGCGTCCGCCGCATTCGCAACCGAACGTTTCTGCAGCTCGACCTGGTGCTGCTGCCACTGTGCGCGCTCCTGGCGATCACGGTCCGGTTCGAAGGGCTGTCGTGGATGTCGACGCCGTGGGCAGCGACGATGGCAGCGTACGTGGTGATTTCGGTTCCGCTGCGGATCGCATTGTTCGGGTGGCTGGGCGTGTATCGCCGGGTCTGGGAGCAGGCAAGTATCAGCGAGCTGGAAGTGCTGGCTCGTGCTGCCTTCGCCGGAGGCGCAATCAGCGGCACCATCGGCCTCGTTTTCCCCGTCGTCAGCAGCGGAGCGATTCTCCGTGTCCCGCTCTCCGTACTTGCCCTTGACGCCCTTCTTGCGGCCGCGGCCATCACACTGACTCGTTATGCAGTGCGACTGCACCGCAGTTCACGGCCCCGCGCATTGGGCGACGGAAGGAGGATCCTGATCGCAGGTGCCGGTGCCGCCGGTCAGATGATGGCTCGCGAAATTGCCGCCCGTCCAGAGCTCGGGCTGACAGCAGTCGGGTTCGTTGACGATGATCCCACCAAGCTCGGCGGCCTCCTCGAGATGCTTCCAGTCCTTGGCAGCATCGGTGAGATCCCGCGAGTCGTGCGGGACAGGGAAATCGTCGAGATCATCATCGCAATGCCCAGCGCACCTGGTGATGCGGTCAAGCGCGTCGTGCGCGCCGCGGCGGAAGCCGGGGTGAGTACAAGGACCATCCCGGGGCTGTACGAGATTCTGTCGGGGAGATTCCACATCAGCGCCCTGCGCCGGGTGGAGATCCATGACCTTCTGCGCCGGGCGCCGATCGAGACCGATCTGTCGTTGATCCGCCCGCTGATCAGTGGCCAGACGATTCTCGTGACCGGAGCCGGCGGATCGATCGGCAGCGAGCTCTGCCGGCAGATAGCGCGCCTCGAACCATCACGTCTCATCCTGCTCGGTCACGGAGAAAACTCGATCTTCGAGATCGTGGAGGAGCTCAAGCGTACCAGCCCGGGACTGAAAACGAGGGCGATCATAGCCGATATCCGTGACCGCAGAAGAATGCGCACGGTGATTCACGAGCAATCGCCGCATATCATCTTTCACGCTGCCGCGCACAAGCACGTGCCTCTGATGGAGGCGAACGTGACGGATGCGATCAAGAACAACGTCGTGGGAACGCTCAACGTCGTCGACGCCGCCGAGCGCGAAGGCACACCCTACTTCGTACTCATTTCGAGCGACAAGGCAGTGCGTCCGA
Organism: Gemmatimonadota bacterium; assembly: GCA_052389935.1. Taxonomy (GTDB): domain Bacteria; phylum Gemmatimonadota; class Gemmatimonadetes; order Gemmatimonadales; family Gemmatimonadaceae; genus JBQTHK01. Next base: position 68,905 of record JBQTHK010000035.1, on the reverse strand, counting down.
GCAGTGTAATGGGCGCCAGCAAACGTGTCGCGGAGCAGCTTGTTCAGCTTGCGGCACGCAGGACGGGTCGGCCCTACGTCTCGGTCCGATTCGGGAACGTCCTCGGCAGCAGGGGAAGTGTCATCCCGACGTTCATGCGCCAGCTGCGGAGTGGAGGCCCGGTACTGGTCACTGATCCGGAGATGCGCCGCTACTTCATCACAATCCCCGAGGCGGTGCAGCTCGTACTTCAGGCGTGTTCGATGAGCCGCAGTGGCGAAGTATTCATGCTCGACATGGGAGAGCCGGTGCGGATCGTGGACCTCGCAAGCGATCTGATCAGGCTGTCGGGGCTCCGGGAGGGGACCGACGTGGAGATCGCGTTTACGGGTGCGCGGCCCGGAGAGAAGCTCTTCGAGGAGATGTTCTGCTCCGAGGAAGAGGTGCTTGACACAACACATCCGAAGATTCTGCGAGCCAGACACACTGCTACTGTTGTCGACCTGCCGGAGCGCCTGGCGACCCTGATGACGGCACTGGCGGCCGAGGCAAGCGAAGACGAGCTGCGTTTGCTGCTCCGCACACTCGCCCCGGATTTCAGCGGCGTAAGAACCGCGTCGGTACGAACGACGTCAGGGAGATCGCGGCGCTTCGACATCGAGGTACCGGTGACGGCGTCGAAGATCAGCGTCGTTGGCGGTCCGTCACCCGAGCTGGCCGCTGGGTGAGTCAGCGGACCGAATGAGGGATCTGCGGACCAACGTCGCCACGAGCGGCACGGCTGCGAAGTAAGTCAGCAGGAAAGCGCCAAAAGCGAAACCCGGCGAGGCATGCGAAAGCGCCAACCCGACAGCGGCCGCGAGGCCGTAGGCCAGGCTGACCGGCGCGTGACCGAATCGATCGTTGGCGAGCTGCTGGTAGAAATGACTCCGATGCGGCTCAGTCACGCGCTCGCCCAGCAGTGCCCGCCGAAGAAGCGTCACGGTTGCGTCCAGAAACAGAGGATAAAGGGGGAGAAAGGCGCGCACGAGCGAGACATCCTGACTAATCATCAACAGCAGCCCGCCCAGTATGAAGGTGAGTCCGAGGGCACCTGACCCGCCATCGCCGAGAAAGATCCGGGCCGGCGCCCAGTTCCACCACAGGAATCCGATAGAAGTGCCGGCCAGCGCGATCCCGAGATGAAACGCAGCCGACCCCGATCCTGCCATGGTGACCAGATGGATGCCGAACACCAGCGCAGTCACACCGACGAGGCCGTCGATTCCATCCATGAAGTTGGTGAGATTGACCGAAGCCACACCCGCGAGCAGCCACCAGGAGCCAACGAGCCACGCCGCTGCTCCACCGGCGCCGAGGCCGTCGACGGCAAGCGGCAGAATCATTGCAGAACCGACGGTGTGGGTGAGCAGGCGCGGCATGACCGCAATCGACCGGCGGTCATCGACCCAGCCAATCAGTGCGATCGTGACCACTCCACCAAGCGCCAGGCCCAGCCGCCAGGAACCAACGTCATGGGAGATCACGAAGACGAGCAATATCGACGGCACGAGGCCGGCGCCCCCGACTCGTGGTGTGGGTCGGGAGTGGGAGCTCCTCGCGTTGGGATGGTCGAGTACGCCTACACGCAGTGCGTAGACGCGCGCGGCGAATACGAGAGCGCCACAAAGGGCCGCGGCCCCGCCAAGGGCCAGGAGAGTCAGCGGGTCGATTATCACAATCCAGAAACGATCCTCAAACAACGGACACCGGAGATAACGCTCGGCCCTCACTGACAGCCGAGTCCGTCGGCGAAGCAGGCCCGGGCGCAGGCTACATCAGCCTCTACACATCAGAAGCGGGATGGAGCCGGCGGAGCGGTTCGGGAACCAGAGCCGCGGCGACGCTGTAAGGCTGATAGGCGGACACGGAAGAGGCTGTGCAGGTTTGCCAGCCGAGTGGTGTCCGGCCGGAACCGTCAGGACATGTCAAAATATCTCGTAACGGGCGGCGCCGGCTTCATCGGTTCGGCGCTGGTGCGCAGCCTGGTAGCCAGCGGCGAGCACGAAGTCGTCAACGTCGACCTGCTGACATACGCCGGGAGTCTCGAGTCTCTCGCAATGGCGCGCGACAATCCGCGGCACTCCTTTCACCGTTTGGACGTCGCAGACGCAGCGGTCGTCGCCATGGTGTTGGAGGAAACTCAGCCCGACGTCGTCGTTCACCTGGCTGCGGAAACGCACGTAGACCGGTCGATCGACGGCCCGGCGCGCTTCATGGAAACGAACATTACAGGCACGTTCGTCATGCTCGAGCGATCACTCGACTACTGGCGACGGTTGTCACCGGTTCGTCGATCAGCGTTCCGGTTCGTTCACGTGTCGACCGACGAGGTATTCGGATCCCTTGGGCATGAGGGTCGGTTCACACCGGAGACGCGCTACAATCCGAGTTCTCCATACTCGGCGAGCAAGGCGGGAGCGGACCATCTCGTTCGCGCCTGGGGGCGCACCTACGGGCTCCCGGTGATAGTCACCAATTGCTCGAACAATTACGGGCCGTACCAGTTTCCCGAAAAGCTGATTCCGCTCGTCATCAACAAGGCGGTGCGAGGGGATGCAATTCCGGTATACGGATCGGGACAGAACGTCCGTGACTGGCTGCATGTGGACGATCATGTGAGAGCGCTGAGGTTGGTGGCGGACGGCGGCCGTTCACAGGCTACGTATCTCATCGGAGGAGGCGAGGAGTGCACGAATCTCGCGGTTGTTGAAAAGATCTGCGCCGTGCTCGACGAGCTGGACCCTCGCGGCCTTCCTCATTCGAAGCTGATCACGTTTGTTGAAGACCGGCCTGGCCACGACTTCCGGTATGCGATCGACTACTCGCTGATACGCCGCGAACTCGGCTGGGAACCGCTCGTGGGGCTGACGAGCGGGATTCGCGAGACTGTCGAGTGGTACCTGCGGAACGAGGCGTGGACGATGCAGGTGACATCGGGAGCGTGGCGAGGAGAGAGGTTGGGTGCGGGCGTTGCGGCATGAGGGGAATTGTCCTCGCCGGTGGGACCGGGAGCAGGCTCTGGCCGATAACGCGTGGTGTGAGCAAGCAGATGCTGCCTGTTTACGACAAGCCGCTTGTCTACTATCCACTGTCGGTGCTGATGCAGGCTGGCATCAGGGACATCCTGCTGATCTCGACGCCGGGGGATCTCCCTCGATTCGGTGATCTGCTGGGTGACGGTGAGAAGTGGGGGATGAGGATCAGCTATGCGGCGCAGCCGGTGCCGGAAGGTCTGGCGCAGGCCTTTGTGATCGGCCGCGAGTTCATCGGCAGCGACAACGTCTGCCTCATTCTTGGCGACAACATCTTCCATGGGGAGACGCTGCCGGCACTGCTGACTGAGGCGGCTCGATCGGGACGCGGCGCGACGGTGTTCGCCTACCATGTTCACGACCCGGCTCGTTATGGGGTGATCGAGCTCGACGATGCAGGTGTTCCGATCTCGATCGAAGAGAAACCTGTGGCCCCAAGGTCCAACTATGCGGTGACGGGCCTCTACTTCTACGACAACGATGTGATCGGGATCGCCGCGTCGCTGAGTCCATCGGCGCGGGGAGAATACGAGATTACGGACATCAACCGCCACTACATGATGCGGGGGGCGCTCAGGGTGCGGGTGCTTGGTCGTGGCACGGCCTGGCTTGATACCGGGACGCACGAGACACTGCTCGATGCCGGCGCCTACGTGTCGGCGATCGAGAAGCGGCAGGGCCTCAAGATCGCCTGTCCGGAGGAGATCGCGTTTCGCAACGGATGGATTGGAGCCACGCGGCTGTGTGAACTGGCGGCGGAGATGCGGAAGAACCCGTACGGCGACTACCTGGCGCGACTATCGAGGGAGGCGTTCGCACGTGGGGAGGCGGTAGTGTGATTGTCGATTCACTGGTCCTCCCCGAGGTCCTTCTCATCAAGCCGCGCGTCTTCCGTGACGTACGGGGCCACCTCGTCGAGATCTGGAGGGAGTCTGCGTACGCAGAACACGGCATGGGGCCGTTTGTGCAGGACAACGTGTCGGTATCGCGCCGGGGCGTGCTGCGGGGACTGCACCTTCAGCATCCGCACACTCAGGGCAAACTCGCGTCGGTCCTCAGGGGTATGGTCTATGACGTTGCGGTCGACGTTCGCCAGGGCTCGCCAACTTTCGGCAAGTGGGCGGCAGCAGTGCTGTCGGCAGAGCTGGGGTGGCAGATCTATGTACCCCCGGGCTTCGCACACGGCTTCTTCACGCTGACCGACGACGTTGTCTTCAGTTACAAGTGTACGGAGTACTACACGCCGGAAGCAGAGATGGTGGTCCGCTGGGACGATCCGGCGATCGGAATCGAATGGCCGACGAGCAATCCTGAACTGTCACCGCGCGACAGGAACGCCCCGCTATTGTCGGCGATCGGGTCAACCGCGCTCCCGAAGTGGGTTTACGGTGAGTAACTCGAACGTGCGGCTGCTGCTCTTTGGAGCCGGTGGCCAACTCGGCCGCAGGCTTCACGCTTCGCTGGCCGAACTGGGGTCGCTGGCCTCGTGCGGGCACGCCGACGTCGATCTCAACGACACCGACCGGCTTCTGGGGACGGTCGCGGACTTCCAGCCGCGGGTGGTAGTAAACGCGGCGGCGTGGACGGACGTCGAGCGCGCTGAAACCCGGGAGCTGGAGGCCTACCGGATCAACGCCGCCGCTCCAGCCAACCTTGCCGATGCCTGCGCGCGCAGCGGGTCGCTGTTCATTCACTTCTCGACCGACTACGTGTTCAGCGGGATGCCGGGGCGGGGGTGGCTCGAAGATGACGACCCACAGCCGATCAACGCCTACGGTCGGTCGAAACTGGCCGGCGACAACGCGATCCTGGCGAGTGGCGCACCACACTACATCTTCCGTGCAGGCTGGATGTACGATGGCACGGGCCGCTGTTTCCTGACAGCGATCACGGACCGGCTGGCACGAGGACAGGTTGCGCAGGTCGTCGACGACCAGTGGGGTTGCCCGACGTGGGCCGCCGAAGTTGCGAAAGTGGCCACGGCCGCAACGAAACGCTGGCTCGGGTCACCCCGAAGAGCGACGCCGGAGTACGGCGTCTACCACGTTGCTTCCGCCGACCACACGACCTGGTTCGCATTTGCCGAGGCAATCGCCGAGCGGCACGGGTTCGATCGCGCCGCTTCGGTCCTCGCCATATCCAGCGCCCGCTACGGGGGGCGTGCGAGGCGCCCGCCGTGGTCAGTGCTCGATTCCGGCAGGCTCAACCGCGAATTCGGGCTTTCGCTTCCAGGCTGGACCGACCAGCTCGATGCCTGCCTCAGCGGCGACGTGGTGGGGGCGGGATGAGGTATCTGGTGACCGGCAGCGCCGGCTTCATCGGGTTCCACGTCTGTCGGCGCCTGCTGCAGAGCGGCGTTGGGGTCACCGGACTCGATTCGGTCAACGACTACTACGATCCGGCGCTCAAGGAGGCACGACTGGCCACGCTTGAGCAGGCCGCCGCGAGCGCAGGCGCCGACTACGAGTTCAGGCGGGCCGACATCGTCGACCGCTGCGCCGTTGATGCCTGCTTCCGCGAAAGTGCCTTCGATCGCGTGATACACCTCGCCGCCCAGCCAGGCGTCCGGTATTCGCTGGTCAATCCGCGGGCCTACGTGGAGAGTAACATCGTCGGCTTCACGAACATCCTCGAGGCGTGTCGGGAATCGGGAACGGCGCACCTCGTCTACGCCAGTTCAAGCTCGGTCTACGGAGCGCGCGGCAGCCAGCCGTATTCAGAACACCAGGGCGCGGATCATCCGCTCCAGCTCTATGCAGCGACGAAACGAGCCAACGAACTGATGGCGCACTCCTACAGCCACCTGTTCCGCCTCCCCACCACCGGTCTCCGCTTTTTCACCGTCTACGGACCATGGGGCCGGCCTGACATGGCAATGTTCACGTTCACAAGGAGCATCCTCGAAGGGACCCCGCTCCAGCTCTTCAACAACGGGTGCCATTCCCGCGACTTCACCTACATCGATGACATCATCGAGGGTGTTCTCCGAGTCGCAGAGTGCATTCCGTCGCCGGACCCTGACTGGGACCCTCGGGATCCTGATCCGGCGTCGAGCAGTGCGCCGTTCAGGATCCTCAATATCGGAAGCCACCGCCCAGTCAATCTCGCCGATTACGTCGATGCCATCGAAGAGGCGGTGGGAAAGAAGGCTCTGCGTGAGCCGGCGCCGATGCAACCTGGTGATGTCTTGTCCACGTGGGCCGACGTAACCGATCTCGAACGTCTGACGGGGTACCGACCCGCAACTCCTGTGCGTGAAGGCGTGCGCAGGTTTGTCAGCTGGTATCGATCCTACTACAAGGTGTGAGCAGGTCCGCCCGCGCCGCTGCGATCGCCAGTCCACTGGCGACGGAAGGGAACCCCGATCCTCCGGGTATTTCCGGCGACACCCTGACCCGGCGGGCGAAGCTGACGTTCGCCGCTGGCCTCGCGCAGCACGGGGCCAGGCTGCTCACGGGACTGCTCCTCACACCCTTCATGATCAGGGAACTCGGGGTCGCTCTCTATGGTGCGTGGGTGATGATTCAGCAGGCACTGGGCTGGATCGGCCTGACCGACATGCGGCCGATGGGAACACTCAAGTTCACACTGGGCGTCGAGCAGCACATTGACGATGGCGCGCGCAAACGCCGCCAGGTCGGCGCGGCTGTCAGGCTCTGGGTGATGACGCTCCCGCTCACTATCGGTGTCGGAATCGCTCTGGTGACGTTCGCGCCAGATCTCCTGTCATTGCCGCCTGCAGCGACAGGTGCGGTGCGGTCGGCCGTCGCAGTGGCGGTCATCGGACTGCTGATCGATCGTGTTGTCGGTCTGCCGGCGAGTGTGCTGCGCGGAGTGAATCTCGACTTCAAGGGCGCCGTGCCGGCTACGCTGGTGATCGTGGCCGGAGCTGCGCTCACTGCACTCGCTTTGAGCGCCGGCTACGGCCTGGTGGGTGTCGCGACCGCGACGGTGATGACGACGCTCATCGCCTCCATCGTTCGACTGGGAGTGGCACGCCGACACGTTGCGTGGCTCGGCGTAGAGAAGCCGACGCGAGAGGAATTCAGGAAGTTCTACCGTCTGTCGGCGTGGCTGATGGCGGGGGGCCTCTCCACCTTGCTCTTTCTCTCGAGCGACCTGCTCATCATCGGCGTGCTGATCGGCCCTGCTGCAGCGGCCGTTTATGCCACCACGGGGATCGCGCTCAGAATGATCGCCGAGCCCCTGACCCAGTTGCTTACAAGCGGTAACGCCGGCCTCGCCGGCCTCTGCGGCCGGGAGGAATGGCAGCGCGTGGCCGCCATTCGGCGGGAGCTGTGGCTGGGGGCGCTCGGCTCAATGACGGTTGCCGGTGTCACCGTGATCCTCATCAATGGACCATTCCTGCAGCAGTGGATCGGACCCGACATGCATGCGGGAGTTGGTGTCACGGCGCTCCTCGTACTGCTGACCCTCCAGGTCCAACTCGTAAGAGTCGAGTGCGTCATAGCCGATGCGATGATGATGGTTCGCGAAAAGACGCTCGACCTGCTTGTCGCCGGCACGCTCGGAGCGGTGGCCGGCGCCCTGCTGACGCCGACATTCGGACTGGCGGGCATGGCGGCTGGAACGGTTGTGGGACGGATGTGGTCGCTGGTCGCTCTGCCGCGGCGCATGGGGTCACGCCTGGGAGCCACCTGGCCTGTCGGTGGTCGGGTGGTCGCGGTGTCGACCGCGCTGATCGGCGCGGCGCTGTGGGCTGCGCCGCACGTGCCGCCAATGTCCTGGCCCGGTCTGGTCGTGGCGTCTCCGGCGATAGCGGCGACGGCAGCGGTGACCTGGGCCTCGGTCGCACTGGCGCCCGCTACGCGGACGATGCTCCTGAGACGTCTCATGCGCCAAAGCGTCGCCGCTCAGGGATGAGGTCGCTGCGCTGCTCCAACACGACCGAACATCGCGAACTCATCCGTGTACGCCAATTGAGGGAGCAACGAAGCAATGCAGCCAATACCCGAGGTCGCTGGGCTTCTGAACGAATGAAATTCCTGCACAATCGCCGAAGCGTGACCCCTTTCCCCGGACATCGAGCGGGGGGCGGGGAACCGGCCGCGGAAACCAATCACATCCCGGGGAAGTGCGCGGCCATCGTGTGGCGGATGGCGACGAGCCGATGACCGCGGTCGGAGCAACAGCAATTCCCGCGCGGCGGCCCGTTTATCGATGGCTGCGCACTTCGTTTCGCCGTGCGCGCGCGCGGAGCAGGATAGAGCTGGATCGAATCATCGCCAGCCTTGCACCGGCCGACGTCAGCTTCTTTCATGAGTTTGTGCCACCGCCGGCCGGGGGCGGCCACCAGTTCATGCGTGCTCTGGCGAGGGAGTTGCGGTCGCGAGGGGTTTCTGTAGCAGCCAACGCGATCGGCAGCGATACCACTGCGTGTCTGGTAAACTCGTTCAACTTCGACCCCGAGCGTCTCCGACGGCACCGTCGCGACCGATGTCGGATCGTTCATAGAGTTGATGGCCCCGCTGCCCTGTACAGAGGAGTCGATGACGGTACCGACACTCTCCTCGCGCGCCTCAATGGGGAGTTCGCGACAATCACCGTCTTTCAGTCAGCATTCAGCCGCGACGCGTATCAGCGCCTGGGTCTCGGTTTCACGACTGCGACGATCATTCCCAACGCCGCCGATCCACGGATTTTCCATCCGCCGGAGGTGCCCCGCACCGTCGCGCGGGGCCGCCGCCTACGAGTCATCGCAGCCAGCTGGTCGAATAATCCAAACAAGGGCGCTGACATCTACGCAGAGTTTGCGGAGCAGACTCGCGGCAGGGTCGATTTCACGTTCGTCGGCAGGACTTCGCGGCCCATACCCGGAGCGCGAATGGTGCCGCCCATTCCTTCAGAGGCTCTGGCGGTGGAGCTGAGGGCGCACGACCTCTTTCTGACGGCGAGTCGAAACGATCCCTGCTCGAATGCTGTCGTCGAGGCACTCAGCTGCGGGTTGCCTGTGATCTACCTGAGAAGCGGGGGGCATCCCGAGCTGGTTGGCGAAGCCGGATACGGGTTCGAGCATCCCGCCGAGTTGCCCCTTCTGATCGAGAGAGCCGCCGACGAACACCAGGTTCTGGTATCCCGAATCAGGATCGCCCGGCTGGCAGCTGTAGCGGACGCTTATCTGCATGCACTCGGCGTGGGTCCGGGAGTGGACGAGTGAAACTCGATCGTGTAGGGCGGCTGGTCAGAGGTGGAGGGCTGGCACTTGCCTCGAGGATGACGCCACGGGGCCGGAAGCTCTATATAGTTGGCGATGGGAGCGGTTGGGCGCTCGATGAGGAAGCACGCCATCTGCACGCGTTGGCCGTCGCGATGGGCATCGACGCAAAACTGCAGCTGGAGCCGGGCGTCAGCTGGATAGGCGGCCAGCGTATTCATTTCACAGACCAGTTTGTCCTCGAGTCGCTGACTCCGGCGATGCTCTCGCGCAACTCCTGCGCTGTCTCGTACCTGCACGGTACTCCTGACAATGATGAATCGTTCAGGAACCTCTGGTCGGCGCTGAAGAGAAAGAGCGGAGCGCTCTGGCGAATACACGTCTCCTGCAGGGCGATGGAATCGCGGATGATCGACGCCGGAATCGACGCATCGAAAGTCCATCGCATCCCGCTCGGTGTTGATCCTGACGCGTTTCCACCGGTTACTCCCGCGCTTCGAGCTGCTGCGCGCCGGGCTCTGGGGATCCCGGGTTCGGCGGTTGTCATCGGATCTTTTCAGAAGGACGGGCACGGCTGGGGCGAAGGAAACGAGCCCAAGCTGATCAAGGGTCCTGACATCCTGGTGGAAGTCTGCGCCCGACTCCGGGGCAAACTCAGCGAAGCGGTTGTCCTTCTGAGTGGAGCGGCGCGCGGATTCGTTCGGCGGGAACTCACGCGCAGGAACGTGCCGCTTGTCTACACATGGGCAGCAGCAGGCGAGCTGGCGCGTCTGTATCATGCGAGCGATCTGGTACTGGTGACGTCGAGGGACGAAGGCGGGCCCAAGGCAGTGCTGGAAAGCATGGCCTGCGGAGTTCCGCTGGTGAGCACAGCTGTAGGTCAGGCCGCGGACATCGTTGAGCATGGAACTAACGGGTGGCTGGCGTCCGTCGGCGACGTGGACGCACTCACGTCACTGGCGACTCTCGCAATCGAGGACAGTCGGTCCGAAAGGGTCACGGCGGCGGCGATGGAGACCGCGAGGGCCAACAGCTACACAGCACTGGCCCCGCGCTGGCAGGCGTTCTTCGAATGATCGACCTGAGCGCTTTCCTTGAAGCGCGCGGCGCGGCGGTCGATGCCGAGCGCGAAGAGATGTTTCGCCGTCTGGCGTCCTTGACGGCTCTCCGTATCGCGAGTGACGGATCGTTCTACATCAGCAACTATTACCGCGCGCACCTTCTTTCCACGCTGGTGGCGATCCACCGGCCAGCGACCATCCTCGAGATCGGAACAGGCCGGGGCTACGGCGCTCTGGCGATGGCGATGGCGGCCGAATACACCGGAACGGACGCCCGCATTCTTTCGGTGGACGTGTTGCCTCCGGACCATGTGCAGATGTGGCCGATCGATGAGGGAGCCGGCCCCTGCATCGTCGAGCGCAAGCTGATCGACGTCTGGTCGTCGCTGCCCGGGGAGTGGACGGGACGGATCACACTCATCACTGGGCGGTCGACGGACGTGATGAAAGAGATGCTGGCCGACCCCGGAGCGCCTCCTATCGATCTTGCCTTCATCGACGGCGGCCACGATTACTGGACGGCGCGCCATGACGTGCTTGCCGCGGTCCTGTCGGCGCGCAACCGGCCTTTGACAATCGTGATGGACGATTATGGGGGTGTGCAGGGCGGGGACGTGATCAAACTGGTTGAAAAAGTGATGAGACCGCGCATCGCGGCCGATGCGATGTCGATCATCAGGATGCCTCAGTCAGCCACTGAGCATGCCGACAACGGCCCGCACGCGATGGTCTACATCGATGGGAGGCGCACGACGTTGGGACCCTCAGTCGTCGCTCCGACTTCGTTCGCCGGTTACGGGGTGTATCGGGCAGCAGCGGGCGCAGAGGGAATCGCGATCGCCATGAAACGGCGGGCAACGCGACTGCTGCATGGCCGTGGTGCTCGCCGATGATCTCGAGACGGAGCAGCGTGCGCCGGGTCGCTGCCCGGGCACTCGGACCGCTGGCGCCGGCGGTGCGACTGGCGCTGGACGCTCCGACAGCGGCGGCGGCGTGGCGTCGCGCAAGTCAACTCCTGCCCCTCCAGGAGCGTGAACCGCGTGTCGCCTACCTCCTGCCCGGCTTTCCGGCCGGACCTCCGGCGCGGAACGGCTTTGCGACGGGTGGCGCGGCAAAGATGGTCTACCTGGCGGAGGCTTTCCCGCACAGCTATCCGGCATGTGATGTTTTGTTCACAGTCAGCAGCGTCCGGCATCCCTGGAGCACGCTGATCGTTCGCCGCGCGCGAACCCGCGGAGTTCGCGTGGTGTTGAATCAGAACGGTGTTCATTACCGGGCGTGGTTCGGCAAGGGCTGGAGAGCGGCGAATCGTCCACTTTCCGTGGTTCATCGTCGGGCGGACCACGTCGTTTATCAGAGCGAGTTCTGTCGCCGCAGCGCGCGGCTTTTTCTGGAGCCGGTGTCGGGGACCACGAGCGTACTGCACAATCCCGTTGACATCAGACACTTCCAGCCGGCCGGCGACAGACCAGCGCGCCCAACGTTGCTCGCGATCTCGTTCGGGCCCGCGCAGTCTGACCGTGTGTTGACTCTGATGCGCACCATCGCTGCCGTCCGTCGCTCACTCGCGGATGCCGTGCTGGTCATCGCCGGATGGGACCCCTCGAACGAAGTCGATGCAGCGATGATCGCGACTGTCACCGAGGCGAGGCGGCGCGAAGGACTGGACGAGGACAGTCTGGTGATCGTTCCGCGTTTCTCACGCATCGAGGCACCGGCGGTGCTCCAACAGGGTCACGCCCTGCTGCATCCCGTCTACAACGACGCGTCTCCCAACATCGTCGTCGAGGCGATGGCGTGCGGACTTCCCGTAGTCTTCAGTTCCAGTGGTGGTGTGCCGGAGCTGGTGGGTGACGCAGGTGTGGGCGTACCGGCACCTGACGACTTCGAGCAATATCACCTTCCTGACCCTGATGCGCTGGCACAGGCCGCTCTGGAGGTGCTCGTGGCGCATGACCGGCTCGCGCCACGTGCCAGAGTCCGGGCGGAATCGATGTTTGCACTCGATCGCTGGGTCGAGTCTCACCGAACGATATTCAGGGAGGTAATCTCCCGATGAGTGAGGTGCCGCTCGTCTCGGTAGTGATGTCCGTGTTCAATGGTGAGCGGGACATTCCCGTAGCGCTCGGCGACATTCTCGGACAGACACTGTCGTCGATCGAGGTGATCGCCATTGACGACGGATCGCGGGACGGATCGCACGAGTTGCTGCAGAGAGCGTCAGGGTGCGACGGCAGGCTGCGCGTCCTCCGTCAGCCCAACAAGGGAATAGCATCGGCGCTTGCCGCCGGGTGCCGGCTGGCTCGCGGCAGGTACATCGCGCGGATGGACGTTGACGACCGGTCGCACCCGCGGCGACTGGAGAAACAGGTTCAACTGATGGAAGGCCGCGCCGACGTTGTGGCGTGCGGCACCTGGGCGCTTCAGGCGATGTCGGGCAGCGAACCTGACATAGTGGTTGCTCCTCCGGATGACCACGAGCAGCTCGCAGCTGCACTTGCACAGGGCGCAAACCCATTCGTTCACGGGAGCATGATGTTTCGCACCCGCGACTACCGGCGACTCAGCGAGGGTTATCGGATACCCGGGTTCAGCGAGGATTACGACGTCTGGCTGCGCCTGATGAAGCATGGGCGGCTGGCGATGGTCACCGAGCCAATGTACCTGTACCATCTCACTCCGTCGGGGCTGACATTCGGCGCGTTGAGCATCGAGCCCCGGGTTCGTGAACTTTGCCTTCGACTTCACAGGGAGAGGGAAGTGGACGGGGTCGAGCGCACTGATTGGCGGCGGGAGATCGTTGCCGTGCTCTCGGCGGCGCGCACCAGCGTCGACTCGGAGACAAGGGCGACGTCTGTGGCCTGGGCAAAGGCGCTCCGCTCACTCCGGGGCGGGCGCATGGGCGAGTTTCGCGCTGCTCTTGACGCCGCCGCCGCGGGAAGCGGGCCGCGTGCGCGGCGAGCCAGACGCTTGCGGCGGTTAGCCTGGGCGTCGCCGGTACTCCGGCAGGTACTGAACTGGCGCATAGCCCGTGCCGGAGATCGCTATTCACGACCGATCGAATCCCGGGAAGCGCTGTCGGCGTGGCCCGCCGTCAATGCAGGCCGGGAACAATGATCAGCCAAAGGTCCGCAGCGGCGGGGAGCTCCCCGTTTGCCATCGTTGACGTGGTGGCTGCCTTTCTCGCGGTGACGTGGCTGATTTCGCTTGTCGAGATCCCGCCGCTTCCGATAGCGCCGTCCGTCTACGGCCCCTTTATCCTCCTAGTGGCCGCTGACAGCCGGATGTTGACCGCGTGGGAGCGTCTGGCGAGGAGCAGGATTGTGTGGTGGCTGGGCGGCTTTTTTCTCCTTCGCGCGGGGCTCGAGTTGGCAACAGGGCCGTTCTCGGCGACGAATCAACTCGCGGCAGCGCGCGTGGTCGCGGCGCTGACCGGTCTGCTGGCTCTCGCTTCCTACGCTGCGTCGTGCGAAAAGCGCTGGCGTCGCCTGCTCGTGGTGAGCGCCTTTGTGCTGGCGATCTCCCTGACGTGGTTTCTGCTCGAGCTGACCGTCGGCCAACCTCTCATTGTGTGGAGAGCATTCCTCTACAGGGACATCTACGCGGGGGAAACAGTTCTGTCACTGGACGCGCTCCGTACCGGACTTTCGCCCTTCGTCCACCTCCTTGGCTATCAGGTCGCCTTTCTCCTCCCCCTTTCGGCGATGCTGGCGGCTACAGCGCGCACGAAGGTTGTCGGACACACGGCGATCGTGCTCACGGTTCTCTCACTGCTCGCGCTTGCGGCATCGTTGCAGCGGAGTGCACTTCTGGCGTCGATCGTCGCGCTTGCACTTGCTGCAGCCGCAGCGCCGGCGAGCCGGATCCGTCTCGTCAGGGTGGGGCTGGTTGGAGCGGTGGTGGCCGGGGTGCTGGCACTGGGTGCAGCGCGGGGAAACGAGACACTTCGCGTGATGGCTGAGGCGTCGCTCGCTGCAAAGCTCAAGTCAGGAGAGTCGGGGCGGGATTCGAGGTTCAGGGTGCAGTTGCAGGGACGTGCAATCGAGGTTCTTTCGAAGCACCCGTTGGGGCTCAGAATCGCAGGCCGGGACTGGGGGGAGATCGGCTTCATGAACGTCCACCGGCGAACGAGCGAGGTCCCTTTCGACTACGAAGTGCCCTTCGCGCCGCACAACGCCTACCTGACTGACGGAATCGCACTGGGAGTGGCGTCAGTTGTTGCAGGAGTAATCGCCGCGGTTCTGCTGTTGCTCCACGCGTGGCGCGTGATGAGGTCGACAGCAGACGCGGCGATCACGGGAGTGGCGGCGGCCCTGATCGGGCTGCTGACGGCGCAGGCTCTGACGCACAATGCGGGGCTGCCGACGGCGGAACCGGCAACGATGCTTGCCGCCGCGCTCGTGCTCGGGGCGGGCCCGGGGAGCGTCGTGGAATGAGAGTCGCTTTCCTCTCCTACGCACCCGTTGCAGGGGGCGTCAGCACCTTTCAGGCGCTCAACATCGACTGGCTCGTCGCGGCCGGCGCCGAGTGCTGCCTGATTGATGAAGAGCCGGAGACGACTCTGGGGCGGGTCAGCGATCGCCGGAACACCGAAGTCGAGAGACTGCCGGTCTGGACTGATCCCGGCTCTGCGCGTTTGTCCATCGAGCGCTGGCTGCGGAAGTGGCGACCGGATGTCGTCCACACCAGCAATCCGGCACTTGTCCTCCGTTACGGCTCGCAGCTCGTTGCTGCCCGCCGCTCATGGGGCACGAGGGTGATTCTCACTCACCACAGCGAAACACTGGTGCCCACACTTCGCCGGCGTCTGATGGCTGTGGGGAGCAGCATCGCGGCTCTCGCGATCGACGAGGTTACCTGGGTTTCAGGGTATACGCGACATTGGTGGACCCGGCGTTTCCCGTGGCTTCACATGGTGCAATCGCGGATCACACCCAACGGAGTCCCGCTCCCGGAGTACCCGGGGACCTCGATTGCGGGACCGACGTTCCGTGTCGGCTTCGTCGGCCGCCTGTCGCGGGAAAAGGGGCTCGATCGGTTTATCGAAGTGGCCGCGGCGATGAGCAGAAAGGAGTTCAGCTTTACAGTGCGGGGTGACGGGCCAGAGCGCCTGAGGCTCGGAGGAGGGGTACCTCTGGAGTGGGCCGGTCACCTGACGGATCCCGACTCGATCTACAACGGGATCGATATCCTGCTGGTGACGAGTCCAGTCGAGAACTGCCCCTTTTCTGTCCTTGAGGCAAGGGCGCGCGGCATTCCATGTGTTGTCCCGCCTGTCGGAGGGCTGCCGGAGATGGTCGTGAACGGAGTGGACGGTGTCATAGCCGCGAGTCGGAGCACACGCGATCTGATGACGGCGGTGGCGACGGCGGTGAGGGACCGGGAGGCGCTCGCGCGCGGCTGCCTTGAAACGAGATGGCGCTGGACCGTCGAGAAGGCTGGAGAGCGATTGTGGAGGCGCTGGTTCGGCCAGTCAGCGCACGCACCGACACCTAAAAGCCGAGTGCAAGAGTCACATGCCCTACGCTGACGCGCGCGGCCGGGAGCCGCCGACTTCGGCGCTGGCGATCATCCTCGGATTCGCCCTGCGTCATCGCTGGCCGGTGATTTTCATTCCGATTCTTGTCACCGTTGCTCTCGCAACGTCGTCGCTGTTCGGACCGCGGAGCTGGACAGCGGGAGCGGCCTTCATTCCGCAGGCGCCATCGACCGGCGTCAACCTCACTGGAATCGCCGCCCAGCTCGGGCTGAACCTCGGAACACCTGGAGATGCGCAGGGGCCGCTTTTCTATGCCGAAGTGCTGCGGTCGCGCGCTATTCTCCACCCGGTCGTTGAAACGACGTACACGGTAACGTCGGATACCGGAGTCTTTCAGGGGAACCTGACAATGTGGTACGGTGCAGGCGGTGACTCCCCGCAGGCGCGAACCGAACTTGCGGCGCGCTGGCTCAACGAGAGCATAGGCGTGAACACGGGACTGCGAACGGGGATCGTCAGATACAGCGTGCGGACGACGAACCCGCAGCTCTCGTATCGGATTGCGGAAAGTCTGCTGGAGCGGCTCAATGCGTTCAATCTCTCTGGTCGGCAATCGAGGGCGACGCAGGAGCGTGAGTTCGCGGCACGACGGCTTGGGGAGGCGCGCGGAGAACTCCGGGCGCTCGAGGACAGGCTGGCGGGTTTCCTCAGCCGCAACCGCGCCTTCACCGCGACGAACGCGCTCTCGTTCGAGGAGGAGCGTTTGCGCCGGGACATCACCTTCAAGGCTGAGGTCGTCGCCACGCTGGCCGAAGCCCATGAGCGATCGCGCCTCGACGAGATCAGGGACATCCCGGTAATTACAGTGCTCGAGCAACCGATGGTGCCGGGAATGCCTGATTCACGCGGCATCGTTCGGCTTTTTCTGGTTGGGCTGCTGACGACGATGGCGCTTGGTATCATCGGTGTACTGGCGATCGGCGCGGTGCGCAATGTCAGAATGAGAAGAGCAGGCGGCACGGAGACCTCGGGGCGCGAGGTGGGCTGGCGCGAGAGCGGTGGTGCGGATTGATCCGCAACCGCACACCGGGGTAGGACCGTTGATAACGCTCTCCGGAGCAGAGCGCTCAGCGTGCCACAGTCCATGAGCCACCACGGAACAGACAAGCTCACATCGGCCCCGCGAATCGCGGGAGCGCGCCGGACACGACGGGTCGGAATAAACGCGCTATTCTGGATCCCCGACCGGATGGGGGGAACGCAGACATACCTTTTGCGGTTGGTGGAGGCTTTGCGGAGGGTGGCGCCGCACCATGAATACGTGCTGTTCCTGAACGCATCCGCGGCGGAGCGCAGCGCGAGCGAACTCGCAGGTCTCGAGACTGAAGTCGGTCCATTCAGCGGGAACACGCGCGCCCTGAGGGTAGCGTGGGAACACACCCGTTTGCACGTGCGCGCAAAGGCACGCGGGATCGAGCTTCTCCACTCCACAGGTTACATAGCACCCGCGACGCCCGGGATTCCCGGAGTGGTGACCGTACATGACCTCATCCACTACCGGTTCCCGCGACAGATCGCGGCCGGAAAGCGCGCCGTCTGGCGCTGGATCTTCCCCAAGTCGCTCGCCCGCGCGCGGCACATCATCACGCTTTCAGAAACGGTGCGCAGGGAGCTTGTGGGGCGATTTCCCTGGACAGCAGACCGGGTCACGGCAGTTCCCCTGGGCGTCGACGAGCGCTGGTCGGGGATGGCCACGGACCACGACGAGACGGGTCGGCGCGACGCTCCCTACCTCCTCGCAGTAGCAAGCGCGGCGCCGCACAAGAACCTGGGAGTTGTGATCCGGACGCTGCCGCTGCTCGACAAATCGATCCGTCTCAAGCTGGTGGGAATGGAAACCTCATCGACCGGGTCACTGATCAGGCAGGCAAGCATGGCAGGTGTAGGTGACCGGGTTGATTTCACTGGACGGATCTCGGACGCGGAGCTGTCGCTCGTTTACCGGGGGGCAGCGGCGCTCGTCTTTCCGTCGCTTTACGAGGGATTCGGGCTTCCCATTCTCGAAGCGATGGCGAGCGGCTGTCCCGTGATTGCAGCGGACCGTCCGGTAATGCGCGAAACGGCGGGTGAAGCCGCGCTGTTCTTTCAGCCCGACGATGCATCGAGTCTCGCCGCCTCGGTTGAGAGGCTGATCGGCGATGCGGCCCTGCGCGCAGACATCACACGGGCGGGGCGGGAGCTGGCGGCACAGAAAAGTTGGGCTCAGACCGCCCACAAGACGGCAAGCGTCTACGATCAGGTCCTTGAAAACCGAATCTGACGTCGGCACGCCGGACATGCGGGTTTCGGTGGTCGTCTATCAGCCCCACCTCGAGATGCTCGAGACGACACTCCAGACGCTGATCGCGAGCGCCGAAGCGGCGCGGCGGTGCGGTCTGCTCGGGAAGCTGTCGGTTGACGTGATCGATAACGGCACAGCCGATGAGAAAGCGCTCGACGGCTGCGTCGCGGCGATCCCCGGCCTGATGAGCGGAAGCAACCTGCGGACGCTGCGCGGTCACGGCAACGTGGGCTACGGGTCAGGGCACAATCTTTCCATCCTCGTCGGCACCGAAGATACGCACCTCGTGCTCAATCCCGATGTTGTTCTCGCCACAGCGGCGGTCGGGAACGCACTCAGGCATCTCGCGGCCCACCCGGGCACGCTGATGATCGCGCCCTCGGTCCGGGGTCCGAAAGGTGAAGAGCAGTATTTGTGCAGGCGTTATCCGACCGTAGCCACACTTGTGCTGCGGGGCTTTGCGCCCGCGATCATCGCGAGGAGATTTCGGCGTCGCCTCGACGACTATGAGATGAAGGACGTGATCGGAGTGGGGAAGTGCGCCCCGGTCTCGATCGTGAGCGGCTGCTGCATGTTCGCCCGCGGCGACGCCCTGCGCGCGGTTGGCGGGTTTTCACCCGACTATTTCCTCTACTTCGAGGATTACGACCTCAGCCTGCGTCTCGCCGAGGCAGGGGGTGGGAGTGGTGCCCTCGAGTACGTGCCGGACGTGCGAATCGTGCATCACGGAGGTAACGCAGCCGGCAAGGGCTCTCATCACGTCAGGCTCTTCGCCCGGTCAGCTGCGACTTTCTTCAATCGCCATGGTTGGCGCTGGGCCTAGTTTGTCGACCCAGGACAGACTACGGGTGCTCGTGACCGGGGCAACCGGCTGGATCGGGCGGACACTGGTGGCGCGACTGCTCGATGAGCCCTGGGCCGTTGTGCGGGCCGCGGTTCGCGGCAACGGGCAACTGACCGGGGTCGAGGTCGTTGATATGGGTGATCTCTCCCTGCGACCGGACTGGAGGATGGCGCTGCGCGGCATCGACGTTGTTGTTCATCTCGCGGCGTGCGTGCACCGGAGTGAAAAGGAACCCTCGGGCAACCTGGCCTTCGAGCTCATCAACTCGGCGGTGACCGCAGACCTCGCCGACCGTGCGGCCGCGACCGGAGTCAGGCGGCTTGTATTCGTCAGCTCGGCCAAGGTCTACGGCGAATCCGGAGTCTTCAATGAGGGTGACCCGCCAGCGCCACGTGGTCCCTACGCGGTGAGCAAGGCCAATGCGGAACTGCAGCTCAGGCTGGTGTCGTCCCGGACCGGTCTCGAAGTAGTCATCGTGCGCCCCCCTCTCGTACACGGCCCGGGAGCAAAGGCGAACCTGGGTGTTCTGACGCGCGCCATCCGCCGGGGAATCCCGTTGCCCCTGGCCGGCATCGCCAACCGGCGCTCGATGGTGGGAGTCGATAATCTCGTTGACTTCCTCGTAAGATGTATCAGCGATCCGCGCGCCGCGGGCTGGACGTTCAGCGTAAGCGATGGGGAAGCGGTTTCAACGCCCCGACTGATCGAGCTGATCGCCGCCGGGCTGAACGTACGGGCCCGCCTGTTCCGCGCACCTCCACAGCTGATGCGGGCGGCTGCAAGGATCCTGCACCGCGAAGATGATCTTCGTCGCCTCACAGATGATTTCGAGATCCGTGGAGAGCGAGCGAGCGAGGTACTCAACTGGCGACCGGGCGTAACACTGGCCGGGGGTCTGCGCCGTGCTGCCCGCGCCGTTGATGGTGCGGCCCGGTTGTCAGCCGAGTCGGGCGTGCAGCAGGCAGACCAGGCCTGGTGAAAGCGCTACATCGCCGGACCCAGCACGATGCCGTTGAGCACGAGGCGGTCGAGCGCGCGCCACCAGGCTCTGAACATCGGCTCGTTGGCGAAGAGGATGACGTGACCGTTCCCGACCGGCTCTTCGACAAGGAGCGCCTTTTCGCGCATCAGACGCTCTGTATTCTCCGGGAACGCGAAGCCGGCTCTCAGGAGCAAGCCCTCCTGCGGAAAGACAGCGACGTTGCTCCCCTCGCGGGAGAGCCGGAAGAACGAGCTGCCATCGACGAGAACCGTCAGACGCGCGTTTTCATAGCCATGAGTCAACCAGTGAGTACGATCGAGGACAACGTCGAAGTGGCTTCCGGCCAGTGGCGCAGGCGCGTCAGGTGACGCGGAGGGACTGGTGATCGACAGCAAATCATCCTGTGTTCGGTCGGGAGCGGCCTCGCGGCGCCGCTGGCGTGCCGCCGCCGTGTCGGTGCCCGCAGCTGCGGAATCTGACCGTGAGGCGCCTTTCGACGTGGTGTCGGGTCGGTACACCCTGGCACTGGTCAGGTTTGCTTCCTCGCCGGCCGCCCAGACCGAAGAGCCGCCCATTGTGATCAACGTGCCACCACGCTGTACCCAGCCACGAAGACTCTCGGCGCCTGCTTTCCCGAGTTGGCGCGCGAGCGCTCCCGCCGAGGCGTCCGGAATGATCACGACGTTGAATCGCGAGATGTCACCCGCCAGCGAACCGACGCCGAGGGGGGTGAAGGGGATCGCGTAGCGGTTCTCGAGTGTCCACCAGATCGCACCGTAGGATGTCTGGCCTATGCCGTCGCCACCCACGAGTGCAACCTTCGGCAGCTCGAGATCATACGCCGATCCCGACCCGATGCCGAACTGCGCTGATTCGTTGAAGGCAGTGTTGGTGGTGCCAACTTCAACTCCGGCTTCGCGCGCGAGAGCGTCGATGCGCGTGTGGAGGGTCGCGTCGTTCCGGCTTGCTCTGGAGATGTAGGTACCGCGCGGCCAGCGGCGGCCTCCCGCTTCCATGGGTTGAACGCTCACGGCGAGTCGAAAACCCTCCTGCAGCAGCTGAAACGCGAGGCGGGAAGCTCCGTTCGATTCGGGACTGAAGAGGTAGGCGGAGCCCGCCCTGACACCACCCGTGACACCCGCCGCAACGGGTACAGGGAGCAGGTCACCCATGACCCGCGTTCCGGTGGCCGGCAGACCGAGCAGCTCGCCATTGATCGCCGGACTGTCGGCCGTCCACCACGCTTCCACTCCAAACGCCACCGGCAGGGACCACGCAGTTACATCGTAGAACTCGTAACCTTCTGACTCGACGTTGGCACCGCGGCGCTGGTTCCGCCTGAACTTCTCGAGCTGCGAACGGGAAAAGGCACTGTCGAGCAGAGGTACCGGTTCGAGCAGCGAGCGCGCGAGCCTCCCCTGGGGTTGCGCGAGATCGACCACGTACGAGCCGGCATCAAATCGCCTCGCCCCGGCAGCGTCATCAGCGTAGGCGTGTGCAGCACTCGAGTTGAAGGGCGCGGCCACTCGCCGCACCTCGATCCCGGATCGGATCAGCGTGGCCGCGAGCTCGGCGGCGCGTACTGGGTCGGCGCCTGGTCCGAAAACAATACGTTTAATCGTACCCGTGCGACCGTCGGCGATCGCACCCTGCCTGAAAGCGAGAAAGTCGCGTACCCTGTCACGGCGCCTCGAAGCCGTGGCTTCGATCGTAGCCATCGCGGTGACATAGTGCTTGGCAATCCCATCGCGGAAGGAAAGGATCGTACCGTCGGCGCGGCGCCATCGGATTCCCTTCCAGCCACCACCGTCCGTCTCGTAGGTCATGCCGATCGCACCGGTAAGCGATGGCCAGGAATCCCAGTAGAACGGACCATAGAAATCAAAGACGTCGCGCGTGTAGTACATCCAGCCATAACGATCAAAAGCGGCTGCATTCGCCCGCCCATAGACTTCCATCCACCGGTCAAAGCCGGTCCCGACGAGGTTGGCGTTGAGAGGAGCCGCTGTTGGCGGAAAGAAGTAGTGATGTGTCTGGCCGTGCTGATCGATCGCGACCATCGGGTGCCAGCGCAGGTAACCGGCGACCAGGGCCCGCACCTCGCGCTGTGTAGTGGTCATCACGTCGCGATTCATGTCGAACCGGTAGTGATTGAAGCGCCCCTGAATGCTCCAGGGTTCGTTCTTTTCAAGAGAACCGGGGTCCGGGCTGCTGACACCGATCGAGTTGTACCAGACGGCGAATCGCTCGTGTCCGTCCGGATTCGTGCTGGGATTGAGGACAACCAGCACGTTGCGCAACGCTGCAACGGTAGCCGGTTCCTCACTCGCTGCGAGCTGGTAGAGCGTCTGCATTGCCGTCTCGAAGCCCGGAGCTTCGTTGCCATGAACCGACTCGTTGATCCAGACCACGGCGGGGGTGCGCTCGACGATCGCGTCCAACTCCTCGCGGCTCGCCCCACGAGGGTCTCCCAGGCGGTCAAGATCCGCCCTGATGGCATCGAGGCGCGCGATGTTCTCCGGCGACGAGATGATGAACAGTCGCATGGTTCGCTTCTCGTTCGTCGCGCCGATCTCCTCCACCCGCACCCGGTCGGACGCTGCTGCCGCGATCGCGAGGAGGGTTTTTTCCTGCTGCGCGAACTGGGTGTTCCAGCTCCCGATGTCGTAGCCGAGTATCGACTCGGGCCGGGGCACCGTGGATCGGTACGGGCCACGATCGTAGAACGAGAACCGGATGTCGTCGCGTATCGAGTCGCGCGCCGCCTGTTGAGCCGTTACGCCCACCGGTGCAAGCAGGATCGATACGAGAGGGATCGTCAGGAACAGTCGAGCAGGAAAGGCCCGCATGGTGTGGATCGTTTGAGTGGAGAATGGTTCGACTGAAGACGAGCAGATCATCCCGCGCAACCAGGACACCTGAAGACAATTCCGAGCACCTTCACGATCGCCAGGACGAGGAGAACCGCCGCACCGCCACCGGCAGCGGCCCCGCTCAGCGCCCTCGCGGCAGTGAGGAGACGTCGACTTCGCTCGCCGACAGGCACGAGCTGCATTTGATCATCGGCCGCGGTCAGGCGCTGCTCGCAAAGGGCCCAGACCCCAAAGGCGCTCAACGAAAGGGACAGTCCCGCCGCCGGCCATGCTCCCCAGATCGCGAACTGCACAGCAGCCGGGATTCCAAGCTGCAGAAACTGATGGAAACGGGTGGGCAGCTGATCCGCGGCGAACCCCCGAAGCACCGCACCGAGAGTTGGCTCTTCGGACGAGCCGAGAACCGGGTATCTGCTCACAACTTGCGCCACATGCGCACAAAGCGCAGTGGCGTCCCGTCCGGAAGCCGGTCGACAACGTCTTCAAGAGGCTGAAATCCCATTGCTGAGTAGAAGGGCACGCCGGGAAGTGTGGCCATGAGCTCAAGAGTCCGGAAGCCATGCGTGGCGGCCTCGTTGGTGCAACGATCGAGCAGCAGCCGCCCAACCCCCTTGCGTGCAGCCTCCGGCGCCACGAAAAATGCCCTTATTCGGGCCGCATCGCGCGCTGGGTCGAGCAGCTCATCAACGGACCCGACCGGCCGCTGATCTCCGCCGTAAAGAGTCCTCCGACGGCTCCAGCCGCCACAGCCCAGCAGACCGCCGGATAGCTCGACAAGGAAATAGGTACCGTCTCGTACGAGAGTAGTGTCCACTCCAAACACGAACTTGATAGCGGACTCCGTCTCAGCTTCGCTATAGAACCCGCGACTGAGCAGGCGCGCTGAAGACCGAATCAGCTCCTGGAGGCGCTTGACATCGGCGTCGAGCGCAGGCCGGACGAGGGGCTGGGGGGAAGGTCCGGCTGCCAGACTCACGCCACCGTCCCGGCTCGACCACGCCGCCGAACATACGATCCCTGCCTGTCAAGCACCGAGTTTACAAGTACGTGCGCCATGTCGTGCAGTGGCAGAAGGACGCCGTGAGCAAGCCTTTCCGGTGGACGTCGCTCCAGTAGTTTCCCGCCCATGAATGTACCGACCGAGAAGATTCCCTACCTCCCCGAAAGGATCAGCGGGCTGGATTCGATTGCAAACAATCTGTCGTGGAGCTGGAACCGGAACGCGCGCAAACTCTTCTCCCTGATCGACGAGCCTCTCTGGCACCTGACCCGCCACAATCCGCTGTCGCTGCTTAAGCGAACTGACCCCAGCCGTCTCAGCGACTGCGCGCGAGACCCGGTTTTTCTGGACCTGTACGACCGCGTCGTCGATGACGTCGGACGCGAGGAAACCAACAGAAACACCTGGTTTCACGACGAGTTCGAGGATCTGCGGAACCAGACGATTGCTTACTTCTGCGCCGAATTCGGATTGCACAACTCGGTTCCCATTTATTCCGGTGGACTCGGCGTGCTCGCAGGTGACCACTGCAAGGCATCCTCGGACCTCGGGGTACCGCTCATCGGGATCGGGCTGTTTTATCAGAAGGGGTACTTCGACCAGAAGCTGCGCCTCGATGGGTGGCAGGAGGACTCCGACGAGCAGTTCGAGATACCCAACGCACCGCTGGAGCGGGTACCCGGAGTGGGACGGGAGCGGCATCTGACAGTGGTTCGGACCTTCGGTCGTGACGTCTGCGTCGCTGCCTGGCGGATGAAAGTCGGAAGAGTATCGATCTTCCTGCTCGACACCGACCTCCCTCAGAATGACCCCGCCGATCGCGAGCTTACGTCGAAGCTCTACGCCGGTGGGCCGGAAGTCAGGCTGCGGCAGGAATGGATACTTGGTGTTGGCGGCGTTCGTGTTCTGCGGGCAGTGGGGGTCTCACCGGCCGCCTGGCACGCCAACGAAGGGCACGCGGCATTCATGATGGTCGAGCGGATACGCGAGTTCTGCGAATCGGGGCTTTCGTTCGACGAAGCCGTTCACCGCGTACGAGCTACGAGTGTGTTCACGACACATACGCCGGTGCCGGCTGGTCACGACGCGTTCGATTTTTCACAGATAGAAGCGTGCGCAGGGCCGATCTGGGAGGAGATGAATGTGGATCGCGCTCAGCTGATGGCCATCGGCCTTCATCCCGATGAGCCCGGCCGGTTTCAGATGACGGTCTGCGCGCTGAGGTTGTCGAAGTTCGTGAACGGTGTCGCGAAGAAGCATGGAGAGGTCTCGCGGCAGATCTGGTCTGCGCTCTGGCCAGGCCGTGAGCCATCAAGGGTCCCCATCGGCCACGTGACGAACGGAGTACATCTCCAGACGTGGATGGCGCGCGAGCTGATGGAACTCTTTGATCACCATTTCGGGCACGACTGGCCAGGGCGAGTTCAGGACCCCGGGCTGTGGGAGAGCGTACTCGAAGTTGACGACGCCCGGCTCTGGCAGGTCCACCTCGAGCTCAAGACGGGAATGATGGACTTTATCCGCGAGGAGGCGCGGAGGCGCTGGGCGCGCCACTGGAAGGAGGCGACCCACGTCGTAGGGGCGGGGACGCTGCTCAATGCTCAACCTCTGACGATAGGGTTCGCGCGCCGGTTCGCGACCTACAAACGGGCCAATCTGCTTTTTTCGGATGCCGAACGCCTGCGCGCACTACTGGTGAACAGCGCGCGGCCGGTGCAAATCATCTTTGCCGGCAAGGCACATCCCGCCGACGTGCCCGGGAAGGAAGTATTGAAGACGGTTTACAGTTACACGAGAGATCAACGCTTTGAGGGCCGGGTAGCCTTTATTGAGGACTACGAGCTTCACCTTGCCCACAGACTGGTGAATGGGGTCGATCTCTGGATGAACCTGCCGCGCGTTCCCCTCGAAGCCAGCGGAACAAGCGGAATGAAAGCGGCTCTCAACGGCGTACCGCAACTGAGTACACTCGACGGATGGTGGCACGAGGGATACGATGGACTGAACGGCTGGGCAATTCCCCCCGCGGCGTCACGTTCCACACCCGACGAATGGGACGCCGGGAAGATGTATTCGCTGCTGGAAGAACAGGTGGTCCCCCTCTACTACTCGCACGACGACAAGGGGATACCGCACGGATGGATTCAGAAAATGAAGCACGCGATCAGAGTTGCGGGTCAACATTTCACGGCGCGGCGCATGGTTCAGCAGTATTCGCGTTCCTATTACGTGACCGCCATGAGGGGAGACGGACCCGAGGACGACCGGCCGCAGTGAATGGCCCCCCCCCCCCGCCGGATGATTCGCGTCCGGGAGGGATGAGCAGCACCTGGATCGAGGTTCCCGGATGGCGACACGCAAACGATCAACTGCCACAGAAGCCGGAGTAGCGACCGCGCCGAAGAAATCGGCTCGTCGGCGCACTGGCGGTGCCGCTTCGCGTGCGAAGGCGACGCCGGCGGTCTATCCGCTCACAACCGACGCTCACGAACCAGTGACGGTAGTTCACCTGGTCGCCGAGCTGGCGCCGTTTGCACGCACCGGCGGGCTCGGCGAAGCCGTAGCCAATCTCGCCCTCTATCAGATAAAGGCCGGCATTCGTACGGCTGTGATCATGCCGCTTTATCGGCAGGTCCAGGATGTGGTCAGGGACTTCGTGCCGGCGAGCGAGCAGTTCGCCGTGCAGGTGGGACCACACACGCATCAGGCCCAGCTGTTCGAATCGGAAAGCCTGCGTGGCCGTACCGAGGAAGGGAAGCCGAGGGTCTACTTTGTTGCCAACGGTCACTTCTTCGACAGAGAAGGGATTTACGGCGACAAGAACGGCGACTACGGCGACAACGCTCGTCGCTGGGCGTTCTTCTGCCTCGCCGCGCTCAACGCTCTGCCGATGGTCGCCGAAGCTCCGGTGATGCTGCATTGCCACGACTGGCACACCGCGCTTGCGCCGGCCTACCTGCGCGCGTACGACGTGGGCCGCCCCTACTTCAGAAAAGTCTGGAGCACACTGACCGTTCACAACGCTGGGTACCAGGGCCACTTCCCGACGGCGACGATGGCGGATATCGGCCTGCCATGGGAGTTCTACAACCATCACATGTTCGAGTGGCACGGCCGCGTCAATCTGCTCAAGGGCGGGATCGGCTGCGCGGATCTGATCACGACCGTGAGTCCGACGCATGCGCATGAGTTACGTACGGCAGCCGGCGGGTTCGGATTGCATGAACACTTCATCGCCGCGCGCGAGCGGTTCGTCGGGATAGTCAACGGGATTGACAACGTGGCCTGGGACCCGGCACACGATCCATACCTCGTCGCCAATTACTCGATCAATCAGCTGGGCGGCAAACGCAAGTGCAAGGCGGCGATCCAGAACATCTTCGGCCTGCCACAACAGCCGGGTACGCCGATCTTCGGCATGAGCGCGCGAATGGTCGCACAAAAGGGACTTGACCTCATCCTCGGCAGTCCCCGCTTTCTTTCGTTGGACGCGCAGTTCCTGTTTCTTGGCCAGGGAGAAAAGCGCTACGTTGACACGTTGACTGAGCTCGCGCGGCGGGCGCCGGGTCGGATCGGCGTTGAAACAGACTTCAGCGTGGAAAAGGAACATCGGCTGCTGGCAGGGGCGGACATGATTGTGATGCCATCGCAGTACGAGCCCTGCGGCCTGACACAGATGAGGGCACAGCGCTACGGCACCCTGCCAGTAGCGAGGCGCGTTGGCGGGCTGGCCGATACGATCGATGACAACGTCACCGGCTTCCTCTTCGACGAATACACGCAGGGCGACTTCATTACCGCCTGTGCACGTGCGATAGACCACTACCGTTACCCACAGGTCTGGACAGCGATGGCGCGTGAGGCAATGAGCCGCGACTTCGGCTGGGACAAGTCCGAGCATCGATATCGGGATCTCTACCGGAGGGCGATTTTCTGGCCGCGGTGGAGACGATAGTACGATGAGGCAGACCGATTTCGTGCTGATGCTCCACAGTCACCTGCCCTACGTTCTCAATCACGGGCGGTGGCCCCACGGCAGCGACTGGATCTGCGAAGCCGCGATCGAGACCTACCTGCCGCTCCTTGCGACGCTGCGGAGGCTCGAAAGCGAAAACGTCGCCGCACCGCTGTCGGTTGGCTTCACTCCGATTCTCGCCAACATGCTCGAGCACCCGACGTTCGCGGGCGAGCTAGAGGCGTACTTCAGACAGCGGTTCGAGTTCTGCGCCGAAGCGCCGGCATCAATGAGCGGTACCGCCGATGAAGCGCTGCTGCCGCTGGTTGGCTTCTGGGAGAGGCGCCTGCGCAGCCTCCATGAACTGTGGCAGTCAATCGGCGGGGATATCCTGGGGCCGTTCAGGGAGATGCAGGACCGGGAGCGGATCGAGCTCACGAGTTCGGCAGCCACCCAC
This sequence comes from Gemmatimonadota bacterium, assembly GCA_052389935.1. Taxonomy (GTDB): domain Bacteria; phylum Gemmatimonadota; class Gemmatimonadetes; order Gemmatimonadales; family Gemmatimonadaceae; genus JBQTHK01. The sequence goes on along the minus strand of JBQTHK010000035.1, from coordinate 40,685 downwards.
GGATTCCTGCCGTTGCTGGCACGAGACGAGAGCATCCACCTGCAGCTGGCAGTTGGTCGTTCCGAACATCATCGTCTTTTCGGTCGTGACCCCGAGGGGTGCTGGGTGCCGGAATGTGCCTACAGTCCGCGCGGACCATGGGCGCCGCTCCCGGGTGCGCCGGGAGAAGGTCGCGTTCGCGCCGGTGTGGAGGAGCACCTCGCCGAGGCAGGGTATCGATACTTCTTCGTCGACTCTCACATGGCACGGGCGGGGAGCCCACTGGGGGTGTACGGCCAACGCTTCGGTGCGGCCGATGCCGACCGGGCACATCCGGAGCCTGATGATGAGACTCAGCGCGAATACACCCCCTACCAGGCATATCGGGTCAGCGACGACAGTGTCGGGCGAGAAGTAGCGGCGTTCGTCCGCGATCCGCGCTCCTCGCAGCGCGTCTGGAATCGTCACGGCGGTTACCCCGGAGACGGCGCCTACCTCGAATTTCACAAGATCAGATGGCCAGGAGGACTGCGGCTCTGGCGCGTTACATCCAGAACATCGGATCTTGGCGAAAAGAGGCCCTACGACCCGGCAGCAGCACGACAGCTGGCAGGGGAACACGCCCGTGATTTCGCCTCGCTCATCGCTGCACTGGCCAGGGGCAAGGCAGGCGATATCGGCGCGGTGGTGGTGGCACCGTTCGATACGGAGCTCTTCGGCCACTGGTGGTTCGAGGGTCCTGACTTCCTCGCTGACCTCTACACCGCGCTCCCCGACCACACAGTGGTTCGTCCCGTAACCGCGGGGGAGCACCTGGACAGTTACGGCACCGGTCAGGCCATTCGCCTCGCGCGGGGCTCGTGGGGCAGGAACGGCGATTGGTCGATGTGGATGAACGGCGAAGTTGAGTGGACGTGGCCGGTGATCTGGCAGATGGAAAACGCCTTCTGGGACCTCGCGCCGACGGCGATCGAAGTCGCGGCCCTTGAGCCTGTTCTGGCACAGGCAGCCCGTACGTTACTGCTTCTGCAGGCATCTGACTGGCAGTTCATCATCTCGACCGGCGAAGTCGAGGACTACGCGATCCGCAGATTCAACGGCCACGCTGACGACTTGCGCGAGCTGCTGGGCTATCTGGTCGACGGTCTCGCGGGTGTGGGGATCGAAAACGCCCTTCTCAGAGCGGGCGAGCTGCAGCAGCGCGACGATGTTTTCCGCGACATCATCACATCGTTACGGAAGACCATCGCAGCCGGCAGGCGCCGCGGACGCTCGCCAGGAGTCACAGCGGACAAGTGGTGAAATCCGCAATCGCCGCAGCGCGCGGCTGATCAACAACGGTCACGTCGCATCGGTGAATCGAAGTCTCGTAATCCACGCTCATTTCTATCAGCCACCGCGTGAGGATCCTTTTCTCAACGAGGTCGAAAGTGAGCTGTCGGCGGCGCCCTGCCACGACTGGAACCAGCGAATAGAGCGGGAATGCTATCGCGCGGTTGTCGCAGCCCGCATTCCTGCTCCGAGCGGCCGCATCGCAAAGGTCGTCAATACTCTGGAGTCGATCTCCTTCAACGTCGGGCCGACGTTATTTGAGTGGCTCGAGCGACACGCGGCGGACACTTATCGCGAGATGATTGCGGCCGACCGGTCGAGTTGCGACCGACTCGACGGACACGGGAACGCAATTGCCCACCCGTACCACCATGTCATACTTCCGTTGGCGTCGCGCCGCGACAAAACAACCGAAGTGAGATGGGGAATAACTGACTTCCGCCGCAGATTCGGCCGGGACCCGGAAGGGATGTGGCTGCCGGAGACGGGCGTTGATGACGAAACACTGGACGTGATCGCAGCCGAGGGAATCCGCTTCACGATTCTTGCTCCACACCAGGTTGTCACCCCGCCACCACATGGTCTGCCCGGCCGATACCGGACAGGTGGCGGGCGCGAAATTGCAGTGTGCATCTACGACGGGCCGATGTCGCACGGGATCGCGTTCGGTGGTCTGGTGCGGGACGCCGACGCGTGGTGGAAAGAAATCGCTGACTGGCGGCAACGGCGACGCGCGGGCGACGATCGAGCGGCCGCGGTCAGGGTAAAGCGACGCACTCCGGCCACCCCTGCAGAGTCTCTACTGAATACGACGGAGCTGATCTCGGCGGCCACCGATGGCGAGACCTACGGACACCACCACAAGTTCGCCGAGATGGCGCTCGCCGCAGTGGTGGAACGAGCGCGCACGGCCGGTCTCGTGATCGAAAACTTCGCGTCGTTCATCGCCCGGCACCCTCCGGCGCACGATGTCGCACTTGTCGAGCCGACATCATGGAGCTGCGCACACGGTGTCGAGCGATGGCGATCGAACTGCGGCTGCCGGCTCGACGGCACCCTCAACCCGAGTCAGGAGTGGCGAGCGCACCTGCGAACCGGCCTCGACGTACTCGGAGAGCGCATCCACCAGACTTTCGAGGTCGAGGGGTCAGCACATTTTCGTGATCCGTGGGAAGTCAGGGACGCATATGGCGACGTCGTGGCAACGGAAGACCAGGCTGGTCGCGCATCGTTCCTCGACCGCTGGCTCGTACCGGGGGTGAGCGACAGGGCGCGCGCGTTCGAACTCCTCGAGATGGAACGCGACGCGTTGCGGATGTTCACATCGTGCGCGTGGTTTTTCGATGATATTGGCGGTCTGGAGGCTCGGCAGATCCTCAAGTACGCGCGGCGGACGATCGACCTGTCGCGTGCCGAGGACGCATCGGCCGATTTCGCGACGGCTCTCGAGCGGGCCCTGAGCAATGACCCGCGTGTGGGCAATGGTCGTCTGGTATTCGAATCGATCGAGGGTGCGACATCGGCGGCGGTGCGCACGGTGGCCGGCATAGCTGCGCTGAACGAGCTTGGCATCGTCGAGGACCACACACCTGCGCAGTTCAGTATTGTGGTCGGGACAGCCGAGACCGAGCTTGTGGACCGTCGCACGGGCCGCCGTCAGCGTTTCGGAGCACGGGTCGCGGCGCGGAGTCCCGGCGACATCTGTGTCGAGGTGGAAGCAGCGCCGGATGGACGCGCCCTGCTTCGGCGCGTTTGTGTGCCGGAGTTCCCCGAACGAGTCCGGCGCAGAGTCCGGCGAGCGCTGCGGGACTCACTGCTGCCGCTCTGCCTCACGAAGGAGGAACTGTCGAAGCTCTCATCGGGAGAGGCGACGCTGCGCGGTCTTGTTGCCCTTGCTCTGCGCCGCGCCGTGGCGCAGGCCAGCGATCCCGCGTCAATCGGGGTTGCATCGGCCATGGTTGATCTCTTCGTGCAGCTCGAAACCAGCATCCCGTTCGATGTGCAGACCGAGTACTGGCGTGTCTGGAGCGCCGCTGACGGCGAGGGACGCGTGATGTTGTCGCCCCTTGGTCACAAACTGGGCTTTGAGGCAGCAGCAAGGTGACACCCCTACGTTTCTGTTTCGGGCTGCACCTGCACCAACCGGTTGGAAACTTCGATCATGTGTTCGAGAGTCACGTGCGCGACGTCTATCTGCCGTTTCTCGATGCCGTCGAAGCGAGCGGCTTCTTTCCGCTGTCACTGCATGTATCCGGGCCACTTGTAGACTGGCTCGAGGCCAATGACCGTCGCTACCTGGACCGCATCGGCCGGCTCTCGGCTGATGGATCGATCGAACTGCTCGGGGCCGGTTACGACGAACCGATTCTCGCCGCGCTCCCGCGAGCTGATCGATCAGAACAACTCGGGCTGATGAGGAATCGCCTGCAGTCGCTTTTTGGGGCAGGGATGGATGGCGTGTGGCTGACTGAAAGAGTGTGGGAGCCCGACCTCGCGTCGGATCTGGCTGAGGCAGGTGTACGGTTCGCGCTGGTCGATGATCGTCATTTTCTGGCGACCGGCTTTGAACGCGGTGCACTCCACGGCCACTACGTGACCGAACATGATGGCAGGCGCGTGTCACTCTTCCCGATCGACGAGCGGCTCCGCTACCTGATTCCATTCCAGCCTGCACAGGAAACGGTCGACTATTTCGACAAGTTGCAAAATGACGGCAAGGGCGTCGCAGTGCTCGCCGACGATGGAGAGAAGTTCGGCGGATGGCCGGGAACAGCGGAGTGGGTATTCGGGAAAAAGTGGCTGCAATCCTTCATGAGCGCGGTCGAAGCGGCCGCCGCCAGAGGAATCGTGCAGCTGTCGACATTTTCCGAAGCGCATCGGTTGACGGAATCGCTGGGCCTCGCATATCTGCCGACCGCAAGCTATCGCGAGATGGAGGCCTGGTCGCTGCCGGCGCCAGCAGCCCTTGCTCTCGACGCGCTGGAGAAGAAAATCGCGGGCTCGCGGCCCGGGGACATGGAGACCGATGCAGGTGCCCTCGTCCGCGGTGGGCATTGGCGAAACTTCCTTGTGCGCTATCCCGAGTCGAACCGGATGCACAAGAAGATGATCGCCGTGTCGTCCCTATGTCGCGCGAGGGGTAATCCGCCGGGCCCCAGACGCTCGATCGGACGGGCACAGTGCAACGACGCGTACTGGCACGGTGTCTTTGGCGGGCTATACCTCCCTTTTCTCAGAGCGGCTATCTGGAAGCAACTCGCGGCCGCTGAGGGTGAGTTGAGGAGAGGGGAGGCGATCGTGCTCGAAGAAGTGGACATCGATTTTGATGGCCGGAGCGAACTGTGGATCCACTGCGAAGACTGGTCGGCGATTGTCGCGCCGCATCGAGGGGGGTCGGTGGAGGAGCTCAGCCGATTCGGGTCGGGCGAAAACCTGGCCGACACACTGACCCGGAGGCGCGAGGCGTCACATATCCTCGCCATGCAGGCCAGGGCGAGTGGCGAAGGCTCAGCTTCGTCCGATAACGAGGCCACGGCGCTCGACGCCGGGTCGGCCGCATCGATCCACGAAATCGAGCGCGAGCAGACTCTGACTGCGTTGCCGCCGGTTGATCGGGAAACGCGTGCGCTGTTCAGCGAACGAATCCTGCCGGCTGACGTATCCCCCGACGGATTCGCCCGGGGCGAGTATACAGTGATCAGGAGCTTCGCCGGGACAGCGCTGCAGCTGCAGGGATCACACGTCGACGCGACTACCGCGCGGATCTCGCTGTCAACCTCCGATGGAGTTCTGGACAAGGAACTGACCTTCTTCCGGGACGGCCGGGTGCGTGCCACCTTCAGGTGGCGACTGGGCTCGGCACCTCCGGGTTGCTGGTTGACCAGTGAGCTGTCGCTCAACAGGAATCACGAGGTTGTGGCGAGCAGCGGCGCCACGATCTGGACACACGAAATCGAGACGATCGCGCGGTCCGAACGTGGGTTCGATCGTACGCTGCAGGGTGTGAGTTGTCTTGTGCGGTTTCCGTTCGCCGCCGGGACGGGCTGGGTGGAGATCAGCGGCGAAGTGACCGACAGCCTGCCGGGTAACGAACAGAAGACGAGACACAGATGACGTTTGCAATTTTCGCGGCTCCACTCCTGTCGGACAACGCGTTCCGGATGATCGAGGCTGCTGCCGCGATCGAAGGGGTCCAACTTGGAGTGGTGACGCACGACGACGCTCAAAGGCTGCGTCACCTGCAGGGTCGTGTTGCGCACTGGAAGGTGAGCAACATCCTCGACACCTCGCAGCTGCTGTGGGCAACGCGCGAGCTGGGCGACCGGAACGGCGGGGTCAACCGACTTTACGGCGCATACGAGCAGCTTCAGGTCCCGCTGGCGGTCGTTCGGGAGGCGATGGGCATCGATGGCATGAGCGTCGAAGCGGCATCGAACTTTCGCGACAAGGCGAGGATGAAGACGCTGCTTCGGGGCGCGGGGCTCCCATGTGCGCGGCACCGGCTCGCTGCTTCTGTTGACGACGCCGTGGCATTCGCTGAGGCCTCAGGCTTTCCGGTTGTTGTCAAACCGCCGGCGGGGGCGGGGGCGATTTCGACCTTCCGCATCGACGGAATTGACTCGCTGAGGGCGGCGATAACCGCGACTCCGCCGGGTGTGGACCAGCCGATGCTGCTCGAGGAGTTCGTGACTGGTGAGGAACACTCGTTCGAGACGGTTACGATCGACGGACGCCACGTGTGGCACTCCATCACGCATTACTACCCCACGCCATTGACGGTTCTGGAGAATCCATGGATTCAGTGGGCGGTGGTGCTGCCTCGTGAGGTCGACGATGCGAAGTACGACGACATCCGGTCAGCGGGGCGCCGTGCTCTCGACGTGCTGGGCATGAAGACGGGCATCAGTCACATGGAGTGGTTCCGCCGCGGCGACGGCAGCATCGCGATTTCAGAGGTCGCGGCCCGTCCCCCCGGAGCGCAGATAACGACGCTCATGTCCAGGGCGCATGACTTCGATCTTCTGCGGGAGTGGTCACGCGCGATGATCTTGGGTCAATTCAACGTTCCTGAACGCGAATACGCGGTGGGAGCGGCTTTTCTCCGTGGTCAGGGTCAGGGCCGCATCGTGAAGATCATGGGGGCCGAGGTGATACAGAGACAGCTGGGCGACATGATTGTCGAGGCACAGATGCCGGCAACCGGAGCCACACCATCCACAAGCTACGAAGGCGATGGATACGTGATCGTGCGACACCGCGAGACGGCGCGTGTCGAAGAGGCCATTCTTGCGATCGTATCGACGATAAGGGTGGTTGTGAGGGAGTGACGGTGCAGGGGCAACGAGGATGATGACGAAGAGGATGAAGAGGATGAAGAGGATGAAGAGGATGAAGAGGATGAGGAGGATGAGGAGGATGAGGAGGATGAGGAGGATGAGGAGGATGAAGGAGGATGATGAGGAGGATGAAGAGGATGAGGAGGATGAAGAGGATGAAGAGGACGAAGAGGATGAAGAGGATGAAGAGGATGAAGAGGATGAAGAGGATGAGGAGGATGAAGGAGGAGGAGGATGAGGAGGATGAGGAGGATGAGGAGGATGAGGAGGATGAAGAGGATGAGAGGATTAGGAGGATGAAGGAGGATGAAGAGGATGAAGAGGATGAAGAGGACTGAAAAGCCTTACCAGAGCCATACATGGCCCGGACTTACATCATCCGACCAACGGATAGCCGAAAATGAATGTGATCATGCTGGCGCCGGGCTATCCCGGCGAGATGCCATACTTCTGTCGGGGACTGTCGCTCCACGGGGCGCGCGTCTACGGGGTCAGCGATGTCCCTGAACACGATCTGCCGCAAATGACGAAGGATCACCTCTCGGGTTATCTGCGCGTTCCGAACTTTGCCGATGAGGATGCGGTCGTCAAACAGATCATTGCAGGTGTCGGCAGTCATACCATCGACCGCGTAGTGTGCATGTGGGAGCCCGGGGTAGTGCTGGCGGCAAGGATTCGTGAGGCGCTGGGCGTGCCTGGCATGGGCGTCGATCAGGCGAACATCTTCCGCAACAAGGATCTGATGAAGCAGGTGATCCACCAGGCGGGGATCCGGACCGCGCGTCATGCGTCAGCCCGCAGCATCGCCGAGCTCAGGAAAGCGGCCGAGTCGATCGGGTTTCCGGTGATCGTGAAGCCCATCGCCGGTGCCGGATCGATGGATACGATCCGCGCCGGTTCGATGAAGGAGCTCGACCAGGCACTTTCCCGCGTGCAGAGTTACGACGAAGTGAACGTCGAGGAGTTCATCGAAGGAGAGGAATACACCTACGACACCATCTGCATCGACGGGCGCATCGTTTACGAAAACGTCTGCTACTACAGGCCCAATCCGCTGGTAGCGCGCAGCACAGAATGGATCTCGCCGCAGACGATTGCGCTCCGGGACCTTTCACCACCGGTCATCAGGCAGGGAGTCAGACAGGGCCACGAGGTCCTCAAGGCCATGAAGTTTGGCACTGGCTTCACTCACATGGAGTGGTTCTACACCCCCAGGGGAGAAGCCGTTTTTGGCGAGATCGCGGCGAGACCCCCCGGGGCGCACACGGTGGACCTCATGAACTTTGTGGGAGACGTCGATCTCTTTACCGGATACGCAGAGGCGGACCTGAAGGGCACCTTCTCCCCGCCGTTGGAGCGCAAGTACAACGTCGCCAATGTGTTCAAGCGTGCTCAGGGCAAGGGTCGCATAGCGCGAATCGATGGCCTCCAGCACCTGCTCGAAAGATACGGCGAACACGTTGTTCACCTCGACCTGCTGCCAGTTGGTGCCGAGCGGCGCAACTGGATTCTGACGCTCGTCTCCGACGGCTACGTGACCATCCGGCATCCGGACCAGCAGGCCTGTTTCGACATGGCCGATGCCTTCGGCACGGACTTGCGCCTCTACGCCCAGTGATCAAGTGCAGCAGAGGCGCGACAGACATCGGCCAGCGGTCTGACTTCGCATCTTGAGTTTTGAGCGAAAGTGGGCGGAGCGTGGGCGCACGCCTCCGGGCACCCTCGAGATCATCAGCAACGTGTACAGCCCGGAGCTTGGGAATACGCGCGACATTGTCGTCTATACGCCGCGCAGCTACGAAAAGTCGGAATCGCCTTTTCCCGTCATCTACATGCACGACGGCCAGAATCTCTTCGACCCGTGGACGAGTTTCGCCGGGGAATGGGGGGTGGACCTGGCAATGGCGAGGGCACCGAAGAAGGGGAGGCGCGCCATTGTCGTCGGGATTCCCAACATGGGGATCGAAAGGATGCGGGAGTATTCTCCCTTCCTCGATGAAAGACATGGTGGTGGGGCCGGCGACGCGTACGTTGACTTCATTCTCGATACGCTCAAGCCGATGATCGATCTGCGCTATCGAACCGACCCATCGGTTTCGGCAACCGGGATCATGGGCTCTTCCCTTGGGGCGCTGATCTCCCTGTACGCATTCTTCAGGGCACCGGCGTCGTTCGGTTTCTGCGGAGCCCAGAGTCCTGCGTTGTGGTTCGGGGGCGGGCAGATCTTTCGCAACGTGCAGGAGGCGGAGTACGTTCGCGGGCGAATCTATCTCGACGTGGGGGCGCGCGAGGGTGAAGGTACGCTTCTCAATGCTCGCAACATGCGTGATCTGCTGCTGACGAAGGGATACGTGGCCGGGGACGGTCTGATGTGGGTGGAGGATCGAAACGGGCGCCACAACGAAGCTGCCTGGGGGCGACGCCTGAGAAAAGCGCTCCCATTCCTGCTCGACCGGCGAGAGAACGAATGAGTACGAACGTTCGCGGCCACCATCACGTCTGGCACAGTACGGCGATCGGGCGACGGATGCACGTTCGCTGGTTTGGCGAAGGTGGCGCTCGGCTGCTGGCGTTCCCGACCACAATGGGCAACCACAATGAGTGGCCCGACAGGTACATGCCGGACGTGCTTGGCGAACACATTGCGCGCGGCTGGATTCAACTGTGGTGCCTCGATCACAATCACGATCTCAGTTGGTACGACAAGACGGTTCAACCTGGTGAGCGAGCGCGCCGGCACCTCGAGTTCGACCGTTACGTAACGGAAGAACTTCTCCCGTTCACACGGCACGTGAATGGGAACGGGTATGTGATCGCGACCGGCGCCAGCTTCGGAGCCTTCCACGCGATGTCCGTGGGTCTCAGGAATCCGCACCTGGTGCATCGGATTATCGGGATGAGTGGGACCTACGATATCAAGGGCATGACCGGGGGCTGTTCGGACAGTCGCGTCTACGCGTCCAATCCGATGGACTTCATGCGTCACGAGCGGGACCCGGGACGTCTGGCGGCATTTCGCCGACAGGATATCATCATCGCAATTGGCCGGGGCGATCCACATTACGAACAGAACCGCGAGTTTTCGGCGGTTCTGTGGAGCAATGGCATCGGGAACGCCTTGCGCGTCTGGGATGGTCATGCTCATGACTGGCCATACTGGGAGCGGATGATCGTTCGGTACGTTGGTGGGCACGACTGAGTCGCGGCCGCTGGCGGTTGCGCCGGCACTATTGACTGGAGGCAAGATGGAGAAAAGGGTCGGACTGGTAGTGGGCCGGGAGTGGAGCTGGCCTCCGGCCTTCATCGAGGAGGTCAACCGTCGTGACCAGGGTGTGATCGCCGAGTTCGCGAAGGTGGGAGGCGATCGCCATGAGGACGCGGTGCCGTACGCCGTGCTGATTGATCGCATTTCGCACGAAGTGCCGATGTACCGCTCCTACCTCAAGAAAGCCGTGCTGGAGGGAGTGACGGTGGTCAACAATCCCTTCATGTGGACAGCAGACGACAAGTTTTTCGGGGCAGTGCTGGCCTCGAAGATCGGCGTCGTATCGCCGCGAACCGTCCTCCTGCCTAACAAGAAGTACGTTCCGGGAATCGTGCCCGAGGAGTCGTTGCGCAACCTGCGATTCCCGCTCGACTGGACGGCGATCATCGAATACATCGGCCTGCCCTGCATCCTCAAGGATGCACATGGAGGGGGCTGGAAGGAGGTCTACGTCTGCCGTACCGAGTCGGAACTGATCCACAACTACGATCATTCCGGGCTGCTGACGATGATTGTGCAGCAGTTCATCGAATGGGATCAGTTCGTGCGGTGCCTCTGCCTGGGTCAGGAGGAGATTCTCGTCATGCAGTACGATCCCAGGGGTCGTCGCTACGTCGTCGACGAGAACTATCTCACGACTGCGCTGCACGAACGGGTGGTGGCTGATTCGCGGAGGCTGGTGAGCGCACTGGGCTACGACATGAACTCGATCGAATACGCGATCCGGGATGGAGTTCCTTACGCGATCGACTTCATGAACCCCGCTCCGGACATGGACATTTATTCACTGACTCAGACGTATTTCGACTGGGCGGTGACGCACATGGCGGACATGGCGATCAGGCTGGCACTGAACCCGCGCCGGCAGGTGGTGGAAGCAAAGTGGAGCGCGCTGTTTTCGGCGAACCGATGAAGTACCGGGTGCCGGAGCGTCGGTGAGCGATCAGGCGGAACGCTACCACGAGATCCTCACGCCCGAAGTTGCGGAGGAGACGCACGAACATCTCGAGCGCGAGCTGAGGCGGCGCGGGCTGGTGTTCGACGGCCGGGCGTTGTGTACTGTTCTGCGTCCGCGCCTCATCAGCCCCGCCGATGTGGCTACGCTGCAGCGCAACATCAGGCCTTTGATGCGGGCATTCAATCGCGCCTACGAGCGCGCGATCATCGACCCCGGATTCCGTTTGCGGTTCGGGCTTCTGGACTGGGAGGAAGTGCTGCTCGAGAGCCCCACCGGTTATGCGCAGCCCAGTCCCACGTCACGGCTGGACTTTTTTCAGGTGCCGGCAACCGGAGCACTGGGGCTGACGGAGTACAATGCCGAAACGCCCGCGGGGGCTGCGTACGGGGACGCGCTAAGTGACGCATTTCTCGATACGAGGGCAATGCGCGAGTTCTCGCGCGCATACGAGGTGATGGCCCTGCCCGCGCGGCACGGCGTTATTGGTGCACTGCTCACTGCGTGGCGGGAGTTCAATGGTGGTGGGGCACAGCGTAAGCCACGGGTCGCGATTCTCGATTGGGGTGACGTGCCCACGCGAACCGAGTTCGAGCTGTACGCATCGCACTTCTCCGTGCTGGGCCTGGACTGCGTCATCGACGATCCGCGAGCCTGCGAATATCGCGGCGGACGGCTCTGGGCAGGGGGCGCACCGGTGGATCTGATCTACAAAAGGGTGCTGATCAGCGAACTGATCGAGACCTGCGGGATCGAACATGACGTTGTGCGAGCGGTGCGCGATCGAGCGGTGTGCATGGTCGACGGGTTCCACTGCAAGGTGCTGCACAAGAAGGCATCGCTGGCTGTTCTTTCCGACGACGGCAACACCGGAATGTTCGACCAGGCCGAACGCGCGGCGATCCGCGACTGCGTCCCATGGACACGAGTCGTGCGGGAGGAGAAGGCCACCTATCGCGGCCGCGAGGTCGATCTTCTCCGCTTCATGTCTGACTCCCAGAACCGCCTGGTTCTCAAGCCCAACGATGACTACGGAGGAAAGGGAATCACACTCGGCTGGACGGTCGACGCGGCTACGTGGAGTGCCGCGATCGGAGACGCGCTGCGGGCGCCTTACATCGTCCAGGAGAAAGTCGAGATTCCGTCAGAGCCGTATCCCAGCTGGGTTGATGGGGAAGTGCAGATCACGGAGCGAATGTTCGACACCGCGCCGTTTGTGACGCATGGCTCGTACATGGAGGGGATCCTGACACGCCTCTCGACGGCCAAGCTGCTCAATGTCACGGCGGGTGGAGGGAGTACTGTACCGACTTTTGTGGTGCAGCAGCGGTGACAGTTGCCAGACCGCGAGCCGCACCCGACCTTGAGGAGGACGGCAACGCGTGGCGTTGACGAGACCGAATCAGACTTCCCGACCCGAGAGCCGATGAATCGCCCGAGCCTGACGATAGGAGTCGAGGAGGAGTACCAGATCATCGACCCCGAGACGCGCGGTCTTCAGTCATACATCACGCAGATTCTCGAAGCCGATCACATCATACTCGGCCAGGTGAAGCCGGAGCTGCACCAGTCGATCGTCGAAGTCGGGACAACGGTCTGCAAGACTCCACAGGAAGTCAGGCGACAGCTCTGCGAACTCCGCGGCGGTGTGATGGAACTCGCAGCGAGGCGTGGTCTCAAGATCGCAGCTGCCGGAACTCATCCATTTTCGCACTGGGCCGATCAGGAGATCACCCAGCTCGACCGTTACATCGGCACCAAAGAGGCCATGCAGCAGCTCGCTCAGCAGCTGCTCATCTTCGGGACCCATGTCCACATCGGCATCGAGGACAGGGAGTTTCTGATCGACGCCTGCAACGTCTCGCGGTACTTCCTGCCACACATATTGTGCCTCTCGACGAGCTCACCCTTCTGGATCGGGCGCCGCACCGGGCTCAAGTCGTACAGAAGTGCGGTGTTCCGCGCGTTCCCGAGGACCGGGGTTCCGCGCTACATCCCCTCGTGGGCCGACTACGAGCACTATCTCCAGACGCTGGTTGAGACCAATTGCATTCCCAACGGCTCGAAGATCTGGTGGGACGTGAGACCTCATCACACCTTCCCCACGCTGGAGTTCAGGATTTGTGACGTCTGCACCAGAGTGGACGAGGCCGTCTGCATCGCCGCGATTCTGCAGGCGCTGGTGTACAAACTCTGGAAGATGCGCCGGGACAACACAACGTTCCGGGTCTACAGTTCCGAGCTGATCGACGAAAACAAGTGGCGGGCGGTGCGGTACGGCCTCGACGGCAAACTCATCGATTTCGGCAGGGAAGTGGAGCTGCCGGCCGCAACGCTCATCCGCGAACTTATCGAATGGTTCCTCGGCGACGTGCTGGATGAGCTTGGAACGCGGAATGAAGTTGAGTACGCTTTCAGGATCCTCGAAGAAGGGTCGAGCGCGGACCGACAAATCAGAACATTTGACCGGACGGGCGGCGATCTCAAGGCGGTAGTTGACCAGCTGATCGCCGAGACTGAAGAGGGGGTCCTGTCGTCACCGACGGTGGCCTGAGGCACGAAGGCTGCAGGACACAGCGGGCTGACGGGCGGTATCCGAACACCATCACTGAACACAGATGCGTCCACTGATCGGCGTAACAACACAGACTCTGCAGGCGATCGATGGTATTCCGGCCGGACTTCCACAGTCCGACGTGATGAACCAGCGATACTACGTGGCCGCGGCGATGGCCGGTGGGGCACCGGTCCTGATTCCGCTTCTCGCTGACGAGCCGGAGGCGCTGCGGGCTTCATACGACGCCTGCAGCGGGATTCTCATCCCGGGAGGCGTCGATGTCGATCCCGCAAACTTCAACGAAGAACCACACCCGAGGCTTGGCCGGATCGACCCCGCTCGTGATCGCGTCGAGATGCAGCTGACACGCTGGGCGGTCGAGGACCGAAAGCCGCTGTTCGGACTGTGCCGGGGATTGCAGGTCATCAACGTCACGCTCGGCGGCTCTTTGTATCAGGACCTCGAGGCGCAATACCCTGACTCGATCAAGCACGACTACTTCCCGACGTACGGTTATGAACGCGACCACCTCGCTCATGAGGTTGAGCTCGCGAGCGGTTCGAGGCTCCGCCAGCTGAACGCCAGGGCCCGGATTTCGGTGAACAGCATGCATCACCAGGGCGTCAAGACACTGGCGCCGTCACTGGTCGCGACCGCAGTAGCGCCTGATGGGCTGATCGAAGGCGTCGAATCCGCCTCGGATCACTTTCTGGTCGGCGTCCAGTGGCACCCGGAAGTATTCGACATGACCGACGAGCACACCGGGCCCGTGTTCCGGGCGTTCATCGCGGCGGCCAGTCGCTTCGGAACGAAGAGGTCCTGAGGGCCGGCTGTCAGCCTGGTCGGCTCGGTTGCACCGAGTCGAGGGAACCTCCCTCTTCACGGAGATAGCCGCGGGGCCGGAGCAGGAGCCAGGACGATGGACCTGGCGCTGTCCCCAGCGGTGGGGCGAGACGCGCCGATGCCGGCAGTCTGACAAACCACCGTTGCATCATCCAGGCGCCGTTGTCGAGGCGCGAGAAATGAAGCTCGCCCCCCGTACCGCGGGGCGCCGGAGACGAGTAGACAAACTCCAGAAAACGTAACTCGGTTGTCGACGCGTCCAGCCAGACGGTGCCGGAGACTCCGGTGCGCGTCGATTCGTTCACGATGGAGCTGAAGTTGAGGCCAAGGAGCCCGGCACGAGCCCGGTCGCGTGTCCGCTCGCGCAGAGAAAAGCAATGAGTTCCGAGAAAGGCCTCCGACGCGAAGATGCCCGCGTCGGGCACGTGCCAGATCGACTGATCACCAGCTCCACCACCTGCTCCCTCCCGCCGTTCGCGGTGAACGAAGCCCTGTACGAGGAGTGAATCGGGGTCGATTCGCAACTGGGGCTCCTCGATGACACCAGTGATGGTGCTGCGGCTCTCCTCGAGCCTTCGCAGCGTTCCCGCTTCGAGAAGCCGCGCGTACCGCACCACGGTTGCCCGGTAGAGTGAGTCTCGCAGCGAGATGTCGGCGGCGACCAGCGCCGTGCGGACCTCGTCCCAGAGCTCGGCGATGCGGTTGCCCGCGGTCGACGTGGAGCATACAAGCACGGAACTGACAAGAATCCCGGGAAGGGGCTGGCCAATCGGCGACAGGACGAAGTCGAGTCGCAGAGTAGCGCCGGATTGCAGCGTGAAGGTCCCGGACTTCTGGCGCCTGACGCCGATGCGCTTTGCGGTCAGGTAATAGTCGCCGGCGCCGGGGGAGCGCACGGCCCACGAGCCGTCGCGCGCCGAGAGGACGGCTGCAAGCGGTGAGCCCTCGGTGGCCGCACGATGAAGTTCGACGAGCACCCCGGCCTGGGGCGATCCCGTCAAGGAGTCTGTGGCCACTCCCCGGACGATCTGCGCGGCGCCGGTCAGCGGCGCGATCGCGAGCAGGCACAGTGACGTGGCCAGCCGTCCACGCCACCGGGCAGCAATCCAGCTTCTCTGCCTAACGACGCGCTCCGAGCAGAACAACGTTGATGGACCGATCGCCGGGAGTGACCGTCCGGCTGTCGACTACGGTGCGCCGATCTGCGAGAAGCAGCTCGGCGGTCACCGGAATCCGGGCGGGGGCATGGCAAAAGGTTGCTCCACCACCTTCGTCGAGCTGCACTTCGAGGCGGTTCGGGAAGCGCTGGAGATCGGATCCGCTCCGACCGTAGGTGTCGTAGCGAAGTCGCGCCCAGCCAGTGCGTGCGCCAGTCGCGGGGTCGGCCACACCCACGACCCGGACGACGGCCGAGTCGACACCTGGAGGTGAACCGGGACAGAGCTGGCCGAGGATCGTGTTGGTCCCCGCTGCCTGAATCGCGGTCACGGTCCGCGCGCTGTCAGCGACCGTGAGCTCCTGTTGTGCAGCCACCATCCCTAAAGCGGAATAGATTGGGTGTTCGAGGACAAGCGTGTAGGTGCCGCCGGCAAGCGAGTCCAACCGAAAGAGACCGTCGTCGCGGGCGTGGACCGCTCGATCCGTCCCGGCGATGCGGACCAGGGATCCGCGCAACGGTGCCCGGCCGCTGGAATCGAGCGCGTTGCCGACGATATGGGCGGTTCGTCGGCCGGCAACTCCACCGCCAGCCTCGACGCTCCCGCCCTGTTGCCGGTAGCCGGCGAGAACCTTGCGCGGTCCCGGACCGGCAGGGATCCCGGATGGCTCCTCGTCATCCCGAAAAACGGGCATCCTGATGAACCAGCTCGACACGAACCAGGCACCGCTCGGCAGCATCGCGAAGCTTACTTCGCCACCAGGCGATGCACGCGCGATGTGAGGAGCAAGACCGGTGTAGCTGAATTCCACACGGCGCAATTCGTACGACGCAATGTCGAGCCACATTACACCACTGATATCGGTCGTCAGGCGCTCGCCAACGGGCTCGAACGCGAGACCGGTGAGCCCACTGTTGTTGCCGCGGCCCTCACGCAGGGAGAAGCAGTGGTCCCGAAGAAACTCGTTGCTGGTGAGAACAACTGCATCGGGTGCGTAGAAGGAAGTCGAGCCGTCTTCCTCGTGCCTGACCCAGCCCGCAGCCGAAAGCTCTTCCGCCGCGAGGCTGACGAACGCCCGCTCGGTCACTCCGCTCCGCGTCGAGACGTTTTCCGACAACACTCGTTCACCACCTGCCGCAAGCTCGCGCACGTAGCTTGCTATCGTTGCCCTGAAGAGACGGTCGCGGAGGGACAGCCTGCTGGCCGTCAAAGCTGTGCGAGCTTCTTCCCAGAGTGCGGCCACGCGCCGGCCCTCCGACGGCCGCCTCGCACACGGAGCGTCGGTGAGCACAGTGACGGTTGCGAGCATCGACGCCATATCGATCGGTGCCACGACAGCGTCCATCCGGCGCGTCTGACCAACCGCGAGATCAAACGGTTCGGTCTGATAACGCTGCAGACCCACCCGCTTTACGGAGAGCACAAAGCGGCCCGCGTAACCGGCGCGGACAGCGAACTCACCTCGTTCATCGGAGAGGACTGCAAGCGCAAGGGTTGACCGGCCAGAGCCAGCCTGCGTATCAGGGCCCCGTGCGGCTGAGTCGAGAGCAACGATAGCTCCCGGCACGGGAGCCCCGGTCCGGGAGTCGCGGACCGTCCCGCGCACGACCTGCGCCGGCAGGACAGCAGCTGCGAGCACCAGGCCGGCTGCCACGCACTGCAACTTGAGTCCGGCGGTCGAGCCGAAAGACGTTTGATTCCGGGTTCGGCGCATGGGTTTGACCAACGACGCAGAAGCAGCAGCTGAAACGACCTTCACGCCTCCTGCCTTCAAGTTGGGGCCTGACCGGGCGAACGCAACGGATCGGCGAGAGTGGCTTCGTGAGCTACACAGCCGAAACCGGCTCGCCGGCGAGGAGCTTGCGCGCCATTCGGCGGAGGCTCTCATCGCTGCTCACGGCGGGGATCTCGATCAGCGGCACCCACCGGCATGCCAGTCGTTCGAGGCCAGGGTCAATACGATCCTCAACCACCCGGGCCATGAAGCGGAGGTCGTAGTGCAGGTGCCCGGGCACATCAGGCCGAGCTGGAATCTCGTGGATATCGATGTCGAAGAGGTCAGCCGAGAGCTCATGCGAGCTGATACCAGTTTCCTCGGCGATCTCCCGTCTTGCGGCAGCCGCCGGGGTTGCGTCGTCGCTTTCGATATGTCCGCCGGGCTGGAGCCAGCGATCGAGGCGTGGGTGTTCGATGAGAAGGGCCTCGTGCAGTGATGCCGATACGACGAAGGCACTCGCGGTAAAGTGCCCCGGGGTGAACTGGTTGCGCGACAGGGGCTCCGGCGTTCCATCGAGGAGCTGAGACATCCGTACCCGGCACTGCTCCTCTGCGGCGTCGCGGGCGCGGTAGCTCGCGAGCAGGGAGCGAAGTTGCGGGAGCCGGGGATCGGGGCTGGCGGTCACTGCCTAACGACGGCGGCCGCGCGGCTTTCTGCCGAGCAGGGCTCCGAGCACGCCCCTGACGAGCGTGCCGGTGATCGCCACGGCTGCGGTACGCACCACGCTGCGGCCCACGCTGCTGCCGAGAATACCGCCACCGCCTCCACCGCCCCTCGCTTCCTTCCGGCGAGCGGAGGGCCGGCGCCGAGGTTCGGCGGACGCTTCATCGTCCTCGGGTGCGGCGTCCCGGCCGGAAGGTGGCTCCGCATGTCGGGCGGCGAGCATTTCCCTCGCGCTTTCGCGGTCGATCGGCGTTGCATAGCGGCGCACCTGAGGTGTCTGGAGTCGACGCGTCAGTTCATCGTCGGTGAGGGTCCCCATGCGTGACGACGGGGGAATCATGCGTGTCGCAAACGGTGGAGTGGGCGACCCTCCCGGCGCGAGCGTGACAACCAGTGCCTCACCCGTGCCTAACGACGTCAGTATCGACTGGATATCGTAGAACGGTGTTCGTGGATATGTGCGGGCCGCGGCACGCAGGTCGGCTTCGTCGTCGGGGGTGAAAGCACGAAGCGCATGCTGAATGCGGTTGCCGAGCTGGCTGAGAACGCTTTCGGGAACGTCACCGGGGCGCTGGGTGATGAAGAAAACTCCGACTCCCTTGGACCTGATCAGCCGCACCACCTGTTCGATCTGCTCGAGCAGCTCATCGGGGGCGCTATCAAAGAGGAGGTGCGCCTCGTCGAAGAAGAACACCAGGTTCGGCCGATCGAGGTCGCCGACCTCGGGCAGCTCGTTGTAGAGTGACGCCAGCATCCAGAGCATGAACGTCGAAAAAAGCGCCGGGCGCTGCTGGACATCCTGGAGCTCGAGGATGCTCACCAACCCACGTCCGTCCCGTTCGATCTGAAGCAGGTCATCGAGGTCGAACATCGGCTCCCCGAAGAACAGCTCCGCACCCTGGCCCTCGAGGGCTGTGATTTCCCGCAGGAGGACGCCGACGGTGGCGCGTGACATGCCTCCGTAGGGCTTGAGCTCATCGGCGCCGTCGCCGGCCAGGTGCTGGAGGACCGAGCGCAGATCGCTCATGTCGAGAAGCAGGAGCCCCTTGTCGTCGCAATACCGAAAGACCATTGCGAGAACGGACGTCTGTGTATCGTTGAGACCGAGGACGCGGGAGAGAAGGAGCGGCCCGAACGAGGAAACCGTCGCACGAAGCTGGGCCCCGCGCTCGCCCGTGAGGCTGAGAAATTCAACCGGGTACCCGCTCGCTTTCCATGTGTAGCCGGTATCGGCAGCGCGCCTTGCCACCTTGTCACCGGGCTCCCCTGGTACAGCCATGCCGGCGAGGTCACCCTTGAGATCGGCGAGAAAGACGGGTACGCCCGCATCAGACAACTGTTCCGCCAGCAGCTGCAGGGACTTTGTCTTACCGGTGCCGGTGGCGCCCGCGATAAGCCCGTGCCGGTTGAACATCGACAGAGGCATCCGGACCAGAGGTTCCGGATGGCATTCCCCTTCGTGAAGAACGGCACCCAGAGTCACTGCCGGGACCGAATGGGGGACGGCGGTGCGCGCGAGGTCAAGCAGCTCTGGTTTCATCGATTGTCGTCGGGAACGGTCGGGTCCTGCATCATTCACGTTGAGGAACTTCGCCGGCGCATCGCCGTCACCATTGCCGGCTCGGGCAGGGCCGCTGTGGGTCCGAGTGGTGAGTCGGAGGTCACACTCGCGATGTCGGTCCCGAGGCCGCGCATCGGATCGTGCCAGAGTACGCTCCCGGTCGCGGGTTCAAGGCACCAGATCTCACCGCTGGTCGTCGCATAGAGATACTGCGTGTCACGATAGAGAAGGACGTACGATCCCGAAATCGAGCGTTTGAGCTTCACTCGCCAGGCCTCGGCGCCTGTTGACCGGTTGAACGCGACGACCTGGCCCTTGATGCCGACGTAGACCAGCGAAGGAGGATTGCGTGGCATTTTTCTGATGCGGGACTGGGGACAGAAGACTACACCGGGCAGGCCAGCCCGCGCATCTTCCCGCCGGCCTCCTTCGACCGCGCCCGGCCGTTTCACCAAGCTTGCCGACCTTGTAGCCGTCCCCGGCGATCCACCTTGCCGACACAACCGTGACCCAGCGGGAGCGGTGGGTCATGCTGGGCCGGTACCGTGTTCAGAGATCAGCGAGCCGAATCGCGACCACGTTACCTGACGCGACTCACCGCTGAGGCGCCGCCGATTCGATCTGCAAGCTCGGGGCTCGTTCCGCGTTTCGTGAAAAACTGTGTCGATGGCGGAACTCGGCGACGCCTCCTGCCGAGCCCGGCGCTCAGGCAGCCGGCGACTAAGGCGTGCGCACCGGAGGCCGCCGACGGTTGTGCTGATCCTTCATTTCATTTCCGAGTCCCGGGATAAAGCCATCCAACAGCTTCATCGCCCGGGCCGCGGCGACGCCGATCAGAGCTCCCTTGAGTTCATCGAGCGTACGACGCGAAAACCCTGACCGGGCCTTTCGGCGGTGGGCGCCATTATGCGACTGATGGACCACATCGGGCGCCCACGAATCGTCGTCGTCGTCCTCCTCGTCTTCGCCCGGGTCCTCATCGTCATCCTCGATGGCGCGGTTCCGCCCGTCGCCAAGCAGACCCGCCAGCACGAGGCCGCCACCAAACGCCGCCGCCAGCATCACCGTCGGATGCGCTTCGAACTGCGCGCGCCAGTCCACAAGCGCCTTGGCGCGAGCCTCCAGCTCGTCGAAGGTGTCGCCGAGGTGAGCCTTTTCCCGCGCTATCACTTCCTTCAGTTCCGTCTTTTCGCGAGCCATTGGGATTCCCGATCGATGGTAACAATGTCCGTGCCGGGTTGTTCATCGGCCTGCGGTCGGAGCGACAGGTAAACGAATGCTGTTGCCACCCCGGCGAGTGCGATGCCGACGATAAGCGCTGAAAGCCATGCGGCGATTATCAGCGAGAGCGCGTAAACGATCGAAAGCAGCAACATGGCCAGGGCAAGGAGAGCAACTACGGCACCGACGGCCGCATAGGTGCCGCGCCTGGCCAGCTTGCGACCTTCTTCACGCGCCTCGGCGACGACGAGTTGGACCTCGGCGCGCACCAGATGTTCGGAGTGCGCCGCGATATCCCTCAGTATCTCGCCGAGGGGACGTGTCTCGTCGAGGACCCCTGGGTGGGCCACGACGGTCAGCGCATTCGCAGGGCGCGACCCGCGATAAAGCCGAGGGCGGCGACAGCGATCAGCGACTTGCCGGGATGTTTGGTCGTGAGCGTCTGAAGGTCGGCCCACATGTCGCGTGGTTCGTGATCGCGCACATAACGTGCGGTGGCATCCAGTTTGTCGGCAGCGACGGCGGCGATATTGCCAACGCGCTCACCGCCGGCCTGGACTCGCTGCGCGGCCTTTTCCAGCCCGCCTGCAACTGTGGTGCGGCGCGTGGTGTCTGCGAGCCGGGCGGCATCGTCGGGCGATCCGTTCGAGAAATCGGCGTCGATGTCGTTCAGCCGGTCGGTCATCGGGTCTGACATGAGTAATCTCCTGAGTGGCGCCACCCGTCACAGGTGGCGAGTTCGGCGATCTCATGGTATGACGGCGGGCGCCCCACAACAATTCGCCGTGGGAGGTACGTAGAGGCACCTCCGGCGGGTTAGCGAGGCGAACTGAAACGAAGCGGGCGCCCCGTCGGGGCGCCCTGGTTTTTGCGAATGGTTCACCATTTCGGTGGGCACGTGCGCGACAGACAAAGCCGGCGCCACGGCCAGCCGGAGCTGAGGGGCCCGGCCGGCGTGGGGGAATCGTCTATCAGGGTACGACGGCCGCGTTGCCTTTGACCCACCTGTCGAGCCAGGCGACAGTTTCCCAGAGGGTATGGCCGATGCTTTCACGGGCCCTGTAGCCATGCGCCTCAGCGGGCAACTGGACGTAACGCGCCGTCTTGCCATTGCCCTTGAGCGCGGCGTAAAAGCGCTCGGACTGGACGGGATAGGTCCCCGTGTTGTCGTCGGCCATGCCGTGAATGAGCAGGATGGGCGATGAGACCGAGTCGGCATAATTGAACGGTGACATCTTGCTGTAGACTTCTTCGGCGTCCCAGTAGGTGCGCTCTTCGCCCTGGAAGCCGAACGGAGTAAGAGTCCGGTTGTAGGCACCGCTGCGCGCGACGCCGGCGCGGAAGAGGTTGGAGTGCGCGAGGAGGTTGGCGGTCATGAAGCCGCCGTAGGAGTGGCCCCCGACGGCGATCTTCGTACGATCGGCGACACCCAGCTCGACGACCTTGTCGACAGCCGCTTTCGCACTGGAGGTGAGCTGTTCGACGTACGTGTCGTTAGGCTCGGCGCCGTTTTCGCCCAGGATCGGCATCGTCGGGTTATCGAGAACGCCGTAGCCCTGGAGGAGGACGAAGAGGTGAGAAGGGCCGGTGGGCCTGACGAATCTCCAGGGTGATCCTACCACCTGGGAGGCCGCTTCACGCGTGCGAAATTCGAGTGGATAGGCCCAGAAGAAGAACGGCAATCGACCGTCGCGCGCGCGATCGTAGCCGGGGGGCAGATACATCGTCGCCGAGAGCTGAACGCCGTCGGCACGCGTATAGGTGACCAATTCAGACGTCACGCCCGCGAACTGGGGAGCGGGATCGGCGAACGTTGTGAGTTGACGCGGAGCGACACGTCTGACGAGGTCACGCACCCAGTAGTTGGGAGGGTCCGTCCTCGACTCCCGCATGGTCAGGATCCGCGTGCCGGCGGCATCGAGCACACCCATCGGGAGTTCATACGAACGAGCCTCGGACTGGAACATTCGTGTGGACCGGCCGGTTGCGAGCTCGAGTCGGTCGATGAAGGGCTTGTCACCCTCGGACGAAGCCCCCTGGCCCACGAGGTACGCTGAGCGGCCGTCGGGCGAAGTGAGGATCACGGCCCTGCCGCGTGCGTTGGCTGTGGTCACAAACTGCCCAGGGTCGCTGTACCGATCTTCCGAAGATCGGTCCCAGAGCAGGCGGGGCTGGGTATTCGGGTTCGATGGGTCGATTACCCACGTTCGCGCACGACGCGTACGGCTCTGCTGCTCGCGTGCGATCGCCAGAGCGGACGTGCCCCAGGTTATCGCTCCAGCTCTGTAGGTTGTTTCGAGGATGGTTCGCGCTTCGCCACTGAAAGGTGCTTCCAGCATTACGACCCGGTCCCGCTTTGCCACTTCGACGGTGGGATCCCCGCGGTCAAGGGCTTCGTACCACACAACCGCTGCCGGCGCATCAGCGCGCCACTGCGGGTTGCGCGGCCCCGGCACGGCAGCGTCGCCGCCCCACGGCACTCTCTCGATCAGAGGCCGGGCGGTAATGACCTTGACCACATTGCCGGCGATCGAAACGATCTCTGTGCGCGTCGGGAAGTAGAAGAACGGTACCTGATAGGAATAAGGCTTGTGGATGACGTTTCGGAGGACGTAGCGGCCGTCGGGGCTGGATGTTATTCCGCCGTAGAGCGCCGGGCCGCCGATGACCGTCACGGTTCCATCGAGCCCAACTTTCGCCAGTTCGCTGGTGGCGTAGTGGTCGAAGACAGCCTCGTCGTGCGCACTCCTGAGGAGATCCTGGTACGTGGCCGCCCTCTCTTCACGTCCGCCAGCAGTCTCCTGGATGATGGGGCCGGCAGGTGTCTGTGGCGCGGCAGGTGCCGGACCACGGTTGGCCGGGACGAGCGTGCACACCAGCGCAGGCTCGCTGCTCAGCCAGTCGCAGGGATTGCCTAGTACGGCGTTGAGTGCGCGGCTGGTGACCTGACGCGCCGAGCCATCAGCGACCGACGCAACCCAGAGCGTAATCGCATTACGGGTCGTGACGGTAAACGCGAAGCGATCGCCAGCGGGGGACCAGCGAACTGCGCCGATCGTCGCCTCTGGTGGCAGCGACATCGTAACCGCGCGCGCCGCACCGCCGGCCACCGGCTGAATCTGAAGGCCCGTAAACTCGACGGTACGAGTGGGCCCGCTCGTCAGCGGATCAAAGCGGAGTCCAGCGAGCCTGAGGTCCGGAGCCGCAACCTTCTCTATCGATGGAAGACCGGGGCGCCGCATCAGCACGAGCAGCGCGCGATCAGGACTGAGGACCACCGACGGAAGCGGCTCGGCGTCAAGAATCCGCCGGATGGCGTCTGGTGGATCCCGGTACACCTCCTGGCCGCCAGCCATCGAACCCGCAGCCGTGAGCGACAGAGCGATGACAAGGAAGCGGAAGAACAGTTTCGGTTTCATTTGTTGCCTCGATTCTCTGGAGTTACGTGATGAGGACCGGTCGCGTTCAGCGGATCTCCGCACCGGCTCTGTAGTAGTCACCGAGCAGATGTTCCGAGAAATACTCCATCAACATCCGCGTAAAGTACGGCTGGTAGTCCTGAAACCCGTGTGGCTTGCCCGGCATGATCATGAAGTCGAACCGCTTGTTGGCCTTGATCAGGGCGTTGACGAGACGGATCGTGTTTCCGGGATGGACGTTGTTGTCCATGTCGCCGTGCACAAGAAGGAGGTTCCCCTTGAGGTTGGCCGCGAGCTCGGAGTTGGTCGGCACCTTGATCTCGTAGCGGACGCTGTCGTCGACGATCGATGTATCGCGCGGCGGCGATGCGCTCCCATTGCCACTGCCGTTACCGGCGACCGAGCGAGCGCGGGTTCCAGACCCCGCAACCACGGCCCGCAGTCCGTGGTACTGCTCACTCCAGTTCTGATTGTAGATGTTGTTGTCGTGATTGCCGGCGCTCGACACCCCAACCTTGAAGAAGTCATTGTACGGTGGGAGCATCATCGCGGCGCCGGTGAGAAATCCGCCGCCCGAGTGACCGTAAATGCCGACACGGTCGATGTCGATGAATCGATGCCGCGCGGCCAACTGTTCAATGCCGGCCTTTTTGTCGGCAAGAGCGTAGTCACGGAGGTTGAAATACGAAAAGCTCTGATAGGCGTTCGACCGCAGAGGATTGCCACCGCGGTTGCCGATCTGGATCACGATGAAACCGAGCTGGGCGAGTTGCTGCTGGGTGCCGCCGGCGTTGAAAGCAACGTTGACCTGCTCGGTCTGTGGACCGGGATACACGCTGGCGATAACCGCGTACTTGCGCGTCGAATCGAAGTCGAACGGCTTCCACATGTTGCCATAGATGTCTGTGACGCCGTCGGCCGCCTTGACGATGAACGGCGTCGGAGGCCGCCACCCCATCTCCTTCAGTTGCGAGAGGTCCATCTCCTCAAGCGTCATCACCACACGCCCCAACACGTCCCTGATCACCGACCGCGGTGGCAGATCGACCCGCGAGAAGTTGTTGACGATGTAACGCTTCGTTGGAGAAATCGTGAAGCTGTGGTCCGCGTCCTCGGAGTCGGCTCGCATGAATCCGGAGCCGTCGGCGTTGATGCGATAGAGGTGACGCTGGTAGACGTTTTCACCCGCCTCCCTCCCGACACCGCTGACAAAGATCACTCCGCCGACTGAGTCGATCTGCGGAATCTGATCTGCTCTCCACGCCCCGGCCGTGAGGGGGCGCTTGAACGCGCCGCTGTGGTCGTAGAGGTAGTAGTGCCCCCAGCCGGTCCGCTCCGACCACCAGATGATGTCGCCGCCCGCCTTCGTGTACCGCGGCGGCTGCCACTCGAGGTTCGCGCTTTCGACCGATTCGCTGATCATCGACCGGATCGCGCCCGTTGCCAGCGTGACCTCGATCAGTTCCAGCGAACGCTGTGGCCGGTCGCGGCGGATGACGCGGAGCTTTTCCGAGCCCGTGGGAAAGTGGATGTTCAGGATCCGTTGGTCCTTCCATTTGCGGACGTTGACGGGCGTCACCGCTCCTTCACCGCGCCTGAAGTGATAGAGCTCCGTCTGCGCCACGTTCTCTTCACCAGGCATCGCGTACGAATAGCTGCTGAGAGTTGGCCGTGGGTCGGACAACACGTTCACCAGATACAGCTCCTTGACCTTGCGGGCGTCCTGGCGCTGGACGGCGAACGCGCGCGAATCGGGGGACCAGATCACATTGGCCCGTACCCGCGGGTCGCGATTTCTGCCCTGAGCGCCGCCCTGAGTGGAATCTTCTTGCTGTGTCTGTGTAGTGTCGCGGAAGCCGAAGCTGCGATTGCGTTCGCCGTCGGTAGAGATTTTTACCGTATCCGGGCGACCCTTCTCGACCACGTAGAGGTTGTGATCACGGGCGAACACAAAAACCGAGCTGTCGGGGGACCAGTTGCGGAAGTCGCCCTGCTGATTGCCGAAGCCGCCGCCACCGCCGCCGCCACCACCGCCACCTCCTCCCCCTCCAACCTCCCGCTCCTCATCGGGAGGAACCGAATCACCACGCGGAGGACGGCCCATACTGCGCAGCGTCTCCGAGGCCAGACTCCATTCGTATCGGGTGGAATCGACGGTAAAGCGGAAGGCGCGGTGATCCCTGGTGAAGTTGAGAGTCGTGAACGGCAGCTTGTTGGGGTCGTAAGGCTTGCGATGAGCACTCGCCAGCGCTGCCGCGAGCTTGACGTGGTCGAACAGCGGTTGTTTCAACTTCGTCGGCGGAAAAACCAGGATGAAACTCGACCCGTTCCGGTCGCGCCAGTTATACCAGAGCGAATCCGTCCTTCCAATGAAGCGTGGCTGCACGGTTGTGCTGAATGCCACCCGCCGCATCACGTCGGGGTTGAACTTCTCCGCAAGCTCCCAGTTGGCACGGACAACGCGGGGAGAGGTTGCGTCCTGCGCCGCGAGAGGTGCGGCGCAAACCAGAAGAAACAGGGACAGAACCGGGAGGCCGGAAACCCGAGCTTTGGTGCGCATTCTTTCCTCGCGCGTCGTGTAGGGGAAGCGATCGGTCACAGATATGCCCTGTCGGGCATCCTTTATCCAGAAGCTACGCCGCGCTGGCCGCCCCTGTTGATCGACCGTCGGTGGCCGCGGGCACCGGTCCCCGACGACGTCGGGTCATGGCCCCGGCCCGAGGCTGCGCCAACCTCGTCCGGCTGGGTTTGGCTCGACCGGTCCGGTTGGTCGCTTGGCGCCGATAAGAACCTCATCCTTCGGCGGCCAATAGCAGGTCGTGAAGGCGATTGGCCGATTCCGGTCGTTCGGCCGCGGTGCGAGCCAGAAGCTGCATGATCAGCCCTGTCAGGCGTGGGGGCACATCGTCACGAAAGTCCGTCAGAGGCCGCGGAGCCGCTGACAGCTTGAGCCCGATGAGCGTGACCGCCGTATCGGCGTCAAAGGGCCTCTTTCCCGCCAGGCATTCATAAAGTACCACACCCGCAGAATAGAGATCAGCTCTGGCGTCAATCGGCTCATCGAGGAGCTGTTCCGGCGCCATGTAGTCGGGGGTCCCGACCACGAGCCCGACCTGTGTCAGTTGACTGGTCCGCTGTTGGAGCCGCGCGACGCCGAAGTCCATGATCTTGAGCGTACCATCGGGCTGGAGCATCAGATTCTGAGGCTTGATGTCACGGTGGATGATCCCCTGCTCGTGCGCTGCTTCCAGCCCGCGGCAAAGCTGCTTTCCAAGTCCGATTACCGCTTCCACCGGCAGGCGGCCGTAGCGCGCTATCAGCTCTCGCACCGAAGTACCGCTCACGCACTCCATCGTTATGAAGTGGACGCCGCCTGCATCGCCAAAGTCGTGAATACGAACGACGTTGCGATGCGAGATCCGGCGAGCGAGCCTGATCTCGCTCTTGAGTCGATCCAGCGCTGTGGCGTCGTCGCCGAGTATTTCGGGAAGCACCGTCTTGATGGCCACGACCTCATCGAGATCCCGATCGAGCGCACGATAGACCACGCCCGCTCCACCCGCTCCCAGCGTCTCCCGGATCTCATACCGACCCGCTACCACGTTTCCCGCTCCCCAGGCTGAGTGGCCTCCGTGCCTGGCCGAAGTGTCATGCCGTGGGGTTTCATCGCGTAGCAGAGAGGCAAGCGCCTCCTTTTCGCGGAGATCGGCGAGCATCGTTCGAACTGCCGCGGCGAGGGTGCCGATTTCATCGCTGCTTCGAACGTCAACGATGGTCGAATAGTCGCCCTCGGCGCCGCGGCGGGTAGCCGCAATAAGAAGGAGGAGCGGCTTGGTGATGAACCGCGCCGCCAACAGGGAAAGACCGACCGCGAGAGCCAGACCCACAGCGCCGGCAGAGACGATTTGTCGCCGCAAGGTTGCAAACGGCGCGAGCTCGGTGGCCCGGGAGCGGAGAGCGAGAATACCGCCCAGCGTGTCTCCACCTGCCGTGACGAGAGGTGACGTGCGAGCTACATAAGTTGTGCCGCCAGCATCGATGGCGACCGGCCCCGCCACCGCCGCGCGCTCACTATCGAGGTGCGCTTGCAGCACTCTATTGATCGGCGGTCCAAGCGTGGAAACCGCGACCCGGGCGACCCCCGAGATCGACCGCACGAAGAACACGATCTCGCTGTCGGTAGCGTCCCTGACCTCGGCGGCGAGTACAGAGTCCATTACCAGTGCGCCCATGAGCGTGCCGATAACGCGCGCGGAGTCGTGGGTGATCGGAACGGCGATTGCCTGGAAGAGCGCTGTATCACCAGACGCGCCGAAACCGCTCGTCTGTTCGTTGCGCAATGCGCCAGCGATCAGGGCAGACCCGGAGACGTCAGCCGGTTGGGCTGTAGGGTCGTCGCTGCGCGCGAGCCTGATGCCGGCACCGTCGGTTATCTGCACCCAGCTCGCGCCTATGCGATCAGACGCTTCGATCGACTGGTCGAAGAGATCGGCGCGGCCGGTGTCGGCGACAAGCGATCTGAATACGGGGTTGAGTGCAAATACCCGGGCGCCGTTGATCAGAGCGCGTTCGCGTCCCCTGAGCAGCTCGCTCACTACCGTGGACGTGCGTGCGAATGCGCGTTCAGCGAGCGTAGTGGCCGCGCCCGACGAGGCCGACGTGAAGAGAACGAGCGTGAGGAGGAGAACGATCGCAACGACGCCCGCCACGGCGAAAAAGACCCGCCGTGTCAGCCCGCCGCCCCGGGGCTGATAAGTTGCCGCGCCGCCCGGTTCAGTACCGGTCGCGGCCATCGGGGGGGTACTTCTGGCCGAACTTGTTCAGGTGTTGCACAAACCGCCAGGAACGGGCATTGAGCTCGACAGCCATGGCGCCGGTACCCGAGGGGAGTACAGTCAGAGCCTGCTGACGTGCGCCACCACGGTCGTGCCACACGTGCAGCACATAGGAACCGGGGGCCACACCTTCGATGTTGAACGTGCCGTCAGAGGCTGGCTGAGTCACGTGCGGAGAACCGACGGCGACGACAAACGACACCATGCGTGCGTGAATGTTGCAGAAGATCGGGTAGACTCCCGGAGAGTCGAAGCGTGCGCTCCGGGTCTCGCCCCTCGCGTAGAGACCGAGGTCAAACGATCCCGGCCCCGACTTCGAGAAAACGTTGTGTCTGAAGGGATCCTGATTGGGAAAAGCGACGCTGGTTCCCGCGCTCACGACGCGCACGCGGGGCACGAACTGCCTGGACTCCATGAGAATCTGCGCCGTCGGCTGCGGCGCTGAGCGGCCCCTTCCCCCTCCCCCTCCTTCGAGCCAGATCACCGCGTTGGCCAGGTCGGGAGTCTTGAACCCAGGCGCTTCGACGATCGAGATTCTTCCGGTGACCGAGCCTGCTCCCTGTCCCAGGGCATTGCCGGACATGAGCAGCACGGACGCCGCCATACTCAGGGAGGCAATGGATGAACCAGACCCGGTCTTCGGCACAAAGGGAAATGTGGTGGCATTCACGCTACCACACCACGGCGTTCCGCGTGGTGATATCCGTCCTCGCGCTGGGTGGAGAGGTAAGGGCGCAGGACACCTCCGCAACGTCCCGGGACTCTCTCGCCGCGCGACTTCGCAGGGCGGAAGAGTCGATCGAGCTCCTCAGACAACAGCTCGCCGCCGACGCCGAGTCGCGGGTGCAAGCGGCGTCACGGGTCCGACTGGACATTTTCGGCCGCGTCCTGATGAACGCATTTTCGAATAGTGCGAGGGTCAACAACGCTGACATTCCGCTCTTCGCGCTCAGGACAGACACCGGTGGTTCAGCCGGCCTCGGAGCGGCGCTGCGGCAGACTACGTTTGGCATCGCGATAACTTCGGAGCGGGTACTGGGCGGCACGTTTGCCGGTGAGCTGCACACGGACTTCTACGGCGGCCAGCAGCCGAGCACTGGCGGGCGTCACTTCCCCCTTCTCAGGATTCGCAGGGCTTTTGGTGTGCTGACGTGGGCCCGTGGCGAGGTCTTATTCGGCCAGGACAACCCACTGATTGCAGGACTCAGCCCAGCCAGTGTGGCGAGCGTCGGCACGCCGGAATTCACCGGCGCGGGGAACCTCTGGCTCTGGCTGCCGCAGGTCCGCGGGACGGTCGAGCTTGGTCGGTCGGTTGCGTTGCAGGGAGCCCTGCTCGCGCCGACCTCGGGCGACCCGGCCGATGCCTTTGACACTCCCTTCGACGCCGCTGAGAGATCACGCCGACCTTACCTCCAGGCGCGACTCCGCTGGCGGCACGCAAGCTGGGGAGAAGTCGGGGCAGGGGTTCACCGCGGCTGGTTGCGGCGATCGGACGGTCAGTTGATTACGAGTGAAGCAGTGGCGGCCGACGTGGCAGTGAAACCGGCTGAGTGGATGGAAGCGCGAGGCGAAGCCTATTCAGGGAAAGCAGTCAGGGGGCTTGGAGGAGGTGGAGCTGGCCAGGGCCTCAGGCTTGGCGGCCAGCCAGTGAAAGATCGTGGTGCATGGGCACAACTGATTCTGCGACCAAGCACATTGGCCTCGATCAGCGCGGGTTGTGGCGTCGGCGACCCCACCGACACGACCGATTTACCGGCGGATCGGCTCCGTAACTCTGCGTGCGCGTTCGAGTCGGTGGTAACTCCGGGAGGTGGCCTGTTGTTTGCTCTGGCGTGGCGCTCGCAGCGTACGACATACACTCCGGGCACACGCCGGAATCGGCACCTCAACTTTGCGGCGGGTTTCGAGTTCTGAGAGGTGGCGGCCGGGACCGGTTGGTGCGATCATCATCGGGCACATGAAACGGAGAAACGAAAATGGCACTTCAACTCGGCGACGTCGCGCCTGACTTCACAGCCGACACCACACAGGGATCTCTCGCCTTCCACCAATGGAAAGGCAACTCGTGGGCGGTCCTCTTTTCACATCCCAAAGACTTCACTCCCGTATGCACGACGGAGTTGGGGGCGGTCGCGAGGCTGAAACCGGAGTTCGACCGCCGCAATACCAAGGTCATTGGCCTGAGCGTCGATCCGGTGACCTCACACCGCGCGTGGGAGGGTGACATCGAGGAGGTGACGGGTCACAAGGTGAACTTCCCGATGATTGGTGATCCCGACCGCAAGGTTGCTGATCTCTACGGGATGGTGCACCCAAACGCCGCCGACACAGTCACGGTGCGCTCGGTGTTTGTGGTGGGACCGGACAACAAGGTGAAGCTGATGCTCACCTACCCACAGAGCACGGGCCGCAACTTCGATGAGCTGCTGAGGGTGATCGACTCCCTGCAGCTGACGGCGGGCTTTCAGGTCTCGACGCCGGCTGACTGGAAGCAGGGAGAAGACGTGATAATCATCCCGGCGGTGAGCGACGAGCAGGCGAAGGAAAAGTTCCCGGCTGGTTGGGTGGCGAAGAAGCCGTACCTGCGAGTTACGCCACAGCCAAACCGCTGAATGCAGCTCGGGGGGTGACCGCCGTCAACCGCGGCCGGTCACCCTCAGGGCTGCCTCGACCATCGCGGCGGCGGTGATGCCGTACTCTTCATAGATGCGCTGCCAGGGGGCGGAAGCGCCGAAGCGCTCGATTCCGATCACGACCCCGGAATCACCCACCAAAGTGCGCCACGACATTGGATGCGCCGCCTCGATGGCGACTCGCGGCACGCCGGGCGGAAGAACCGAGTCCCGGTAGCCCGAATCCTGCCCGGCGAACAGCTCCATGCTCGGAACGCTCGTCACCCACGCGGCAATCCTGCGTTCGGCGAGTTGACCAGCAGCTTCAACCGCCAGGGACACCTCGGAGCCGCTGGCGAGAAGGACTACATCGGGCCTGCCGGAGCCGGCCAAGCGATAGGCTCCGCAGCGGAGGCCTTCTGCCGATTCGCCTTCGCGCCTGAGGAGCGGCACCTTCTGACGCGTGAGCACCAGCGCCACCGGTCCGCCACGGTGCAGGATCGCAACCCGCCACGCCTCGGCAACTTCGGCCGCGTCGGCCGGCCGGATAACCGTGAGGTTGGGGATGCAGCGCAACGCCGAAAGGTGTTCGATCGGCTGATGGGTGGGTCCGTCTTCGCCAAGTCCCACGGAATCGTGCGTGAAGACGTAGATGACTCGCTGGTGCATCAGCGCAGCCAGCCGGATCGCCGGCCGCATGTAATCGGAAAAAACGAGAAAGGTACCGCCGTAGGGGATGAGACCCCCGTGGAGTGAAATGCCGCTGAGCATCGCGCCCATCGCATGTTCACGAACGCCAAAATGCACGTTGCGCCCAGCAGGAGTTTCAGCGGTGAATCGATCAGCGCCCTTGATGATCGTGAGATTCGAGCCTGACAGATCAGCAGATCCTCCGAACAACTCGGGGATGACTGGAGCCAGAGCATTGAGCACCAGGCCCGAGGCGGCTCGGGTAGCAACGTTGCCGTTCGACTCATCGAAACGTGGCAGCGCCCGTTGCCACCCGCCCGGCAGATCACCCTGCAAGCGGCGACCCAGCTCCTGCGCGGCGTCGGGGAAAGCTTTCGAGTAGTCGATAATCGACCGACGCCACTGATCCTGAACCGCTGCACCGCGGCCACAGAGTGAACGCCAGTGAGCAAGTGCGTCCGCCGGTACATGGAACGGCTCGGCGTGATGCCAGCCGTAGGCCTGTTTGGTCAGCGCAACCTCGGACTCTCCCAGGGCCTCGCCGTGAGCTTTCGCCGTACCCTGTCTGTTGGGTGACCCGTAGCCTATTTGACTGTGGACGATCACGAGTGACGGCCGTGCAGTCTCGGCGCGTGCGTCCGCAACTGCCTGGTCTATTGCGTCGAGGTCATTTGCATCGTCGACCCGGCACACATGCCAGCCGTAGGCGGCAAAGCGGCTCGCTGCATCGTCGCTGTAGGTGAGACTGGTGGGTCCGTCGATCGAAATCCGGTTATCGTCGTAGAAGGCGATCAGCTTGCCCAGTCCGAAATGACCGGCGAAAGAAGCGGCCTCGTGCGAGATCCCTTCCATCAGGCAGCCATCACCTGCAACAACAAAGGTGTGGTGGTCGATGACCTTGTGCCCATCACGATTGAACCTCGCCGCAAGATGAGCTTCGGCCGCCGCCATCCCGACGGCGTTGGCGAATCCCTGGCCGAGAGGTCCGGTAGTAGTCTCGACTCCGGGGGTCAGACCGAATTCGGGGTGACCCGGTGTTCTGCTGCCCCACTGCCGAAAGTTGCGGATGTCCTCGAGCGTGACATCGTAGCCGCTCATGTAAAGCGCTGAATACAGCAGCATCGACGCGTGGCCGTTGGACAGAACAAAGCGGTCGCGGTTGGGCCAGCGCGGGTCGGCAGGATTGTGGCGCATGTGCCGCGTGAAGAGCGAATAGGCGAGCGGCGCCAGAGCCATCGGCGCTCCCGGGTGACCGCTGTCTGCCTTTTGCACTGCGTCCATGGACAGCGTGCGCACCGTGTTGATACAGAGGGCGTCGAGCGACGTGGTCGCGTCGGCGGTGCTGGTCATCCTGGGAGTGTGAGGGGTGATGAGGCCGGCGTGTCAGGCCGCGGCCGGAGGATCAAATCTAACGGCACCCGATGTGTGCTGGCGCGACCTGGACTGCAGGGCGAGCTTTGAGAAATGCCGAACAAACAGCTGTGGGTCCGCTTCCGATGGGCCGCGTGTTGCATCGCCGCACTCGACGGTTGTACGGGCGAAGTGCCGGAGAGGGCCGCGCCGGCGGTCGCCTGGAGCTTCGAAGCTCCGAGCAGCTGGGGTGACCGCGTGGAAATGGAGGAGTCGAGCTCGCCCGGCACCGCGCGCTCCACCAGGACTTTCGCCTACCGCTCGCCGGACGGGTCCGGTGACCGACAGATACTGCTCGCCATTGCCCTGTACGATAGCGCAACCTGGGCGGCCGAGTCAGCCTCTGGCGGGGATACTCTCGCCACGGCACCGGGAGTGGTCTTCGTCGCGCGCATCACTGAGGCGAATCCGTTTCGTAGCGGAGTGCGGGAAGCGCGTGTATTCGATTCCCTGATGGTCACGCTCGACGACGTCAGGCGCGGGTTCAGGGTTTTACGCGAGTTGCCTTGATAATCACTTTCGAGGATGAAGAGGATGGAGAGGATGGAGAGGATGAAGAGATGAAGAGGATGAAGAGATGAAGAGGATGAAGAGGATGAAGAGGATGGAGAGGATGGAGAGGATGGAGAGGATGGTGAGGACGAAGAGGATGAAGAGGATGAAGAGGGATGAAGAGGATGAGAGGATTTCGAGACAAGTCCGAGCAGTCCGCATCAACGGAGTGTTATCGATGTAGCCTCGAGGTAAGCAGCGAGTCGAGCAACTTCAGTTCTCTGGGAGCGCGCGTTATGGTATCGGCCTTGAGCATTGCCAGGAGCGAATCGGCGACCTGATCACTCCCGCTCGAGGCCAGGGCCCACGCCAAACGAAGGCGAGCCTGCGACAGACCGCGAGCAAACCCGGGCGGCGCCTTGCTCAGCACAGCCTCGGCCAGCCGGCAGACATTCAGGGCGTCCGTTGCCCGGTTGTCGTGAAGATACATTTCGCAAAGCACGCTTCGCATCAATGCCGCTTCGGGGTGTTGCTCGCCGGCACTGCCAGCGACGATCCTCACCGCCTCCTCCTGATGGGGAATGGCCGCTCGCACTCCCATCGTTCGCCAGCGAATGAGTGCGATGCGCCCAATGGCCTGGCCAGTGCTCTGATGATTGGGGCCGCGACTGGTGCGGAGAATCCCAACCGCACGCTCCGCCGCTCTCAGCGCTTCGCCGGGCCGATTGCGGGCCAGGAGGACGAGAGCCAGCCGGTCGAGTGTTGTGCCGACCTGCGGGTGACGGGGATCAAACGATTCTTCCGCGATCGCCAGTGCCTCTTTCAGCAGGCCCTCGGCCTCGGCGAGGAGCGTGTCGGAGCCTTCGATGCCGCCACGTTCTGTAAGGAGGTTGGCGAGGGCGACCATTCGCAATGCTCCAACAGGGTGACGCGGCCCTATGACGCGGACCTGCCTCACAAGCAGTTCGCGGTACATCACCTCGGCGCCTCCGAAGTCACCGCTGGCACGGCGCATTGCCGCCAGATTCGCCAGCGCGATAAGGGTCCGTTGATGGTCGGGACCAACTGCCTGCTGCAGCGCGTCGAGCGAAAGCTGCTGCAGCCGCAGTGCTTCGGCGTAACGCGAGCTCAGGTAATACATGGCCGCGATGTTGCTGGCCGTTATTCCAACCGCGCGGTGGCTGTCGCCGAACAGCTCCCTGCGTATTCGAAGCGCTTCGTTGAGGACCGAGTCGGCCTCACCGAACCGGTTGAGCGCGTTGTAAACAACCCCGAGATCATTGAGTGACCGGGCGAGTTCCGCCCGGCCATTGGTGCCGCCCGCGCGCCGAATGGCGATCGCTTCGAGCAGGATGGGCTCGGCTTCACGGGACTGACCACGCTCGTGTGTGATCCATCCGAGCGCGGACAGGGAGGCAGCGACGTCGGGGTGATCCCGCGGCAGGAGCGCCCTGCGGATGTTGAGAGCAACAGCTGACAGCGACTCGGCGCGGGCGTACAACCCCAAACGGTCGTAACCGTCCGAGAGCGCTTCAAGCAT
Source organism: Gemmatimonadota bacterium (assembly GCA_052389935.1). Taxonomy (GTDB): domain Bacteria; phylum Gemmatimonadota; class Gemmatimonadetes; order Gemmatimonadales; family Gemmatimonadaceae; genus JBQTHK01. The sequence continues at coordinate 5,041 of JBQTHK010000035.1, read as the reverse complement.
GTCGGCGCGGACGAGGGGCCGGCTCGCGTACGTCCGATCGACCTGTGATGCCTGGAGGTCGAGGAGCTGCCGGGCTGTGAGCGTATCGCCGGCGGCCCGGTCCGCTCCGCTGGCTCCGAATATCTCCATCAGGAAGCCGCGGACTTCGAGCGCCTTGTCACGTTCGAGTGCTACCTGAGCGGATTCGCGCCCGACGCGTCTCGACTGCACGACAGTGACGATGCTGGTGGTCACCAGGGCGATTGCGACCGAGGTGCCGGCCATGACCGCGGCCAGATTGCGGCTGACAAACTTCTGAGAGCGATACGCGAGCGTGTCAGCGCGGGCCCGGACGGGCAGGCCGTTGAGATGTCTCGAAAGGTCCTCAGCAAGAGCCGCGGCCGATGGGTAGCGCCGAGCCGGGTCCTTGCGCAGCGCCATCAGTGCGATGTTGTCGAGATCACCCGACAACTGCCGGCGCAGCCCTGCCGGGGGTGAACCGGCAGGCAGACGCGCTGATCCGGTCGCTTTCATGACAATCGAGCTCGGTTTGACGGGCTCGGTTTCGAGAACGGCGCGCTCGAGTTGAGTTCGCGTGAGTGGCGTGGAGGACCATGGATGACTGCCGGTCAGCAGCTCGAAGAGAATCACTCCCAGCGCGTGGACGTCTGTCGCGGTTGTGATCGGGCCGCCGGTTATCTGCTCGGGAGCTGCATAGTCAGGAGTGAGCAGTCGGACGTCTGTCTCCGTATCGACTCCCGGGCCCAGGGCGTCGGAATCTCCTCCCAGGACCTTCCCGATGCCGAAGTCGAGAATCTTCGGGGTCCCATCCGACGTGACCAGGATGTTGCGGGGCTTGAGGTCGCGGTGGACGACGAGATGCTGGTGAATGTGCTGCACGGCCTGGCAGATTCGTTCGACGAGTTCCACTCGCTGGCGGAGTCCGAGCTTCATCGTGGTGCAGTACTCCGTTAGTGGCGTCCCGTCCACGAACTCCATCACAAAGAAGGGACGGCCGTCTGGCGTGGCTCCTGCGTCGAGGAGCCTGGCTACGTTGGGGTGGTCGAGGCTGGCGAGGATGCGTCGCTCGAGCCGGAAGCGGCGCAACACGGCGTCGGTGTCCATTCCCCTGCGGATGACCTTGACGGCGACGTTCTGCCTGACGTCTTCGGCTTCGCGGACGGCGAGGAAGACGTGGCCCATGCCACCGCGGCCGAGTGATCGCACGATGCGGCACGAGCCGATCACGGAGCCCTCGGCGAAGTCGTCCGGTTCGTCGCGCGCTGCGCCAACGATGGGGCTTTCGAGAAAGCCGGGGTCATCCTCGAGGCCGGAGATCAGCGATTGCACTTCTTCGAGGAGTCCGGGATCACCTGCACACGCTGCCTCGAGGAAACGGCGTCTCTCAGCGGCGGGGCGCGCCAGCGCCTCATCGCAGAGTTCCTCGATTCTGGCCCATCGTTGAGACGAAGTCTGCGCCATAATCAGCTGACGGGTTCAGTCAGTGTCGTTCGGTCCGGCCCCCTGCCATTGAGATCCGACTTCACGTTTGAGCCAGGCGCGCGCGGCGGTCCAGCTCCGTCGCACGGAGCGCTCACTGATGTCGAGGAGGCGCGCGATCTCATCATTTTGAAGGCCGGCGAAGAACCGGTACTGCACTATACGCGCTCCCTGGGGGTTGAAAGCGGCCAGGCGGTGGAGTGCTTCGTCGAGTGCGACCAGTTGATCGGCGTCGGTATTGCCGATGAGGAGGCTGAGTTCGGGTATGTCCTCGGCCTCGTTAAGGGGCAGGTGTTCGTGGCGCCCGCCACGTTTTTCGCGGAGGCGTCCGCGGGCATGATCGACGAGGATTCTTCGCATAGCTTCGGATGCAATGGCAAAGAACTGTTCGCGATTCTGCCATTCGATCCGACTCTGGTCTGCCAGACGCAGGTAAGCTTCGTGGACGAGAGCGGTGGTGCCGAGTGTGTGGCCGGTGCGTTCGCGACCGAGTCGGAGGCGAGCCAGGTTGCCGAGTTCGCGGTAGACGAGTGTTACGAGGCGGGAGAACGCTTCGCGGTCGCCGGCTGAAGCCTGGCGGAGGAGGACTGTGACCTCACCCGGTCCGGTCGGGGCTGACTCGTTCGGGGCCTGCATCCATGAATTGAGGTGTCGCGCCAATCTGGCGTGCCGTGCGGTCGCTGGCAAACGGGTGTTGTGGCGAGGGCGCGTCAACCGGGAGCAGAGCATCCCGTATCACGACGTCATCACGCCGTCCACCGCGCTGTAGGTGTAGCGAGTGGTAGCCTGGATCGGTGAGGGGAACGTGACTGCGACGCCGGTCACACGGTTCAGGTTGTCCTTGGTGTAGCTGCGGACGATGCGCTTGTTCCAGTCGGTGGCGAACCTGGTGATGACGCTCGTGGTCCAGCCGGTGTTGTCCGTGAAGATGGTGTCGCGTGATTCGCTGTTATGGCCAGCGACCCACAGGCCGGCTGCGTCGTAGAAAAGCGAGTCGCGCCGCATCGCGTACTGTTTTCTCTTGGCGATTCGTACGGTCGGGCGGTGTGACTTGTCGTAACTGGTGAAGACGGTGTCGTCCGGGACCCTGCTTAGCCAGGTCGAGAAGCGACCCTCCTGGTCCACACGCGAGAACTCCACCGCGCCGTGCGGGTCGATTTCCTGAATTACCTGGCCAAGCCCGTTGTATGTGAACTGGTAGGCATTGCCGACCGCGTCGGTAACCGTGGTCAGGTTTTCGATATCGCCGTAGGTGTACGCAGTCGCGAAGCCGTTCTCGATGATCGTCTTCACACGGTTGAAGACGTCGAACGTGAAGTTCCGGACCGGCATGTTGGCGACCTTTGTCTGGTTCGTCCGCCCGTAACCGTCGAACCAGCGCTCGGCCGTGCGATTCCCGGGCGCAGTGGTCAGCTTCTGGTTTCCGAAATCAATGTCGTAGGTGTAAGTCGTTGTGTGGTTCCCCGGATCGGTCTCGGATGTTACACGAAAGCGGGAATCGTAGAGGTATTTTGACTTCCTGGTGCCAACGAGGACCGAATCGATCCTGCCTCGGGATCCAATGAAGAACGTCTGGCCCGGGACACCGCTTTGCGAGACCGTCGCCATGAGAACGGTCGTCTTGCGGGCGCATCGAGGGCCAGTCCGGACGAGCCGGGAATGCAACGTGGCGCGCTCGAGCATCGGGATGACAAGCCGGGGATGAAGCGCATGTGAGAATTCTAAAGTGCTGGTTTAGAGAACTCACAGCACACCCCATTCCACGCGACCTCGCCTGGTCCCCATTAAGGTCCAGGCCATCGTCCACCTCCATTCCCGGTCCAGCGCTGTCGGATCGGAGAAGTTACTGGTCGATCCCGTTCCACCGCATCGGTGTCCCGTGGCCGCCTTGCCTGCCACGATGCCTTCCATGGGGCTTGCAAAATGTCATGACTTTTTTCAAGTTGCCTTAAAGCCAATGTCCGACCTCGGACCGCGTTACCTCACCCCCGCCATCTCCTCCGTCGTTGAGGAAGTCTTCGTGCTGCTCTCAGGACCGAGGCAGGTTGGGAAGACCACGCTCGCCCGCGAATGGCTTGGCCACCAGCCAGATGGGATGTATCTCAACTGGGACGTTGCCGACGATCGGTCGACCATCCTGGATCGCTCGTTTCCGGGTGAGGGAAGCAGGAAGCCTTTGCCAGGAGCACTCGTCCTGGACGAACTCCACAAGTACCCTCGCTGGAAAGCGTGGCTCAAGGGACTCTACGACCGCCGCGAAACGCGGGTCCCCACCATCGTTACCGGTAGTGCTCGCCTCGATATCTATCAGCGAGGCGGTGATTCCCTGCTCGGCCGAGCCGCACGAATGAGGCTGCACCCGCTGAGCATCGGCGAGCTGGCAAGGGGCGGCGAGCCTCCTCTCCCACCCCCAAACCCAGCACGACCTCCCGACTGGTTGGCACTCGACGTCATGACGGCGCCTGACAGCTGGGAGCAGCTGGAGCGGCGAGGCGGGTTTCCGGAGCCCTTTCTGCGGGACAACGACCTACAACACAAACGCTGGGCCCACACCCGGCGCGAGCTGCTGATCCGCGAGGACTTGCGCGACCTCACCAATATCCGCCTGCTTGCCCTCGTCGAACATCTCGCGCTGCTGCTTCCCGAGCGAGTCGCATCACCACTCTCGGTGAATGCCCTGCGTGAAGACCTGCAGGTGGGACACGACACGGTGAGCAACTGGCTCGAAGCACTGGATCGGCTGTACTACACGTTCCGCATCGCGCCGTGGACTCGCCGGATCGCGCGGGCGCTGGGCAAGGAACAAAAGCTGTATCTATGGGACTGGTCCCAACTACCCGATGCAGGCGCACGCTTTGAGAACATGGTCGCCAGTCACCTGCTCAAGGCGGTGCATTACTGGAGCGATCATGGCTATGGCGACTTCGGCCTGCACTACATTCGCGACCGGGAAAAGCGTGAGGTGGATTTTCTGATCACCGAGTCCCGGAAGCCAGTGCTACTCGTGGAAGCGAAGCTTGCAGATGTCACACCCACCGCGGCGCTCATTCGTTTTCAGCGAACCATGGGGGACCTTGCGGCAGTTCAACTGGTACGAACCGACGGTGTGGACCGGCGCGTGCCAGGATTGCCGGTGCGGGTGGTCTCGGCCCGCCGCTGGCTGGCCGGCCTGCCATAGTTGCGGTACGCCGCAGGGCCTACAGACTGAAGTCCTGAACACGACGAACCCCGCACGCAACGACCCTGCCTCTGCGGAAGCGGAAAGAAGTTCAGGAAGTGCTGCGGGTCGGCCTCGACCTTAGCGGGCGACCAGCAGCGCTACTATCAAACCGATGCCGGCACCTACCCCGCCCCATGGGCAACAGCCTGCAGGGGTATGTGCGAACCCGCTTCCGAAGCCTCTCTGTACATCCAGAGTGCGCCTGCCAGAGGAGGTCGATCGATGAAGGAGTTCACATATTCAGAAGCGCGTCAGCAGCTTGCAAGCGTGCTCGAGAAGGCGCGGCGTGAGGGTGCAGTGCGAATTCGCCGTCGAGATGGGCAGGTGTTCGTGCTGCGACCC